>NZ_CP067101.1:0-636363 GCF_016616425.1 Bradyrhizobium diazoefficiens
CGTTGAAGGCGCGGATCGACAGCAGCGTGCGGCGCACGTCGGGATGCACGATGATCGGATCGGCCTGCTTGTCCGGCGCCTTCACGCCGGTGAGCGCGCGGCCCTGGATGCGCTCGCGGGCGTAGGCAGCCGCGTTCTGATAGGCGACCTCGGATTGCGCGAGACCCTGCACGGCGACGCCGAGCCGGGCCTCGTTCATCATCACGAACATGCCCTGCATGCCCTTGTTCTCTTCGCCGATCAGCCAGCCGGTGGCGTTATCGTAGTTCGTCACGCAGGTCGAATTGCCGTGGATGCCCATCTTGTGCTCGATCGAGCCGCAGACGACGCCGTTGCGCTGCCCCACCGAACCGTCGGCGTTGACCAGGAACTTCGGCACCACGAATAGCGACACGCCCTTGATGCCGGCGGGCGCGCCCTCGATGCGGGCCAGCACGAGGTGGATGATGTTGGAGGCGAGGTCATGCTCGCCGGCCGAGATGAAGATCTTGGTGCCCGTGATCTTGAAGCTGCCGTCGGCCTGCCGCACCGCCTTGGTGCGGAGCATGCCGAGATCGGTGCCGCAGTGCGGTTCGGTGAGGTTCATGGTGCCGGTCCATTCGCCAGCTACCATCTTCGGCACATAGGTCTGCTTCTGCTCGGGCGTGCCGTGCACCAGCAGCGCCGCGGTCGCGCCCATGGTGAGGCCGCCATACATCGAGAACGCCATGTTGGCGGAGATCTGGAACTCGTTGACCGCCTGGCTCAGCGTCACCGGCAGGCCCTGGCCGCCGTACTCGGCCGGAGCCGACAGACCAAGCCAACCACCCTCTGCCACCTGCCTGAAGGCGTCCTTGAATCCCTTCGGCGTGGTGACGCTGCCGTCATCGGCGCGCTTGCAGCCTTCGAGATCGCCTACACGATTCAGCGGCTGGAGCACTTCTTCGGCAAGCTTGGCGGCTTCACCGAGGATGGCTTCGCGCACGTCGCTGGAGGCATCGGAGAAGCCGGCCAGATTGTCGTAGCGGTCGATCTGGAAGACGTCGTTGAGCAGGAAGTTCACGTCTTCGACGGGGGCTTTGTAGATCGGCATGGCGTTCTCCCGGCATGGGGCTTGAAGTGGTGATGCTGGCGTCAGTCCTGCGGTGCAGCCTTTGCCTGCGAGCTTAGCGGGTCCGGCAATCTCAGGGCAGTGTCATGATTGGGCGGCAAGCTGCTCCGCCATCAGGCGGTGCAGCATGTTGATCGCCTTGAGCGGACGCACCATCACCTTGAAATGCGTGATGCGTCCCTCGGCATCGAAGCTGATGATGTCGACGCCGTTGATCTCGATGCCGTCGATCATGGTCTTGAATTCGAGCACGGCGCCATCGACGCTCTTCCATTCGCCGACATAGGTGAAGCCGGCACCGCCGAGCACCTGCTCAGCACTGGAGAGATATTTGAAGGTGATGTCGCGTCCGCGCTGCGGCGTATGGACGACCGGGCTTTCGAACACGGCATCGGGATGCAGGAGATCCCAGAGCGCGCTACGGTCGTGAGACTTCATGTAGGCGTACCAGGAATCGAGGCCGGTCATTCTCAGCTGCCTCCCTAAAGGCCTGGACAAAAAACGCGAAAACAACCCCATGCACAGTAGAGTGCAGGTTGATTCCGCTGGGTTTTTCGGGCCGGGTCGTTGGCTCGTCCCTGAACTGCCCCATATGCCTATTGACGCATATGCGACAATGCGCATAAAGTCAAGCGAGTTGGTTTTGAAGAAGGAGGACTGTCATGGCGCTGGGCGACGCAATCCTCGCATGCCTGACGGAACGTCCGATGACGGGCTACGAGCTCGCCAAGACGTTCGATTCCTCGATCGGCTTCTTTTGGAAGGCCGACCACCAGCAGATCTACCGCGAGCTCGCCAAGCTGCGCGACCGCGGCCACATCCAGGGCCGTGAGGTCGTGCAATCGGGCAAGCCCAATAAACTGATCTATACGCTGACTCCCGAGGGGCGAACAGCGCTGCGGCACTGGGCCGCGCGGCCCAGCACGCCGGCCTCGACCAAGGACGACCTCCTGGTCCGCCTCCATGCCCTCGACAGCATCGACATCGAGCCGCTGCGCGCCGATTTGATGGCCCGCCTGGAGCACCACCGCGACCGCCACGCCAATTACGAGCGCATCCTGAAGAAGCGCTTTCCGGAGGGCACCGCCGAGGGCCGGCTCGACCTCGGCAACCTCCTGCTGCTCCGCTTAGGGGCCCGCCACGAGCAGATGGTGGCCGATTTCTGCGAAGAGGCGCTCGAGGCGCTGTCGGCGATGAGCGGCAAGGCCAGTGTGGTGCCGCTGGAAGATGGCAAGCGCGAGGGAAAGGGCTAGCTAGGTCGGCATCGGCGGTGTTCGTCACCTCTCCCGTTTTGCGGGAGAGGTCGCGCCGAAGGCGCGGGTTCTCTCCTCTTGGGGATTGTCCCATCGCGGAAACACCCTCTCCCCAGCCCTCCCCCGCAAGCGGGGGAGGGAGCGCACCTCGTTCGCGGCTGGGTTCTCCCGCCCAACTTTAAGACAGCGGCGACGCATTCCTTAACTCGTTATTTACCGTAACAGGAAAAAGTCGGTTTTCGAGGCAGACGACCCACGTCAAATTCGGTTGTGATTGCAACCGGCACGCGTGGGGAGGCTGGAGGTGCCGGGTGGGGCGCCGAAGTCGGAACCGGACAGAGTCATGAATTCGCGCGTATCGTGGAGTGTTGACGGCATCGATCCATCCGTGAGGGAGCGGGCCGAAGCTGCTGCGCGCAGAGCCGGCATGTCGCTCAACGATTGGCTGAACTCCACGCTCGGCGAGACTGCCCCGCCAAACTTTCGCGCGCCTTACGACCAGCGCCCGCAAGCCCCGAACGTTCCGAATCACGTGCCGAGTCAGGAAAGCCGCGAAGTTGCCGACATCCACCAGCGGCTCGACGCGATCACCCAGCAGATCGAACGGATCTCGAAGCCCGCGCAACGCCAGGCCCTCTCACGACAAGATGCTTCACGACCAGACGTAGCGCGCGAGCAGGGCGTCGCGCGCCAGCTCAATGACGCGATCTCGCGGCTCGATGCCCGGCTGTCGCAAATCTCGAAGCCACAGCAGCAGCCTCCGGCTCCGCACCCTGCGCCGGTCGACGCACGCGAGCGCCAGGCCGATGCGGTCGAGCGCGCGGCAGCGCAGGTCTATCGCAGCTCCCCTCCCCTGAGCCCCGCTTCATTCGACGTCGCCGTCGCCGAGATCACCGCGCGGCAGAGCGAGCTCGACGGCTTTACGCCCAGGCAGATGCCGCCACGTGCGGCGCCCTCCATTGCACCCAATGCAGCCCCCTTCGCGCCCCCGGTGGCGCCACCCGCGCCTGCCTATGCTCCGCCGCCACCGCAGCCGGGGCCGGATTTCTCGTCGCTCGAGCGCCATTTGCTCAAGATCACGAGCCAGATCGAGTCGCTCCAGCGCCCTGACAATACCGAGCAGGCGATCACCGCCTTCCGCAGCGAGCTCGCCGAGATCCGTCACGCCATCACCGAGGCGATGCCGCGGCGCGCGATCGAATCGATCGAGAACGAGATCCGCTCGCTGCACCGCCGGATCGACGAGACGCGCTCCAACGGCACCGACGGCCAGGTCCTGTCGGGCATCGAGCACGCGCTGTCCGATATCAAGCAGGTGCTGCGCACGCTGACGCCGGCCGAGCAACTCACCGGCTATGACGAGGCGATCCGCAATCTCGGCGCCAAGCTCGATCTGATCCTGCGCGCCAATGACGATCCGTCGACGGTGCGGCAGCTCGAAGATGCAATCGCGGCGCTGCGCGGCATCGTCTCCAACGTCGCGTCCAACGAAGCGCTGGCACGCCTGTCCGAAGACGTGCAGCTGCTGTCGTCCAAGGTCGACCAGGTCACCCGCTCCTCGGGCCAGGGCGACAGCTTTGCGGTGCTGGAGCAGCGCATTGCTGCGCTCACCGCGGCGCTGGAAACGCGCGAGCGGCCTCAGGCCTCCGAAAGCACCGAGCATCTCGAAGCCGCGATCCGCGCGCTGTCGGACCGCTTCGACCGCATGCAGGTCGGCAACGATTCGGCCTCGACTTTCGCGCATCTGGAACAGCGCGTCTCCTACCTCCTGGAGCGGATCGAAGCCGCCTCCGATCCGCGCAACGGCAACTTGAGCCGCGTCGAGGACGGGCTGCACGACATCCTGCGGCATTTGGAGCGGCAGCAGGCGACTTATTCGGCGCTGGC
Source organism: Bradyrhizobium diazoefficiens (assembly GCF_016616425.1). NCBI lineage: Bacteria > Pseudomonadati > Pseudomonadota > Alphaproteobacteria > Hyphomicrobiales > Nitrobacteraceae > Bradyrhizobium > Bradyrhizobium diazoefficiens. The sequence continues at coordinate 4,231 of NZ_CP067101.1, forward strand.
CGAGAGCCGCAATTCGGCGCCTGCCGATTCCGGAATGGTCGATCTGGTCAAGCGCGAGCTGTCCGACATCCGCTTCAGCCAGGCCGAGACCAACCGCAGCACCCAGGACTCGCTCGACGCCGTCCATAGTGCGCTCGGCCACGTCGTCGATCGCCTGTCCATGATCGAGGGCGATCTGCGCGCGGTGCGCACCGCGCCGCCGGCCGCTGCGCCGATGCCCATGTCGATGCCTATGCCGATGGCCGCTCCCCTGCAGCCCGCGGCGATGGCGCGCGAGCCGCGGCCGCAGGCACAACAGTCGAATTACGATCCAAAACCCGAGCTGCCGAATCCCGCCGCGGCGCAGGGCGCGCAAGCCGCCTTCGCCGCCGCGCCGCGCGAATTCCATGCCGCTGCTGCCACCGCGCCGCCGCCGGTGCCGGCGGCGCCACACGTCACGCCACCCTTGCCGCCGCGCGCGATCAGCGAAATCCTCGAGCCGCACACGGCGCCCGCGCGTGCTGCGCTCGCGCCGGAATTGCCGCCGGATCATCCGCTCGAGCCGGGCACACGGCCGGGCGGACGCATCGCCACGCCGTCGGAACGCATCGCCGATTCCGAGAGCGCGATCAGCGGCATTCCAACTGCTCCGAAGGAGCCGGTCTCGTCGTCGAGCTTCATCGCGGCCGCCCGCCGCGCCGCGCAGGCCGCCGCCGCGCAGCCGGAAAAGCCGGCCCGTGGCGCCAAGGCCGGCGCCGATCGCACCAAGGATAAGGGCAAGGACGGCGGGTCGACCATCACCTCGAAGATCCGCTCGCTGCTGGTCGGCGCGAGCGTGGTCGTGATCGTGCTCGGCACCTTCAAGATGGCGATGAACCTGCTCGAGGGCAGCCCGCCGCCCGCGCCGCAGGCCATGGACAATACCTCCAGCCAGCCCGCGCCGCAGGCTCCGCCGCCGGCGATCGAGAACAAGCCCGCCACACCCGAGCAGGTCACGCCATCGATGACCTCGCCGACGCCGATCGGCCGGCAATCCCAGAACAACGCCGCGCCGGCTCCGGCCGCCAATCCCGGCAGCTCGGCCTCGGTTGCAATTCCGCCGACGCCGGCCACGACCCCGCTCGCACCTGCGACTAACAGCGACGTCACCGGCGCGCTGTCGGGTACGAGCCGCGCGAGGCTCGGCCACATCCAGGTGCCGCCGAGCGAAAAGCTGCCTAACGGCATCGGTGGCCCGGTCTTGCGCACCGCCGCGATGAAGGGCGATGCGACCGCGGCCTATGAGATCGGCTTGCGCTTTGCCGAAGGCAAGGGTGTTCCTACGAATTACGACGAAGCCGCCAAATGGTACGACCGCGCGGCACAGGCCGGCGTGGTGCCCGCGACCTTCCGCCTCGGCACGCTCTACGAAAAGGGTCTCGGCGTGAAAAAGGACGCCGACATCGCCCGCCGCTACTACGCCCAGGCCGCCGAGCGCGGCAACGCCAAGGCCATGCACAATCTGGCGGTGCTCGACGCCGATGGTGGCGGACACGGCGCCAACTACAAGAGCGCGGCGCAGTGGTTCCGCAAGGCCGCCGATCGTGGCGTCGCCGACAGCCAGTTCAACCTCGGCATCCTCTATGCCCGCGGCATCGGCGTCGAACAGAATCTCGCCGAGTCCTACAAATGGTTCAGCCTCGCGGCTGCGCAGGGTGACGCCGATGCGTCCGGCAAGCGCGACGACGTTGCCAAGCGTCTCGACCCGCAATCCCTCGCCGCCGCCAAGCTCGCGATCCAGACCTTCAGCGCCGAGCCGCAGCCTGATGATGCCGTCAACGTTCCCGCCCCGAACGGCGGCTGGGACAGCGCGCCGCAGGCAAACGCAAAACCGGCGCCGAAGCCGGTCGCAAGCAGGCGCTCGGCCTCCGCGGCGCATTAGAGCTCAGCGAGAATCAGTTCAGGCGACGGTCTCGGTTCACCTCTCCCCGACGGGGAGAGGTCGGATTGCTATGGCGCGCGATTGCGCGCCTGGGCAATCCGGGTGAGGGGCCACGGCACTCACCGATACCGTAATCCCTCACCCGGACCGCATCTATCGATGCGATCCGACCTCTCCCTTCGGGAGAGGTGATCCGAGCCCTTGACTCGCACTGATTCAACCAAACTGGCGCGATCATTCACCACGCCTGAAATTCCCGGTCCCGCCCGCCAGCGAATTCCGCTATTGAGGGACGCGGCAATCGTTCCGACCTTCCCGCGAGCATTCCGCGACAGATGATCCGTCTCGCCGGAGCGTGATCCTTCGATGCAGCTCTATCTTCCGATCGCCGATCTTCCCGTCAACGTCTTCCTGGTGCTGGCGATGGGCGCCGCGGTCGGCTTCGTCTCCGGCATGTTCGGGATCGGCGGCGGCTTCCTGATGACGCCGCTGCTGATCTTCATCGGCATCACGCCGGCGGTCGCGGTCGCCTCCGTCACGAGCCACATCGCAGCCTCGTCCTTTTCCGGCGCGCTCTCATATTGGCAGCGGCGCGCGATCGATCCGGCGCTGGCAGGCGTCCTGCTCTGCGGCGGCGTGATCGGCACGGCGCTCGGCGTCTGGACCTTCACGCAGCTTCGCGCGCTCGGCCAGCTCGATCTGATGATCGCGCTCTCCTACGTCGTGCTGCTCAGTACCGTCGGCAGCCTGATGTTCTCGGAAGGGCTGCACGCCCTGATGCGAACCCGACGCGGCGCGCTGCCGCCACGACGCACGCACAACTGGATCCACGGCCTGCCGCTGAAGATGCGGTTCAAGCGCTCGAAAATCTATCTGTCGGTCATCCCCGTGGTGATCGTCGGCATCATGATCGGCTTCATCGGCGCCATCATGGGTATCGGCGGCGGCTTCATCCTGGTGCCGATCATGATCTATCTGTTGCGGGTGCCGACCTCGACGGTGATCGGGACCTCGATGGTCCTGACGCTCGTCACGATGCTGTTCGCGACCATGCTGCACGCGGTGACCAATCACCTGGTCGACGCCGTGCTGGCGCTGATCCTGATGGTCGGCGGCGTCACCGGCGCGCAGTTCGGCGTCCGCGCCGGCCAGAAGATCCGCGGCGAGCAACTGCGGCTGCTGCTCGGGCTTCTGATCCTCTCGGTCGGCGTCCGCTTCGCGATCGAGCTGGCGATCCGCCCCGAAGATCTCTTCACCATCCGCGAGCTCGGAGTGAGCGGATGATGCGCGCAGCTCTTGCACTCCTGCTCGTCCTGTTGCTCGGCTCAGCCGCTCGCGCCGAGCGGCTGATCGTGTCGGTCTCCAACCATCGCGTCACCGTGACGCCGAACTATTCCGGCGAGGAGCTGGTGCTGTTCGGCTCGATCGAGAGGGATGCCACGACTCCCGCTGACCGCAAGGCCTATGATCTCGTCGTCACCGTGATGGGTCCGCGCGCCGACATGGTGACGCGGCGCAAGGAGCGCACCTTCGGGATCTGGATCAACACCGATTATCGGCAGTTCCTGCAGGTGCCGAGCTATCTGGCGCTGTTCGCCAACCGCCCCTTCGACGCGATCACCTCGCCCGAGGTCGCGCGGCGGCAGCAGATCGGCCTGGACAACGTGCTGCTGACGCAGCGGGTTGGCGGCGACTATGCCGACGTGGTTCCGAACGACGCGTTCCGCTCGGCCTTCATCCGCCTGCGCACCCAGCGCGGGCTCTATCGCGAGGATCCGGGCGCCGTCACCTTCCTGACGCCGACCCTGTTCCGCACCGGCATTCCCCTGCCGGCCGAGGTGCCGATCGGCACCTACGAGGTGGAGATCAAGCTGTTTGCGAATGGCGCGTTCATCGGCAAGACCGAGACCGCCTTCGAGATTGTCAAGGTCGGCTTCGAGCAGTTCGTCGCCACCACTGCGCGCCACAACGGGCTGATCTACGGTCTCGCCACCGTGGCGATGGCGCTGATGACGGGCTGGATGGCGTCGATCGTGTTCCGGAAGGATTAGCCGCTGTCATTCCGGGGCGCGTAGCGCGTGCCCGGAATGACGACTACGGCGCCTCGATCACCGTCGGCACGCCAGGCTCCAGCAGCCGCAGCCGTGTCCCGAAGCCGAGCACGTCGAAGGTCTTGCGCAAATCTTCGCCGTTCTGGCGGAAATGCGCCCAGCCTTCGGTATGCACCGGCACGATCGTCGCCTCGGGGAAGGCGCGCGCGGTCTCGATGGTGTCGTTGGTATCCATGGTGAGATGGAATGGTCCGCGCGTCTGCGCAGCGCCCGCGAAAGGCAGCACCACGCCGCATTTGAAGCGGCGCGCAACTTCGGCGACGCCGTCGAACCAGGTGGTGTCGCCGCTGATATAGATCGCGCTGGTATCCTTGCGGCTCGACGCCACCACGAAGCCGATGACGTCGCCCGACAGCGGCTCGATGCCTGCCGGGCCATGGCGCGCCGGCGTCGCGGTGATGGTCAACGTGTTGCCGTCGCCGTCTTTCAGCTGTGCGGTGCTCCACGGCGCAAGGCCCTCGACATGGCCGTCGAGCCGCCTTGCGCCCGCCTCCGTCGTCAACACGCGCTTGACCTTGAAGAGGTATTCGCGGCCTGAATTGTCGAGATTGTCCGAATGCTGATCGTGGCTGAGCAGCACGGCATCGACCGGGCCGATCGCATCGGGCCTCACGGCGGGACCAACTGTCTTCTCCAGCTTCACATGCGGCAGCTGGTAGGCGCCGGGCGCATCGAAGGTCGGATCGGTGAGCAGGCGGAAGCCGTCGATCTCGATCAGTGCAGTCGGGCCGCCGATCAGGGTGATGGAAATGGGCATGAGAGAACTCTCCTCTTACGCGACGGGCTTTGCCGGCCGCGTCACCAGGTAGATGCCGAGTGCCACCGGGACGATGCCGAGCAAGTCGCGAGCTTCGATGTGCTCGCCGAGGACGAGGAATGCGAACAGCATGCCGAGTGGCGGCATCAGGAAATGATAGGCGCTGGCGGCGGTGGCGCCGCACACTTTCAGGAGATGGAACCAGAGCCAATAGGCCAGGATCGAACCGCCCAGCACCAGGAAGGCGAAGGCGCCGACCAGGCTCGGCGTATAGTCGATGGCATGGATATCGGCAAAGGTGAACGCGATCGGCGTCAGCACGATGCCGGCGGCGAGGTTCTGCACGCCATTGCCGATCCACAGGGATCCCTTCGGCGCGAGCAGCTTGAACAGGATGGTGCCGGCGACGATCGAGGCGAGCGCGGCCAGCGTGAAGACGATGCCGTGCAGGGAATCCGTGCCGATCGACAGGCGATGCCAGACGATCAGCGTCACGCCGGCGATGCCGAGAAGGAGGCCGCCGGCCTTGCGCCATGACATGCCTTCGCCGAGCAGCAGCGCGGCGAGCGCCGCGGTGAACACCGGATTGGCCGAGACGATCAGGCCGCCGAGGCCGGCGGACACCGATTGCAGGCCGGTGTAGCCGAGCCCGAGATAGAGCGCGTTGTTGGCGATGCCGAGCACGGTGAAGATCGCGGCATCGCGCCAGGAGAGCGACCAGGCCTCGCCGCGGATCAGCGTGGCGCCCAGGATCAAGATGCCGGCGAGCGAGAAGCGCGCGGCGAGCAGGATCAGCGGCGGGCAATGCGTGACGCCGATCTTGCCGGCGACGAAGGCGTAGCTCCAGAGCAGGCAGAACAGGCCGATAGCGAGCGGCAGTGTGTTGAAGCGGCTGCGGGGAACCGAAATCGATGGGGCGAGCGACATGAGGGCATTCTCCTGAGCCCTCGATCTAGGGACGTCGCTTGCCATTTGGAAATTAAATGATTAACTGCCGATAAGTTGATTTCCGAATGGAGGAGCCATGCTCGATCTCGAGCTCCTGCGCAGCTTCGTCTCGGTGGTCGAGGCTGGCGGCTTCACCCGCGCCGGCGAACGCGTCCATCGCACGCAGTCGACCGTCAGCCAGCAGATCAAGCGGCTGGAAGAGGACATCGGCCAGGTGCTGCTGCATCGCGACGGCAAGAACGTGCGCCCGACCGAGGCCGGCGAGCGGCTGCTCTCCTATGCGCGGCGGCTGCTGTCGCTGGCCGAGGAGGCGCGCGACGTGCTGCGCCAGCCGGATGGCGAAGGCGCGATCCGGCTCGGCATCCCCGAGGATTTCGCGGCGTACCGGCTGACCAAGCTATTGGGTGCGTTCGCGCGCTCGCATCCCGGCCTGCGGCTCGACGTGCGCGCCGACCAGAGCAAGCACCTCGCGCGCGATCTCGAGCGCGGCGAGCTCGACCTTGCGCTGTTCAAACGTGCCGCCGGCGAGAAAGGCGCCATCGCGGTATGGCCGGAGCGGGTGCACTGGGTGACCAGCAAGAGTCATCCGGTCGACATTCATGCCGCATCGGTGCCGCTGATCGGCTTCCCGAGCGGCTGCCTCTATCGTGCCGGCGCCATCCATGCGCTGGAAAGCGTCGGCCGTACCTGGCACATGGCCTATTCCTCCTCGAGCCTCGCCGGCATCCAGGCCGCGGTCGCCGCCGGCATGGGCTTGAGCATCCTCTCGGAGATGTCGATCCAGCCCGACCATCGCGTGCTGACGGCGAAGGAAGGTTTTGCGCCGATCAACAGGACCGAGGTCGCATTGATGGCCTCGCCGGACGCGAGCCCGGCGACACTGCGGCTTGCGGATCGTCTCGCCGAATTTTGCGATGCGGTGCAGGCCAAGGCGGCTTGAATTCGCGAGGGTTGCCGCACGCCTCTCAATTCGCCGCGGACATCAGCCTGCCGCCGCACGCATTCGCATAAAACTTGCCGCCGCATTGGCGCTTGATGGCGGCGCAACGGGCCGCGGGCGACGCATTCTGCGGGACTGTAAAGCCGCAGCTCAGGCCGTTGGCGCTGCGACCGGGTTTGCCGGCCGCAAACGCCGCGCTGGAGGCGCTGATGCAGATGACGAGCAGGGCCGCCGTGGCGATTTCGATCAGCAGTCGCTTCAGCAGTCTCATGGACGTCTCCTCCACACTGATGGCTGAATTGATCCGCAATCTAGCACCGAATCCCGGTTTCTCCGTGCTCGTCCGGGTTCCCAAGTCGGCCCGTTCCTTGCATAAATTTGCGCCAGCGCGGTGCACAGCCCACCAGCGACAGTTTCGGTGCAGGGGCAAGACGCGTAGGGTGAGTAGTGTTCTTTCGACCAGGAAGTGACGGCTTTGCAAGATCAATCGCAAGATCAATCGTTCCAGCCCAGTTTTCCCGCCCCCACGCAGCCCACCGACGAACTCGCGCTGGCTGAGATCAAGAGCGCGATCCTGGCGAAGCTGCGTCTTGCCATCGGCAAGGATGCCGGCATGGCGACCAGGCACGACTGGTACCAGGCCGCGGCGCTCGCGCTGCGCGACCGCATCGTGCATCGCTGGCTCACTGCGGAGAAGCACAGCTACGACGCGGGGCGCAAGCGCGTCTATTATCTCTCGCTCGAATTCCTGATCGGCCGCCTGTTCAGCGACGCGCTCAACAACATGGGCCTCCTGAAGATCTTCGAGGTCGCGCTCGGCGATCTCGGCGTCTCGCTGCCGGAGCTGCGCAAATGCGAGCCGGACGCCGCGCTCGGCAATGGCGGCCTGGGGCGGCTTGCCGCCTGCTTCATGGAGAGCATGGCGACGCTGTCGATCCCCGCGATCGGCTATGGCATCCGCTACGATTACGGCCTGTTCCGCCAGATCATCAATCAGGGCTGGCAGCAGGAATATCCGGACGAATGGCTGAGCTTCGGCAATCCCTGGGAATTGCAGCGGCCCGAGGTGATCTACGACGTCAATTTCGGCGGCGGCGTCGAGCATGTCGACGACAAGGGCCGCGACCGGGCGATCTGGCATTCGGCCGAGACGGTGCAAGCGATCGCCTATGACACGCCGATCGTCGGCTGGCGCGGCCAGCACGTCAACGCGCTCCGCCTGTGGTCAGCGCGCTCGCCCGATCCGCTGAAGCTCGACGCCTTCAACAAGGGTGACTATGTCAGCGCCAGCGCCGAGCAGTCGCGCGCGGAAGCGATCTGCAAATTCCTCTATCCAAACGACGAGAGCCCGGCGGGCCGCGAGCTGCGCCTGCGCCAGGAATATTTCTTCGTGTCGGCCTCGCTGCAGGATCTGGTGAAGCGGCATCTCGCCTCCGATGGCCAGCTGCGCAGCCTGTCGTCCAAGGTCGCGGTGCAGCTCAACGACACCCATCCGAGCCTCGCCGTCACCGAGCTGATGCGGATCCTCGTCGATTTGCACAATTTCCGCTGGGACGAGGCTTGGAAGATCACGGTCGCCACCCTCTCCTACACCAACCACACGCTGCTGCCGGAAGCGCTGGAGACCTGGCCGGTCGAGCTGTTCGAGCGGCTGTTGCCGCGGCATCTGGAGATCATCTACCGCATCAACGTGCAGCATCTGGCGCTCGCCGAAGCACGCTGCCCCGGCGACATCGACTTCCGCGCCTCGGTCTCGCTGATCGACGAGAAGAGCGGGCGCCGCGTGCGCATGGGCCAGCTCGCCTTCGTCGGCTCGCACCGCATCAACGGCGTCTCGGGGATGCATTCGGACCTGATGCGCGAGACCGTATTCCACGACCTCAACCATCTCTATCCCGGCCGCATCACCAACAAGACCAACGGCATCACCTTCCGCCGCTGGCTGATGCTGGCGAACCCGAAGCTGACGGATTTGTTGCGCGAGACCTGCGGCGAGGCCGTGCTCGACGATCCGACCCGGCTCAGCCTGATCGAGGCGCGCGCCAGCGACGTCGAATTCCAGAAGAAATTCCGCGCCGTCAAACATCACAACAAGACCGCGCTCGCGCGCCTGATCGGCGAGCGGCTCGGTATCAAGGTCGACCCGACCGCGCTGTTCGACGTGCAGATCAAGCGCATCCACGAATACAAGCGCCAGTTGCTCAACGTCATCGAGACGGTCGCGCTGTACCAGGCGATCAGGGACGAGCCCAACGGCAATTGGGTGCCGCGGGTGAAGATCTTCGCGGGCAAGGCGGCGGCGAGCTACCGCTACGCCAAGCTGATCATCAAGCTGATCAACGACGTCGCCGAGATCGTCAACAACGATCCCGCGATCGGCGGCAAGCTCAAGGTCGTGTTCCTGCCCGACTACAATGTCAGCCTGGCCGAGGTGATCATTCCCGCGGCCGACCTCTCCGAGCAGATTTCGACCGCCGGCATGGAAGCCTCCGGCACCGGCAACATGAAGCTGGCGCTCAACGGCGCCATCACCATCGGCACGCTCGACGGCGCCAATATCGAGATCCGCGACCATGTCGGGGCTGAGAACATCGCGATCTTCGGCATGGAGGCCGGCGACGTGATGATCCGCCGCAAGCAGGGGCTGGACGCCTCCGACGTGATCCTCAATTCGCCGAAACTGCGGCGCGCCATCAATGCGATCAGCAGCGGCGAATTCTCGCCCGGCGATCCCGCCCGCTTCGAATCCATCGCGCATGCGCTGCGCTATCTCGACCATTACATGGTCAGCGCCGATTTCGATTCCTACTATGCGGCGCAGCGCGCGGTCGATGCGCGCTGGCTGGTCTCGCCGGCCTGGACGCGCGCCTCCATCCTCAACGTCGCCCGCATGGCCTGGTTCTCCTCGGACCGCACCATCCGCGAATATGCCGAGGAGATCTGGAACGTGCCGGTCAATCCGACCACGCCGCTGCTGCCGGATCTGCGCGACGTCGCGGGTTGATTTTCCGCAGGATGGAAGCGGCGTTACGCCGAAGGTAATTGCGCAAGCCGGCGGCGGACGTGATATGACGTCCGTCATTGAAAGTCGGAAACAACGATGCACGCCAAGCTCCCGCACCCGTTCGACGACGCCACGCGGATCACCACAGGTGACAGCAGCTGGCAGGGGCACACCAGCGACGACTATTGGGCCTTTGTCGGTCCGTTCGGCGGCGCCACCGCCGCGACCATTTTGCGCACGCTGATCGAGCATCCGCAAGCCGCCGGCGACCCGCTCGCGCTCACCGTCAATTACTGTGCGCCGATCGCCAGGGGGCCGTTCGATCTCGATGTGCGGCTGGTCAAGGCCAACCGCTCGAGCCAGCACTGGAGCGTCGAGCTCAGCCAAGGCGGCGGCGAGGTCGCAACGCTCGCCACCGCGGTGTTCGCCGAGCGCCGCCCGTCCTGGGAGCACCGGGTGGCGCAATATCCTGAAACAAAGCCGTTCGAAGAGACGCTGCCGTTTCCGAAGATCGCGGCGTCCTGGGCCAACCAGTACGAATTCCGCTTCGTCGAAGGCGAGATGCGGATCGGCCCGCCGCAGGCCGACCTCGCCAGCACCTATTCGAAACTCTGGATCGGCGACCGCACGCCGCGCAAGCTCGACATGCTGTCGTTGATGGCGATGTCGGACGCCTTCTTCGGCCGCATCTTCCACGCCCGGCGCGAACTGGTGCCGTTCGGCACGGTGTCGCTGACGACCTATTTCCACACCGATGCCGAAGAGCTAGCAGCCGAAGACATCACGCGCGTACTCGCCACCGCTGACGCCAAGATCTTCCACAAGAGCTATGGCGACCAGAACGCCGAGTTGTGGTCACCGAACGGACGGCTGCTCGCGACCACGACGCAGATCGCGTATTTCAAGGCGTAGCTGCTTCCGCAAGCTCGTCATTGCGAGCGCTGCGAAGCAATCCAGGCTGTCTCCGCGCAGGGAGTCTGGATTGCTTCGCTTCGCTCGCAATGACGGTTGAGAGATATCGCGCAAACAAAACGGGCGGCCTCTCGGCCGCCCTTTTTCATTCCACGCGATGAACCCTACTCCGCCGCCAGCTTCACGTCCGGCGCGGCCGCGCGCACCTCGGCGTCGACCTGGGCTTCGAACTTGGCAAAATTCTTCTGGAACATGCCGATCAGCGCACGCGCGGTCTTGTCGAACTCGTCCTTGTCCTTCCAGGTGTTGACCGGGTTGAGGATCTCGCTTGGCACGCCGGGCAGCGCGGTCGGGACCGCAAAGCCGAAATATTTGTCGGTGCGGAATTCGACGTTGCGCAAGCTGCCGTCGAGCGCCGCGGTCAGCAGCGCCCGCGTCACCTTGATCGGCATGCGCGAGCCGACGCCGAACTTGCCCCCGGTCCATCCGGTATTGACCAGCCAGCAATCGACATTGTGCTGGGCGATGAGGTCACGCAGCATGTTGCCGTAGACGCTGGGGTCGAGCGGCAGGAACGGCGAGCCAAAGCAGGTCGAGAATTCCGGCTGCGGCTCGTTGCCCAGACCGCGCTCGGTGCCCGCGACCTTGGCGGTGTAGCCGGACAGGAAGTGATACATCGCCTGCGCCGGCGAGAGCTTTGCGATCGGCGGCAACACGCCGAAAGCGTCGGCGGCGAGCATCACCATGTTCTTCGGCTGCGGCGCGCGGCCGGTACGCGAGGCGTTCGGGATGAAGTCGAGCGGGTACGCAGAGCGCGTGTTCTCGGTCTTGGAGCCGTCGTCGAAGTCGACGACGCGGGTGTCCTCGTCGAGCACGCAGTTCTCGAGCACCGCGCCGAAACGCGTGCTTGCCGCATAGATCTGCGGCTCGGCTTCCTGCGACAGCTTGATGCACTTGGCATAGCAGCCGCCCTCGAAATTGAAGACGCCGTTCGGGCCCCAGCCGTGCTCGTCGTCGCCGATCAGCGTGCGGTTCGGATCGGCCGACAGCGTGGTCTTGCCGGTGCCGGAGAGGCCGAAGAAGATCGCGGCATCGCCCTTGGCGCCGACATTGGCCGAACAGTGCATCGGCATCACGCCGCGCTCGGGCAGATAGTAGTTCAGCGTGGTGAAGACCGACTTCTTCATCTCGCCGGCATAATAAGACCCGCCGATCAGGACGATCTTGCGGGCGAAATCGATCGCGACGACGTTCTCCGAACGGCAGCCGTGACGTTTGGGGTCGGCGCGGAAGCTCGGCATGTCGATGATGGTGAGCTCCGGCACGAAGGTCGCCAGCTCGATCGCCTCGGGGCGGATCAGCAACGTGCGGATGAACAGCGAGTGCCAGGCGAGCTCGGTGAAGACGCGCGTCTTGATCCGGTAGGCCGGATCGGCGCCGCCATAGAGGTCCTGCGCGAAGAGCTTCTTGCCTTCGGCGTGCTTGAGGAAGTCCTGATAGAGCGTCTCGAACTGCTCTGCGGTGATCGACTGGTTGCCGGCCCACCACATCTTCTTGTCGGTGGTGGCGTCGCGCACCGTGAACTTGTCCTTCGGGCTGCGCCCGGTGAACTCGCCAGTGTCGGCGCAGAGTGCGCCGTCAGCGGACAGCACCGCCTCGCCCGCAGCGAGCGAGTATTGATAGAGTTGCGGCGCACCGAGGTTCCAGTGAACCTGCTTGAGATTCTTTAAACCGAATTTGTCGGCGCCGAAAGCACCGTTGCGCACGCCCGTCTCTTGCACGAAAAAATCCTCCTAGAACCCGCGACACTCAGCGCGACCAAGTTTGGGCGCCATCGCGGCCACCGTGATTAATGGACCATTCGGCCTCGGCTGAACGACCTAATAATGATGAACGCTGGCGTTGCCAAGCTGATCCCGCAGGATTTGGTCTATTCAAGGACCGCGCCAAACGTCGCGCATGTCAGCTCTGAGCAGGCACGTCAAGAAATCACGAATGATCGCGCAACCAAATGCGTGTTTGCGCGTTGCTTCCAGTTATTGCGACGCACAAATATTGCGGCGTCTTCTCATCTTACCTCGTCCTCGCCACGGCCCAATGCGAGCACTGCATCACCACGCGCAGCTGCGCGCGGCTCGTTGCAAGTGTTCTTTCCCGCGAGTGGCAGCGCATCCGCTGTACGCCCGGAGACGTGGAGGAAATAAGCGAGATTGCCGGTCGAGGTCACGACATCGGAATGATCTGGCCCGCGCGACCGCTCGCGGATTGCAAGCGCGCGACGACAGAGCGGCTCTGCATCTGCATAGCGCTGCTGGTGCTCGTAGAACCCGGCGAGATTGTTGAGCGAGCGCGTGTTTGAACAGCGGCTCGGCTTTGCCGCTGATCGAGCGCGGCGAGATTATTGAGGCATGGCCAGCGATACAGTGACCGCGAGCGCCAGACCCGCGACCAGCGCCAAATGATGGCGTGTCATGAATCCTCTCGCTACCAGCCTGCACGGTCTCGGGTCGCGGCGATCAAATCATTCCGTTCTAATCTATCTTCGTGCGGGCTTCGCCGGCGAGGCGGACCAGCATCTTGCGCAGCGAGGTGCCGTCGGTCACCCGCTCCGGGAAGTCGAGCCGCAGCGCAGTCTGGCCATCCTGCATGTCGAGACCTTCGGGATCGCAGCCGGTGCAGCGCCAGTCACCCGTGGCAGCACCCAGGAGCTTTGTCGCATAGAGGTCCATGGCGTCGCGATGGTCGGCATTCATATGCGCGACAGCCCCCTCCTCCGCTGCCAGCAGGTCCTCGGCGCCGGTGAGGTCCGTGAGGAACTGCGCGGGTTTGAGGTCGACGATCCGGCCAAAGCCGGCGACCAGATGGGTTCCCGTCGGGCGGATCTTGAAAAAAGCGAAATCCTTGAAGGAAACAAAGCCTTCCGCGGACGGATGAGCATTGAGATACCGTCGCTGGAGCAGGTCCTTCTCGGCACCGGCCTGTTCCGCCCGGCCGGACAGCATGATCCGGGCGCCTTCCAGCGGATCGCCCGCCGCCCGTTCGTCCAGCATCAGAGAGACCCTGTTATCGGCAAGAATATTGCGGGTATGCACGGCAAGGCCTGAGATCAGCAGGATCGGCGAGCCGTCAGGATGGCTGGCCAGATTGACCAGGGAACAATAGGGATCGCCGCTGCCGGCCATGAGAGTTGCCAGCGCCCCCTGCCGCGACCGCCGCAGCAGGGATTTGGCGAGCTTTCCGGAGTCGAAGTCTGGGGTCGGTTGCATCGGCTTTCTCGGCTCAGGTGGTTGCAATGGAGGCCTTTTTTCGGGTAAACGGGGGCCCGGTTATGGGTCGACATGCGGCGGATCTGCCGTGTTTCGTGGAACTTGGTCACACTTCAGCCCAGCTTGCATTGCTCGGTGACAAGGTTCGAACGCCGACTTCGGCACCCATGTATGCGGCGCATCACTGGATTGCTCGCCGTTTCAAGCCACGACCCAAACGGAAAGCAGAAAGCAGAGGCTCATGCCCACAATCGCTTTGGTCGACGACGACCGCAACATTCTCACATCCGTCTCGATCGCGCTGGAAGCCGAAGGCTACCGCATCATGACTTACACCGACGGCGCCTCGGCGCTCGACGGTTTCCGCACCACCCAGCCCGATCTCGCCATCCTCGACATCAAGATGCCGCGCATGGACGGCATGGAGACGCTGCGCCGTCTCAGGCAGAAATCCGATTTGCCGGTGATCTTCCTGACCTCCAAGGACGAAGAGATCGACGAACTGTTCGGCCTCAAGATGGGCGCCGACGATTTCATCCGCAAACCGTTCTCGCAGCGCCTGCTGGTCGAGCGCGTCAAGGCGGTGCTGCGCCGCTCGGCGCCGAAGGACCCGACCGTCGCGCCGAAGGAGAACGACGCCAAGGCGCTCGACCGCGGCCTTTTGCGCATGGATCCGGAACGGCATACCTGCACCTGGAAGAACGAGCCGGTGACGCTGACCGTCACCGAATTCCTGATCCTGCAGGCGCTCGCCACCCGGCCCGGCGTGGTGAAGAGCCGCAACGCGCTGATGGACGCCGCCTATGACGACCAGGTCTATGTCGACGACCGCACCATCGACAGCCACATCAAGCGGCTGCGCAAGAAGTTCAAGGTGGTCGACAACGAGTTCGAGATGATCGAGACGCTCTACGGCGTCGGCTACCGCTTCAAGGAGGCCTGACGCGGCAGGCGCCTTCACGAAAGACTGAGAGCATCGCCGGTTCTCGTTCCATCGGGACCGGGATCGCTCTGAAGCGCGATGAGATCATCGCATTTCAGGCTACCGTTTGAGCATCTTCTCGGAAAACCGCTGCACACTTTCCGGATCATGCTCTAGGATGCCGGGAACTTCTCGCAAGCTGTCCTAACGCGGGCGTAAGCATTGCTGGACCGAACGCAACCTGATCCAAGCCGGAGCGCCGGGGATGTCTCATCCAACGGCGTTCAGGAGCACGTCGCCGAAGGCAAGCCGCTACGCTTCCAGCCGCTGAACTGGCTGACGCGCGCCGGGCAGTTCTTCTTTGCGCTGTCCTTCTCGAGCCTCACCCGCCGCATCGTCTCGCTCAACCTCGCCGGCCTCGTCGCACTGGTGGCGAGCATCCTGTATCTGTCGCAATTCCGCGCCGGCCTGATCGACGCGCGGGCGCAGAGCCTGCTGGTGCAGGCCGAGATCATCGCCGGCGCGATCGCGGCCTCCGCCACCGTGCAGACCAACGCCATCACCATCGACCCCGACCGGCTGCTCGACCTCAAGCCGGGCGAGACCTATGGCGGCTCGGACGAATATTCGCCGCTGGATTTCCCGATCAACCCGGAGCGCGTGGCGCCGGTGCTGCGCACGCTGATCTCGCCGACCAAGACGCGCGCCCGCATCTACGACCCGAACGGCAGCCTGCTGGTCGACAGCCGCAACCTCGAAAACGTGCTGCGCTACAATTTGCCGCCGCCGGCCGAGAAGCCCGGCATCGTCGAGCGCGGCATGGTCGCGGCGCGCACCTGGCTGAACCGCGGCGACCTGCCGCTCTACCGCGAACTCGGTCCTGAGAACGGCAACGGCTATGCGGAGGTGGCCGATGCGCTCCGGGGCCAGAAGCGCTCGATGGTGCGGGTCAATGCGCGCGGCGAGGTGATCGTCTCCGTGGCGGTTCCCGTGCTGCGCTCGCGCGCGATCCACGGCGCGCTGATGCTGTCGACGCAAGGTGACGACATCGACCAGATGGTTACCGCCGAGCGCCTCGCCATCCTGAAGGTCGGCGGCGTCGCGGCCGCCGTCATGATCATGCTGTCGTTGCTGCTCGCGAGCACGATCGCAGGTCCCGTGCGCCGGCTCGCCGACAGCGCCGAGCGCGTCCGCCGCCGCATCAAGGCCCGCATCGAGATCCCCGACTTCACCCGCCGCCGCGATGAGATCGGCCATCTCTCCGGCGCGCTGCGCGATATGACCAGCGCGCTCTACAGCCGCATCGAGGCGATCGAGATGTTCGCCGCCGACGTCGCCCACGAATTGAAGAACCCGCTGACCTCGTTGCGCTCGGCGGTCGAGACGCTGCCGCTGGCGCGCAACGAGAACAGCCGCGCGCGCCTGCTCGAGGTGATCGAGCACGACGTCAAGCGGCTCGACCGCCTGATCTCCGACATTTCCGACGCCAGCCGGCTCGATGCCGAGTTGCAGCGCCAGGATGCGATTCCGGTCGATTTGCGCCGCCTGCTGACGACGCTGGTGTCCGTCGCCAATGAAACCAAGCTCGGCCACGACGTCGCGGTCGAGATGCGCTTCGAGGGCCGCAGCCCGACCGACAACTTCGCCGTAACCGGCCATGATTCACGGCTCGGACAGGTCGTCTCCAACCTGCTCTCCAACGCGCAATCGTTCTCGGAAGCCGGCAGCAAGGTGCGTCTCACCTGCCGCCGCGTGCGCGGCGAGATCGAGATCGTGGTCGACGACGACGGTCCCGGCATTCGCGACGACGCGCTGGAGCGCATCTTCGAGCGCTTTTACACCGACCGTCCGCATCAGGGCTTTGGCCAGAACTCCGGCCTCGGCCTGTCGATCTCCAAGCAGATCATCGATGCCCATGGCGGACGCATCTGGGCCGAGAACCGCGCAGGCCCGCCGGATGACGAGGGCGTCCCGACGGTATCAGGCGCACGCTTCGTGGTGAGGCTGCCGGCGCTATGAGTGACGGCGGGCCCAGCATTCACGCCTCCGCGGTCAAGGTCGGCGATCTGGCGGTGCTGATCCGCGGGCCCTCGGGCTCCGGCAAGTCGCGCCTTGCCTTTGATTTGATCACGGCAGGCCGCGCCGGCGTGGTCGAAAGGGCCGTTCTGGTCGGCGATGACCGTGTCCATCTGGCGACAGTCGGCGATGAAATTGAGGTCCGCCCCGCTCCTCGCCTGGCAGGCCTGATCGAGATCCGGGGCCTGGGGATCCGCGGCTGCGACTTTGTGGAGCATGCGACCGTCGGTCTCGTCGTCGATCTGGACGCGCCAGACGCCGAGCGGCTGCCATCAGCCGAATCCTTGAAAACAAGCATTTCTGGTGTCGAAATACCGCGAATCCCTGTTAGCCGCGGCTATTCACCCCTCCCGATGGTTGTTGCGGCCTTGACCACTACCAAGAGTTCATCTTCGGTTAACCCTTCAGGCGATTGTTCGAAGGGAAATGGTAACCATATGAACCCCACTATCGCGACCGAATAGACCGGCGCAGCTCCCCTTATACATCCGTCTAGTTTCAGGGAGATACGCAACATCCCCTCTTGCGCAGGGGCTCTGGATGGTCAAAGTGGCGCGTTCGTGCGGTGCACCAAAAGCGCCCGCGAGGAGTTTTCCGATGATTGGTCTAGTACTTGTGACCCACGGGCGCCTTGCCGACGAATTCAAGGCAGCGCTTGAACATGTCATGGGCCCACAAAAGCAAATCGAAGCGATCACGATCGGTGCCGAAGACGATTCCGATCTCTGCCGAAGCGACATCATTGAGGCGGTTAACCGCGTCGATTCCGGCGACGGCGTTGCGATCCTCACCGACATGTTCGGCGGCACGCCGTCGAACCTCGCAATATCCTGCATGAGCCGGCCCAAGGTCGAAGTGCTCGCGGGCATCAACCTTCCCATGCTGGTGAAGCTCGCCAAGGTACGCGAGGAGCGTCCGCTGCCCGACGCGATCGCGATGGCCCAGGAAGCTGGCCGCAAATACGTCACCATCGCCAGCCGGGTGCTCGCCGGCAAATGAGCGACGAGGCGCCACCAGCGGGAACAGGCGTGCCCGCAGGCGCGATCTCCAGGGATCTCCTGATCGTCAACAAGCGCGGCCTGCATGCCCGCGCCTCGGCAAAATTCGTCCAGGCGGTCGAGCGCTTCGACGCGCAGGTCTGGGTGACGCGCGGCGGCGAGACCGTCGGCGGCACCTCGATCATGGGCCTGATGATGCTCGCCGCGGGACCGGGCACGACGATCACCGTGGCCGCCGCCGGCACCGACGCCGAAGCCGCGCTCGCGGCGATCACCGAGCTCGTTGAAAGCAAGTTCAACGAGGAAGGGATTTAGCCGGCTTCACCGAGATCACTTGCCCGGCGGCGCGATGTAGACGTTCCAGCTCATCGCCGGGCCAGCCTTGCCGTGGGTGAAGCGGCGCGTCGTCATCACCATGCGCTCGGCATTCGGCGCGACGTCCGAGACCCATTTCTCGAACTTGGGCAGACGTTCGTCGGTCGCATCGACTACGCCGATGAAGCCGTATGTCTTGACGTCGTCGAGCGAGGTCAGCCCGGAAGCCCAGGCTTCGTTCGGCGTGAACGGACTGGGGTGATCGGGGCTATAGAACACCATCGGCTGAATCGTTTCCATCGTCCCCGCGACGACCGCCCAGCGCGAGGCGAAGCGCGCGTGCCAGGCCTGGGTCAGTTCGCGCGCGAGATCCGAGCGTGCGCCATACGTCGCGGTGTTGCCGGCATTGGCCGCCATCTCGCGCGCGGCAATCCAGGGCGAGGCCGCAAGCGTCGCTGCGCTGAGCACGAGCCAGATCGCGGCGATGTTGAATAACGTTGCGCTCTGCACCCGCAGCGCGGGGATCGCGACCAGCGCAAGGGGCACCAGGAAGAACAGCGAGATGCCCCAATCGGTCTTCATGTAGATGCTGAAGACCAGCGCGCCGAGCGGCGGGCCGAACGCGACGATGATCTGGATCATCCACACGTTCAGCGCCTGAGAGAGATTGACGCCCGAATTGGCACCACGCGCCCAGGCGCGCGTGACGATGCGCGAGGGTGCGCGCAGCAGCAGTGTGAGCCACGGCGGCACCAGCGCCATCGCGAGCCCGGCCAGCGCCACCGGCAATGCCAGCAGCCCGAGATTGTGCAGGGCGTAGCCGGCGACGAGCTGATGCACCTCGCTCCTGTCCTGGAGGCTGTAGGTGTCGCCGGCATAGATCAGCGGCACGAAATGCACCTCGGCCAGCCAGATGATGTGCGGGATCATCGCCACCGCCATCGTCGCGATCGCCACCCACGGCGCCGGCGAGCGCAGGAATTTCAGCCGCTCCGGATGGATCAGCGCGGCAAGCCCGATGGCGCCGATCATGGTCAGCACCCAGTATTTGGTCATCAGCGCCAGCGCGCCGGCAAGCCCGAGCAAGACTCCGGATTGCCAGCTCCGCTTCTCGAACGCGTTGAGATAGGCCAGCACGAGCAGCGGCAAGGTGATCAGCTGCAAGAGATCCGGGTTGTACTTGAAGCCCTTGAAGTTGAAGATCGGGTAGAGCGCGACCATCACCACGACCAGGAACGCGCGGCGTGCATCCACCACGCGTATCGCGACGAGCCAGCAGATCACCATGCCGACGCTCACCGTCGCCATCGCAAGCGCATAGGTCGCCCAGTCCGCGGCCGGGAACAGCTTGAACCAGAGGCCGGCGACCCAACCCGACAAAGGCGGATGCTTGCCGTAGCCCCACAGGAATTTCTGGCCCCAGGCAAAGGCTTCTGCGACGTCCATGTGAACGTCCTGCGCCGCCTTGAGATTGATCAGGATGAAGGTCCAGAGCACCGCATGCAGGATCGCGAGCTGGATCACCAGCCACAGTCTCGCCTCGGGGCGGACCGCGCAGGCAACCAGCCAGGCCCGAAAGCGGTCAAAGCTCAGGCGGGCTTTTGCGCGGGTTCGGGCGGAGGGCATCGAGGTCGTGGACATGGGCGCTTGCGTAGCGCGTTTCGCCCCGTCGTGGAATCAGCTTGGCGTGAACAAAGGCCCTGAAAATACAGCAATATGGTTGCCGCACGGGGATGTGAGTGGTATCCCGCGCCCATGACGACCGTCCCCATTTCCAACATCCGCAATTTCTCCATCGTCGCCCATATCGACCATGGCAAATCGACGCTGGCCGACCGCCTGATCCAGATGACCGGCGGCCTCTCCGACCGCGAAATGGCGGGCAAGGAGCAGGTGCTCGATTCCATGGACATCGAGCGCGAGCGCGGCATCACCATCAAGGCGCAGACGGTGCGCCTCGCCTACCGCGCCAAGGACGGCAAGGATTACATCTTCAACCTGATGGACACGCCCGGCCATGTCGACTTCGCCTACGAAGTCTCGCGGTCGCTGGCGGCGTGCGAAGGTTCCCTGCTGGTCGTCGACGCCAGCCAGGGCGTCGAAGCGCAGACGCTCGCCAACGTCTACCAGGCGCTCGACAACAATCACGAGATCGTCCCGGTCCTGAACAAGGTCGATCTTCCCGCCGCCGAACCCGAGAAGATCAAGCAGCAGATCGAGGACGTGATCGGCATCGACGCCTCGGACGCAGTGATGATCTCGGCCAAGACCGGCCTCGGCGTCCCCGACGTGCTGGAGGCCATCGTCACCCGCCTGCCGCCGCCGAACGGCGACCGCGACGCGACGCTGAAGGCGCTGCTGGTCGACAGCTGGTACGACGTCTATCTCGGCGTCGTCGTGCTGGTGCGCATCGTCGACGGCACAATGAAGAAGGGCCAGCGCGTGCGCATGATGGGCACCGGCGCGGCCTACGACGTCGAGCGCGTCGGCTTCTTCACGCCGAAGATGCAGCAGGTCGACGAGCTCGGCCCCGGCGAGATCGGCTTCATCACCGCCGCGATCAAGGAAGTCGCCGACACCCGCGTCGGCGACACCATCACCGACGACCGGAAGCCGGTCACCGAGATGCTGCCGGGCTTCAAGCCGGCGATCCCGGTGGTGTTCTGCGGCCTGTTCCCGGTCGACGCTGACGACTTCGAGACGCTGCGCGCCGCGATGGGCAAGCTGCGGCTGAACGACGCCAGCTTCTCCTTCGAGATGGAGACCTCGGCCGCACTCGGCTTCGGCTTCCGCTGCGGCTTCCTCGGACTCTTGCACCTCGAGATCATCCAGGAGCGGCTGTCGCGCGAGTTCGACCTCAATTTGATCGCGACCGCGCCCAGCGTCATCTACAAGATGAAGCTCACCGACGGCACCGAGCTCGAGATCCACAATCCCGTCGACATGCCCGACGTGGTCAAGATCGCCGAGATCCAGGAGCCCTGGATCGAGGCCACGATCCTGACGCCCGACGAATATCTCGGCAGCGTCCTGAAACTGTGCCAGGACCGCCGCGGCGCGCAGAAGGAGCTGACCTACGTCGGCGCCCGCGCGATGGTGAAATACGACCTGCCGCTGAACGAGGTCGTGTTCGACTTCTACGACCGGCTGAAGTCGGTCTCCAAGGGCTACGCCTCGTTCGACTATCATCTGACCGACTACAAGCCGGCCGATCTCGTCAAGATGCAGATCCTCGTCAACAACGAGCCGGTCGACGCACTCTCGATGCTGGTCCACCGCACCCGCGCCGAAGGCCGCGGCCGCGCCATGGTCGAGAAGATGAAGGAGTTGATCCCGCCGCACATGTTCCAGATCCCGATCCAGGCGGCGATCGGCGGCAAGGTGATCGCCCGCGAGACCGTCCGCGCGCTGCGCAAGGACGTTACCGCGAAGTGCTACGGCGGCGACATCACGCGCAAACGCAAGCTTCTGGAGAAGCAGAAGGAAGGCAAGAAGAAGATGCGGCAGTTCGGCAAGGTCGACATTCCGCAGGAAGCCTTCATTGCCGCGCTGAAGGTGGATAGCTGAGGCGGGCGCGGGCCGTTCCTGGCGTGACGAGACTGGAGCCAGTCCGGGACGTTTGCAGGCCGAGACACCAAAACCGCGAAAACAACCCCATGCACAGTAGCCGGGGCCTTGTTTGCATTGATATTTTTCGATTTGCCGAAATTCGTTTGTCTCGTCGGGCAAACAGGGGCATATGAGTTCCATCGCGACGCCGACCAAAGCGACGAGGACTACGCATTCAGGCGCTCACTTTTCCAGTGAGGCCTAAATGGCTCCGCCTTTCCGAGGCGGCGACATGGTCTGGAGTTACTTTCCCTTCGCCGATTCTCCCGACATGTCCGCGCGGACACGACATGCTGCGATCATAGTCGGCGCGTTTTCTGCAATCGACACCTCCAGCATCGCAGGACAGCCGGTACCAGCATACGGTGCCGCGCTGCGGTTCACACCTCGTTTCAGGCCAGTTCGTAGGATGGGTTGAACTCTTGCGAACCCATCTCTGGCGGAGACGGCATTTCATAAATTCCCGTTAGCTCGATCTGGTCTATGAGGAAGACGTTTGATGGGTTTCGCTTTCGCTCTACCCATCCTACGAGCTACGAGCTTAGATGCAGGTCTCCGGTCAAAGCAGTTCGCTTGTGCTCGACGTTCGGACAGAACGATTTGTAATGAGGCCGCTCCAGATCCAATTGTGATGGGCGATCACGGCTGTCGCAGGCAGATGCGGCCGATCGCTGAGTGTGTGCGCATCACTTACGGCAATCACGTGGTGGTCATGCGACACGGTTGACCGCACGGTCGCATCGACACAAAAGTCCGTTGCCCAACCCGCCACAAGCACGCATCGAGGCCGCAGTCGATCCAATATTCCGCCGAGGGGCGTGCCCACATACGGGTCGTTCAACGTCTTTTCGACGATGACGTCTTTGGTGTGTTGGACCAGTTCGGGGAGAAATTCCCAACCGGTTGCGTATCGCTCAAAGCCATCGCCGGCATGGCCGCAATGCCTGATCCAGATGACGTTGCCACCTTCCTTTCGAACCTTGTCAGACAGCAGATTGATGCGATCAACGACGCCCGGCAAATCATGCTTGGGTGCGCCGCCGCGCAGGCCCATCTGCATGTCAACAACGATCAGCGCGTCCATGACCTGGCCCCGCGAGAGAGTTTTGCGACGTCCCCATAGCAGAGAAATACCAGCCAGAGATGGAGAAGGCGACAGTCAGGTATTGGCCGTGGCTGATCTTAGACACCTGGCGATCGCCATCTTCGAAGCTTCATTGCATTCTCCTACAGATGGTATAAGGAGCAATTCTTAACTAAAGAGCGAGGCCGCGCGTGAAGGAGGAGGAGGCAGGAGGATGGTAACCGCACACTTGGTACACGGATACATCGGTGCGGGAAAGACGACCTTTGCGCGGCGCTTGGAGCGAGAGCTGCCGGCCGTTCGCTTCAGTCACGACGAATGGATCGCGAATTTGTATGGCGATGATCCGCCTATCGACCAGTTTACTGAATTTCATCAACGGGTATCGAAGCTAATCGACACATACTGGACACGGTGTGTGAAACTCGGCTTAGACGTCGTGCTTGATTTCGGTTTCTGGTCGCGGCGCCAGCGCGATGAGGCAAGGGCGATTGCTGTGGGATTAGGTGCTCGCACTCGGCTCTACCTTCTTGAGTGCTCGGAAGACGAAGCGTGGCGCCGGGTCGACAAACGTAATGAGCATCTCGACGGAAGCTTGCTCATCGTCCGGCACACCTTTGAGATGCTTAAGAGCCGTTTTGAGCCGCTGGAAGACGATGAGGACCGAACTGAAGTCAGCCAATGCTGACCAAGGTGCGATCAACCTGCCAAGTTGGACGTTCCCAAAAAGGGTCGGCTGATTTTGCCATCTCGACCGTTGCGATCTGCGTACTGATACTGCTCGGGCGCCATCTAAACAGCCAGCAAGACCGCTGAACGTCGTCGAAGAAGTCGCTGAGGTATCTCAGGGCGCCGCGATAGAACGCCATCTGGAGCACTTCGGCTTGTCGCCCATCGTTGACCTTCGTGCTCACCAATTGGATTTCTGCAAGTGCCCCGAACCCGACCTATGGCGGGTCACCGAGCTTTCTCTCCATGACGATCGTGCGTTCATCACCATAGTAGCTGTTGCGCACCGCTCTGAACCCGAGCCGCGCGTAGAAGGCCTCGGCGGTGATTGAGGAAGGGACCGTCAAGGCTGGGATGTTTCGTTCGCGCGCCGTGCGCTCGATCTCCGCTATCAGCCGCTTGCCGATACCTCGGGCCTGAACATCGGGAGCCACGAAGACAGTCCGGACGACGCTTCCGTCAAGGCTTGCCGTTCCAACGATGCGGGCGCCGATGGCGGCAACGAAAACCGTGCGTTTTCCGATCAGCTGCCTTACGGCGCCCGGACTGAAACTACGCGCGACCCTTTCGATGATCTCGTTGGTATAGTCTTTTGCATTCGTCTCGCGCAGCGCACGCAAGATGACACCGCTGATGTCATCGGCGTCATCTTCAAGCGCGAGCCGGATCGTGCAGTTCATGGATCGTTCAACTGAAGCCGCTGGAAAGATTGGAAGCCCACGCCTGCGCCACGGGATCGGCAATCAGCTTGTCGCGCAGTCAAGCCTGATGCTACCATTGGTAGCATATTCGTAGCAGTCGTCGAGGACGAGACGATGAAGAAGCTGATGCGCGGCGATGCTCGCCTCGACCCGATCGTCGCCGGCACGGACGCGCCGGCCGCGCTGACGCCCGAGCACGCGCCGATGAGCGATATCATCGATGCTCTGGCCAACGGGCAGCTCACTGCCACCGCGCTGACCAGACTTTATCTCGCGCGCATCGAGGCCTACGACCGCAATGGTCCCAAACTCAACTCGGTCCGCGCGCTCAATCCCGATACGCTCACGATCGCGGGCAAGCTCGACGACAGCAAGCCCTCGGCGCAGCGGCCGCTGGCCGGCCTGCCCATCCTGTTGAAGGACAACATCGCCACCGGCGACAAGCAGCCGACCACGGCAGGCTCGCTGGCGCTGGAGGGCGCGCACGCCAGGGACGACGCCACCATCGTCAAGTTGCTGCGCGACGCCGGCGCTGTGATCCTCGGCAAGACGAACCTGACCGAGTTCGCCAACATGCTCGCGATCGACATGCCCGCCGGCTATTCGGCGCTGGGCGGCCACGTCAAGAACCCCTATGCGCCGGCGCTGATGGACGACCACGGCATTCCGGTGATGTCTCCGGGGGGATCGAGCTCAGGTTCGGCGGCCGCGGTGGCAGCCGGTCTATGCGCGGCCTCGATCGGCACGGAGACCTCGGGCTCGCTGCTGCACCCCGCGAGCTTGAACGGCCTCGTCACCGTGAAGCCGACCGTCGGGCTGATCAGCCGAGCCGGCATCGTGCCGATCTCGCACACCCAGGACACCGCGGGACCGATGACGCGGACCGTGCGCGACGCGGCGCTGCTGCTCAACGTGCTCGCTGCGAAGGACCCGCTTGATCCGGCGACGCAGAGGCAGCGGCGGCCGGCCGACTACGCCGCCGGCCTGACGCGCGATGCGATGAAGGGTGCGCGCATCGGCGTGCCGAGCGACCCCGCCGATCCGCTGAACGATAGCTTCTACGGCAAGTTGCCACTCGACGGGGCCAGGCTGATGGCCGATGCGATCGAGGTGCTGGAGGATCTCGGCGCCGCGATTGTGCGCGCCAGCATGCCGACAGCCGGCTGGATGAACGGGCCAGGCACGACCATGGCCGTGCTCAATCGCAATCCGTTGAGCGCGAACAAGGGCAATCCGACCCCGGTGCGGATCGTCTCCCTCTACGAGCTGAAGCATGACCTCAACCTCTATCTGAAGGATTGGGCGACTGACACCGATATCAAGACTATCGGCGATGTCGTCGCCTTCAATGCCGCCAATGCCGAGAGGGCGCTGCGTTTCGGCCAGGACCTGTTCCTTGCCGCCAATGCGACCAAGGGTGACCTCAGCGAGCGCGAGTACAAATCGGCGCGCGCGATGGACCTGCTCACCGCGAGGGTACATGGGATGGACGCCTATATGAACCAGCACAAGCTGGACGCCGTGCTGTTCCCCGGCGCATACGGCGCCGCAATCGCCGCCAAGGCGGGCTATCCCAGCGTCATGGTGCCGGGCGGGCTCGTTTCGGGGACAAACGACGGCAAGGACACGCCCGATTATCCGCTCGGCGTCACGTTCGCAGGGAGAGCCTGGAGCGAGCACAAGCTTCTGCGCCTGGCTTATGCGTTCGAGCAGGCGACTTGCGCGCGGAAGCCGCCGCCGGGGTTGCCGGTGCTTTGAGATCAGACGTTCGTCATTCCGCGGCGCGCCACGCTTGTCCCGGAATGACGGCTGTGGGCCGCCTTGATCCTCCCCATCAAATAGCCCACCATCGCGCGTCTACCGCTCACGACAGAAGGAGCGAGGGAAACGCATGAACGCAACTGGCGGAGTTGATCTGGTCGAACGTGCCCGCGCCATCGCGCCGCTGGTCGCGGCCGAAGCCGACGAGATCGAGCGCACGCGCCGGCTGACGCCCGCGGTCGTATCCGCACTGATTGAGCACGGACTCTATCGCACCCTCCTCCCGCAGAGCCTCGGCGGCACTGAAGCGCCAGTCGAGATCTTCATGCAAATGCTGGAGGAGATCGCGAAGGCGGACGCCTCCACGGCCTGGTGTCTCGGCCAGTGCAGCGTCTGCGCGATGATCGCGGCTTCGCTCGATCGCGACACCGCGGAGGAGATCTTCAATACGCCGCCCGGCATCCTCGCCTGGGGCGCGGTCGCGCATGAGGCGCGCGCGGTCGAGGGCGGCTATCGTGTCACCGCGCGCTGGGACTTTGCCTCGGGCGCGCGGCAGGCGAACTGGCTCGGGGCGCATGTGCGCATCATCGGCCCCGATGGCGCGCCGCGCAAAAATGCCGATGGATCGCCGGAGCTGCGCACCATTCTCTTTCCTGCCGTGAGCGCGGTGCTGCACGACGTCTGGCAGGCGATCGGGCTCGCCGGCACCGGCACGGATTCGTACGAGGTGAGCGACCTGTTCATCCCTGAGCGTTTTACCGCGTTCCGCGACGTGCCGTCCGCGCTGCGCGAGCCGGGCCCGCTCTACAGGATCGGCACCGGCGCGAGCTTCAGCCTCGGCTTTGCCGCGGTCTCGCTGGGCGTCGCGCGCGCAACGCTCGATGCCGCCATCGCGCTGGCGCGCGCAAAGCATGCCTCGCTCGCAGCCAGCGCCATGCGCGACAATCAGGCCGTGCAGGGGCTGATCGGCCGCACCGAGGGCGATTTGCGAGCCGCGCGCGCCTATCTCTATGCGACCGCGCATGCGATGTGGCGCGACCTGTCCGCAACCGGCGAATTCAGCGCCGCGCATCGCAGCGCGGTTCGCCTGGCTGCGACCTGGACGATCCATCAATCGGGACGCGTGGTCGACACCGCCTATCACATGGCCGGGGCGACCGCGGTGTTCCGCAGCAACCCGTTCGAGCGGCGGTTTCGCGACATGCACGCGATCGCTCAGCAGATCCAGGCGCGCGACACGCATTACGAAGACATCGGCAAGGCGATTTTGGCGGGCGGCTGATGCAGAACGGCATGCAGTGGTGCTGCGCAGCGATTGGCCCGCCCGCTGTCAAGCCGCCGTGAGATTGCGGCCGGGCGAGAGCCTAATTCTTAACCCTGCCGCAGTGTTGGGTTATAAGGGCTGCGCATGCGTCCCCGCCAGATCGCCCCTCTCCTGCTTGTCATGACGCTCCTGGCCGCCGGCAGCGTGCTGGCCCAGGACAAGGGCAGCGTCAACCCGAAGCCACTGCCGCCGCTCGCCAATCCGAACGACCCCACTCTCGCCGCCAAGGAGTTGTTCGCGCGAAAGCTGCTGCCGTCGAAGGGACCGCCGCATGTCATCGGCTCCTACACCAAGGGCTGCATCGGCGGCGCGGATCAGATGCCGGCCAACGGCGACCATTGGCAGGTGATGCGGCCGTCGCGCAATCGCAGCTATGGTCACCCCGCCATGATCGCGCTGATCAAGCGGCTCGCGGCCAGGGCCCATAAGGACGCGGGATGGCCCGGCATCCTGGTCGGCGACATCGCCCAGCCGCGCGGCGGCCCGGCGCTGTCGGGCCATGCCAGCCACCAGATCGGACTCGATGCCGACATCTGGTTGACGCCGATGCCGGACCGCCGCCTCTCGCGCGAGGAGCGCGAGGACATGTCGGCGGTGATGATGGTGCGCCAGGACCGGCTCGACATCGATCCCAGGGTGTTCACGCCTGGCCATGTGCTGGTGCTGCGCGATGCGGCGCGCGAGCCGGCGGTGCAGCGCATCTTCGTCAACGCCGCGATCAAGAAGGCGCTGTGCCGCGAGGCCAAGGGCGACCGCACGTGGCTATCGAAGATCCGCCCCTGGTGGGGCCATGACTACCACTTCCACATCCGCATGCGCTGCCCGCCAGGAGCCCACGCGTGCGAGGGCCAGCCGTCACAGCCCGGGGGCGAGGGCTGCAAACCCGCCGATCTCGCCTACTGGTTCTCCGACGCGGTGCTGCACCCCAAGCCGCCGCCGCAGCCGCCGAAGCCGAAACCGCCGATGACCTTGGCGCAGATGCCGGCGGCGTGCAGAGCGGTTCTGCATGCGAGCGATGCGAAGCCGTAGGGTGTCGTGAGAGGCAAGCTGCCGCTTCACCACAGCAGTCGTCCCGGATCGGCGCTCCGCTCTGGACAATGCGTAGCATTGTCCAGAGCTGCGCTTGTCCGGGACGACAGCGGGGATTAGGGGCCGCCCTTTGACCTCTCGGCCCAGCCTGCTATCTTCGCAATCGCGATATCCCTGCCGGTCGTAAGCCGCTGCCGGGCCCCGTGGAGCAGCGCTTCCACTCATCGCGATCTACCCACCCAACGCCAGACTTGCGCGTGCTTGCTGCGCGCGCGGACTCGCACGGAGCGCTCCCCATGTTACGCATTTCAGGACTTTTCACCGCCTTCGCGATCGTTGCAAGCGCGAGCCTTTCGCCCGCCGCCGCCGAGGACAAGGCCCTCACCGTGTTCGCCGCCGCGTCGATGAAGAACGCGCTCGACGAGGTCGATGCGGCCTACACCGCCAAGACCGGCGTCAAGATCACCGCGAGCTACGCCGCAAGCTCGGTGCTCGCCAGGCAGATCGAGCACGGCGCGCCGGCCGACGTGTTCGTCTCCGCCGACACCGACTGGATGAACTACGCGATCTCAAAGAAGACCATCAACCAACCGACCCGGGTCAATCTGCTCGGCAACAGCATCGTGCTGATCGCGCCGAAGGATTCGGAGATCGACAACGTCACCATCACGCAAGGTTTTGACCTGGCAAAGCTCGCCGGCGACGGCAAGATCGCGACCGGCGACGTCAAGTCCGTGCCGGTGGGAAAATACGCCAAGGCGGCGCTGGAGAAGTTAGGCGCCTGGCCGGCCGCCGAGCCGAAATTCGCCATGGCCGAGAGCGTGCGCGCGGCGCTGACGCTGGTGGCGCGCGGCGAGGCCAATCTCGGCATCGTCTATTCCACCGACGCCAAGGTCGAGCCCGGCGTCAAGATCGTCGGCACCTTCCCGGCGGAGTCGCATCCCGCGATCATCTATCCCGTCGCCGCGACCGCGAATGCGAAGGATGGGACCGCCGACTATCTCGGCTTCCTGCGCTCGTCGGCTGCCAAGGCCATTCTGGAAAAATACGGCTTCAGGTTCCTGGTCAGCCCCACGACGTGATACCTCCGGCTCGATGTCCGAGATTTCTCCCGCCGAATGGACCGCGATCCTGCTCTCGCTGAGGGTCGCGATCATGGCAACGCTGGTGGCGACGCCCTTCGGCATCGCGCTGGCGTGGCTGCTGGCGCGGCGCGATTTCTGGGGCAAGTCGCTGCTCGATGCCGTCGTGCATCTGCCGCTGGTGCTGCCGCCTGTCGTCACCGGCTATCTGCTCTTGCTGACCTTCGGCCGCCGCGGGCTCGTCGGCGGCTTTCTCGCCGACCATCTCGGCATCGTCTTCGCGTTCCGCTGGACCGGTGCGGCGCTGGCCTGCGGCGTGATGTCGTTTCCGCTTCTGGTGCGCCCGATGCGGCTGTCGATCGAGGCGATCGACCGCCGGCTCGAGCAGGCCGCCGAGACGCTCGGCGCGGCACCGTGGAAGGTATTCTTCACGGTGACGCTGCCGCTGGCGCTGCCGGGCGTGCTCGCCGGCATGGTGCTGGGCTTTGCCAAGGCGATCGGTGAGTTCGGCGCCACCATCACCTTCGTCTCCAACATTCCCGGCGAGACCCAGACGATTTCATCGGCGATCTATTCGCTGATCCAGACGCCGGACGGCGACGCCGCGGCGGGCCGGCTCGTCGTCGTCTCGATCGTGCTCGCGCTCGGCGCACTGATTGCGGCCGAGTGGTTCGCACGCCGCGCCACCGCGCGCCTGCACGGGCATTGACCATGCTGCGCGTCGATGTCGAGAAACAGCTTGGTGAGTTTTCGCTGCACGCGTCCTTCAGCAGCGAAGGCCGCGTCATCGGCCTGTTCGGCGCCTCGGGCGCCGGCAAGACGTCGCTGGTCAACATGATCGCAGGCCTGCTGCGGCCCGACCGCGGCACCATCGTGATCGACGGCGAAACCGTCGACGACACCGCGGCCGGCATCCATGTCCCGACCTGGCGCCGCCGCATCGGCTATGTATTCCAGGACGCGCGGCTGTTCCCACATCTCACCGTTGCGCAGAATCTCGACTATGGCCGGCGGATGAACAGCCTCGCAGCCGATCCGGTGCAGCACAAGCGCATCATCGAGCTGCTCGATATCGGCGCCCTGCAGGAGCGCCGCCCCGGAAAGCTCTCCGGCGGCGAACGCCAGCGCGTCGCGCTCGGACGCGCGCTGTTGTCGAAACCGCGCCTGCTGCTGCTCGACGAGCCGCTCGGCGCGCTCGACGAGGGCCGCAAGCTCGAGATCCTGCCCTATCTGGTGCGGCTGCGCGACGAAGCCAACGTGCCGATGGTCTATGTCAGCCACGACGTCGCGGAGCTGCGCCAGCTCGCGACCCAGATCGCGATGCTGAAGCAGGGCCGCGTGACCTCGTTCGGCGGGGTGAAGGTCCTGACGTGACGACGTGAGCGGCTCTACCAGCCGCGCTCGACGTTGCGGACCGCGCCCGTCCTCGAATCGACATAGACCTCCATCCAGCGGCCGGTCCAATCGCGGCCGTCGACCTCCCATTCGTCACCGAGGAAGTTCGTGTGCGAGACCGTCGCGACACCGAGATCGCTCGCGACATCGAGCGCGACCTGCATCGAGATCTGATCGCCTGTGTCGTAGGCCATCGCCGGTGCCGCCGCGCCTAGTGCCAGAGCCGCCGCGATCGGAAGGATAAGCTTTCGCATTGGCATACTCCCGTCAATCCAAGCTGTTATGCGGCTTAGAACGAGCGGCACCGCGGAGCGTTCCGGGTTTCGCGGTCACAAAGTTGCGCAAATCTTCGGCGGATGCGGCCATTTGGTGGCGGTTCCGCGTTCTCGTCATTCCGGGGCGTCCGAAGGGCGAACCCGGAATCCATTTCACAACTGGTTTTTTGGGCGAGATGGATTCCGGGTTCGCGCTACGCGCGCCCCGGAATGACTGCAGGAAAGGCTAAACCCCCGCCACCGAGTTCCAGAGCTCCCCGAACTTCTTCCGCAGCGCCTGTGCCCGCGTCAACGGCGCGGGTGCCTCGTCGTCTTCCGGAAGGCGCAGGCCGACGAGGTTGACGCGGCCGCCGGAGATGCTGCGCGCGACCAGCACGATCTCGCCCAGCGCGAGCTCCGCGCCCTGTTTCGGCGCGCGGTCGAGATGGACGTCGAAATAGTCGGCGAGAGTGAGCTTGCTCTCGTCCTTACCGGCCTGCACGCCGTAGATCTCGGCGAGCTCGGCGAGCGTGTGCTCGCCGGAGACCGTGAAGTCGCCGAGCAGATGCGGGTCCGGCGCCGAGCTCGGCTGCATGTCGACGAAGAAGCGGTCGAGCGACTCGGCCTTTTCCGGCGGCGCCAGCAGATAGATGTAGTCGCCGGGCGCGACCGGGTCGGCTTCCGTCGGCGTCAGGATGTTCTCGTTGCGGATCACCAGCGTCGGCTTGGACCAGGACGGGATCAGGCCGCGGCGGAAATACAGGCTCTTGGGCCGCACCGGATAGCCGACCAGCTGCTGCTCGAGCTGGCCGGGCAGGTCCAATTCGATGCGGCGCGGGCCGCGCTCGGCGCGCGGCAGCGCCACATGCAGCTTGCGCGCGGCCGGCGCCAGGGTCCAGCCCTGCAGCAGCAGCGAGATGATGACGACGACGAAGGCGACGTCGAAATAGAGATAGGCCTTGGGCAGGCCGACCAGCATCGGGATCGAGGCCAGGAAGATGGCGACCGCGCCGCGCAGGCCGGTCCAGGCGATGAAGATCTTTTCGCGCCAGTTGAAGCGGAATGGCGAAAGGCACACCAATACCGCGATCGGCCGCGCAACCAGCATCAGCACGAGCGCGACGGCGACCGCCGGCAGCACGCTGGAGCCGAGCCGGCTCGGCGAGACCAATAGGCCGAGCAGCACGAACATCACGATCTGCGCCAGCCAGGTCGCCGCGTCGAGGAACGCCACGACCGAGTTATGCGCGCGCGTCGGCCGGTTGCCGATAATGATTCCGGCGAGATAGACCGCGAGGAAGCCGGAGGCGTGCATCATCTGCGAGGCGCCGAAGATCACCAGCGCGCCCGTGGTCACGAAGGGCGCATGCAGGCCCTGCGGCAGCGCCACCTTGTTGAGTGCGATGACGACGAGGCGTCCGCCCAACACGCCGACGACGGCCCCCAGCGCCGCCTCCAGGACGAACTCCATCAGCACATGGCCGGGCGAACTCGAGCCGACGGAGATGTACTCGACCAGCATCAGGGTGAGAAAGATTGCGAAGGGATCGTTGGTGCCGGATTCCGCCTCCAGCGTCGCGCCGACGCGCGGGCGCAGGCGCAGGCCCTGGGTGTGCACCAGCAGGAAAACCGCGGCGGCATCGGTCGAGGCCACCACGGCACCGACCAGCAGAGACTCCGTCCAGTTGAGGTCGAGCGCGTATTTGGCGAACGGCGCCGTGATCAGCGCCGTCAGCAGCACCCCGGCGGTCGCAAGCACCACGGACGGCGCGAGCACGGTGCGGATGCTGGCAAAGCGCGTCCGCAAGCCGCCGTCGAACAGGATCAGGGCCAGCGCCACCGAGCCGACCAGATAGGTGGTGCGGACGTCGTTGAACTGGAGCTGGCCGGGGCCGGAATCGCCCGCGAGCATGCCGACCACAAGGAAGACGAGCAGCAAGGGCGCGCCGAAGCGCAGCGCAAGCAGGCTCGACAGGATGCCGGCCATGACGAGGACGGCGCCGAGCAAGATGGCGAGGCTGACGGAGTCGAGGGAGGCCATCCAACTTCCGGGCAAAAACGGCTGGAATGGCATCCATATCGTCGGCGGACTCGCGCGCCAACCCATTTTCGCCCGCTCGCGGCAATCCGCCCGTATTTTGCGGCCTTAACGCACTTCGCTTAGCGTGTATCGATGGCCCGGCCGCATGCGTTGTGGGATCTGCGGCTCCCTCGAATCAATTCCTGTCAATTCCTGCCTGCCCGTGGCGATGTACCGCGCGAGCTGGCCGAGCCGCAGCTATCGGCTGATGGTCGCCGTCAGGCCTTCTGGATCGCCGGCTCCGACGGCATGGACAAGGCCAAGAGCGACGCGGTGCTGGCGCTGTGGAACGCCTTCGACACGAGGGCATCCAGGTTCCCTTACCCCGTACGCGAAATCTGCATCCGATGCGGCACGCCGCCGGTGGAAACCACCGTAGAAGTCCCGAGTTAGACCGCTTTCGAGCGCAGAGCGGACGCGCTCGGCTTGCATGAAGGCTCGCAATCATTAAATTAGGGCCTGAAATCAAGCCTTTCCGCCGATATCGAGATCAGCCCCGAAAAAGACCTGACACGCATGAGCTACGTCGAAGCCACCGATACCTCCCTGCGCAAGACCGGACAGATCAAGCTGCATGGACCGAGCGCCTTCGCCGGCATGCGCAAGGCGGGCGCGCTGGTGGCGAAGTGCCTCGACGAGCTGACCGACATCGTCGGGCCGGGCGTGCCGACCTCGCGCATCGACGAATTCGTCCGCGAATTCGCTTTCGGCAACCACGCCTATCCGGCGACGCTGATGTATCGCGGCTATCGCTACTCGACCTGCACCTCGCTCAACCACGTGGTCTGCCACGGCATGCCCGGCGACCGTCCGCTGAAAGAGGGCGACATCGTCAATGTCGACGTCACCTTCATCGTCGATGGCTGGTACGGCGATTCCAGCCGGATGTATGCGGTCGGCCCGATCGCGCGCAAGGCCGAGCGGCTGATCGAGGTGACGTATGAGGCGATGATGCGCGGCATCGCCGCGGTGAAGCCCGGCGCCACCACCGGCGACATCGGCCATGCCATCCAGAGCTTCGTCGAGCCCCAGGGCATGAGCGTGGTGCGCGACTTCTGCGGTCACGGTCTCGGGCGCATGTTCCACGACGAGCCGAACATCATCCATATCGGCCGGCCCGGCGAAGGCGTTCAGCTCAAGCCCGGCATGTTCTTCACCATCGAGCCGATGATCAATCTCGGCAAGCCGCATGTGAAGATCCTGTCCGACGGCTGGACCGCCGTCACCCGCGACCGCTCGCTGTCGGCACAGTTCGAGCACTCCGTCGGCGTCACCGCCACCGGCGTCGAGATCTTCACGCTGTCGGAGCGGCACGGTGAGAAGCAGATCGGGTGATGCCCGGGCATCGGCTATCGCCGGCGGCGGAATGACGATGGCGCCCTCTTGTAGGTGGCAGCAAAGGCGTCGTTGAAACGCCGTACGCTGCCGAAGCCAGCCGCAAACGCAATCTCCGCCAACGTCATGTCCGTCTGGTCGATCAGACGCTTGGCTTCCTGCACGCGCCGCGTTGCCGCGATCTCGCTCGGGCTCGCGCCGGCGTGGCGCATGAACAGGCGCAGCAGATGGCGCGGCCCGACGCCGAGGGCTTCCGCAAGCTCGGTCATCGACGCCCGATCCAGAAAACCGTCATGGATGAGCCGCATGCCGCGCGCCACGGTGGTGGCCGTTCCCATCCAGGCCGGAGAACCCGGCGCGGTTTCCGGCCGGCAACGCAGGCACGGGCGAAAGCCGGCCCGTTCGGCGGCTGCAGCGGTCGCATAAAAGGTGACGTTCTCCGAACGGGCGGGGCGCACCGGACAGACCGGCCGGCAATAAATGCGCGTCGAGCGCACCCCGGAAAAGAACAGGCCGTCGAACGCGCGCGCACGCGAAAGACGCGCCCGATCGCAGGTTTCCCAATCGAGATGCGGTGGCAGCGCTTGCCGATGTGCCGGGCCTGTCGCCATGGCCGCAGAATAGTTGCAGCACGACGCGACGAGTAGCTGAAATCGGACTCGATCGGGCGATGAGGTCCGAATTCAGCCAGCCTGCGTCACCGCTCCGGATCATGGTGCCGACACATCCCGGAGCGAATCGCATGAGCACGCAGGTCCAACAAACGATGTCGCAGCAAACCTCTCTCGCCGTCGAGATCGGGCTCCTGCTGCTGCTCTCGCTGATCTGGGGCAGCTCGTTCACCCTCATCAAGGTCGCGATCCCCTCGATTCCGCCCTTCACGATGGTGGCCGCGCGGGTAACGATCGCGGCCATTCTCCTGGTCCTGCTCGCAGCGGCGCAGGGACACGCCCTGCCCCGCCAAGGATCGGTATGGGCCGCCTTCCTCGTGCAGGGGCTGTTGCAAAGTGCGCTGCCGTTCACCCTGATTAGCTGGGGCGAGATGCATATCGCAAGCGGTCTCGCCGGCGTGCTCAATGCGACCCCGCCGATGTTCGTGCTGGCGATCGCGACGATGACCGCACGCGGGCGGCAGACCATCAGCGGCCTAAGGATCATCGGCGTCGCGCTCGGCCTTGCGGGCGTTGTCGCGACGATAGGGGCCGACGCGCTGTCCGGGATCGGCACGGCGGCGCCACTGGCCCAGATGGCGGTGCTCGGCGCGAGCCTCTGCTACGCGCTCGCCCCGATCTGGGGCCAGCGCTTCTCAAACCTCCCTGCGATCGTCACGGCAGCCGGGGCCATGAGCTGCGCGGCGGCCCTGATGCTGCCCGCAGCCACGGTCCTCGAGCGGCCCTGGACACTGGCGCCGACGACGCCGGCGATTGCGGCGGTGCTTGGCCTTGCGATCGTCTGCACCGCACTCGCAATGGTGATCTATTTCCGCCTGATCCGCACGCTCGGCCCGCTCGGCACGACGAGCGGCAGCTATCTGCGCGCGGGCTTCGCCGTCGCACTCGGGACCGCGCTCCTTGGCGAAAGCTTCACATGGTCGATGCTGGCCGGCATGGCGCTCATCGTCACGGGTGTCGTGGCCGTGACCGCGCCCATGTGGAAGGCATGAGGGGAGGATTCTTGCAATTGTCGGTTGAAAAACGCCCGCGACGAGGCAATGCTGGCGTACGATGCCCGCCAAGCCGGACCACGACAAGAGCAAGCCCGAGGACACGCCGCACTATCACGGCCATCGCGAGCGGCTGCGCGAGCGCTTCTACAATGCCGGCGCGGATGCGCTGAGCGATTACGAGCTTCTGGAGATGGCGCTGTTTCCGGCGCTGCCGCGGCGCGACACCAAGCCGCTGGCGAAAACGCTGATCAAGACGTTCGGCTCGTTCGCCGAGGTCGTGCATGCGCCGGTGGCGCGTTTGCGCGAGGTCGAGGGCATCGGCGAATCCGCGATCAACCAGCTCAAGCTGATCGCCGCGGCGGCACACCGCGTGACCAAGGGCGAGGTCAACAGCCGCAACGCGCTGTCGTCCTGGAACGAGGTGATCGCCTATTGCCGCACCAGCATGGCCTTCGCCGACAAGGAGCAGTTTCGCCTGCTGTTCCTCGACAAGCGCAACCAACTGATCGCCGACGAGGTGCAGCAGACCGGCACCGTCGACCACACCCCGGTCTATCCGCGCGAGGTGATCAAGCGCGCGCTGGAATTATCGGCGACCGCGTTGATCCTCGTCCACAATCACCCCTCGGGCGATCCCTCGCCGTCGCAGGCCGACATCCAGATGACGAAAGCCATCATCGACATCGCCAAGCCGCTGGGGATTGCCGTGCACGATCACATCATCGTCGGCAGGAACGGGCATGCGAGCTTGAAGGGGATGAAGTTGATCTAGGTCATCTGACCTACAACTGATGTGCCGAGCTCTCGCCGCCAGAATGACGATAGCTTTGGCTGAACGGCACGGCCACTTTTCACGTTTCTGGAACACCGGCTTTGCGAAGCCCGGTCAGCAACCGATCGAGACACATTGGGTCGAAGACGATGTAATCCCTCAGCACCTGAGCGATTGAAAAGTCCGGCCGGTGTTTTAGCGTCTCCCGACTCTCCTGCTCCGCGCCTGTGTGGTCGCCAAGATGGCCGAGTGCCGACGTGATGATCATGTGCGGCACCCAGGTGTCGAAGGAGTGGATGGATTCACGGGCGAGTTCAACCGCTTTGGCATCATTGCCTAGATAGAGATAGCCGACGGCGAG
The DNA here is from genome assembly GCF_016616425.1 of Bradyrhizobium diazoefficiens. Lineage (NCBI taxonomy): Bacteria > Pseudomonadati > Pseudomonadota > Alphaproteobacteria > Hyphomicrobiales > Nitrobacteraceae > Bradyrhizobium > Bradyrhizobium diazoefficiens. Next base: position 41,562 of record NZ_CP067101.1, read on the forward strand.
GACGTTGAGGTACTGACGTGCGCTCGGCGCGAAAGGACTCAAACGGAGCGCCCATTCGGCCTGCCGAATACCTTCGTCGCAGCGGCCAGATTGGATCAGGAGCCGGCCAAGGATCGCATAGGCGTGTGCGAAGCTTGGATTGAGTGCGATCGCTCGCTTCGCTGCATCGATCGCGGATTCTGGTTGGCGACTGAAAGTCAGGCTCCAGGCCAACGCCAGATGCGATAAAGCGTCCCGATCGTCGAGCAAGATGGCACGGCGTGCACGGTCGAGAATGTCTTTCGGGTCATGTGTTGCATAGCAGAAGAAAAGATCCTCCGCCTGACTCCACGCAATCGCGGCGTGTGCGGGCGCGAAACTGGGGTGGAGCGCGAGCGAACGTTCGAGCAGACGGCGCGCCTCGGCATTGCCCTCCCGCGTGCGTTGCGCGATCAACGCCATACCGCGATGGAACAGCTCCCAAGCGCCGAGGTTTTCCGGCGGCGTGGCCTTGGTCCGGTCGTATTCGGCGCGGCCCAGTTCCGGCTCGATCTGTCCCGCGATTTCCCGAGCGATCTCGTCTTGGACGGCAAAGATATCGTCGAGCTTGCGGTCGAACCGCTCCGCCCAGACGTGATTTCCGGTACTACCGTCGAGGAGTTGGGCAGAAATCCGGACGCGTCCAGCATCCCTGCGGACACTGCCTTCGACGACATAGCGTACACCGAGCGTCGCCGCGATCTCGCATACGTCGGGGAGCTCGCGCTTGTAACGGAGCGTCGCATTGCGCGCGATCACGAAGAATTGCCGGATGCGGCTGAGCGCCGTGATGAGGTCCTCCGTGATCCCGTCGATGAAGAAGTCCTGTTCGGCGTCGTCCGACATGTTGGTGAACGGTAGGACCGCGATCGACGGCCGATCCGGGAGTCCCATTGTTGTGGCTGAGGGGTCGGAGGACCTCTCAACAGGCAAGGAACTGATGACTGCAAGGGGCTTCTCCACCTCGCCAACGAACCGAACGCCCTTTCGCGCGATGGTGCGGATGAGGCGTTGCTGGTCGCCGTCATCGCCGATCGCACGGCGCGCCGCATTGATGCGACTGATCAACGTCGATTCAGATACGATGCGGCCGTTCCAGACAGCCTCCAGTAGATCGTCTTTGGTGACCACTCGGTCACGGTTCTCGATCAGATGGACCAGCAGGTCGAACACCTGGGGTTGAACCGGCACAGGGCTTTCGCCGCGCCACAGCTCACGCCGGTCGGTATCCAACACATACTTCTCGAAATAGAGGCGCACCCTATCGTCTCCAACGGGAGGCTCCCGCCGCAGTCGGCATGTCAATGGAAAGAGCATGGAAAATCAATACGGCTTCAAGGTCAACCTTGCGCTCCGAAACTAATCTGGCTGCATTCCCTACCCCCATCGGGAGACTCCGCCATGAACCAGCAAATTGAAGCGAAAGACCTCAACGCGAGGGCATCAGTAACACCGGACGATATCATGCAGCTCGGCTTCGCCTTTTGGGGCTCAAAGACGCTTCTGAGCGCAGTCGAACTCGGTCTGTTCACTTTGCTGGCCGACGGGCCGCTCAGCGCAGACGTGCTGACGACGCGGCTGAAGCTTCATCCGCGCAGCGTCCGAGACTTCCTCGATGCGCTGGTCTCGCTCGGGCAGCTCGAACGTAATGATGGCTTGTACTCCAACACGGCGGCCGGCGCCCAATTTCTCGACCGACGCAAACCAACCTATGTCGGCGGAATACTCGAAATGGCGAACGCGCGGCTTTATCCATTCTGGGGTGCGCTGACCGAAGCCTTGCGTACCGGCGAGCCGCAGAACGAAGCGAAGCAGGGTCGCGACCTGTTCGACGAGATATATCGCAACCCGGAGATTCTCTCAGAGTTCCTCAAGGCGATGACGGGATTGAGCCTCGGCGCCGCGCACGCTATTGCAGAGAAATTTCCTTGGGCTGACTACAAGAGCTTCGCTGACATCGGCACCGCACAGGGCGGCCTTGCGGTCGAGCTTGCACGGGCGCATCCCCATCTCTCTGGTATCGGCTTCGATCTGCCGGTGGTGAGGCCGCATTTCGAAGCCTACGCGGCGCGGCACGGTCTCTCCGCGCGGCTCTCATTCCAAGCCGGTGACTTCTTCGCGCAGGCGATGCCGCCTGCGGATGTGCTGATCATGGGGCATATCCTGCACGACTGGAGCCTTGACAAAAAGCGGACGCTGATACGCAAGGCCTACGAAGCGTTACCGTTCGGCGGCGCGCTGATCATCTATGATCCGATTATCGACGATGACCGTCGGCGCAATGCCTTTGGATTGCTGATGAGCCTGAACATGCTGATCGAGACCCGCGGGGGCTTCGACTTCACGGGAGCGGAGTGTGTGAGTTGGCTCAGGGAGGCAGGTTTTGTGGAGACGCGAGTCGAACCGCTGATCGGTCCGGACTCGATGGCGGTTGGCATCAAGTGAGGGAGACTAGCGGCAGCTTTATGCCGCAACCGCTCATAGCTGACGGTCCATGTCGTGGCCTTAGGTTGATCAGCAGCCTGTCTTCGTCCAGAGCTAGAACCGACTTGCGCTCGTGACCGCGCGTGACCAGCCGACACGTTGCAAGAGCGTTTGTGAGGCAACATGATGATCGCCAACTGTCACGGACTGCCGTCCCCTGTTGGCGTCCCCAGTCACTTCCTCGACCGTAAAAGCCGAAGCGTACTCAGCATCATGGCTGCGACGGCGGTTTCCTGCACACCCACCCGTCAGGCGATCCCTCGCCGTCGCAGGCCGACATCCAGATGACGAAAGCCATCATCGACATCGCCAAGCCGCTGGGGGATTGCCGTGAACGACCACATCATCGTCGGCAGAAGCGGGCATGCCAGCCTCCGCGGGCTGCGGTTGATTTAGGTGCTTGGCAACGCGTTGGCGCTCGCGCAACGGCGGCGAACAGCTGTGCGAAAGAGTCTGCTGGATATCAGCTCGCGCAATCCGGGCTAAAACGTCTCCGGCGGTAGCTGATGGATGGTTGCGAAGGCCAGTGGGTCTCTATCGGCGCATCTGTCGTAACGTTCCTCTTGGAGCATCCCTCGCTGAAGGTTCATTCCCTCTCACACTTGGACAGAGCGCGGGACGGGCGGCACCACCATGAATGCCAATAGGGTTGCTTGAGCAGGTCCGCGTGTATCAAGCATCGACCCAGCGCTGCACGGCCTCAGCGGTATCGGCCGGCGTGGTGTTGAAGCAGATCGCGGCGTCCGGCGCGAGGCGATGGACGAGGTTGAGCACCTTCTCGAACAGCAGCAGGCGCTCCTTCGGCTCGCGCAGGCCGGCGCCGATCACGATGCAGTCGAAGCGCTCGTCGCACAACGCCGCCGTCACCGCGGCCTCGGCGGTCGCATCGAGATCGATCAGACAGCTCGTGACCTCGAAGCCGAGACCGCGCAGGCGCAGGAGCTGAGCCTCGACGTAGCTGCGGACATGCTCCGGCGTAAGCTGCGGGAATGCGCTATGGTCGGCATTGCCGGGTTCGATGCCGATCGCGAGGATGCGTTTGGCCATGCCGGATCTCCCAACGAAATCACCTCTTCCGTCAACGGGATGTCCGGTCTGCTGGTTCCGCTCTCGCGCGGCGTCATTCGCCTGCGACGAATGTCCGGGCGCCTACTGTCGCAGCATGATCAGGGGATCGGCGGTATCAGGGACGCGCCGCCACTGCGCGTTGTCGTCAGCCTCGAACTGCCAGGCCTCGCCCGATTTCGACATCAGGATGATCTGGCCCCGCTCGAGCCGCCACTGCGTCGGGTTGAACTGCGCGATGGTCGCGTCGCATTTCGGCTTGAGGAAGACCTGGAAATTGTCTGGACCGGCCTCGGTGTTGGTCAGCGTCAGCCCGCAGACCGGCTGGCCGTTGCCGCGCACCATCGCCCAGTCGCCGATCATCTGGTCCATCGACTTGGCCATCGAGCGGGCAGCGGCGAGATCCTGCAGGATGTAGACGCCCTCGCCCTGGCGCACGCCCTCCAAGATGCCGGCCTCGACCTCGGTGAAGTCGATCACGGCTTCGCCGGTCGCGTCCTGCAGCCGGACGATGTCGAGACCCCGGACGCTCCAGGCGACGATGTCCTTGGTGAAAGGCAGCGCCGCCTTGCAGGCCGGCTCCAGCTCCAGCTTGAAAGCCTGACCTGCGGCATCGCCCTTGAGGGTGACGACGCAGGTCTTGCTGCGCTCGGCGGTCGAGAGCTCCCATTGCCCGATCATTTCCTTCTTCAGGCTCGTTGCATCCTGCGCATGCGCGATGCCGATCGCGGCCACGTGGGCCGCGGCGGCGAATGCAACGGCCCGAAGAACGGCCATCAGCGCCCCCTAAACGGCGTTTCAGCAACCGGCGTCAACGGCGCCTTGCCGGCGAACCAGGACTTGAGATTGTCGACCACGAGCTGGTCCATCGCGTTGCGCGTCACCACCGAGGCCGAGCCGATATGCGGCAGCAGCACGACGTTCTGCATGGTCTTGAGCTCGTCCGGCACGGTCGGCTCGGCCGCGAACACGTCGAGACCGGCGGCGAGGATGGTGCCTGATTTCAGCGCCTGCACCAGCGCCGGCTCGTCGACCACCGACCCGCGCGCGACGTTGACCAGCACGCCGCGGGGACCGAGCGCCTTCAGCACCTCGGCATTGATCATCTTTTCGGTAGCAGCGCCGCCGGGCACGATCACCATCAACGTGTCCACCGCCTTCGCCATCTCGATCAGATCAGGGTAGTGCTTGTAGGAGACGTCCTTGGACGGATTGCGCGAGTGATAGACCACCGGCACCAGCGAGGCGTCGAGCCGGCGCGCGATGGCCTGGCCGATCCGGCCCATGCCAACGATGCCGACCTTGCGGTCGCGCAGCGAGCCGACGCTGAGCGGATAGTTCTGCGTCTGCCAGAGCCCGGAGCGCACGTAGCGGTCGGCCTTGATGAACTCGCGCAAGGTGGCGATCAGAAGGCCCATTGCGACGTCGGCGACCTCCTCGGTCAGCACGTCGGGCGTGTTGGTGACGATGATGTTGTGCTCGGCCGCGTATTTGGAGTCGATGTGGTCGTAGCCGACGCCGAAGCTCGCGATCATCTCGATCTTGGGTAGCTGCGACAGCGAATCCTTGTCGGCACGGACGGTGTGATAGGTCACCGCCACGCCGCGGATCTTGTCGCGGATCTCCGGCGTCAACCGCTCGAGGTCGCCGCGCGTCTCGGCCTTGTGCACGACGAAATGATCGGAAAACCCGTTCTCGAGGATCGGCCGCGCCGGCCCATAGATCAGAAGGTCGATCTTTTCGGACGAAATCGAACCGGCAGCCATCAGTTTTCCTTTCCAAGCGCGCTCTCATGCCAGCGCCGTAAAACGAGGTGGGAAACTAGCGCCAGCACCCCATAGATGACAATCCCGGCCAGCGACAACAGCAGCAGCGCCGCGAACATGCGGGGTATGTTCAATCGATAGCCCGACTCGGCGATCCTGTAGGCCAGCCCGGAGCCGGCGCCCGCCGTTCCCGCCGCGATCTCGGCCACGACCGCCCCGATCAGCGACAGGCCGCCGGCGATGCGCAGGCCGCCGAGAATGTAGGGCAGCGCCGCAGGCAGCTTGAGGAAGCGCAGCGTCTGCGGCTTTGAAGCGCCATAGAGCTGGAACAGGCCGGCGAGATTGCGGTCGACCGAATTGAGCCCGAGCGTGGTGTTCGACAGCACCGGGAAAAAGGCAACGATGAAGGCACAGACCACGACCGCGGTCTGCTGCTCCAGGTAGATCAGGAGCAGCGGCGCAATCGCGATCACCGGGGTGACCTGGAGGACGACCGCATAAGGGAATAGCGAGTATTCCACCCATTTCGACTGGTTGAACAACAGCGCCAGCGCGATGCCGCCGATGCTGGCCGCGGCAAAACCTTCGAGCGTGGTTGCAAGCGTGGTGGCGAGCGATTGTGACAGCACCGCCCAGTCCTTGATCAGCGTCAGGAATATGACGGAGGGCGCGGGCAGCACGTAGCTCGGAATCTCCTTGATGCGGACGACCAGTTCCCAGGCGATGAGGCCGGCCGCGAACACGATAACGGGAAGCACCAGGCGCATCGCGCGTTGTGCAGCTCGCGGTTTTGCGGTGACGGAAGCCTGCGCGGTCATAGCGTCGACTGCCCCGAATAGGACGGCGCCAGCGCCGCCGAGACTTTCCGGCAATAATCGGAATAGGCGGCAGAGGTGCGAAACGCCTCGCCGCGCGGCTCGACCGTCTCGATGCGGATGTCGGCCTGGATGCGGCCTGGCCGGGCCGTCATCACCACCACGCGCTGCGACAGATAGACGGATTCGAACACCGAATGGGTGACGAAGACGACGGTCTTGCCAAGGCTGCGCCACAGCGCAAGCAGATCGTCGTTGAGGCGAAAGCGCGTGATCTCGTCGAGTGCGGCGAACGGCTCGTCCATGAGCAGAATATCCGGATCGGTGACGAGCGCGCGCGCCAGCGACACCCGCATCTTCATGCCGCCCGAAAGCTCGCGCGGAAAGGCATCGGCGAAATCGGCGAGCCCGACGCTGGCCAGCGCCGCGTCGGCACGCGTGCGCGCATCCGCCTTCGGCACGCCCGCAAGCCTCAGGGGCAGCCGCACGTTCTCGCGCACGCTGCTCCATGGCATCAGGGTCGGCTCCTGAAACACGAAACCGATGCCGTGACCTGGCAGAACATGGCCGGACTGCACCTCGCCCTCACGGCGCGCCACCCGCACGATCCCGGAGGATGGCGCGCTGAGCTCCGCGATCAGCCGCAGCACTGTCGACTTGCCGCAACCGGACGGGCCCAACAGCGAGATGAACTCGCCCTTGCGGACAGTGAGGTCGAACGGGCCGAGCGCCATGACGCCGTTGTCATAGGTCTTCGTCACGCCGCGCAGGCTGACAGCGAGGGCCGTCATGCTCGCCTCGGCGGCGGGCGAGGTTGAGCGCTCTACCATCGATCGCAGGCTGTGACGAGGCGGGATCTGGCCGCGCTCTTCACCTCTCCCCAACGGGGGGAGGTCGGCGCGAAGCGCCGGGTGAGGGGGCGCAGGTCCCACGAGGGAGCGTAACCCCTCACCCGGATCGCATCTGACGATGCGATCCGACCTCTCCCTTCGGGAGAGGTGAGCGACGCCGCCACACGTTGATCCAGCCGCGACATCTGCTAGGGCTTGCTCGGGCGCAGCTCGACGCCGACGCCCTTGTTGACGAAGCGCAGCGTGTAGGACTTGCGGAAGTCGAGATCGGGCTTCACGACGCCGGCCTTGACCATCTTGTTGAAGAAGGAGGTGTAACGCTCGTCGCTCATGGCACCAATGCCGTTCTTCAAGCTGTCGCCGGAATCGACGATGCCATGCTCCTTCATCTTGGCGACGGAATAGGCGAGCAGATCGTCCGTCATCTCGGGATTGAGCTTCTTGATCATGGCATTGCCGGCGGAATTGTCGCGGTAGATGTAGTTGTACCAGCCGATAATCGAGGCATCGACGAAGCGCTGGACAAGATCCGGCTTCTTCTCGACGATTTCGCGGCGGGTCTCGATCAGGGTCGAATAGGTGTTGAAGCCGTAATCGGCGAGCAGCAACACGTTCGGCTTGAAGCCGGCGGCCTTCTCCACCGCGAACGGCTCGGAGGTGACGTAGCCCTGCATGGCGCTCTTGGGATTGGCGATGAAGGGCTGCGGATTGAAATTATAGGGACGGACGTTCTTCTCGCTGAAGCCGTATTCGGACTTCAGCCACTGGAAGTAGCTGCCCATGCCCTCCTTGGAGACGAACAGCGTCAGCGGCTTGAGGTCCTCGATCTTGCTGACCTTGGCATCGGGCTGCGTCAGCATCACCTGCGGGTCCTTCTGGAAGATCGCGGCGATGGTCACGACGGGAACGTTGTTGGCGACCGCATCGAACGACATCAGCGTGTTCGCGGCCATGAAGAAATCGATCTTGCCGGCGATCAGCAGCATCCGGTTGTTCTCGTTGGGGCCGCCGGGGACGATGGTGACGTCGAGCCCGTATTTCTTGTAGGTGCCGTCGGCGACGGCCTGGAAAAAGCCGCCATGCTCGGCCTCGGCGACCCAATTGGTGCCGAAGGTGACCTTGTCCAGCGTCTCGGCGCGCGCCGGAACGCTGCAGACGAAAGCGGCCATCAGGCCGGCCGTTAGCGCTCGCCGCAGATGAAAGGGGGTCATAATGGCACTCCGTCGATCGCTTCTGGGCCAATCGCGTCTGGCCCATATGGGCACAACGCGATAAAACCGCATGACATTCGGGGACGCGAGCCGGCGAGGCCTACGTCCCCTGATACCCCAAATTACGTGACAAATTCGGGCAAAGAAACCCACGATGATGCCGTCCCGCGATTGGACCGAGATCCGCTGGGCCGATGCACCCCCTGCGGAGACGTCGCGCTGGATCGCGGTGCTGCCGCTGGCGGCGACCGAGCAGCACGGCCCGCATCTGCCGCTTGCAACCGACGTGCTGATCGCGGACGCCTATCTGGCGCGCGTGCGCGAGCTGTTGCCCGCGGCCGTTCCGGCCAGTTTCCTGCCCGTTGAACCGGTCGGGATTTCCACCGAGCATATCGATTATCCCGGCACGCAGACGCTGCCGGCCGACGTCGCGCTGAAGCGATGGACTGATATCGGCGAGGACATCGCGCGGCGCGGGGTGAAGAAGCTCGTCATCATCACCAGCCATGGCGGCAACAGCGCGGCGATGATGCTGGTGGCACAGGATCTTCGCGCGCATCGCAAGCTCTTTGTGGTGACAACATCCTGGTCGCGGCTGTCGGGCGCTGACAAATTGTTCCCGGCCGACGAAGTGCGCCACGGCATTCATGGCGGCGCCATCGAGACCTCGATCATGCTGGCGCGCTATCCCGATCAGGTGCGTCAAGATGCAATCGCGGATTTTCCCGCAAGCAGCATCGCACTGGAAGAGCAGTATCGCTGGCTGTCGACGCAACGGCCCGCGCCATTCGCCTGGCAGGCGCAGGATTTGAACGCCAGCGGCGCGATCGGCAATGCGACATTGGCCGTCGCGGAGAAGGGCGAGCGGTTGATCGACCAGGGCGCGACGGCCTTCTGCGAGTTGCTCACCGAAGTCGATAACTTCGACGCGAACCGGCTCGCCAAGGGACCCCTCGGCTAGCTCATATGCCTGCTACTGATCGAGTACCTGAGGCAGATCTCGCGTGGATTCCTGCGTCCAACACCGGCGCCTCATCCACCCCCCGTGTCGTGCCCCCCCCGACCCGCCCGGCTGCCCCCCGGGCGGCTCATTATTTCGGGGCCTCGGGAATTGTTGCGGTGCCGTCACACAGCGATGCGAACCATCGGCTGCGGCAAACCGCACCAGTTGCTATTGCGAATTAATCGCAATAAGGTTTGCAGAGGCACAGGAACTTGGGAAGAAGTCGCGTCGAATCGAGATCATCTCGGCCGGTCGCGCGGACAACCGGAACCTGATGACAGGCGCGCTGCGAATCGGCAGGGATATCGCGGCGGCCAGGATACATTCGCGTTTTGGGGGCGTGCGTTTTGACGTTGAGAGGACACCGGTACTTGCGGACGGCCGCGGCGATTGCCTCGGGCGTGCTGGCTTTCCCCGCCACCGGCCACGCGGCCGATCTGCCGCTGAAGGCTCCAGTGCTGAAGGCGGTCTATGACTGGACCGGTTTCTATATCGGCGCGCATGCCGGCTACGGCCGCGGTTCGTCGCGCTTTGCGCTGAACGACGGCACAGGGATCAACGACAGCGGCGTCTTCAGCGGCATGATCGGCGGCGTGCAGGCCGGCTACAACTACCGGCTCAACGCCGGCTGGCTGGTCGGCGTCGAGGGCGATTTCTCGTTTCCGAGCTACATCACGTCCAACTCGATCGTGTCCGTCCTGGCGACGCCCGCCAACACCGTCACGCAGCAATGGGACTACACCGCGAGCCTGCGCGGCCGCGTCGGCTACACCAGCGGTCCGTGGCTGGTCTACGCCACCGGCGGCTTTGCCTGGATGGGCGAGCGCTATTTCGACGCGCCGGCCTCCGGCGCTGAGATCCCGAAAATCCTGAACACACGGCCCGGCTGGATCGCGGGCGCCGGTGTCGAATACGGCTTCGCGCCGCATTGGAGCGCACGGCTCGAATATCTCTACAGCCGTTTCGACGGCGCCGATGTCGCCTTCTCCACGGGCGCCCAATACACCTCTTCGTCGCTCGACGTCCAACAGGTCAGGCTCGGCCTCAACCGCAAGGTCGATTGGCCGGGCATGCCGAGCTACGATCCGAAGAGCTCCCTGATCGACACCGAATCCGATCGCTGGGAGATCCACGGCCAGAGCACTTATCTGCCGCAAGGTTATCCGTCGTTCCCCGCACTCTATACCGGACCGAACTCGCTCACGCCGTCGAGGCAGGCCAAGGCGACGTGGAGCAACAGCCTGTTCCTGAACGCGCGGCTGTGGGACGGCGGCGAAGTCTATTTCAATCCCGAGCTGCTCCAGGGCTTTGGACTGAACGACACGGTCGGCGCGGCGGGCTTTCCGAACGGCGAAGCTCAGAAATCGAACTTCCCCTATCCGCATTACAACACCTCGCGCCTGTTCGTGCGACAGACCTTCGGTTTCGGCGGCGAGCAGGAAGAGCTCGCGAGCGGTCAGTTGCAACTGGGACAGAAGGTCGACGTGTCCCGCCTCACCGTGCAGGCCGGCAAGTTCGCGGTGATCGACGTGTTCGACGGCAACGCCTACGCCAAGGACACCCGCAAGGACTTCATGAACTGGTCGCTGTGGGCACCGGGCGCCTTCGACTATTCTGCCGACAAGGTCGGCCTCACCTATGGCGTCACCGCCGAGCTCAACCAGAAGCAATGGGCGCTGCGTGGCGGCTATTTCCTGATGGTCTCCGAGTCCAATTCAAATCATTTCGACACCAGGGTCGGAGAGCGCGGCCAGTACGTCCTCGAGCTCGAGACGCGCTTCTCGCTGTTCGGCCAGCCCGGCAAGCTCAGGACCATGGGCTGGCTCGACAGCGCCAATATGGGCAGCTTCCGCGAGACGCTGGACAATCCCGCGCTGAATCTCGACATCGCGCAGACCCGGCGCGGCCGGGTGAAATATGGCTATGTGCTGAACCTCGAGCAGGCGATCACCGACGATGTCGGACTGTTCGGCCGCTGGAGCTGGAACGACGGCAAGAGCGAGACACTTGCCTTCACCGACATACATCGCAGCCTGTCCGGCGGTCTGTCGATCAAGGGCACGAAATGGGGCCGGCCCGACGACGCGATCGGCGTCGGCGGTGCGATCAACGCGATTTCGCAGGACTACCGGGACTTCCTCGCCGCCGGTGGCCTCGGCGTGCTGATCGGCGACGGTGCGCTCAACTACCGCAAGGAGCGCATCCTCGAAACCTATTACGCCTACGCGCTGAACGGGAATCTCACGCTCACCGCGGACTACCAGCTCATCGTCAACCCCGCCTACAATGCCGACCGCGGCCCGGTGTCGGTATTCTCGGGCCGGCTGCACGGCGAGTTCTGAGCAGCACAGTCAAGGTTCCGGTGCGACAATTTGAGTCGGAACCCGGCAAATTGCATGGGGAATTCATATATGAAGGCCTTGGTCCGGCGTCCGCCGGGCCAAGTTTCTCTTTCCCTTGCGCACAATGCTCTCCGTCGAACTCGTCATCGTCGTCGTCCTGATCGTCATCAATGGCCTCTTGTCCATGTCCGAGCTGGCCGTGGTCTCGTCCCGCCCGGCCCGGCTGTCGCTGCTCGCCGCCAAGGGCGTGCGCGGTGCCGAGCGGGCGCTGCGGCTTTCGGCCGATCCCGGCAGATTCCTCTCGACGGTGCAGATCGGCATCACGCTGGTCGGCGTTCTCTCCGGCGCGTTCTCCGGCGCAACGCTCGGACAGCGGCTGACGCAGCGGCTGGTCGAGCTCGGCCTGTCCCTGGGCATTGCCGACATCGTCGGCGTCGGCATTGTCGTCACGCTCATCACCTACGCCACCCTGATCGTCGGCGAGCTGGTGCCGAAACAGGTGGCGCTGCGCGACCCCGAAAGCATCGCGGTCAGGGTCGCGCCCGCGCTGCACGTTCTGGCGCGGATCTCGCTGCCGCTGGTTTTCCTGCTCGATCTCTCCGGCAGATTGATTCTCTCGCTGCTTGGCCGCGGCGGCAAGGCCGAGGAAAAGGTCTCCGAGGACGAGATCCACCATCTCGTCAGCGAAGCCGAGAGCGCGGGCGTGCTGGAGTCGGGCGAAAAGGAGATGATCGCAGGCGTGATGCGGCTCGGCGACCGGCCGGTCGGCGCGATTATGACGCCGCGCACAGAGGTCAACGAGATCGACCTGAACGATGCACCGGAAAGCATCCAGGCGGTCATTGCGAAGAGTCCGCATTCGCGCTTTCCGGTCTCGGACGGCGACCGCGACAAGCCGATCGGCGTGCTCCAGGCCAAGGACCTGCTGGTCGCCTACATGAACGAGCGTACGCCGGATTTGCGCGCGCTGGTGCGCGAGGCGCCCGGCATTCCCGCATCGGCGGATGCCCGCGACGTGCTGGCGATCCTGAAGGCTGCACCGGTGCATGTCGGCCTCGTCTATGACGAGTATGGCGGCTTCGAAGGCATCGTGACGACGGCCGACATCCTCGAATCGATCGTCGGCGCCTTCCATTCCGAAGAGGGCCCGCCGGAGCCGGCCTACGTCAAGCGCACGGACGATTCACTGCTGATCTCCGGCTGGATGCCGGTCGACGAATTCGGCGAGCTGCTCGGCGTCGAATTGCCGCCGCACCGCTACAACACGGTCGCGGGCCTGGTGCTGCAACAATTCAGCGTGCTGCCTGACGTCGGCGACGCCTTCGACTTCGGCGGCTGGCATATCGAGGTGGTCGATCTCGACGGACGCAGGATCGACAAGATCCTGGCGACGCGGCTGAGTGAGCAGGCGGCAGCGTAAGTTGGAATCTCCCCTGTCGTCCCGGACAAGCGCGCCTCAAGCGCGCGCCGATCCGGGACCCATACTCCCAGGAAGCGGTTTGGCGAAGATTTGACGTTCGGTACTGCTAGCTAGCAACTGCAAGCGATAGATCACGCGGTATGGGTCCCGGATCGGCGCTTACGCTTGTCCGGGACGACAGCTGAATTTTTTGGCGCGAGAATAGCTCCCTTGCCGGCGGCGCTCACAGCGTCGGCTGGAACGTATCGGCCTGCGCCATCAGCCAGGCGTCGCGGAAGCGCAGGTCTTCCGTGCCTTCGAGCAGCTCGCCCGGGCGCAGCGCCGGATAAAGCTGCGCGAAGGATTGGACCTGGGTCGTGGACGTCCGTTGGCTGAAATGGATCGGGCGCAGCTGCTGCGGATGCTCCAGGCCCGCCGCGGCGATCAACTCGGTCAGCGAATGCAGCGTCGCGTGGTGATAATTGTGCACGCGGTCGATCTTGAGCGGCACGTAGAGCGCACGGGCTCGCGTCGGATCCTGCGTCGCCACCCCGGTCGGACAGCGGTCGGTGTGGCAGCTCAGCGACTGGATGCAGCCGAGCGAGAACATGAAGCCGCGCGCCGAATTGCAATAGTCAGCGCCGATCGCCATCGCCCGCGCCATGTCGAAGGCGGTGGCGATCTTGCCGGAAGCACCGATCCTGACGCGGTCGCGCGCATTGATGCCGATCAGCGCGTTGTGGACGAAATTGACGCCCTCGCGCATCGGCATGCCGAGATGATCCATGAACTCCAGCGGCGCCGCGCCGGTGCCGCCCTCATTGCCGTCGACGACGATGAAGTCCGGATAGATGCCGGTCTGAAGCATCGCCTTGCAGATCGCCAGGAATTCCCAGGGATGGCCGATGCAGAGCTTGAAGCCGGTCGGCTTGCCGCCGGAGAGGCGGCGCATCTCGGCGATGAACTGCATCATGCCGGTCGGGGTGGAGAAGGCGCGGTGCGAAGCCGGCGAGATGCAGTCCTCGCCCATCGCGACGCCGCGGATCTTGGAGATCTCCTCCGAGACCTTTGCCGCCGGCAGCACGCCGCCATGGCCGGGCTTGGCCCCCTGGCTGACCTTGAGCTCGACCATCTTGATCTGGTCGTCGCCGGCGACGCGCGCGAACGCTTCGGGATCGAAGGTGCCGTCGAGACGACGGCAACCGAAATAGCCGGAACCGATCTCCCAGATGATGTCGCCGCCCATCTCGCGATGATAGGGGCTGACGCCGCCCTCGCCGGTGTCGTGCGCGAAGCCGCCCTTCCTGGCGCCGGCGTTCAGCGCGCGCACCGCATTCGGGCTGAGCGCGCCAAAGCTCATCGCGGAAATGTTGAACACCGAGGCCGAATAGGGCTTCTTGCAGTCGGGGCCGCCGATGCTGATGCGGAATTTCTCCGCGGCATGCGTCTTCGGCGACACCGAGTGATGCATCCACTCGTAGCCCTGGCGGTAGACGTCCTCCTGGGTGCCGAACGGACGCTTGTCGAGCTCCATCTTGGCGCGCTGATAGACCACCGCGCGGGTGTCGCGCGAGAACGGCATGCCGTCCTTCTCGCTCTCGAAGAAATATTGCCGCATCTCGGGGCGAATCTCTTCGAGCAGGAAGCGGATATGCGCCGAAATCGGATAGTTGCGCAGCACCGCGTGGCTCTTCTGCAGGAGATCGCGGACGCCGAGCAGCGTCAGCGCGCCGAAAATCAGGATCGGCACCAGCAGGATGTCGAAGATCTTGCGGTCGGCGATACCGATTCCGATCAAGAGCGCGGTGACGACCGCGCAGATCGTCAGCACGATGAAGCGCGGCGAGAATGGCAGCAGCAGGGTTTCCATGATCCCCTCTTCCGCCAGCGGCAGGCGTTTGGAAGATGGACCGTAGGGGGATTCCTGCGTCTTGTTGTCGTCGGCCACGATTCCCATCCTCTCGCCAGCATGAGGCGGTACGATACGCCTGCGCCTGTCATACGGATATGACGCGGCCATTGTTTCAGGCTAGCGAATTCGGCCGAGACAAATCAATCGGTCCGATGGGCGGGTTGCTGCAATGCAATAGAAAATGGGAGGATGGGTGAAGTTGCTGCAGCCAGCAGGCAATGGAGCACGCCCCGGCCGGGTTCAGCTGTCGTCCCGGGCGGCTTGTCCGGGACGACGAGCAATTGCGAGGCGAAGCTGTCCCGGGTTGGCGGGACAACAGAGCTTACCGTTCGACGAACGCCTTCTCGATCACGAAATGGCCGGGCCTGTTGCCGCTTCCCTCGACGAAGTCGCGGCCTTCGAACATCACCTTCAGCTCTTCGAGCATCGCCGGGCTGCCGCACATCATGATGCGGTCGGTTGCGATGTCGAGCGGCGACTGCCCGATGTCGTTGAAGATCTGCTCGGAGCTGATGAGGTCGGTGATGCGGCCGCGGTTCTTGAATGGCTCGCGGGTCACCGTCGGATAATACACGAGCTTGTCCGCGAGCAGCTCGCCGAACAGCTCGTCCTCGCGCAAGGAAGCGACGAGCTTCTCGCCATAGGCGAGCTCGGAGACCTGGCGGCAGCCATGCACCAGCACGATGGACTCGAACTGGTCGTACACCTCGGGGTCCTTGATCAGGCTCGCGAACGGCGCAAGGCCCGTCCCGGTCGAGAGCAGCATCAGCCGCTTGCCGGGAAGCAGATTGTCGGTGATCAGCGTACCGGTCGCCTTGCGGCCGACAAGGATGATGTCACCTTCCTTGATCTTCTGCAGGCGCGAGGTCAGCGGGCCGTCCTGAACCTTGATCGAGAAGAACTCGAGCTCTTCCTCGTGGTTGGCGCTCGCCATGCTGTAGGCGCGCAGCAGCGGGCGGCCGTCGACCTCGAGGCCGATCATCGCGAACTGGCCGTTCTGGAAGCGGAAGCCGGTATCGCGTGTCGCGCGGAAGCTGAACAGCGTGTCGGTCCAGTGCTGAACGGAAAGAACCTTCTCTCGGTAAAACGCGCTCATGATTTTCGATATTCCGAATAATTGCGGCTTTAGGGCAAAGCGCTGCCCGGCCCGTGAAAGGGGGCGGACACCATTGCCATGGCGGATGATTTCGCGAGTGTGATCTACGCCATTGAGACCAATAATCAACCTCGTTCCCGATGCAATTGATGCCGATCAAACTGGCATTGGCGGCGGAATTGGTCACATCACCATGAATCTGCTGCCTGGCATGCAGGGAGGGCAATTTCTTTTCCCACCAAGGCTCGATTGCAGCACTTAATTTCCGTGGCGCTCGCGAGAATTTCATTAAGAATAGCTCTGATTTTCCGCGCGATTGGCGCCTCCGCCCGCGTTTTTGCGGCTTTCGGCGACAGGAACGGCAAAGACAATGGCAAGCGACTTGGCAAGCGGCGAGCGAATCTTCGTTCAGGCAATCAGGCGCTATTGCGCGGACCACGGCATCGCCGTCGATGTCCGCTCCGGAGGCTGGCTGATCGCGATGCGCCGGGGCCAAACCCGCCATTTCGCCTTCGGCTACGACATCGGCGTCAACAGCGCCATCGCGCATCGTCTCGCCAACGACAAATCGGCCACCGCCGAGGCGCTGGCACTCCAGGACGTGCCCTGCATTCCCCATCACCTCTTCCTCAACCCGAAGCTGGGCAAGAGTGTCGTTGGCGCCATCTGGCGAGATGCAATGCTCGAACTGCTTCACGACCATCCGCAAGGCGTGGTGGTGAAGCCGAACGAGGGGACATCGGGGCGCGCGGTGTTCAAGGTGACGACGGAGGCGGAACTCGACCACGCGGTCGGCGAAGTTTTTTCGATGAGCACCGGGCTCGCGATCTCGCCCTATGTCGCGATCGAGAACGAGGTGCGCGTGGTGCTGCTCGATGATGTGCCCCTCGTCGTCTACAGCAAGCAGCGTGGCTCGGACTGGCGGCACAATCTCGATGCCGGCGCAAAGCCGGAACTGATGGAGGACGGCGAGCTTCGCGCGGCCTGCGCGAAGCTCGCGATCGATGCTGCGCGCGCCATCGGCATCGCCTTTGCGTCAATTGACGTGGTGCGCGTCGACGGAGAGTGGAAAGTGATCGAGATCAATTCCGGCGTGATGATGGAGGTGCTGGGGAAGCTGCATCCAGAGCTGGTGCAGGCGACGTATGATGCGGCGCTGGACCGGGTCTTTGGACGAATAAGCTGAAGCCAGGCGCTCGCTGCAAACCCTTCACCCTTTGTGAAACCCTTCACCCTTTGTGGGAGAAGGTGGCGCGAAGCCACCCTTTCCCACAAGGGAAGGGGGTGCATTGAAATCGCGGCGCGAATTACCGCCACTTGAGCCTAATTGTTCGCGCCCGCGGAATCGTCCATCGCCTCACAGCGACGCAACACGCTTTGCGTGTGTTCGCGTTGACCGGATATTCCCGTTGTGAAATGGATCGCCGCGATCTAGCCTTCATGCAGCGCACACCGCATGCGACCTGCACGTTTCGCTTGCGGCGGCTGCATCAATAATCGTCAAGTCGATCAAAGAGGGAAACGCCATGAGCGGCAACGTCAATCGCCAAATTCTGCTGGTCGAAAAGCCCAGCGGCAAGCTCGGCCCCGAGCACTTCAAGATGGTGGACGGCGCAGTGCCGGAACCGAAGGACGCCTTGCTGCGCGTGCGATACATCTCGCTCGACGCCGCCAACCGCGCCTGGATGCACGGCGCGACCTATCGCTCCGCAGTCGAAGCCAACAGCGTGATGGCGGGCGGCGCCATTGCGGAGGTGGTCAGCTCGAAGGCGCCGGGGCTTGCGCCCGGCGACATCGTGTTCGGTGACACCGGCTGGCAGGAATTTGCCGCGGTGGGCGCCAAGCATCTCACCAAGATGCCGAAGCTCGAGCCGATGACTCACCTGCTCAGCGTGTTCGGCATCGCTGGCCTCACCGCCTATTTCGGCCTGCTCGAGATCGGCAAGCCGAAGGATGGCGAGACGGTCGTGGTCTCGGCGGCGGCCGGCTCGGTCGGCTCGATCGTCGGACAGATCGCGAAGATCAAGGGATGCCGCGTGATCGGCATCGCCGGCGGCGCGGACAAATGCAACTGGCTGACCTCCGAGCTCGGCTTCGATGCCGCGGTGGACTACAAGGACGGCGCGACCTTCAAGGCGTTGCGTGCGGCCGCTCCGAAAGGCATCGACGTCTATTTCGACAATGTCGGCGGCGACATTCTCGAAGCCTGCCTGCCGCAGATGAACAATTGCGGCCGCATCGCCTGCTGCGGCGCGATCTCGCAATATGACGGCGCGCCCGCCGCCCATGGCCCGCGCGGCGTGCCGGGACTGATCGTGGTGAAGCGGCTGGTCATGCAAGGCTTCATCGTGATGGACTACATGAAGGAGAGCCAGCGCGCGCTCGCCGATCTCCAGAGCTGGGTCAAATCCGGCAAGCTGAAGGTGGAGGAGGACATCATCGACGGCCTCGAGAACACGCCGAAGGCGCTGATCGGATTGCTCGCGGGCGAGAACCGCGGCAAGCGCATGGTCAGGCTTTGACCACGTAACTACGACGCAATTGCGCAGGTGTTATCTCCTTGCGGTAGAGGTCAAAGAGGCCAATGATATCGCACGCGGGCGCATCACTCGCGACGATTGCGATTGCATCACATTCTGGGAATCGTCGGCGTTGCCGGCGAGGTAGGGAAGCGTTCGGATGTTCAACACGTTGAAGCATGCATCAGTGCGCACGGCGTTGCTGGCGGCGACGCTCTTCGCAACTGCAACCGGCGCGTTCGCGCAAGCGCCGACCGAGGCTCAGAAGGGCGCGATCCGGTCGGCATGCCGCTCGGACTTCGTGGCGCACTGCGCGAGTGTCACGCCAGGCGGCGTAGAAGCGTATCAATGCCTGAAGAAGAACATGTCGAGCCTGTCATCGGGATGCCAGACCGCGGTTCGCGCAGTCGAGCCTGCGGCGGCCCCGAAGACCGAAGCGGCGCCCGCCGCGCCGAAGACCGAGGCTGCGCCCAAGATGGAGGCGGCCCCCGCCGCACCGAAAGCTGAATCCGTCCCCGTTGCAAAGCCCGCCGCCGCACCGGCGCCAAAGGCGGCTGCGGCCAAGCAACCGGGCAGCGCGGCGATTGCGGCGGTCAAGGGCGCGTGCCGCACCGATTATCCCAAGGTGTGCGCCAGCGTGCCGCCGGGCAGCGCGGCCGCGCTTGAATGCCTGGGGAAGAACAAGGCCAGGATTTCCGCGGTCTGCGCGAAGGCCGTGAGCGCGGCAGCCGGCGGAGCTGCAGCAACCGCGGCGCCCGCGGGCGGAGCTCCTGCGGCTGCAGCGGCACCGGCGGCCGCACCAACCACGATCGTCCTGCGACCGTTGCGGCCGCGCGAGGAGCTGTTCATCGCCAGATCGGCCTGCGGCAGCGATATCCGCACACTCTGTGCCGGCGTGGCGCCGGGCGGCGGCCGCATCGCGCAATGTCTTTCCAACGGGGCGGCATCGCTCTCGCCGGCCTGCAGGAACGTGCTGGCACCGTTCGCGGCGCGATGAAACAGCGCGCGCGCGCGCGCAACAATGGTTGGCTGCGTGGAAATGAATTCCCGCGCGCCTGCGGCGACAAACCTTTTGCAAGGATCCGATTTCCATCACGACCAGACCGGGAGGACAACATGCGTTCGTTGCTGCTCGTTGCTTCTGCGCTCCTCGCCTTCGGAGCGACCATGACCTTCGAGGCCGCCGATGCCAATGCAGTGGTGTGCGCCCGCGGCGTCCATCGTGCCGGATGCGCCGCAGCGAACGCCGCTGTCGTGGTCCGCAAGCCGGTTCCGGTCGTCCGCTGCACCCGGGTGCTGGTGAATGGGGTCTACGTGAAACGCTGCGTCTGACGCGTGAATAGCCAAGCCGGCGCGGTTTGGTTATGATTCGGCCCTAACGGTTTCGGACGCGCGCAAAACGTGTGTCCGACGATGAGTTTCGGTGCGCCCGCGCGTTGGCGATAATTCCGCTGGCGCCGGACGCCGGAGCACATTAGTCTACCCCTAGATAGTGAGTATACTGTCAATCAGGGAGGCAGACGTTGCGGATCGCCGTGATTGGCGGGGGGCCCGGTGGGCTCTATTTCGCCTATCTCTGGAAGAAGCGTCACCCCGAGGATCAGGTCGACCTGTTCGAACAGAACCCGGCCGATGCGACCTGGGGTTTTGGCGTCGTGTTCTCCGACCAGGCGCTGGAGTTCCTGCGTGCCGACGACCCGGAGACGGCCGACGCGATCGCACCGCATATGGAGAGCTGGGAGAACATCACGCTGAACCTCGGCGGCGACAGCGTCGCCATCGACGGGGTCGGCTTCTCCTCGATCGGGCGGCTGGAACTACTGAAATTCCTGCAGCAGCGCGCGCTCGATGCCGGCGTCACGCCGCGCTTCGACACGCAGATTCATGCTATCGACCAGCTCGGCGGCCATGATTTGATCGTCGCCGCCGACGGCTTGAACTCGCTGGTGCGCCGCACCTTCGAAGGCGATTTCGGCACCTCGCTGTCCTACTCCTCCAACAAGTTCGTCTGGTACGGCACCTCGAAGCGCTTCGACACGCTGTCACAGACCTTCGTGAAGACCGACCGCGGCGCCTTCAACGCCCATCACTACCGCTACTCGCCGATCATGAGCACCTTCCTGGTCGAATGCGACCACGCGACGTGGCAGGCCTATGGCTTCGCCTACAAGGATCTCGAGCAGTCCAAGGGCGTCTGCGAGGAGGTGTTCGCGGACACGCTCGGCGGTCACTGCCTGGTCTCCAACAAATCGGTCTGGCGCAATTTCCCCTGGGTCTGGAACGAGCACTGGTCGTTCAAGAACATGGTGCTGCTTGGGGACGCCCTGCACTCGACACATTTCTCGATCGGCTCGGGCACGCGGCTCGCGATCGAAGACGCCATTGCGCTGGTCAAGGCGCTGGAATCGGACGCGCATCTTGCGACTGCCCTGCACCGCTACCAGGCTGCACGAAAGCCGGTGGTGCAGAAGCTCGTCAATGCCGCGCGCACCTCGGCGTTCTGGTACGAGCATTTCGCTCAGCACATGAAGCTCGACCTGATGGACTTCGCCTACAGCTACATCACCCGCTCCGGCCGCATCGACGATTCCCGGCTGCGCGCGATGTCGCCGGGCTTCATGGCCCGCTACGAGGCGGCCAGGAACGGCGGAGATGCGGCATGAGCAACGAGATCCGCGACCAAGTGCCCGCCGATAGCGAGGGGGCGCGCGAGATCGGCTTTGTGGTTCCGCAAGCTTACAACGCCAGCCGGGTGCTGTTCGACAATCTCGGCAAAGGCCGCGGCGGCAAGCTCGCGCTCATCGGGCCGGCAGGCTCGCGGACCTATGCCGAACTCTGCGAGGAGGCCTGCCGCTGGGGCAACGGGTTTGCCTCGCTCGGCCTGAGGCGCGGCGACCGCGTGCTGCTGTTCCTCGACGATACCCCGGCCTACCCGGCGGCGTTCTTCGGCGCGGTGCGCGCCGGCTTCGTGCCGCTTCTGATCAACACGCTGACACCTCCGGACCTGCTGCAATTCTATCTCGCCGATTCCGGGGCCGCCGTTGCGGTGGCGGATGCCGAGTTCTGTGCCCGCTTCAACGCAGAGGCCTGCAAGGATACGAGCCTGCGTACGCTGATCGTCGTCAATGGCGCGGTGGGCGATCACGCCGCACCGAAGGCGGTCGCGGCGGAAAGCTGGCTCGAGCAATTTCCGGCCGAACTGCCCGAAGCGGACACGCATCGCAACGAGATGGCGTTCTGGATGTACTCCTCCGGCTCGACCGGCCGGCCAAAGGGCATCGTTCATCTCCAGCACGACATGGCCTATAGCGAGGCTGCCTTTGCGCGGAACGTGTTGCAGCTGACGCCTGACGACGTCTGCTTCTCGGTGCCGAAAATCTTCTTCGCCTACGGCTTCGGCAATTCCGTCACTTTCCCGTTCTCGGCGGGCGCCGCAACGCTGCTGCTGCCGGGCCAGCCTAAGCCCGCCGCCATCTTCGCGGCCATCGAGCAGTATAAGCCAACGGTCTTCTTCGGCTTGCCGACGCTCTACACCTCGCTGACCAAGGCCGAAGGCGCGCAACGGACGAACTTCTCGTCCTTGCGCATGTCGCTTTCCGCGGCCGAGGTGCTCTCGGCCGAAGTCTTCAACGGCTGGAAGACGCTCACCGGCCTCGAGATCGTCGAAGGCCTCGGCTCGACCGAGGTGCTGCACATCTATCTCTCCAATAGGCCAGAGCGGAAGAAGCTCGGCGCCGCCGGCCTGCGCGTGCCCGGCTACGAGGTCGCGCTTCGCGACAAGGACGGCCGCGACGTCGGCGACGACGAGGAAGGCATCTTGTGGGTGCGCGGCGATTCCAACACCCCGCTGTACTGGAACCGGCCGGACAAATCCGCCGAGACCATTCGCGAGGGCGGCTGGATTTACACCGGCGACCGCTTCGTGCGCGATGCCGACGGCTTCCACTTCTTCCGCGGCCGCGCCGACGACCTCATCAAGATTTCCGGCCAGTGGGTCTATCCGCTCGAAGTCGAGCTGTGTCTCGCCGACCATCCCGATATCCGCGAATGCGCGGTGTTCGCGGCCGAGCTGCCGGACCGGCGGATGACGTTGAAGGCGGTGGTGGTGATGAACAGCCGCACCGTCGACCAAGGCGACGCGACGCGGCGGTTACAGGACTATGTGAAGGGCAAGCTGCTGCCCTACAAATATCCACGCGAGGTGATCTTCATCGACGAGCTGCCGAAGACGGGCACGGGCAAGATCGATCGGCAGGCATTGTTGAGGATGTGAGGGCTATGGCAGCGCCAATCTCTTTCAATGTCGTCCCGGACAAGCGCGCCTTAAGCGCGCGCTGATCCGTGACGACGGCGGAGATTGAGGCGCAGCCCGAATACCACAACCTCTCACTCAATCGCACCTTACCCCGCCTTCCCCAGATGCTCAAGCGCGTCCTCGGCCCGCAGCGGCACGCGCGAGGCCTCGTTGTTGAGATCGACGAGCTGAGCCAGCAACCCCATCAGCGTCTTGCGGTCGGCCGGCTTCAGCGGCTCAAGCATGCGCGCCTGAGCGCGTTCGACGGCGGGGATGATCTCGCGCAGGGTTGCGGCGCCTGATTTGGTCAAATAGAGCAGCTTGATCCGCCTGTCCTCGGGTGCCGGCTTGCGCTCGATATAGTCCTTGGCCTGCAGCCGTTCGATCACGCTGCCGAGCGTGGAGCGGTCGAAGGCGATCACGGCCGATAACCGAGTCGCGTCGATGCCGGGATGGGTATGGATCGCGATCAGCGCCGCATATTGCACCGGGGTCAGGTCGAACGCCTTGCACTCCTCCATGAAGATCGACACCGCAATCTGCTGCATGCGCCGGAACAGATAGCCCGGCGCGGCATAGACTGCGTCGATCGTAATCGGAGCGGACGGCTTACTCGGCATCGGGCTGTTTCTCCGGTGCGGCGTCAGCAAAGGCCGGCAGCGCCTTGGCGGCGGCCTCTGCCGCGAGCAGGCGCGGATAGGCCGACACATCCACGCCGAAACGGCGCGCGTTGGCGAGCTGCGGCACGAGGCAGAGATCGGCGAGCGTCGGCGCCGCGCCGAAGCAGAACGGGCCAGGCTCGTCCCTGATCAAGGTCTCGCAGGCCGACAGCCCCTCGCGATTGACCCACGCCGCCCAGTCCTGGACTTTCTCTTCGGGCAGGCCGAGCTCGCGCAGCCGCGCCAGCACCTTCAAATTCTGCACCGGATGGGTGTCGCAGGCGATCGCCAGCGCAAATGCCCGCACCTTGGCGCGCCGCAGCGGATCCTTCGGCAGCAGCGGCGGATCGGGGTGGATTTCGTCGAGCCATTCGATGATGGCAACCGATTGGGTCAGCACCGCACCCGCATCGTTTTCCAGTGCGGGCACCAGCCCTTGCGGGTTGATGGCGAGATAGGCGGGCGCGCATTGCTCTCCCTTGCGCAAATGATGCGGCAAGTGCTCGGCCCCCAGGCACTTCAGGTTCAGCGCAATCCGCACTCGATAGGCGGCGCTGGAGCGGAAATAACCGTGCAGCTTCATCGAGACCTCCCTGTAATTTTCCCGCGTCATTCCGGGGCGATGCGCCAGCATCGAACCCGGAATCTCGAGGTTCCCTGGTGCGCAACTGCGCACCAGAGTTCACGCTTCGCGTGCCCCGGAACGACATTGTCGTATTCCATTCGTCACGTTGACGCTACCTAGATCGTCAGTATACTGTCAATCAACAAACGAACGGGAGCGCCGCCATGGAAGCCGTGACCAAGACGCCGGAACGCGAGGCCTTCTACAAGAGGATCGACGGCGAGAATCTCACCGCGCTGTGGACGGTAATGAGCGATTTGATCACGCCGGAGCCGAAAAGCGCCTGCCGGCCACACCTCTGGAAATTCGAAATCATCCGCGATTACATGATCGAAGCCGGCAAGCTCATCACCGCCAAGGAGGCCGAGCGGCGCGTGCTGGTGCTGGAGAATCCCGGCCTGCGCGGGCAATCCAAGGTCACGACCTCGCTCTATGCCGGCGTGCAGATGGTGGTGCCCGGCGACGTCGCGCCCGCGCATCGTCACAGCCAGTCGGCGCTGCGCTTCGTGCTCGAAGGCAAGGGTGCGCACACCGCCGTCGACGGCGAGCGCACCGCGATGGAGCAAGGGGACTTCATCATCACGCCGTCGATGACCTGGCACGATCACTCCAACGAGACCAGCGAGCCGATGTTCTGGCTCGACGGCCTCGACATCCCGCTGGTGCAGTTCTTCGATTGCTCCTTCGCGGAAGGCTCCAAGGAAGACCAGCAGAAGATCACGAAGCCCGCCGGCGACAGCTTTGCCCGTTACGGCCACAACCTCTTACCCGTCGATGTGAAGCGGAGTTCGAAGACGTCACCGATTTTCAGCTATCCCTACGCCTACACCCGCGAGGCGCTCGAGAGGGCCCGCGCGAGCCAGGAGTGGGATGCCTGCCACGGGCTCAAGCTGAAGTTCAGCAACCCCGAGACCGGCGATTTCGCGATGCCGACCATCGGCACCTTCATCCAGCTGCTGCCGAAGGGTTTCAAGACCGCGCGCTATCGCGCGACCGACGCGACGGTGTTCTGTCCGATCGAAGGCAAAGGCCGCAGCCGCATCGGCGACACCGTTTTCGAATGGGGCCCGCGCGATTTGTTCGTGGTGCCGAGCTGGCAGTGGGTGACGCACGTGGCCGACGATGACGCCGTGCTGTTCAGCTTCTCGGACCGCCCGGTGCAGCAGAAGCTGGATTTGTTTCGCGAGGATCGCGGGAATGCGTGAGGCGATGCTCGCCACGTCGTCATTGCGAGGAGCCCTTGCGACGAAGCAATCCAGTCTGCCGCCGCGGAAAGATTCTGGATTGCTTCGCTTCGCTCGCAATTGACGGAGAATGCCTCACCGCCAGTGCAGCAGCCTTGTCTCCAGCCAGCCGATCACCTTGCCCACCGCAAGCCCGAACACCGACAGGATCACCACGCCCGCGAGCAGCTGATCCGTCTGCATCAGATTGCCGGCCTGAAGCACGAAGGCGCCGATGCCGTATTGGGCGCCGATCATCTCGGCGCTGACGACGAGGAGCAGCGCGACGGACGCGGTGATGCGGAAGCCGGCGAGGATCGCAGGCAGCGCGCCCGGCCAGATGACCTTGCGCACGATGGTGGCAAAGGGAACGTTGAAGCTCTGCGCCATGCGGATGAGGTTGCGCGGCACCGCATCGACGCCGCTATAGACCGAGATCGCGGTCGAGAAGAACACGCCGAGCGCGATGGTCGCGATCTTCGGTTCTTCGCCGATGCCGAGCCACAGGATCAACAGCGGCAGCAGCGCGATCTTCGGAATCGGGAACAGCGCCGAGATGAAGGTGATGCCGACGCTGCGCGCCAGCCGGGACAGACCGATCGCAAAGCCGACCACCACGCCGGCGGCCGTGCCGAGCAGCCAGCCGACGCCGATGCGCAGCAGCGAAGCGGACACGTGCTGCCACAGCGCGCCGGACACCGCGAGCTGGTAGATCGCCCGCGCGATTGCCGATGGCGCCGGCAGGAACAGCGGATTGACGAGGCCGGCGCTTCCAGCCGCCTGCCACATCGCGATGACGAGGGCGAGCGCGATCCAGCCGCCGAAACGGCTGCTGGCGGGCACGAAGCCTGCCCCACGAAAGCGGACGCGACGCGTCGCTTCGCTCTTCACCGCCGTATCCGTCGCCGCGCGATCAAGCATGCTGGACCTCGCGCTCGGCATCGATGGCTTCGTTGCGGATCAGCGACCAGATCTGGTTCTGCAGTGCCAGCAGCTTCTCGCGCGCCGCCGTCTCACCGCGTTCGGTGCGCGTCATCGGCACGCTGACGACTTCGCGGATACGCCCCGGCCGCCGCGACAGCACCACGATGCGGTCGGCGAGCCGTGCCGCCTCTTCGAGATTATGGGTGACATAGGCCGCCCCCATGCCGCCATCGGCGAGCAGGCGGACGAAATCCTCCATCAGCAATTCGCGGGTCTGCGAATCCAGCGCCGACAGCGGCTCGTCCATCAGCAGGATCGCGGGCTTGACCGCGAGCGCGCGCGAAATGCCGACGCGCTGGCGCATGCCGCCGGAGAGCTGCTTGGGATGGGTTTTGCGGAAATCGGTGAGCCCCGTGCGGCGCAGGGCGTCGTCAACCAGCGCGCGGCGCTGCGCAGCCGAGAGCTGGGTGTGCAGCAGCGGGAATTCGACGTTCTCCTCGACCGTGGCCCAGGGCAGCAGCGCGAAATCCTGGAACACGAAAGTCAGCGGATTGAGACTGTCCGCCGGCGGCGCGCCGCGCAGTTCGGCCGCACCCGAGGTCGGCTGCAGCAGCCCGCCGAGGATCGACAGCAGCGTGCTCTTCCCGCAACCCGACGGCCCGACGATCGCCACCACCTCGCCGGCGCCGACGGTGAACGAGACGTCGTCGAGCACGGCGAGATCGCCGAAGCGATGGGTGATGCGATTGGCGATCAGGTCCAAGGCGCACCTTCAACTCTCGACCCGTCATCCTGAGGTGCGAGCATCGCGATGCAAAGGCATCGCGAAGAGAGCCTCGAAGGATGAGCGGCCCCGCTACATCCGGGCCGTACACCCTTCGAGGCCCACGTTGCGGCATGCCGCAAGGTGGGCGCCTCGGGGTGACGGGGATGGTTGGGAAGACGCAACATCAATCCGCCTTCACAAATTCCTTGGCGATGATCGCATTCGCGTCAAAGCCCTTGTCGGCAAAGCCCTGCTCCTGGAGCCATTTGATCTGGTTGTCGACGTTCTTCACGTCCAGCTTGCCGTCGGGATCGATATAGGCGCAGTTGCCGACCACCTTCTCGACCGGCAGGTTGGTGTACTTGCCAATGATCTCCAAAAGCGGCTTCGTCTTGTCGTTGATCGGCGCAACGCCGTTCTTCATCGCGGTCAGGATGACGTCGTGATATTCGCGGTCGGCCTTGGCCAAAGCGCCGAGCAGCTTGGTCACCAGCGCCTTGTTGGTCAGCGTCTTGGGCGAGGCGAACACCGCACCCAATTGCCAGGGCGTCTCGTCGCCGACCCAGCCCAGGAGCTTCGCGCCGCCCTCGTCCATCAGCTTTCGTGCGGTGGAGACGGGAAGCAGCGCCGCATCGACGGTCTCGCCCTTCAGTGCAGCCGCGGCATTCGACAGCGATTGCAGCGGCACGATCTTCACGTCCGCGAGCTTGAAGCCGTATTTGTCGGCGAGCAGGCCGAGCGAATAATGAAAGGATGATCCGACCTGCGTCATCGCCACGCGCTTGCCGGCGAGGTCCTTCGGAGTCTTCAATCCGGCCGCGTAGGCCTTGTTGCTGGCGAAATAGCCGATCAGGGGATAACCTGCCTTCTCGCGGCTCATGCCGCCGATCACCTTCAGTGTGCCCTTGCCGGCGAGATTGTAGAGACCGGCGGTGAACGCGGTGATGCCGAAATCGACGTCACCCGACGTGGTGGCGACCGCGATCGGCTGTGCCGCGTCGAAGAATTTCAGCTCGACCTCCAGGCCGGCGTCCCGGAAATAGCCCTTGTCCTGAGCGATGAAGACGGGCGCGGAGGAGGACAGGCGGAGCACGCCGATCCTGGCCTTCAACGCATCTTCGGCCTGCGCCGTGCCTATCGCCGCGATCGCCACAAGGCCTGCAAGCGCAAGCCGCACCATCCCGATCATCCCGTTTCCTCTCCTGTCGTTATCTTGGTCGTTTTGTTGGCGGTCCGTCACAAGCCCTCGGGCACCGGCTGGTCCCGCCCGATGAAGGCGCCGTGTTGTTTCAACGTTTCTTGCAATTTTTCAACCGGGATGTCACGCGGGATCCGGTTTCCGGCAAGCGCCAGCGCCGCGGCGGAACCGGCGGCCTCGCCCATCGCGAAACAGGCACCGGAGACCCGCGCCGCCGACTGGCCCTCATGGGTCATCGAGGCGCAGCGGCCGGCAACCAGGAGGTTGTCGACGCCTTCAGGCACCAGCATCCGATAGGGCAGCTCGTTATAGCCACGCGATTCCGGAATCGGCGGGAAGGTGAAGACGACGTCGCCGGGAACGTGGGCCTCGATCGGCCAGCCGTTGACGCCGATCGAATCCTCGAACGAGGCGCAGCCGAGCACGTCCTCGCCGCTGAGCTGGTAGCCACCCCTGATGCGGCGGGTCTCGCGGATGCCGAGCTGGGGCGGCAGATCGACGATGTAGGATTTTTCAAAGCCCGGCACGGTGCGCAGGAATTCGAAAGCCGCGAGCGCCTGCTTGCGGCCCTCGATCTCGCCGCGGGTGAGATCGTCGGGCTCGACGCCGTTGATGGCGTGGCCGTCCTCGCGGGCCACCTGCGTAAAGTTCACCCGCCATTCGATGCCGGATTTCTGCGGCCGCACGATCGCGCTCTTGCGCGGGAATCTGTGCGTGCCGGCGGCAAGCGCCTGTTCCATCAACTGCGGAATGGTGCGCCAGGCATCGCCGGCCTTGTCGGGATCGATGCCGTTGAGGCGCAGCATCATCGAGGGGTACATCGGATGGCCGTGTTCGTCGCCGATTTCGAACGGGCTGCCGGCCCAGACTGCGAGATCGCCGTCGCCGGAGCAATCGATGAAGATTTCTGATCGTACCGCCTGCCGGCCGGCCTTGGTCTCGACCAGCAGCGCGTCGATGCGGCGGTCGTCGCCCATCACCACGCCGGCGCCGAGGGCGTGGAAGAGGATGTGCACCTTGTGGCTGGCGAGAAGCTCGTCGGCCGCGATCTTGTAGGCCGCGGTGTCATAGGCCTGGGCGAAGACCTTGCCGAGGATCAGATGGGGCGTATTGAGGCCGTTCAACGCGTCGATCCGCGCCAGCAGCTCGGACGCCATGCCCTGCACCAACCGATGCGCCTCCCCGTAGACGTTGCCATGCAGGCCGCAGAAATTGGTGACGCCGGCAGCGGTGCCCATGCCGCCGAGGAAGCCGTAGCGCTCGATCAGAAGCGTCTTTCGTCCCGCGCGCGCCGCTGAAGCCGCCGCCATGATGCCGGCGGGGCCGCCTCCAAGCACGACGACTTCATATTCGCCGTAGAGCGGCACCTTCCGTGCCGGTTCTTCGATCGTGATGGCCGGCATGGCGCGCGTCCCTTCCCGAATTCCTTTGCTTGGGCACGACTATGAATTAACGCGCAGCAGGCTACAATCCATCAAAACGAGCGATCATCTTTCTCGAATCGCGAAAGGTTGAAATGGACATCTTGGTAAACCTGCAGGCCTTCCTCGCCACCGCCGATGCGGCCGGCTTCTCGGCCGCTGCGCGCCAGCTCGATGTCTCGACCTCGGTGATCGCCAAGCGCGTTACCCAACTGGAGGCGCGGATCGGGACGCCGCTGTTCCACCGCTCGACCCGGCAGCTGCGGCTGACCGAGGCCGGCCAGCGCTACGTGCATCGCGCGCGCAGCGTGGTGACCGATGCCGCCGACCTGCTCTCGCGGATGGGCGAGAAGGGCCATGATCTCGTCGATCATCTCCGCATCAAGGCACCGACCTCGCTGACGGTGGCACGGCTGGCCGATGCGTTCAGTGCGTTCCAGACCCAGAACCCGAAGCTCAAGCTCGATATCGTGCTGATCGACCGGCCGGTCGACCCCGTGACCGAAGGCTTCGACATCGCCATTGGCGCCTTCCCGCATTCGTTCGGCGGCGTGGTGGATGAGCCGCTATGCGCGCTCAAGCGACTGCTCTGCGCCTCACCGGCCTACTTGAAGACGCATGGCGTACCAAAGCATCCGCGCGATCTGGTCGAGCACCGCTGCCTCAGCTTTCTGCCGACCGGCCCGGAATGGGTCTTTGACGGACCGCGCGGCCGCATCAGCATTCAGGTCAGTCCGTTGCTGTCCTCCAACGAGGGCTATGTATTGGCGCGCAGCGCCATCGCGGGCAACGGCATCGCGCTGATGTCACATTATCTCGTCGCAGATGCCTTGCGCGACGGAAGCTTGCAGCCGGTGCTGCGCGATTTTCCGATTCCCGAGCTGTGGGTGAAGGCCGCGATTCCCGAACGGCGGCGCAACGCCGCCGCGGTGCAGGCGCTGCTCACCCTGCTCAAGACGTCACTCGCACCGTCGCTGTAGACCGTGTCGTGCAGATGTCGCAAGATCGCGGTTGCTCTCGATCGGCGGACCTGAGAGAAGGCTGCCATGGACTCGATAGTCGTGAAATTCGCCCTGCCCGCCTTCGTCGCCCTCGCGCTCTCGGCAACTCCCGCCGCAGCCATCGAGCAGAACTGCCGCTTCATCCAGGCCAAGCCCGGTCGCGAAGCCTGCTACAACCGGCAAGAAGAAGAACTCGCCGCGAAGCGCAAGCCCGTTGCACCTGCCAACAAGGGTCAGACGCTCGAAACGCTGCGGCAGATGCGGCAGGACGACGACGCCGTTTATCGCAGCATCAACAACATCTGCCGCGGCTGTTGACGTTCAGGCCTTCCCGCCTCCCCAGTTCGCCGCCCGCTTCTCCGCAAACGACGCCAGCCCTTCCGCCGCCTCCGCGCTCTGCCGCTTCAGCGAATGCAGGTGGACGAGCCGCGTGTAGGCGGCATCGTCCACGGCCATCCCGCCGAACGAGCTCTCCAGCGCGAGCCGCTTGGTCTCGGCCATCGCCTCCGGCCCGTTGGCGAGGAGTTGCTCGACCACCTTCGCGCCGGCGGATTCGAGATCAGCGAGCGGCACGAAATCGTGGACGAGACCGATGCGGCGGGCCTCCTCGGCGCCGAAACGTTCGCCGGTGAGCGCGTAGCGGCGGACCTGCCGGACACCAATGGCGTCGCAGAGCTGCGGGATGATGATCGCGGCGGTCAGGCCCCAGCGCACCTCCGTGATGGAGAACAGGGCGTTGTCGGCGGCAATCACGACGTCACAGGCGGCGATGACGCCGGTGCCGCCACCAAAGCAGCCGCCCTGCACCAGCGCGACCGTCGGGATCGGCAAGGTGTTGAGACGCTGCACGGCCTCGAAGGTCGCGCGCGA
This sequence comes from Bradyrhizobium diazoefficiens, assembly GCF_016616425.1. Classification (NCBI taxonomy): domain Bacteria; kingdom Pseudomonadati; phylum Pseudomonadota; class Alphaproteobacteria; order Hyphomicrobiales; family Nitrobacteraceae; genus Bradyrhizobium; species Bradyrhizobium diazoefficiens. The sequence goes on from NZ_CP067101.1 coordinate 73,024, forward strand.
GGCCGCCTCGTTCGCTTCGGTCGATTGCGGCCGCACGCCGTTGATCCATCTGAGATCGGCCCCGGCCTGAAAGTGCTTGCCGTTACCCTTGAGCACGACGACGCGAAGGCCAGGCTTCTTGCCGAGATCGTCCATGGCCGAGAGCACGCCCGCGATCAGGGCGCCGTCATAGGCGTTGTTGACCTCCGGCCGGTTCAACGTGACAGTCGCAACCCCACGCTCGTCAAGGGTCCACAGGACGGGGCTGGCAGTCATCGGCGATCCTCCGGTCGTTTGCTTGACGCGCACTATGGCCGAGGCAACGCATTCCGATCCATATCTTTCCGGCGTGGGGCGGTCGCGCCCATCGCATGGCGGCTTGTGTCATGCTGCCGGCGGGCGGCACCAAGGGATTCAGGACGGGACATTATATGCGCATCTGCATTTTCGGCGCGGGCGCCGTCGGCAGCCATCTGGCGGTACGGTTGGCGCGGGCCGGCCATGAGGTCTCATGCGTGATGCGGGGGGCACATCTGGAGGCGGTACGCGCCCATGGGCTCAAGCTGCGCGTGGGCGATTCCGAGGTCAGCGCCAAGGTGGATGCATCAGGCGATCCGGCCCAGTTCGGGCCGCAGGACGTCGTGATCTCGACCTTGAAGGCGACCGCGCTGCCGGGGCTGGTTGCCAACATCAAGCCACTGCTCCAGGACGACACCGCGATCGTGTTCGCGCAGAACGGCATTCCCTGGTGGTACGGCATCGGCCTGCCGCCGCGGCACCCTATCCCGCCGGACATTTCCTTCCTCGACCCCGGCGGACGCCTGCGCGCCTGCATCCCGAAGGAGCGGATCATCGGCGGCGTGGTCTTCTCCTCCAACGAGGTGATCGCGCCCGGCGTGGTGCACAACCTCACCCCCGACCGCAACCGCCTCTTGATCGGCGAATGCGACGACCGCAATTGCGAGCGGATCACGAAGCTTCGCGGCGTCTTCAACGACGCGCGGCTGGAATCGCCGCCGGTCGCCGAGATCCGCGAAGCGATCTGGTCAAAGCTGCTGACCAACATGTCGCTATCGGTATTGTGCCTGCTCACCGGCCAGACCGCACGCGGCGTGCGCGACGACCCCGCCTTCGCCGATGTCATTCCGCGCATGTTGAACGAGGCCAACGATATCGCCCAGCACTTCATCCCGGAGGTCAAGCGCGTCACGCGTAGCGGCCCCGCCCCCAACCACAAGCCTTCGCTGCTGCAGGACTACGAGCTTGGCCGCGCCATGGAGATCGACGTGCTGGTCAGGGCGCCCGCCGCCTTCGCGCGCACCGCCGGCCTGTCGACGCCGACGCTGGACCTGATCGCCGCGCTGGCGATCCAGAAGGCGCGCGACAAGGGGCTTTATGCGGCGTGAGCCTCAGGCAAGACCGTCGATCCAGGCCGCGAGCGTGTCGAGCACTTCTGTCAGCGCCTCGTCGTTGGTCCGGCCGGACTTTTTCAGTACCGCGAAGGAATGATCGCCGCCTGCGACCTCGTGCAGACTCGCCTTCGCGCCGAGCGCTTCAACGATGGGCTTGAGGTGGCCGAGGTCGGCGAGCTTGTCGCGCGTGCCTTGCAGGAACAGCATGGGGATTGCGACGTCGGCGAGATGCCTGGCGCGCTCGCTTGAGGGCTTACCGTCGGCATGCAAGGGAAAGCCGAGGAAGGCGAGCCCCTTCACATCAGGCAGCGGCGCCTTGGATTGCGCCTGCGAGGTCATGCGCCCGCCGAACGATTTTCCACCCGCGACGAGCTTCAATCCGGGACACAGCCGCGCGGCCTCCTCGACCGCTGCGCGGATGGCGGCGTGCGCAATGGCCGGCTGGTCGGGGCGCCCCTGCTTGTTCTCCATGTAAGGGAAATTGAAGCGAAACGTCGCAACGCCGCGACCGCTGAGGCCTTCTGCGACCTTGCCCATGAACGCATGCCGCATGTCGGCGCCCGCGCCATGCGCCAGCACATAGCAAGCGCGCGCATTGGCCGGCTGCGTCAGGATCGCCGAGACCGTGCCGATGCGCTCGATGTCGAGCTTGAGCTCTTTTGTTTTGACAGCCACAATCAACCATCCCGACAGAAACTGTTACGGCCGCCTTGGTAGCGTCGCCGGCGCAGCCTGAGAACACAATAATTGCAGCAACCGCCCGGCCTACCAAGCCGGTAAGCCGCATCAACCGAGGTGACCATGTCCTACCGCTCCTCCTGGATGACCGAAGAGCTCGACGTCTTTCGCGACCAGTTCCGGAAATATCTTGCCAGGGATCTGGCGCCGCATGCCGAAAAATGGCGCGAGCAGAAGATGGTCGACCGCTTTGCCTGGCGCGGGCTCGGCGAGATGGGGGCGCTGCTGGCCAGCGTGCCGGAGGAATATGGCGGCCTGGGTGCGACCTTCGCCTATGACGCCGCCGTGCTGGACGACCTCGAAAGCACGGTGCCGGAGCTGACGACCGGCGTGTCCGTGCACAGCGCCATCGTCGCGCACTACATCCTCAACTACGGTTCGGAGGAGCAGAAGAAGCGCTGGCTACCGAAGATGGCCTCGGGGGAGATGGTCGGCGCCGTCGCCATGACCGAGCCCGGCACCGGCTCGGACCTGCAAGCCGTGAAGACCACCGCGAAGAAGCAGGGCAATTCCTACGTCATCAACGGCCAGAAGACGTTCATCACCAACGGTCAGGCCGCCGATCTCGTCGTCGTGGTCGCGCGCACCGGCGAGGCGGGCGCCAAGGGCATTTCGCTGATCGTGGTCGAGACCGCGGGCGCGGATGGTTACAAGCGCGGACGCAACCTCGACAAGATCGGCCTGCATGCCTCCGACACGTCGGAACTGTTCTTCGACAATGTCACGGTGCCGCCGGAAAACCTGCTCGGCAAGGAGGAGGGCCAGGGCTTCGTCCAATTGATGCAGCAATTGCCACAGGAGCGGCTTGCGCTCGCGGTTGGCGCCGTCGCCGCGATGGAGCGCGCGATAAAACTCACCACCGACTACACCAGGGAGCGGAAGGCGTTCGGCAAGCCCCTGATGGACTTCCAGAACACCGCCTTCAAGCTCGCCGAGCGCAAGACCGAAGCAATGATCGCGCGCGTGTTCGTGGACTGGTGCATCGAGCGCCTGGTCGCTGGCGACCTCGACACCGTCACGGCGTCGATGGCGAAATACTGGTGCTCGGAGAAGCAGGTCGAGACCGCCGACGAATGCCTCCAGCTGTTCGGCGGCTACGGCTACATGCAGGAATACCCGATCTCGCGCATCTTCATCGATTCCCGCATCCAGAAGATCTATGGCGGCACCAACGAGATCATGAAGCTGCTGATCGCCAGGTCGCTGTAGCTCCATTCATTTCGTACACCAGCCGACTTTCAGCATCGCTCGCACCGCCGGCTTCGGCGGCACGGGCCCTTGCTCGGCCGCCAAACGAATTCAGCTCGGCGGACACAACTCCGCTTGTCACGCGCGGCTCCCAGCCATACGCTGCCCGTCATCGGCAGCCGCCATCTGGTTGCGTTTGCATCAGGTCAGGAGAATTGCAAATGGTTCACGTCTCGCGACGGAAACTGCTTCAGCTTGCGGCTGTGGCCCCATCGGCACTTCCCGTCGCCTGGGCGTCGGCCGCATCGGCCGCGAGCGGAAAGAAGATCCTCACCGCGGTGATGCAATCGGACCTTCGCGTCACCGATCCGGGCTTCACGACGGCCATCATCACCCGCGACCACGGCTACATGGTCTACGATACGCTGCTCGGCATTGATTCCAGCTTCAAGGTGCGGCCGCAGATGGCCGACTGGACCGTATCCGCAGACAAGCTGATCTACACCTTCACCTTGCGCGACGGCCTGAAGTGGCATGACGGCGCGCCGGTGACGGCCGAGGACTGCGTCGCCTCGCTGAAGCGCTGGGGCACCAGCGTCGACGGCATGGCGCGCAAGCTGATGGACTTCACGGCAGGCATCGACGCCGCGGACGCCAAAACGATCGTCCTCAAGCTGAAGGAGCCCTATGGCCTTGTGCTTGAGACGATCGCCAAGCCATCGTCGATCTGCGCCTTCATGATGCCCAGGCGGCTCGCGGAGACCCCGATCACCAAGCAGATTCCGGAGCAGATCGGCTCCGGCCCGTTCAAGTTCGTGGCTGCCGAATTCCAGCCCGGCGTAAAAGCCGTTTACGAGAAGAACACCGGCTATGTGCCGCGCAAGGAGCCGGCCGAGTGGACCTCGGGCGGCAAGGTGGTCAAGGTCGACCGTGTCGAGTGGCTGACGATGCCGGACGCGCAGACGGCGCTCAACGCGCTGCAATCCGGAGATGTCGATTTCGTCGAAACGCCGCCGTTCGACCTGCTGCCCGTGCTCGAGTCCAATCCGGACATCAAGATGGCAATCCTGAACAAGTTCGGCTTTCAGTCGTTCGGCCGGATGAACTTCCTGCATCCGCCGTTCGACAATGTGAAGATCCGCCGAGCCGCCCTGCTCGCGATGAACCAGAAGGATGTGCTCGACGCACAGATCGGCAATCCCAAATACTACAAGCTCTGCGGCGCCTACTTCATCTGCGATACGCCGCTGGCCAGCGACGCCGGCGGTGAGACCCTGATCAAGGGCAACGGTATGGCGGAAGCCAGGAAGGCCCTGGCCGAGGCCGGCTATGACGGCACGCCTGTGGTGATCCTGGCACCGACCGACCAGATCCTGCTGAAGGCGCAGCCGGTCATCGCCGCGCAATTGTTGCGCGAGGCCGGTTTCAAGGTCGATCTTCAGGCGATGGACTGGCAGACCGTGGTGACCCGGCGCGCCAGCCAGAAGTCCCCGAAGGAGGGCGGCTGGAACATGTTCTTCACCTACCAGGGCGCCGCCGATTCGATGAACCCGCTCGTCAATGGCGCGATGGTCGGCAAGGGCAAGGAGGGCGGCTGGTTCGGCTGGTCCGAAGACCCCAAGCTCGAGCAGTTGCGCGACGCCTTTGCCCGCGCCACCTCCCCGGAGCAGCAGAAGAAGATTGCCCTCGACATCCAGAAGGAAGCCTATGATCAGGTGATCTACGTCCCGCTCGGTCAGTTCCAGGCGCCGAGCGCATGGCGCAAATCGCTGACCGGCGTGATCGACGGCCCGGCAACGCCGATGTTCTGGAATGTCGACAAGAACGAATAGGCTCAAGGCCTCGCACCACAAGCGGCGGGAGGCGAAGCTCTATTTCGGATGCCACCAGCGGCCGCCGATGACGACGCCCTCCGAGGCGATCTTGCGATCGCCGATCAGGTGCTCGCCGACGACGTCCTCATAGTCGAACTGACCTTGCCTGACCGAGATCAGCGTGGCATCGCCGACGCTGCCCGGCTTGAGACTGCCGAGCTCGGGGCGCCGCAGGGCCATTGCCGCATTCACGGTCGAAGCCGCAATCACATCCGGCAGCTCCATGCCCATGCACAGGAATTTCGACATGGTCGTGACCTGATCGAAGGCGGGGCCGTCGATGCAGAGCTGATGGATGTCCGAGGAGATGGTGTCCGGATAGAAGCCGTTGGCGAGCATGGCGCGCGCAGTCTTGAACGCGAACGAGCCCTTGCCATGGCCGATGTCGAACAGCACGCCGCGCTCGCGTGCGTCCAGCACCGCCTTCTTCACCGTGCCTTGCGCGGTCGCCGGCGTGTTGGGGAAGGGGCGGAACGCATGGGTGAGCACGTCGCCGGGACGCAGACGGGCCAGCACCTCCTCATAGCTCGGCGGCGGATGGTCGATATGCGCCATCAGGGGCATGCCGACCTCGTCGGCAACCTCCAGCGCGATGTCGAGCGGCACCGCCCCGGACGTGCCCGAGGAGTGCAGGCCGACGCGCACCTTGATGCCGACGATGAGGTCGCGGTTGGCATCGGCCACCTTCGCCGCCTCGATCGGGTTCATCAGCCGCAACTCCTCGCTCTCCCCGACCATGATCCGGTGCGAGAAACCGAAGATGCCGGCATGCGAGACGTGCAGGTAGGCGAGGATGCGGACCTGGCTCGGCTCGATCACATGCTTGCGGAATCCGGCGAAATTGCCGGGCCCGGCGCTTCCGGTGTCGACCGCCGTGGTGACGCCGGAGAGACGGCAGAACTCCTCGGCGTCGATGCCGAGCGACGTGCCGCCCCAATAGACATGGGTATGCAAATCGATCAGCCCTGGCGTCACGATGAGCTGCGAGACATCGCGCACCTCGGTGCCCGGATCCGCCTTGAGGGCGCTGCCGACCGCCGCCACCTTGCCGCCGGCGAAGGCGATATCGGTCACGGCATCCAGCTTCTGCGAGGGGTCGATTACCCGGCCTCCGCGCAGGATCAGGTCGAAAGGCATCATGGTCTCCGGATGTGGCGGCCAAATCAAATGCAGGCTGGGTCAGCCGGCCAGCAGAAAGGTATCCCCATGCACATCGATAAGCACGAGATGAATCATGTCAATGTCCGAGCCCGGCTCAATCCCATGATCCGATCGACCGGCAAGCCGTCTGCGATCTGGCTTTCCAACGATCTCCTCGCCCAAAGGGATTACGGACATGAGCTACGCCAGCATCGATCAATATACTGGCGCATAGTCGCGTTACAGGTTCGACGCAGACAGCGGAGGTGCCGCCGCCGACGCAAGCTGGCGACTGCTGCCCGATTGGACCAGATGCTCAACGAGCATCTGTGTCACGACCGAGAGCCCAGCAGGATTGCGGGTCACTATCTTCAGTTCGCGATAGGCCCAGTCATCTCTGAGTGGGATCGCCTTGATGCCCATGCCAGAGGCCAACACTTCAAACGCCCGATCCGGAATCAATCCGACACCAAGGCCACACTGCACCATCCGGCAAATGGCATCAAAGCTCGGCACGTTGATCCGCAGATTGACCGCTTTTCCAGCCTCGGCGGCTGCCGCGCGCGAACGCGTATAGATCGCGCTGTCGGCGTGGAAGCCGATATGGTCAAAATCCAGGCTTTCCACGAAATCGATTGAGGCACGATCGGCCAACGGATGATCTTGCGGCACTACCAGTGTAAGCCGGTCACTACGATAGGGATGGATAAAAAGATCGCGGCTGTCGGTCGTGGACACGCAGATGCCCAATTCCGCATACCCCTCCTCGACACCCTTGACGACACCCGCACTCAGTCTTTCCTCGAGATGGATTTTGACCAGATTGTGGGTCGAGAAGAACGCGGGCAGGTCGTCGGGAAGGAATTCGACGATGGCCGACACGTTCGCGAGCATCCGGATGTGGCCCCTGATGCCGATGCGGTATTCGTCGAGTTCCGCTCCCATCTTCTCGACGCTCGTCAGCATCGACCGGGCGTGGTGCAGCAGGGATTCTCCGGCGGGAGCCAGCATCATGCCCTTCGAGTGCCGGATAAAGAGCTCGGTACCAAGCGCCTGTTCAAGCTCCCCCAGCCGCTTGCTCACCGCGCTCAGCGCGATGTTCTCTCGCGACGCCGCGCGCGTCAGCGTCCCCTCCTCGCACACGGCGACGAAGAGCTGGAGCGACGTTAAATCGATACGCCGGATGAGATTGTAGATTTGTCGCATCGGTCTTTCAATCCGTGTGGGCACCGGGCAGCCTCCTGCTCCCATCCTGCACGGCCAGTACGTGCCACTACCTTAGGTAAGCTGATCAGCTGCATCCCGGTCAAGGTCGAAAAGGGGCCGTGAGTCATTGTAAAGCCGCGAGTGATCTTCAATACGCCAGCTCTCGCCATAGCTCGCCAGCAAGGGCCTTCGTCGAATGCGAATGGTGCCTTTCCTAAAAGAAATTGGCGCTCTCCGGCCGGGCTCATCATCCTGTCACCACGCAGAATCGATGAGACGGACTATGACCGAAATCTCCGAAAGAGATGAGTTCGCAACTAGGCGGCCGCTCGGACCAGCGCCAGCAGCGCCTGACCCGAGCGCGCCAGAGACGGGCCTGTCCGGGACCTACAATATTGTCGGCGTATTGCTGGCGACGATCGGGGCGGTGGCGTTTTCCATTCGCCCGATATTCGTCAAGCTCGCCTATGAGGACATGCACGATCCCGTGACGCTGCTGGCGCTTAGAATGATCTTCTCACTGCCGTTCTTCGTCATTGCACTTGCCATCTATCGCGGGCCTTCCGGCGGTCAGAAGCTTCCACCGATCACCGCGCGCGACGCCCTGGCGCTCGCTGCCTTGGGCTTCGTCGGCTACTATTTGTCGAGCTTCCTCGACATGACCGGCCTGCAATATGTCGCCGCTGGCGTCGGCCGCTTGATCCTGTTCATGTACCCGACCATCGTGGTGGTAATCTCAGCCGTCGTCCTCAGGAAGCCGATCACTTGGCGCGAGTTGATCGCGTTGGCCATCACCTATGCCGGTGTCGTGCTGGTCCTTTCGGGACAGTTCGACAAGGTGAGCGCAAATTTCTGGCTCGGCGCGCTGCTCGTCATGCTGAGCGCGGTGACCTTCTCGGTGTATCTCGTGGGAAGCGGCGAGGTCGTTCTGAGGCTGGGTTCGATACGCTTCACGGCCTATGCCACGGCCTCAGCCAGCATATTTTGCATCGTTCAGTTCATGGCGCTCCGCCCGCTGAGCGCGCTGGTGCTGCCCGTCAGGGTGTATGTGCTCGCCCTCTGCATGGCGCTGTTCAGCACCGTGATGCCGGTCTTCATGATGGCCGAAGCACTGCGCCGGATCGGCGCAAGCCGCGTCGCGATGATCAGCGCCCTCGGTCCCGTCGCCACCATCGTGTCAGGATATCTCGGGCTGGACGAGAGGATGTCGCTGGTGCAGTCAGTCGGCGGCGTATTGGTCGTGGTCGGCGTGCTCATCGTTGCGGCCCAGGCCCGCGCCATGGACAGGAAATAGCATCGCGCAAAAAGGCGACAAAATGGCGATCCCGGGAAGACTCGAACTTCCGACCTACGGTTTAGGAAACCGTCGCTCTATCCGGCTGAGCTACGGGACCGAGGAACCCGCAAGTCGCGGGTTCGGGCCCCTCATAGCAGAGCAGGATGCGGTTCGCCAGCCGCAAGGCGGCCCAGATCATCGTCAAGCTGGGCAGGACGGCCGTACAATGCGCCCAGGCCCCTCTCGGCGGAGCAGCTCACATGATCGACAGCATCAGCGCCATCACGCTCGGCACCCATGACATGGCGCGCGCCGTGCACTTCTACCGCTCGCTCGGGTTCGAGCTCTTGCATGGTGGCGACACCGCTGCATTCACGAGCTTTCGTGCCGGCAACGGCTATCTCAACCTGACGGCGCAGCCGGACGATAAACGCTGGTCCTGGTGGGGCCGGGTCATCTTCCATGTCGCCGATGTCGACGCGACCTATCAGCAGGCGTGCGCGGCCGGGTGGCAGCCCTCGACCACGCCGCGCGATGCTGAATGGGGCGAGCGCTACTTTCATCTCAGCGACCCCGATGGTCATGAGCTCAGTTTTGCGCGGCCGCGCGGTCCTGTGCCCTGATATTGTTTTCCTTCACCACCTTGTCCCCAATAGGCGATCTGCTTGTTCGAAGAAGGTCTTAAAGGCAGCGCCGTCCAGCATCGTCACGTGCTGCGTCTCCTCCCTTTGATTCCTGCGCTTTGCTTTTGCTCTCCGGCGGTTCAGCTCGTCCCGAAGCCCGATCCCGCCTTTTTGTATTCCGGCCGCGGCGGACTGAAGATGTCCAGCACCCGGGCGCCGTCGGGGCCGGCGCGCATGGTGTGCGGCACGTTGGCCGGAGTGCGCCAGAAATCGCCCTTCTTCACGGCAATCTCTTCGTCGCCCTGAACGCGGATGGCGGAGCCGTCGAGCAGCACGCCCCATTGCTCCTCGGGATGGTGGTGCAGCGTGCCCCGCGCGTGCGGTGCCAGCGTCACCACCGACAGCATGGCCTGCTCACCGGAGTAGATGCGCGTGGTTACCCCCGCGGCGAGCTCGCGGAACAGCCCGTCGCCGGTGTCGTCGATATGATGGAATTCGTCCTTCTGGCTCACGCCATCCTCCCTTCGTTCGTCTCTGATCAGGATTTGCCGTAAGCCCCCTGGTAACGTCCCTCGCGGATCGCCTTCAGCGTCTCCTCCTCGCGCGCGACCTGGGCGCGCACCGCTTCGAGCAGCGCCGCGGCACCGGCGGCGGGAAACGACACCACGCCATCCTCGTCGCCGACCACGATGTCCCCGGGTGCAATCACGCTGCCGCCGATCGACACAGGCACGTTGATCTCGCCGGGGCCGTTCTTGTAGGGGCCGCGGTGGATCACCGCGCGGGCGTAGCAGGGAAAGTCGTCTGCCGCGAAAGCCGCGACGTCGCGGATCGCGCCGTCGATGACGTAACCTTCCGCTTTGCGCCACTGCGCGATGTTCTTCATGATCTCGCCGACCAGCGCGCGGGTCTCATCGCCGCCGCCGTCGACCACGATGACGTCGCCGGGGCCGACCAGTTCGAGTGCACGGTGGATGGCGAGATTGTCGCCGGGCCGGGTGCGCACGGTGAAGGCCGTGCCCACCAGCTTGCCGCGGCGATGCCAGGGTTTGAGCCCCACCGCGCCGGGCAGCCGGGCGAGATTGTCTGAAATGACCGAGGTCGGCGCACCGCGAAAGCCTTCGATGATGTCGGCCGGCGGCTTCGGCACGCTGCTCGCTGCGATGGTGATCGTCATGTCAGTCCTTCCGTGTTTGTCTTACCCGGCGTGCGCCCGCGCCATCGCCGGCCAGATCCGGAAGGCGCGGCCCTCCTTCATCCACGCTGCGCGCTCGTTGCGCAACAGCGTGCGGCGGACCTTACCGGAATCATCGCGCGGCGGCGCGCCGACGAATTCGAAACTCTCGGGGTGCTTGTAGCGGCTGAGCCGGTCCTTCAGGAACTCCGCCATGCCGTCCGCAATGGCCTGGCCGTCGGCATCGCTCTCCGGCTCGATGATGGCATGCACCCGCTGGCCCAATTCCGGATCAGGCAATCCGACTGCCACGCAGGACCGCACGCCGGGGCAGGCAGACACCGCGGCCTCGACCTCGGCCGGATAGATGTTGGCGCCGCCGCGCAGCACCATGTCGGCGAGGCGGTCGCCGAGATAGAGATAGCCATCGGCATCCAGCCTGCCGATATCGCCGAGCGACTCCCAGCCATCGCTGCGGCGCTTCGGCTCGGCGCCGAGATAGTGATAGGTCGCGTCCTTGCCCTCATTGTTGAGGAAATAGATCTCGCCGGTCTCACCCGGCGCGACGTCGTTGCCGTCCTCGCCGATGATGCGAAGCTTCGCCATGTCGCCGATCTTGCCGACCGAACCCTTGTGTGTCAGCCATTCGGTGCCGGAGATGATGCAGGCACCCTGCCGCTCGGTGCTGCCATAGAGCTCCCAGATCCGCTCGGGCCCGAGCCAGGCGATCCAGTTCTCCTTCAGCCACGGCGGCATCGGCGCGGCCATGTGGAAGACGGTCTGCAGGCTCGACAGATCATAGGCGTTGCGCACGTTCTCCGGCAGGGCCCATATCCGGTGCATCATGGTCGGCACGAAATTGACCCATTGCACGCGCTCGCGCTCGATCTGCCGCAATGTCTCCTCGGCATCGAACTTGACGAGACCGGTGAGCTGACCGCCGGTGAACAGCGCGTAATGCGACAAGATGAACGGTGCATTGTGATAAAGCGGCCCCGGATTGAGCAGCGAGACGCCGAAGGGAATGTTGAGCGGCGGCGTAGCCGCCGTATCGGTCACCGCCGGATGATGGTCGAGGATCACCTTGGGACGACCGGTCGAGCCGCCCGAGGTCATGGCCTTCCAGTAGCGTGCCACCGGCGGAGCAAGCGGCTCGTCCGAAAATCCTTCCGGCACGAAATCCGCCGGCAGACGATTCGGCGCGTTCCAGTCGATCTCGCCGCCGACCACCAGCGCCGGCTTCAGAATGTCGAGCACGGCGGCGGCTTCGCCGCGCGGCAGCCGCCATGACAGCGAGGTCGGCGTCGCGCCACACTTCCACACCGCAAACGAGGTCTCGAAGAACGCGTTGCCGTTGGGCAATCCGATCGCAACGAAATCGCCGGGCTTGACGCCTTTCGCCGCGAACGCCCGCGCGCGCCGGTTGGCGCCGCGCTCGAGCTCGTCCCATGTCAGCGTGTCCTGCCCGTGGCGGACGGCAATCATGCCTTGCGGTTTGCGCTCAGCGTACCAGCGCGGCACGTCGGACAGGGGCAGCAACATCAGGCGTTTCCATTTCGCTTCTTGGCGCCGCCTCGGGTGAGGCGCTCGCGGGGCGAAGTGTAGCAGCCGGCCGGCGCGACGCTGTAACTCCTGCGCCACGTCAAGCACAAAATGTCAGCACCCCAGCCATGAAATTCCCGGGTTCCATGGGTGACAAGCCGGCGATAAAGGGGCAAAAATCCGGCTCGACTCAGTTCCGGTTGAATTTTGCAAGGAATGCTCTCGTAGAATGTCATCCGTGATTGCATTGCGTCGCGCGGCGCTGTTTCTCACTGCCGCAGCAGGATCTTTCCTGCTGACGCACGCGCATGTCCAGGCGCAATGGTGGAAGCGCGCGCCGGTCGACTTCGAGGAATGTGCCGACGCCGCCGAGAAGGCCGCGACCAAGGCCGAGAAAACATCCGCACTTGGCGATTGCAACGCCAAGTTTGCCGGCCGCCGCAAGCCGGGCGGCGGCTATTCCTATTACGACTTCCTCCAGGATCGCACCTTCGACATCGCCGGACCCAATCCGACGCCGGAGGAGCAGAAGAAGATCGACGAGGCGTACACGGCCTATCTCGCCAACCAGCGCCGCAGCAACGAAGCGGCTGAGGCCGCCATGCGTCTACAGCGCGAGCGGCAGGAGCAACAGGCGCGACGGCTCCAGCAGGTCGCGTTGCGAGCCGAGATCGAGCGCGTGCCGGTGCCGGTCGAGCGGCCGAAGGTGCAGCAGAACGTCGGTCAGCGAAGGGGCGCGCCCTGCACCAAGGGCTCGTTCTCCTGCGAATGGCCGCGCCTGTCAGAAAGCTTGAACGATCTGAAGAAGCTGTTCAGTCCGGCACCCAGCAAGCCGGCGAAGAAGGGTTGAACAGCGGCCACATACTCCGCTGTCGTCCCGGACAAGCGTAGCTCTCGACAACGCGAAGCGTTGTTGAGAGCGGAGTGCCGACCCGGGACCCATAACCCCAGGGAGCAGTTATTGCGCGCAGCAGGTCACCCCGAGTCACCGTAACCACATCTTCCTGGGGCTATGGGTCCCGGATCGGCGCGCGCTTTGGCGCGCTTGTCCGGGACGACAGCGGGGCATGTCGCGTCACTTCGTGTGCTTCTTCTTGCGCTTCGATTTGTCCGCGGGCACATCCGCCGGCGCCGTTGTCATCGGCGAACTACCCAACTGAGATCGGCTCTCCTGCAATCGCCGGTCATAACCCGGAGAGGTCACGACTGTCGGCGGCCTTGCGTAAGCGAGCGCTGTTGCGCCGCAGAGGGCGGTCAGCGCGAGTCCTATCATCAGACAACGCCTCATCGCGTTTCTCCTTTGCACTCGGCCCTACCCACGAATCTGTTGCGGCGTCAGCCGGGGCGGGCCGTTGTCCGCGGCTTCAGCCTGCTTGATCAGCGCAACAATGCGGCGCATCAGCGGCACGTCGAGATGGTTCTGCTCGGCGAGCGCGATGACCGCGCCCTGGAGATGGTCGATCTCCGTCTTGCGGCCTTGTTTCAGATCCTGCCACATCGAGGAGCGCGCCTCCGGATCGATCTTCATGGTTCGTCCCAGGATCGCGTTGAAGATCATATCGGGCAGTCGCAGCAAGGCCGGTGTCCAGTTCATCGGGATCGGCGTCGCCGAGACCGGCGTGATGCCGGCGGCCTTCAGCGCGGCCAGGCCTTCCTCCATTTGGTCGGCGAACAGTTTTCGCCAGTCGCGGTTCGCCAATTGTGCCGCGAGCGGCATGTCGGACAGCGCGCTGAGCGCATTGTTCAGATTGATCATCAGCTTGCCCCATTGCACGCCGGCGATGTCGCGGCTCGCGCGCATGGCGAGGCCGGGCACCGAGAGCGCCGCGGCCGTGTTCTCGGCGTCCTCGCCGATATGGATGTCGCCGGAGGTCGAGCGGTGGAAACGGCCCTCGCCCATTGCGATCACGTTGAACGGCACCATCCCGGCGAGCACGCGGCGGCCGCCGAGCCGCTCGCGCAGCACGGCGACATTGCCGACACCGTTCTGAAGCGAGACGATGGCGGCATCCTGCGGCGCGTGCTGCGCGATCTGGTCCGCGACATCGGCAGTGTCTGCGCTCTTCACCGTGACCAGCACGATGCCGGCACTGTGGAAGATCGCGGGATCCTCCGAGAGCGCGAGCTGGCCCGCACTGAGCTTCCTCTCGGAGCCGTCGAAATCGGTCAGCCGCAGACCGAACCGCTCGATCTCGGTCCTCACCCGCGGTCGCACCAGCAGCGCGACGCGGCGTCCGCCGGCCGCCAGCATGCCGCCGACGAAACAGCCGATGGCACCCGCGCCGGCCACCACGATCGGTCGATCCGTCATCGCCTCGCCTTGCTCCTCGAACGACCCGCCTTCGATAGCAGAGGCGCGGCCGGCAACCAATCGCGGCGCATCCGCCTTGTAACCGTCATGAGCGCCCCATATGTTTTCGCCCCGGGGGCAGTCAGCGGCAGCGCTCGCCGAACGAGACGCCAAAGGAGAGCAGCATGGGTCTACTCGACGTCCTCAACGGCATGCAGAACGGCCCGCGCGGCCCCTCTACGCCGAACTCGGAGAAATCCTCCGGCGGCATGTCGCCGATGACCATGGCGCTGCTCGGCCTGCTCGCCTGGAAAGCGTTCAAGCACATGACCGCAAACCAGTCCGGCACGGCACCGCAACCGTCGCCAACGCCGGCGCCTCCGCCGGTGAACACAGCGGACAATGGCGGTCTTGGCGGCCTTGGAGGCCTGCTCAAAGGCGGGCTCGGCGGCCTGCTCGCGGGCGGCGCGGCCGGCACCGTGCTCAGCGGCGGGCTCGGCGATCTCCTCAACCAGCTTCAGCAGGCCGGCCACGGCGACGCCGCGAATTCCTGGGTCAGCAAGGGAGAGAACAAGCCGATCGCACCGGGCGATCTCGCCAGCGCACTCGGTGCCGATCAGATCGACAGCCTGTCCGCGCAGAGCGGCCTGTCGCGCGAGGAGTTGCTGTCCGGCCTCAGTCAGTATCTGCCCCAGGTAGTCGACCATTTGACGCCGGACGGACGGCTGCCGACCGAACACGAGATCTCGAGCAGACTCTAGTTGGACCTTGATCGACGCGCTTTCGGGAAGGGGAGCAGACTCATGAGCATGGGCGGCCTGTTGTGGATCATCGTCGTCGGCTTCGTTGCCGGCCTCATTGCGCGCTGGCTGGCGCCGGGACCGAACAACCCAAGCGGCTTCATCTTCACCACCATCCTCGGCATCGCCGGCGCGTTTTCTGGCGACCTTCGTCGGCCAGGCCATCGGCCATTACAGCCCCGGCCAGGGCGCCGGCTTCATCATGGCCACGGTCGGTGCGGTGGTGGTGCTGTTCATCTGGCACCGGCTGGTGGCCAGCGGCATGATCAAGGGGTAGCGGCATAGGGGGTAGGCACGCTGCCGCCTCTCGCCCGGTCATTGCGGGGAGCTCTTGCGACGAAGCAATCCAGGATGTCTCCGCGGAGAGATTCCTGGATTGCTTAGCTACGCTCGACAGCAATGACGAACTCACGCGATCAAATGCATCCCCGCATCCATGCGCACGACCTCGCCGGTCATGTTGCTGGAGGCCGGCATCGCCAGGAAGCAGACGAGCTGTGCGATATCTTCCGCGGTCGACGCGACCTTGAGCGGCACCTTCGCCACCACGCTGTCGCGCACCTGCTTGGCCCCTGCCTCGCCGCGGCCCTTGGTGAACCAGGGCGTGTCGATATAGCCGGGACACACCGTGTTGACACGGATCAGCGGCGCCAGCGCGCGCGACAGCGATAGCGTCATGGTGTTGAGCGCGCCCTTGCTGGCGGCGTAGGCGATCGACGAGCCGACGCCGCTGATGCCGGCGACCGAGGACACGTTGACCACGGCGGAGGGGCGCCCCGAGCCCTTTGCGCCGGCCTCGAGCAGGCTGCGCGCGGCCCGCACCATCTGGAACGGCCCGATGGTATTGACGCCGTACACGCGCTGGAAATCTTCAGCCGACAATCCGTCGAGATCGGCGTGAGCCACGTGCTTGGTAGTGCCGGCATTGTTGACGAGGATGTCGAGCCGGCCCCACCCGCCGGCGGCCGCGACGATCTTGCGGCAATCGTCATCCTTGGAAACGTCGCCCTGCGCCACCAGCACTTCCGCAGCGCCGGCCTTGCGGCAGAGCTCCGCGGTGGCCTCGGCCTCCTTCTGGCTCGAAGAGTAGTTGATGACGAGCCGCGCCCCGCTCCGTGCAAGAATTTCCGCCGTCGCCGCGCCAAGGCCGGAGGCAGACCCCGTCACGATTGCGCACAGACTGTCCTTTGCCATCCTGGTTTCCTTCCCCTGTCTCTGATGCAAGCCTTGAGGTGCCGGCCTTGTTTAGCGAGTTTGCCGTGCGCTGCAAATCGAGCAAACTCCGTTAAACGGAATTAGCCTCTATTGGTCCTGGCGCCCATGCCCGCGCCGCAGGTTGACCTGCGATCAACGCTTGCCAGGGCCATGGCTTTTTCGGATCATCAGGCGCAAGAAGACCCTGCGCGGTTCGCTCAACCAGGCGGGACGCGCCAACGGCAAAACACGGGGAACGCTGTGGCGGAGAGTGACAATATCGTCGTCGAGACCGCGGAGAAGATCTTCGCCGATCTCGGCGATCCGCAAACCATCAACAACGACAAGAAGAATTCGTGGCAGGCGCCGTTGTGGCAGGCGCTGAGCGAGGCCGGCCTGCCATTGTCCTGGGTGCCCGATGATCTCGGCGGCTCGGGCGCGAGCCTTGCCGACGGCTTTGCATTGCTGAACGCCGCCGGCCGCTTCGCCGTTGCGGTTCCCCTCGCCGAGACCATGCTGGCGGGCTGGCTGCTGGCCCAGGCGAAGGTCACTTCGCCCGAGGGCGAGATGACGGTGCTGCCGGCGAGCCCGAAGGATCGCATCACCCTCGATGCCGACGGTTCACTCTCCGGCCGCGCCCGCGGCGTGCCTTTTGCCAAGACGACGAGACATTTTGCGGTGCTGGCGCACGGCAAGGACGGCGTCTCGATCGCACTGGTCGATGCGGCCAAGGCGCGGATCGAATCCGGCCTTAATGTCGGCTACGACCACAGCGACACCGTGACGCTCGACAAGGTCCAGCCCGTCACGCTCAGGGCCGCGCCGAAGGGCTTTGACCAGACCATGATGATGCTGATGGGCGGCGTCGCGCGCAGCCTGCAGATCGCAGGCGCGCTGGAATCGATGCTCGACATCTCCGTGCGCTATTCCAACGAGCGCGTCGCCTTCGAGAAGAAGATCTCGAAATTCCAGGCGGTGCAGCACAATCTGGCGCGCCTCGCCGGCGAATCCGCCGCGGCCCTTGCGGCGGCGACATCGGCGGCCGACGCTATCGCGAATGCGACGAGTTTCGACGACGAGGTCTATCTCGAAGCCGCTTCGGCAAAGATCCGTTGCGCTGAGGCTGCCGAAAAAGGCGGCGCCATCGCACATCAGGTGCACGGCGCCATCGGCTTCACCATGGAGCACATCCTGCACCGCTATTCGCTGCGGGCGCTGGCCTGGCGCGACGATTTCGGTTCGGAGAGCCACTGGGCCGTCGAGCTTGGCAAGCTGGTCGCAAGCCGCGGCGCCGACGAATTGTGGCCGCTCGTGGCGTCGCGCTGATCAGGGGACGAGACAACAATGACCGCAGCCCTCCGTTTCGATCCGATCCGTCTGCCCGAAAAGTGCGAGCAACTGCGCAAGGAAGTGCGCGCCTTCCTCGCCGAGGAAATTGCCGCCGGAACGTTCGATCCGCACAAGCCGAACCGCGAAGACACTGACGTGCCGGAATTTTCCCGCAAAGTCGGCGCCAAGGGCTGGCTTGGCATGACCTGGCCGAAAAAATATGGCGGCCAGGAGCGCTCCTTCCTCGAACGTTACGTGGTGACCGAGGAGATGCGCGTCGCCAACGCGCCGACGCGGCGCTTCTTCGTCGCCGACCGCCAGAGCGGGCCGGTGCTGCTGAAATACGCGCCTGAGCACATCAAGATGGACATCCTGCCGCGGATCTGCCGCGGCGAGATCTGCTTTGCGATCGGCATGAGCGAGCCGAACTCCGGCTCCGACCTGTTCGCCGCGAAGACGCGCGCGACCAAGACCGACGGCGGCTATCTGATCAACGGCACCAAGATCTGGACCTCGTCGGCGCACATCGCCGATTACATGATCGCGATCTTCCGGACCTCGCCGCCGACCAAGGAAAACCGCCGCCACGGCCTGACCCAGTTCCTGGTCAAGATGAAGCAGCCGGGCATTAAGGTGAACCCGATTGGGCAGATCACCGGCCAGTACGAGTTCAATGAGGTCGTGTTCACCGATCACTTCATCCCGGACGATCACGTGCTCGGCGAGGTCGACGGCGCCTGGAAGCAGGCGACATCAGAGCTCGCCTATGAGCGTTCGGGGCCCGAGCGTTTCCTCGAGACCTATTACGTGCTGACCGAGCTCGTCCGCGCGGTCGGCCCCAATCCGGATACGCGGAGCGCCGAAGGCATCGGCCGCCTGGTCGCACAGCTTCATACCATGCGGCGCATGTCGGTCTCGGTGGCGGGCATGCTGCAGGCTGGCAAGGAGCCGGTGGTCGAGGCGTCCATCGTCAAGGATATCGGCACCGTCTGGGAGCAGCAGCTGCCGCACCGTGTCCGCGACCTCGCCGCTTTCGTCGAGGAGACTGCGACCAACCGCGAGACCTTGGAGCGGCAGCTCGACTTCGCCATCAAGACCGCACCGAAACTCACGATCCAGGGCGGCACCACCGAGGTGCTGCGCGGCATCATCGCCCGCGGACTTGGTTTGCGTTAGATGGGTTCGAGACCTCGGCCGCGCGCTCCGTCCACCTTCCCCGTCGGGAGAGGTCGGCGCGTAGCGCCGGGTGAGGGGTTATGGTCCCACGATAGAGCCGATCCCCTCGCCCGATTTGCTGGCGCAAATCGATCTCTCCCTGTGGGAGAGGTGGTTCTTCGCTACTGAGATACTGGAGACTAAAAATGACCACATATAAAGATATCGGGGTCGAGAAGATCGGGCATGTCGGCACCATCGAAATCCGCCGCCCGCCGCTCAACTTCTTCGACATTTCGCTGATCAACCAGATCGCGGACGCGCTGGACGAGTTCGATCGCGACATCGAGATCCGCGCTTCCGTTCTCTCGGCGCAGGGCAAGGCGTTCTGCGCCGGCGCCAATTTCCAGGATCCGGCGCGGCAGGCGCAGGAGGCGCGCGAGGCCGAGAAGACGGCAAAGGGCGATCCGGCGGACGGCCTCGGGCCGATCAACCACCTCTACATCCAGGCCGTGCGCATCTTCCGCGCCAAGAAGCCGATCGTCGCGGCCGTGCAGGGCGCCGCCATCGGCGGCGGCCTGGGGCTTGCGGTGTCCGCTGACTTCCGCGTCACCTGCCCCGAAGCGCGCTTCTCCGCGAACTTCACGAAACTCGGCTTCCATCCCGGCTTCGGCCTCACCGTGACGCTGCCCGAGCTGATCGGCAAGAACAACGCCGAGCTGATGTTCTACACCAGCCGCCGCGTCACCGGCGAAGAGGCGGTGAAGTGGGGCCTCGCCAACGAGCTGGTGCCGCAGGACCAGGTGAAGGCGGCCGCGATGAAGCTCGCCGGCGAGATCGCCGAGTGCTCACCGCTCGGTCTCGTCTCCACCCGTGCCACGATGCGCGCCGGACTCGCCGATCGCGTCATGGCCGCCACCAATCACGAGCTCGCCGAGCAGACCAGGCTGCGCGCGACGGAGGACTTCAAGGAAGGCGTGAAGGCAACGGAAGAGCGGCGCGCGGCGAATTTCAGGGGAAGGTAGCCTCAGCATTATATGCCGGGCAGTTGGGGCAATTGCTCCCGTCGTCCCCGCGAACGCGGGGACCCATAACCCCAGCGAGAAGTTGTCGCGCGAGCTGATAGCGCCGACTCTTCGCCAAACTGCTCCCTGTGGTTATGGGTCCCGGATCTGCGCGCGCCTAAGGGCGCGCTTGTCCGGGACGACAGCGGTGCTTGTGGCGTGCTACTTTCTCACTATTACCAGCGCGTCCACGATCGTCACGCCCTGCCTCTCGGCGTGCACCAGCACCGGGTTGAGCTCGATCTCTGCGATCTCTGACGCATGCCGCGCGGCCAGCATGGAAATGTCGGCAATCAACTGCGACAACGCCGGGACATCTGCTTTCACCGCTCCGCGAAACCCGTTCAGCAAGGGTGACGCCTGCAAGCCCGCCAGCATCGCGGCCGCCTCCTCAGCGCCGACCGGCGCGGGGCGGTAGACGACGTCGCGGAACAGTTCGGTGGTGATGCCGCCGAGACCGACCATTACCATGGGACCGAACGTCCCATCCAGCATCGTGCCGACGATGATCTCGACACCCCGTTTCGCCATCGGACCGATCAGCACGCCCTGAATCGCCGCCTCAGGCCTGTGCTTGCGCGCATTGTCGAGCAAGGCCTCGAATGCCAGAAACACCTCGCCCTTGGTCGTGATGTTGACGCGCACGCCGCCGACTTCGCTCTTGTGAGCGATGTCGGGCGACTGGATCTTCATCGCCAGGGGCAGGCCGACGCGCGCGACCGCCCCGTCGAGCTCGCTCTTGTCCCGCACCAGCACCTCATCCGGCAGCGTAATGCCGGCGGCGCGGAGCAACGCCTTGCTGTCGACCTCGGACAGAACCGGAGACTTCAAATGCGCAGAGAGATCGCGCGGCGGCAGCCGCGCTTCGTCCGCAGGCGGTGGCAGCTTGAAACGGGCGTAGTCGACGAGCTGCCGCATCGCGACGCCGACATGGGTGAGGCCCGAGAGCACCACCGCGCCGGATTTGGCGAGTTCACGGCGCGCAAAGTCGGACGGCACCGTATAGGAATAGAACACCACCGGCTTGTGCTGCGCTGACAGCACCGGCGTCAATTCCTCCTCCTTGAATGGCTTGCGCACTTCGCTCGAGAGCGACAGCACGACCAGGATTGCATCGACCTCGTCGGAAGCGGTAAGCACGTCGACGCTCTTTTGCAGGCCGCCAGAGGTGACGCCCTGCGCGGTAACGTCGATCGGGTTGCGCGCCGTGCCATAGGACGGCATCAACCGCTTGATCCCCGTCTGGATGGGCTCGGAAAGCTCCGGCACCTGCAAGCCTCGCAGCGCCACGGCATCGGCGCCCCAGATGCCGGCGCCACCGGACACGGTGACGACGGCAACGCGGTCGCCCTTCGGCAGTGGATTGCTGGCAAGCACCGCAGCAATGGTCAGCGCCTCATCGAGATCGTTGGAGACGATGAAGCCGTATTTCGCGAATACCGCGTCATAGGCCGCCGACCAGCCGGCCATGCTCGCGGTGTGCGAGGCGGCCGCGCGCTGGCCTGCGCCGGAGCGGCCGACTTTTGTCACGATGACCGGCTTCTTCACCTCCGCCGCGCGCTCGGCAGCAGCAAGAAATTTGTCGACGTCGCGGATGCCTTCGATGAACAGCAGGATCACGTCGGTCGAGGGGTCCTGTACCATGTAATCCAGGAACTCGCCGGCGCCGAGATCGGATTCATTGCCGGCGCTGACGACATAGCTGACGGCGACGCCGAGTGCCCGCGCGCGATGATAATAGGCAAAGCCGATGCCGCCGCTCTGCGCGACGATGCCGATCCGCCGCGCCGTCGCGACGAGCGGCACCGCACCTGGCTTGACGTCGACGGCCGGACTGAACGTCGCCGCCACGCGCTGCACCTGGCTGAAGAAGCCCTCGGCGTTCGGACCGGAGATCCGCATGCCGGTGCGCCTTGCCAGCGCCGCGATTGCATCCTGCATCGCCGCGCTGTCGCCGCCCTCCTCGGCAAAGCCGGAGGAGATGATCACGGCGTTCTTGACGCCGGCGGCGGCACACTGCTCGAGCGCGGGCAGAACTGCGCGAGCCGGGATGACGATGACGGCAAGGTCGATGGGCGCACCGATCTCGGCAATCGATCTGTAGCAGGCGATCCCGTCGATCTCGGCGTAATTCGGGTTCACCGGATAGATCTTGCCGGGATACTCGTTCTTGCGCAGCATCGACAAGAGCCGTCCCGGAATCTTCTCATGATCGCGCGAGGCGCCGACCAGCGCGATGCTGGCGGGAGCGAAGAAGCTGTCGAGCGGATGCGGCATGGCAAGAATCCTATTGTTGGCTGCACCCGTCTCGTTTCACCGTCATCCTGAGGCGCCGGAGCGCAGCGGAGGCCTCGAAGGATGAACGGCCACCGGCCGGGCCGCTCATCCTTCGAGGCTCCCCACGCGGCGCGTTGCACCGCGTGCCTCGCACCTCAGGATGACGGGTTGAGCGCTACGAGCGCAAGAGCTTCAGGCAGCGAGCCGGAACGTCACCCCGCCCAGCAGAAACTCGTTCCCCGCGACCGCGTGACCCTTCGCCTTGGCGGCATGCAGCACGCTCGCCGCATCCGCCACCCGAAACTCCAGCGCGCTCATGATCTCGCTGGTGCCCTTTACGAAGCGAAACGTTGCATTCGGCAGCTTCAGTTCGGCGTCTTTGGGCGCAACCCCGATGATCTTGCCCCAATGCGCCGCCAGCCCTTGCGGATCCGGGCTCTGCATCTCCACCGCCGTCAGCGCCTGCGTCACGTCCTTGCGAATGAACTTCTGCCAATCCGGCCCCGCCGGCGGATACGGTCCCAGGATGTCGTCGCTGCCTTCGGTGTGATTGAACTCGATGAAGGCGGCGCGACAGTCGCGGGGGTGGAGCTGGACGCCGTGATAGGGCGCGTGGTCGATGACGTTTACGGTGCGGACGCCAAGCGCGTTGGCGTTATGGCCGCGCTCGTCGGGATCGTTACAGCAGAAGATGGCCATATAGCCGCCGCGGCCGCCGGTCTTCTCGATGAAGCGGCCGGCCGTGGTGCCGCCCTTGAAGGGTGCAACCACCTCCAGCAGGATCGTGTCGACCGGAAGCAGCGCGTTCTCCAGGCCGTATTTCGCGACATTGCCGTCGCGGTAGCACACGGCGAGGCCCATGATATCCGCGATGTCGGAGACCACGGGCGCGAGCTGCGGCGCGACCAGGCAGATCTGTCGCAATCGCATATAGGGCGCCATGATCAGGCGCCCTTGAAGGTCGGCTTGCGCTTCTCCACAAAGGCCTTTGCGGCCTCCTTGTGGTCCTCCGTGTCGCCGCAGCGGGTGTGATGGATCGCCTCGCCGTCGAAGCAATCCTCCAGCGCCAGATGCTCGGCATTGTTGATGTTGCGCTTGATGAAGCCAAGCGCGATCGACGGTCCTTGCGCCAGCGACAGCGCGAGTTCGTGGGCGGCCGCGTCGATCTCGGCGTCGGGCACGACCTTGGTCACCATGCCGATCGCATGCGCTTCCTTTGCGGTGAGCACCGGCGACATCAAATAGAGCTCGCGCGCCCGCGCACTGCCCAGCAGCTGGGTGAGGAAGTAAGTGCCGCCGTAATCGCCGGAAAAGCCGACCTTGGCGAAAGCCGTCGTGATCTTGCAGGATTCGGAGGCGATGCGCAGGTCGCAGGACAGCGCCATCGACAGGCCGGCGCCGGCCGCGGCGCCGTCGAGCTGCGCCACCACGGGCTTCGGCATCTGGTGCAGGATGCGCGAGACCTCCATGCCGCGGCGGAGGTTCGCCATCTTCACCTCGAACGGCAGCGGCGCGCGGCCTGCCGCCATCGACTTGACGTCGCCGCCGACACAGAAGCTGCCGCCAGCCCCCTTGAACAGCACCGCCCGCACCTCGGGATCGTCAGCCGCGCGCCGCGCCGCTTCGACCAATCCTGCGACCATCTCGGGATTGAGCGCGTTCTTCCGCTCGGGGCGGTTCATGGTGATGGTGAGCAGCCCGCCTTCGAGCTTTTGCAGGACCATGTCGTTGCTCATGGGTGGTCTCCCGTTTGTTGTTGTCTTGCTCGGTTATCGCCACACTCGTCATTGCGAGCGAAGCGAAGCAATCCATAAATACATCTGAGGAAGCAGTCTGGATTGCTTCGTCGCTTCGCTCCTCGCAAAGACGCCGTGACTTACGTCACGCCGTCATTTCTTCACCAGCGGGCAGCGCGACTGCTCCAGCGATTGGAATGCTTCGCTGCCGGGCACGGTGGCGAGCAGCTTGTAGTCGTCCCAGCGGCCCTTCGACTCCGACGGCTTTTTCACTTCGAACAGATACATGTCGTGAATCATGCGGCCGTCCTCGCGAATCTTGCCGTTCTTCGCAAAGAAGTCGTTGATCGGCGTTTCCTTCATCACCTTCATCACCGCCGCGGCATCGGTCGTGCCGGCCGCCTTCACCGCTTTCAGGTAATGCGTGACGGAGGAGTAGACGCCGGCCTGCGCCGAGGTCGGCGGCCGCTTCACGCGTTCTTGAAAGCGCCTGGAGAAGGCGCGCGTCTCGTCGTTCATGTCCCAGTAGAACGCCTCGGCCAGCAACAGCCCCTGCGCGGTCTCCAGGCCGATCGAATCGATGTCGGTGACGAAGGCGAGCAGCGGCGAGACCTTCTGACCGCCCTTCATGATACCGAACTCCGCTGCCTGCTTGATGGCGTTGACGGTGTCGCCGCCGGCATTGGCGAGACCAATCACCTTGGCCTTGGAGGCCTGGGCCTGCAGCAGGAACGACGAGAAGTCCGAGGTGTTGAGCGGATGGCGCACGCTGCCGAGCACCTTGCCGCCGGTCTTGGTCACGACATTGCTGGTGTCCTTCTCCAGGTCCTGGCCGAAGGCGTAATCGGCCGTGAGGAAGAACCAGGTGTCGAGGCCCGATTTGACAGCGGCGAGACCGGTGACGTTGGCCTGCGCGAATGTGTCGAAAACGTAGTGGACGGTGTAGGGACCGCAGGCCTCGTTGGAAAGGCGGATCGACCCGGGGCCGTTGAAGATCACGATCTTGTTGCGTGCTTTGGCGATCTCGCCGGCGGCTAGCGCGGTCGCCGAGGCCGCGACGTCATAGATCATCTCGACGCCCTGATTGTCGAGCATGTCGCGGGCGATGTTGGCGGAGAGATCGGCCTTGTTTTGATGGTCGGCCGCCAGCACCTGGATCTTGCGCCCCAGCACCTCGCCGCCAAAATCCTCCACGGCCATCTTGGCCGCGGTCTCGCTGCCGGGACCGGTGATGTCGGCATATAGGCTCGACATGTCGAGGATGCCGCCGATCTTGAGCGGCGGCTTGTCCTCCGCCTGCACGGCGCTCGCACTGAGGGCAAACGCGGCGACAAATATGCTCGACAAAATAGTCTTCATGGAAAACGACCTCCCTTATCGCGCCGTACTCTGATGGCGGCTTGGTTATTGCTCTTGCATGCAATCATGCCGCATGCGCGAGAGCGCAGCAAGCGCACGTGCGTTACGATGATGCGATTGGCAGGCAGGTTTTCCGCAAAGCGGAATGGTAGAGGACGGAAAAGGTCGTTCCAAGTCGTCGTTGCGAGCGAAGCGAAGCAATTCAGGCTGTCTCCGCGGAAAGATTCTGGATTGCTTCGCAGCGCTCGCAATGACGGAGTATGAGGCGACAGCGGAGTGTCACACCCCTTCGTTGCCGACGGCGTTTGAGTTAAGACTAGAGCGCAACGCAACCTCTCCGGACACCGTGACGCGATTCCTCACCTTCATTGTCCCAGCGATACTCCTTGCATCGCAAGTCGCCGCGTCCGCCACTCCGTGCCAGTTCGAGTCGCAAGGCGAGGGCCGCGTCGCGGCCATCGTCGACGCGCGCAGCGTCCGTCTCGATGACGGCCGCGAAATCCGTCTTGCCGGAATCGAACCGACGACGACCACGAAGCCGGCGCTGACCTCGCTGCTCGCCGGCCGCGAGGTGACACTCCGCGGCAGCGACGACACGCCCGACCGCTACGGCCGCCAGGGCGCGCTGGTCTTCATCGGCGAAAGCGACAGCTCGGTGCAGGCCATGCTGCTCGCCCAGGGCGACGCCATGGTCTCCGCCGAGATCACGGACAAGGACTGCGCGGCCGCCCTGATGGCGTCGGAAGCCGCGGCGCGGCGCCAAAAAAAGGGCAGCTGGGCTGACCCGTTGGCCATAAAAAACGCGGAAAGTCCGGACGATATTTTGACGGGGATCGGGCGCTTTATGGTGGTCGAGGGCAAAGTGCTGTCGGTCCGGCAAGCTGGGGCAATGACCTACCTCAACTTCGGACGACGCTGGACACGCGGCTTTGCGGCGACTATCTCGAAGCGCGCCCTACCGGCGTTCGAGAACGCCGGCATCATCCTTAAGTCTTTGGAAAGTAAACGTATTCGAGTCCGGGGCTGGGTCGAGGGGAATACGGGGCCGCGGATCGATGTCCGCCTCGTGGGACAGATCGAGTTGCTGGGCGCCAACGAGCCGACAGGGGTACGGCCCTAAAAGGGCCAGGCACGGGTTAAGCGACGTGAATGGGGTGCTAGAACAGCACGTACGGAATGAACGCCGCCGCCTGCGGGCTGCGCCGGCCGCGCTTTGCCTCATCCTGGGTGCAGCCCTTGCCGGCTGCGGCGATATGGGCCGGTTCCAGACCGCGGCAGTGCCTCCGACCGTCGCGGCGCCGAAGCCGAAGCCGGCGGTCGCGCAAACGCCCGCCACCGAGAAGGAGCACGAGCGCATCCTGGCGAGCTATGGCGGCACTTATGACGACCCCAGGCTCGAATCGCTCGTCAGCAAGACCGTCGACCGGCTCGTCGCTGCCTCCGACCGTCCCGACCAGGGTTACAAGGTCACCATCCTCAATTCTGGCGCGGTGAACGCCTTCGCGCTGCCGAACGGCCAGCTCTATGTCACGCGCGGACTTCTTGCGCTTGCGAGCGACACCTCGGAATTGGCCTCCGTGCTCAGTCACGAGATGGCGCATGTGCTGTCCAAGCACGCCGCGATGCGCGAGGACCAGGCGCGCCAGGCTGCGATCGTCACCCGCGTCGTCACCGACATGGGCAACGATCCCGATCTCACCGCGCTGGCGCTGGCCAAGACCAAGCTCACCATGGCGAGCTTTTCGCGCAAGCAGGAGTTCGAGGCCGACGGCATCGGGGTGGGTATTTCCGCCAAGGCGCATTTCGACCCTTACGGTGCTGCACGGTTCCTCTCGGCGATGGAGCGCAATGCCGAGCTGAAGGTCGGCAAGAGCTCGCTCGATCCGCGCGCACAGGATTTCACCTCGTCGCATCCGGCGACCCCGGAGCGCGTGCAAAACGCACAAACCATTGCACGGCAATACACTGCGCCGGAAGGCGCCGAGCGCGACCGCGAGACCTATCTCGCGGCGATCGACAACCTCGTCTACGGCGAAGACCCCAGCGAAGGTTTTGTCCGCGGCCGCCGTTTCCTGCATCCAAAGCTCGGCTTCACCTTCCAGGCGCCGGATAATTTCACGCTCGACAACACCGCCCAGGCCGTGATCGGCGTGCGCGAGGGCGGCGCACAGGCGATGCGTTTCGACGTGGTGCGCGTGCCGGCCGAGCAATCGCTCGGCGACTACCTGAATTCCGGCTGGATGGAGGGCGTCGAGAAGGCGTCCACCGAAAACCTCACCATCAACGGCTTCCCGGCTGCATCCGTCACCGCCAAGGGCGACCAGTGGCAGTTCAAGGTCTATGCGCTGCGCTTCGGCAGCGACGTCTATCGCTTCATCTTCGCGACACGGCAGAAGTCGACCGAGAGCGAGCGCAACGCACGCGAGACCGTCAATTCATTCCGCCGCCTGACGCTCGACGAGATCCAGGCCGCGCGCCCGCTCCGCATCAAGGTCATCACCGTGCAGCCCGGCGACACCGTGGAGTCGCTCTCGCATCGCATGGCCGGCGTCGATCATCCCGCCGAACGTTTCCGTGTGCTCAACGGGCTCGACCGCAGCGCACAGGTGAAGGTGCGTGATCGCGTGAAGATCGTGGCGGATTGAGCCGGCGCTTAGCGCGAACCCGGGATCTGGAGCTGCAAATTCGCAGCCGTAGGGTGGGCAAAGCGAAAGCGTGCCACCATTCCCGATCGAGATCGTTGATGGTGGGCACGGCGCTCTGCGCCTTTGCCCACCCCACATGCTACCGCTTGTGCCCTACCGCCCCGCGTCCATGTCGCCCTTCTCACGCTGGCCGCTGAGCCAGAGCGCGAGCAGGGTCCAGAACGCGCCGGACAACAGATATGCACCCGAAGCGATGACACCGAGATTGGTCGCGAGCAGCAGTGCGACCAGCGGAGCGAAGCCGGCGCCGAACAGCCAGGCCATGTCCGAGGTCAGCGCCGAGGCGGTGTAGCGGTACGCCTGCTTGAAGTTCGAGGCGATCGCACCGGAGGACTGTCCGAAGGACAGGCCGAGCAGGATGAAGCCGATCACCATGTAGATGGTCTCGCCGAACGCGCCGGCGTCGAGCAGCTGCGGGGCAAAGCCGCTATAGATCGCGATCGCGATCGCCGATCCCATCAGCAGCGACTTGCGGCCGACGCGGTCGGCGATAATGCCTGAGACCACGATCGCGCCGACGCCGAACACGGCGGCGACGATTTCGATGATCAGGAAGCGCACCGGGCTCTCGCGGGTGAACAGGAACACCCAGGACAGCGGAAACACCGTGACCATATGGAACAGTGCAAAGCTCGCGAGCGGTGCGAACGCCCCTAACATGATGTTCTGGCCTTCGCTCGCGACGGTCTCGGAGATGCGGGCGGGCTGCAGATCGCGGGTCTCGAACAACGAGGCATATTCCTCCGTCGTCACCATGCGCAGGCGCGCGAACAGCGCCACGACGTTGATGGCAAACGCGACGAAGAACGGATAGCGCCAGCCCCAGTCGAAGAAATCGTCGGCCGAGAGGTTACCGGCGAAATAGGCGAACAGTGCGCTCGCCACGATCAGCCCGAGCGGGGCCCCGAGCTGCGGCACCATCGCGTACCAGCCGCGCTTGGAGGGCGGCGCGTTCAGCGCCAGCAGCGAAGCCATGCCGTCCCAGGCGCCGCCCCAGGCCAGACCCTGCACGATGCGCGCCAGCGCCAGCAGCCAGATCGCCGCGACGCCGATCTCGTGATAGCCGGGCAGGAACGCCAGCGCGACCGTGGCGGTGCCGAGCAAAAACAGCGCCGAGATCAGCTTGGCCGTCTTGCCGTAGGCGCGGTCGATCGTCATGAAAATGACGGTGCCGACCGGCCGGGCCATGAAGGCCAGCGCGAAGATCATGAAGGAATAGAGGGTGCCGGTCAGCTCGTTTGCGAACGGGAACACCAGGCGGGGGAACACGATCACCGAGGCGATCGCGAAGACGAAGAAGTCGAAGAATTCCGAGGTGCGGCCGATGATGACGCCGATGGCGATCTCGCCGGGACTGGCCTGGTCGTGGCCATGCTCGCCGGAGTGGAGGTCTGCCATTGCGGGGGTCTGTGCCGTCGCCATTCGTGCGCCCTTAACGTCCTGAAAACCAAAGCCGACCGCCCGGCAGAAGGCCAGGCTATCCGGCCCTGTCTGACCCAACATTCCGCACTGCAACATTGGACAAATTGTCCAATGTCCGGATTGCTGCGTCGCAGCTACCCCTTGGCCCCGCAAAAGAAACTCATTCTCAAAGGCTCGGCCCGTGTCTCGTCTCAAGATCCTGGCGCTACTACCTCTGGCTGCTGCACTTAGCGGCTGCGACTACGTCGTGCTGGCGCCAGCCGGCGACATCGCTGCCCAGCAGCGCGACCTCGTCATCATCTCCACCGTCCTGATGCTCCTGATCGTCGTGCCCGTGATGGCGCTGACGGCGCTGTTCGCCTGGCGCTACCGCCAGTCCAACACGGACGCCCGCTACGAGCCGGATTGGGATCACTCGACCAAGCTCGAGCTGGTGATCTGGTCGGCGCCGCTTCTGATCATCGTCTGCCTGGGCGCGCTGACCTGGATGGGCACGCATCTGCTCGACCCCTATCGCACGCTCGGCCGCATTCATGCGGAGCGCCCGGTGGACCAGTCCAAGGCTCCGCTCGAGGTCGACGTGGTCGCGCTCGATTGGAAGTGGCTCTTCATCTATCCGGACTACGGCATCGCCACCGTCAACGAGCTCGCAGCTCCGGTCGATCGTCCGATCAGCTTCCGCATCACGGCATCGTCGGTGATGAACTCGTTCTACATCCCCGCGCTCGCCGGCCAGATCTATGCGATGCCGGGCATGGAAACCAAGCTCCATGCCGTCGTCAACCACGCCGGCAGCTACAAAGGCTTTTCGGCGAACTACAGCGGCGCCGGCTTCTCCGGCATGCACTTCAACTTCCAGGGCCTCGACGACAAAGGTTTTAACGCCTGGGTCGCCAGCGCCAAGTCAGCCGGCGGCTCGCTCGGCCGCGCCGAGTATCTCGAGCTCGAGAAGCCCAGCCAGAACGAGCCGGTACGGCGCTGGGGCACCACCGATTCCGATCTCTACCGTCTGATCCTCAACATGTGCGTCGAGACCGGCAAGATGTGCCAGAGCGAGATGATGGCGATCGACGCCAAGGGTGGTCTCGGCCATGAGGGCCTGAACAACACCCTGCCGCTGGCCTACGACAAGTACGCCCGACGCGGCACCGCGCTTGGGCCGCAGCCGAGCTTCGTCGCCGGCACCTGCACGCCGGATGCGCCACAGGGGCAGACCACCGCGTCGATCAAGGCTCCCGCCGACACCGCGCCGCTGCTCGGTGCCGGCCTGAAGCGGCCGTCTTTCACGCCGCTCACATCCTCGTCCTTCTTCCTCGGACAGCGTCCGAAATCAGACTCCTAAAGAGAGTTCGCATGTCTCCTGATCTTCTCAAGCTCATCTTCGGTCGGCTCGGCTTCGAATCGCTGCCGCTGCACGAGCCGATCGTCGTCGGCACCTTTGCGGTGGTTGCGCTCGGCGGCGTCGCACTGCTCGGCGGCCTCACCTATTTCCGCCTCTGGGGCTATCTCTGGCGCGAATGGTTCACCACGGTGGACCACAAGCGCATCGGCATCATGTACATGATCCTCGGCATCGTGATGCTGCTGCGCGGCTTTGCCGACGCGCTGATGATGCGCGGCCAGCAGATGCTCGCCTTTGGCGGCTCCGAAGGCTATCTCAACGCCCATCACTACGACCAGGTCTTCACCGCTCACGGCGTGATCATGATCTTCTTCGTGGCGATGCCGCTGGTCACCGGCCTGATGAACTACGTCGTGCCGCTGCAGATCGGCGCGCGCGACGTGTCGTTCCCGTTCCTGAACAATTTCAGCTTCTGGATGACGGTCGGCGGCGCGGTGCTGGTGATGGCCTCGCTGTTCATCGGCGAATTCGCCCGCACCGGCTGGCTGGCTTATCCGCCGCTGTCGAACATCGGCTACAGCCCTGACGTCGGTGTCGACTATTACATCTGGGCGCTGCAGGTCGCCGGCGTCGGAACGACATTATCCGGCATCAACCTGATCTGCACCATCGTCAAGCTGCGCTGCCCCGGCATGACCATGATGAAGATGCCGGTCTTCACCTGGACCTCGCTCTGCACCAACGTCCTGATCGTCGCCTCCTTCCCGGTTCTGACCGTCGTGCTCGCGCTGCTCTCGCTCGACCGCTACGTCGGCACCAACTTCTTCACGAATGATTTCGGCGGCAGCCCGATGATGTACGTGAACCTGATCTGGATCTGGGGCCACCCCGAGGTCTACATCCTGGTTCTGCCCGCCTTCGGCATCTTCTCCGAGGTAACCTCGACCTTCTCCGGCAAGCGGCTGTTCGGCTACACCTCGATGGTCTACGCCACGGTGGTCATCACCATCCTGTCGTACCTGGTCTGGCTGCACCACTTCTTCACGATGGGCTCGGGCGCCAGCGTCAACTCGTTCTTCGGCATCACTACGATGATCATCTCGATCCCGACGGGGGCGAAGATGTTCAACTGGCTGTTCACGATGTATCGCGGCCGGATCCGCTACGAGCTGCCGATGATGTGGACGATCGCCTTCATGCTGACCTTCGTGCTCGGCGGCATGACAGGCGTGCTGCTCGCGGTGCCGCCGGCCGATTTCGTGCTGCACAACAGCCTGTTCCTCATCGCGCACTTCCACAACGTGATCATCGGCGGCGTGGTGTTCGGTGCCTTTGCCGGCATCAACTATTGGTTCCCGAAGGCGTTCGGCTTCAAGCTCGATCCGTTCTGGGGCAAGCTGTCGTTCTGGTTCTGGGTCACCGGCTTCTACCTCGCCTTCATGCCGCTCTATGTGCTCGGCCTGATGGGCGTGACCCGCCGCCTGCGCGTGTTCGACGATCCGTCCTTGCAGATCTGGTTCGTCATCGCCGCGATCGGCGCCGGCCTCGTGCTCCTCGGCATCGTGTGCATGCTGATGCAATTCGCGGTCAGCTTCCTCAAGCGCGAGCAGCTAAAGGACGTCACCGGCGATCCCTGGAATGCGCGCACGCTGGAATGGGCGACCTCCTCGCCTCCGCCGGACTACAACTTCGCCTTCACCCCCGTCGTTCACGACAATGACGCGTGGTGGGACATGAAGAAGCGCGGCTATCAGCGTCCGCTCACCGGCTTCAGGCCGATCCACATGCCCAGCAGCACCGGCACCGGCATCATCCTTGCCGGCCTCGCCACCGCGATGGGATTCGGTCTGATCTGGTACATCTGGTGGCTGGCCGCCGTGAGCTTCATCGCGATGCTCGCCGTCGGTATCGGTCACACTTTCAATTATCACCGCGACTTCGACATTCCGGCTGAAGACGTCATCCGGACCGAGGACGCGCGCACCAAACTGCTCGCCGGAGCCAAGTAAATGACTGTCGCTGTCAATCCCTTGCAGACCGGCGAGCCGGTCTTCTACCTCGCCGACGAGCATCCGCACCCGGAAGGCTGGAGCACTTCGCTCGGCTTCTGGATCTACCTGATGAGCGACTGTCTCATCTTCGCGATCCTGTTCGCCACCTTCGGCGTGCTCGGCGGCAATTACGCCGCCGGCCCCGCGCCGAAGGACCTGTTCGACCTGAACCTGGTCGCGGTGAACACCTCGATGCTGCTGCTGTCGTCGATCACGTATGGCTTCGCCATGCTGACGATGCAGCAGAACAAGGTCGCGCAGACGCAAGTCTGGCTGGCGATCACCGGCCTGTTCGGCGCCGCCTTCATCGGCATCGAGCTCACCGAGTTCGCCCACATGATCCACGAGGGCGCCACACCCCAGCGCAGCGCCTTCCTGTCCGCCTTCTTCACCCTGGTCGGCACCCATGGTCTGCACGTCAGCTGCGGCCTGATCTGGCTGGTGACGCTGATGGTACAGGTCGCAAAGTTCGGCCTGATCGAAGCCAACCGCCGCCGCCTGATGTGCCTGTCGATGTTCTGGCACTTCCTCGACGTGGTCTGGATCGGCGTCTTCACCTTCGTCTACCTCCTGGGAGTTCTGCGATGAACACCGATACCCACGCCGCCCATGCGGGCGATCATCACCACGAAGGCGGCCACGCCCACGGCTCGTTCTCCACCTATATGCTCGGCTTCGTGCTCTCGGTCGTGCTGACCGCGATCCCGTTCTGGCTGGTGATGAGCGGCGCGCTTCCGAGCAAGCAGATCTCCGCGCTCGTCATCATGGCCTTCGCGGTGGTGCAGATCGTCGTGCACATGATCTACTTCCTGCACATGAACACCACGTCCGAGAACGGCTGGAGCATGATGGCGCTGATCTTCACCATCGTCATGGTGGTGATCGCGCTGTCGGGTTCGCTGTGGGTGATGAACCACCTCAACAGCAACATGATGCCGATCCACCAGATGAGCGGAATGAATTGAGCGAGAACCGGACCGTGACGAACAAGGCGAGCGGGGTGCGCAGCAAGGCTGTGCGGTCCCCTTCCCTGTGGCTCACGGTCCTCTCGCTGACGGCCTTTGCGCTTCTGATCGCCCTCGGCGTCTGGCAGATCGAGCGCCGCGCCTGGAAGCTGGCGCTGATCGACCGCGTCGAGCAGCGCGTTCATGCCCCGGCCCAGCCGATCCCCTCGCCCGCGTCATGGCCCGCGGTCAGCGCCGCTGACGACGAATACAGGCACGTCAGTGTCACCGGCCGCTTCCTGCATGACCGCGAGACGCTGGTCCAGGCCGTCACCGAGGAAGGCCCGGGCTATTGGGTGCTGACGCCGCTTCTACGCGACGACGGCACGCAGGTCCTGATCAACCGCGGTTTCGTGCCGCCCGAGCGGCGGGATGCATCGGCGCGCCGGGACGGCAATCCGGACGGCCAGGTCGAGATCACCGGCCTGCTCCGCATGACCGAGCCGAGGGGCGGCTTCCTCCGGAACAATGTGCCCCGGCACAACCGCTGGTATTCGCGTGATGTCGCCGCCATTGCGGCGGCACGCGGTCTCCATGACGTCGCGCCTTTCTTCGTCGATGCCGACGCCGGATCACAATCTGCCGGCGGTCCGATCGGCGGATTGACCGTGGTGCGCTTTCCCAATAACCACCTGATCTATGCGCTGACGTGGTTTACCTTGGCCTTCATGCTGGCCGGTAGACTTTTGGTCACATTCCGCGACGGGCTGTTCCGCCGCAAGAAGCGCTGGGACGGCTTCGTCCACGAACCGGCCGGCGGCCTCGATGCCGCCGCGCGCAGGACGGGATCAGATGCTGAAACGATCGTCGAGCCGACCTGACGACGGGAAGACGCTTTCCCGAGCACTTGCTCATGACGGACCGGCCGTCACGCTGCAATCGCAGGCGGACGCGCGCAGTGAGTTGATCGGTGCGGCGCCGACCGACGACGGGACCAATCGCAAGAACATGGTGCTGCTGATCCAGCTGCGCTGGACCGCGGTGGTCGGCCAGATCGTGACCATCGGTGCCGTGCATTTTGGGCTCGGTATTCCCCTGCCGCTGGAGCGGATGGGCGCGGTGATCGGGGCGCTTGTGCTGCTCAACGTCTCCAGCCTCGTCTGGGTGCGCCATCGCGCCGCGATCGCCAACAACGAGCTGCTGGTCGCCTTGATGCTGGACGTGGCCGCGCTGACCGCACAGCTCTATCTCTCTGGCGGCGCCACCAATCCCTTCACCTCGCTGTTCCTGCTCCAGGTGACGCTCGGCGCGGTGCTGCTCGATGCCCGCTCGACCTGGTCGCTGGTGGCACTGACCTGCGCGAGCTTTGTGTGGCTGACGCTGGCCTACCGGCCGCTCGAGCTGCCGCCGAACCCGCTCAGCGAGACGTATACGCTCAACGTCGCCGGCATGCTGCTGGGCTTCGTCCTCAACGCCGTGCTGCTCGTCGTGTTCGTCACCCGCATCAACCGGAATTTGCGCGAGCGCGACGCGCATCTGGCGGCGTTGCGTCAGCATGCCGCCGAGCAGGATCACATCGTCCGCATGGGGCTGCTCGCCTCCGGTGCGGCGCATGAGCTCGGCACGCCGCTCGCCTCGCTCTCGGTGATCCTCAGCGATTGGCGCCGCATGCCCGATCTCGCCGCCGACCAGGAGCTCGCCGAGGACCTTTCGGAGATGGAAACCTCGCTGCAACGCTGCAAGTCGATCGTGACAGGCATCCTGGTTTCGGCAGGCGAAGCGCGCGGCGAAGGCTCATCGCCGACGACGGTGACGGCTTTCGTGACCGCCCTGGTCGACGAGTGGCGCGATGCGCGCTCGGCGCGGACGCTCTATTTCGTCAATACGTTCGGCGCGGACGTTGCGATCGTCTCCGACGTCGCGTTGAAGCAGGTCATCTTCAATGTGCTCGACAATGCCTATGAGGTCTCGCGCGACTGGGTCGAGCTCGTGGCCGAACGCGAAGGCGACAATCTCGTGCTGTCGATCAGCGACCGCGGCCCTGGCTTCGCCCCCGAGATGCTGGCGCAGCTCGGAAAGCCCTATCACTCGAGCAAGGGCCGCGCCGGCGGCGGGCTCGGCCTGTTTCTGGTGGTGAACGTCGTGCGCAAGCTGGGCGGCACCGTCACGGCCGAGAATCACCGGAAGCGCGGCGCCACCGTCCGCCTGACGCTGCCGCTCGCAACGCTCGCGATCGGAGGGAATTTTGACGCCTGACCGTTCGCTCATCGTCGTCGAGGACGATGCCGGCTTCGCGCGCACGCTGAAGCGTTCGTTCGAGCGCCGCGGCTATGACGTCGTGCTGGCCGCCTCGATCGAGGAGGTGCGGAACGTGCTGGAGGAACGCTCCTTCGGCCATGCCGTCGTCGACCTCAAGCTCGGCGGCGCCTCGGGCCTCGCCTGCGTCGAGCTGCTGCACGCACACGACCCGGACATGCTGATCGTGGTGCTGACGGGCTTTGCCAGCATCTCGACCGCCGTGGAGGCGATCAAGCTCGGGGCCTGCCACTATCTCGCAAAACCGTCGAATACCGACGACATCGAAGCCGCCTTCACC
The DNA here is from genome assembly GCF_016616425.1 of Bradyrhizobium diazoefficiens. Taxonomy (NCBI): domain Bacteria; kingdom Pseudomonadati; phylum Pseudomonadota; class Alphaproteobacteria; order Hyphomicrobiales; family Nitrobacteraceae; genus Bradyrhizobium; species Bradyrhizobium diazoefficiens. Next base: position 109,440 of record NZ_CP067101.1, read on the forward strand.
AAGGCCGCGGGGAACACCGAGGTCGCGCTGGATGCGCGGCCGACCTCGATCAAGACGCTGGAATGGGAGCGCATCCACCAGACCCTGATCGAGACCGATTTCAACATCTCGGAAGCGGCGCGGCGGCTCGGGATGCATCGACGCACCCTGGCAAGGAAGCTGGAGAAGCGGCCGGTGAAGTAGGAGGAGCGGACCGAATTCCCTCCTCCTTCTCTCGTGACGCTTTATTTGCCGAACCGCGCAACGACCTCGGCTAGCGCCGTATGACCTGCGCAGAATCCTGCGCCCGGATGGGAGTCCCCGTTCTCCAAAGCAGTGGCGTAGACGACGGCAGGATCAGCTTCGAGGCGTTCTCGCAAGGCCGCCAGCTTTGGCCAGCGGCTCCGCTCCGCCACGGCGTGGAAGTCGAGCCAGCGCGCCACGCCTGCCAGCAGCGCGTCGGCGAGGGTCGGCCTGTCGCCGAGCAGGAAGCTCGTCCCTTCGATCATTTGTTCGAACTTGTCGTGGCGGTCGATCACCTTCCGTCTGCCAAAGTCCTGTAAGGCCGATTTCATTGCCGGCTGCATCGTTTCCCCTTCCATTGCGGCCCAGATCGGCGCGAAGGCGCCGGTAAAGCCGGTATTTACGAAGGCCATGAGCTGGTGCATTCGATCGGCTTGAGGGGATAGTGGATCGAAGCTGATGCGTCGTTCGATGTCCCTGGCTTCGAGCCAGGCTGCAATCGCCATTGTTTCGGTCAGCACATCGCCCCGCCGCGTGAGGAACGCAGGCGTCTCATGCCGCGCATTGATACGGGCGTATGACGGGCTCCGCATCTCACCCAGCATATCGACCCGACAGAGCCGATACGGCTTGCCCAGCCATTCGAGAGCCGCCACGAGCCCCATGGAGCTTCCCATCGGGAAGCCATAGATTAGAATTGGGTCCATCATCTATTCTCCGTGATTTCTGACGATCACGCTGCGCAGCGGTGCTGGACCTTCAGTCACTCGCTGCGTCAAGTAAATTACGAACTTTTTTGTAACCGGGAGTCGCCGATGAAAGATCTCGTGTCGAGATGTCCCATCGAGGAGGTGATGCAGATTCTGAGCGGTCGCTGGCCGACGCTTCTGATCTACTACCTGAAGCAGGGCACCAAGCGCTTCAGCGACCTGCGCCGGGACAACCCGACCATCTCGCACAGGATGCTCGCCCTCGAGCTTCGCAAGCTGGAGGACGCGGGTATCGTAACTCGCACTGAATTTGACGGATATCCGCTGCGGGTCGAGTACGATCTGACCTCCGCCGGTCACGCGCTCGTTCCGCTGATCGACGCCTTGGGCGACTGGTGGTCGACGGTCGCACCATTGGCCGGCGGAGGGGGCCGCGAGGCCGGGTTCGGCTCGTCGCGAAGCACGCCCCGGATTTGATCCTGGGCAGGACCAACATCGCCCAACGACGGTAGCCGCGCGCCCCAAACAAAAAGCCCGGCCGAGCGGCCGGGCTTTTGATCTGTTACGATCGACGCGAGAGCTGCTTACGCGGCCTCGTCGGCGACGGTGGTGTCGTCGCCATCGGCATCGTCGGCATCGCCCTCGGCATCCGTCTCGCCCTCGGCGGCTTCCGCCTTGGCGTTGCGGCGCGGGCTCTTGGCGAGCTGGGCCTCGATTTCCTTGACCGCTTCGGTCTCGGTCGAGTGCTGCACCACCGCGATCTCACGCGACAGACGATCGAGCGCCGCTTCATAGAGCTGGCGTTCCGAGTAGGACTGCTCCGGCTGCGATTCCGAGCGATAGAGGTCGCGCACGACTTCCGCGATCGCGACGATGTCGCCCGAATTGATCTTCGCTTCGTATTCCTGGGCGCGGCGCGACCACATGGTGCGCTTGACGCGGGCACGGCCCTTGAGCGTCTCCAGCGCCTTCTTCACCAGCGCGGGCTCGGACAGCTTGCGCATGCCGACATTGGCGACCTTGGCGGTCGGCACGCGCAGCGTCATCTTGTCCTTGATGAAGTTGATGACGAACAGCTCGAGCTTGGCACCGGCGATCTCCTGCTCCTCGATGGCCAGGATCTGGCCGACGCCGTGAGCAGGATAGACGACGAATTCGTTGGCCTTGAAGCCCTGGCGTTGGGTCACGACCTTCTTTTCCTCGACCTTCGGCGCGGGTGCAGCGGCCTTCACGGCCGGCTTGGCAGCGACGGGAGCCTTGGCAGGAGCAGCAGCAGCCTTCGGCGGGACTGGCTTGGCAGCAGGAGCCTTCGCAGCGTGAGCCTTGGTGCCGACAGGCTTGGCGACGGTGGGCTTGGCGGCAGCAGGCTTGGCAACGGTCGCTTTCGCGGCCGGTTTGGCAGTCTTGTTAGGCATTGCGCTTCTTTTGTTCTTCGAGGACTTTGCAGCCGGTGCCTTCTTCGCGGTCCGACCCTTGGATGCGCTACGGCTGGCCGCGGCGACTTTTTTGGCCTCCTTATGGGAAGCACTCGCTGAAGTACTCTTTTTACGCGTTTTCTGTGACACAGCCTGCGCGCGGAAACTGCCACGCCCCTGTTCGACATTTGATTTCACGGGAACCCAGAGGGGCCAACGGGGCTGACGGGGTTCGGCTCAATGTGCCCAATATAGCACATTTCCCGCAAAAATCAATGATTTAGGGGTCTTCAGGGCTGGATTTCGGCGCCGACGCCGCTATTAGGGTTAAGTTCGGGCCCGAATTAGTCGCCGGAGCCGGGGTTCGGAGAAAAATATTTCTCGAACTTGCCTTCCATGCCGTCGAATTCCTTGGCGTCAGCGGGTGATTCTTTCTTCTGGGTGATGTTCGGCCAGCTCTTGGCGTAGTCGGCGTTGATCGAAAGCCACTTTTCCAAGCCCGGTTCCGTGTCCGGCTTGATGGCATCGGCGGGGCATTCCGGCTCGCACACGCCGCAATCGATGCACTCGTCCGGGTGGATGACGAGCATGTTGTCACCCTCGTAGAAACAGTCGACCGGACAGACTTCGACGCAGTCGGTGTACTTGCACTTGATGCAGTTTTCAGTGACGACGTAAGTCATCCAACGCTCCGAAAAGCTCTTTTAAAAGTCGCGGCTTGCGTAGCGCGGATGGCCCGGCGCCGCAAGCTCGGGAAAGCCCGATCATGACGGCTTTGCGCGTTTGATCGACCAAGAAATGAACACGGGCGCAATTAATTGCGCATCCCGAGCTCCTCGTAGAGCACCCGTGCCGAGGCCGCATCGCCGCGGCGTTCATTGAAGGCGGTGACTTTCAGAACACGCACCGTGCGATCGAGCGCGATGGTGAGGACATCGCCGATCTTGACCGCATGGCCCGGCGAGGTCTCGCGTGCGCCGTTGACGCGGACGTGGCCTGTTACGACGAGCTCGGCCGCGGAGGTGCGCGCCTTCACCACCCGCGCGTGCCACAGCCATTTGTCGAGGCGCTGCCGCTCGGTCGTGGCTCTATTCCTTTTGACGCGTTCTCTTCACGCGACCGCTCCGCACTTCGCTTGACAACGCTGCGTTATTCCTTGCGCCCCGAGAGCTGCTCCTTCAACGCGGCGAGCTTGGCGAAGGGCGAGTTCGGATCGACGGGCCGATCGCGCTCACGTGGGTTGGCGCTCGAGGCGTAGGGGCGCAGCGAGGGACCGCCCTGGCGGTCGCGGCCCTTGTCGCGGTCGCGGCCACGGTTATCCCGACCCTTGTCGCGATCGCCGCCGAACTTGCCCTTGTCGCGATCACGGCCCTTGTTGTCACGATCCTTGCCCTCGAAGCGGCGGCTTTTATCGTCGCCACCCTCGCGCGGCTTGCGGAAGTCCCTGCCGCCATCTCTGCGATGACCGCCGCCATGACGATGGCGCTCGCCCGGCTTCGCGCCTTCGGCAGCTTCGCCGGGCGCAGCCGCGCTGCCGGCTTCAGCGGCCGCCTGCGGACGCGGCTGATGGTGCTGACGCTGATGGCGATGGCGCTCGTGGCGCGGCTTGCGGTCCTCGTGACGGCCGCCGGGACGCCAGACCTCGACGAGCTCGGGCTCGGCGGGCGCCGCTGCTGCCTCGGGCGCGGCGGCAGCGGGCGATGCAGCGGCTTCCGTTGCCACGGTCTCGGCGGCAGCGGCTTCGAGGCCGGCAGCCTCCGGGGATGCGGCGGGCTCTTCCGCCGGCGGCGCGATGCCGGGGGCGTCTTCGGGCGTGACGGGAGCCTCGGGGGAGGTTTCCAGCGCAGGCTCGGCCTCGTGAGGCTGCTCGTCCTGCAGCTCCATGCCGGGCGCATCTTCGACGGTGACGGGCTCGGCGACAGCTTCGGTGGATGCAGTCGCCTCCGCCGGCAGGCCGGCAACGGCCTCCGCCGCGGTCTCGGTCGAGGCCTCCGCGCTGCCTTCAGTGGGCGGCGTCTCTGCCGCGACCGTCTCGGCCACGACAGGCTTTTGCGGCAGCGGCGGACGCTTCTCCATGCGATAGCCGAGGGCACGTAGTACCGACGCAAAATCCTCGCCCGCAGAGCCGGTGAGCGAGGTCATCGCCTGCGTGACGACGAAGCTGCGGCCGTCGAAGGCGCCGGCCGGCTTTTCGCCGGAGGAGTTCTCGCGCCAGGCCAGCGCCGGGCGGATCAGATCGGCGAGCCGCTCCAGGATGTCGACGCGCACGGCGCGCTCGCCGGCCTGCTTGTAGCCGAGCACGCGATAGGCATCGCGCGGCAGAGCCTTGTCGACCGGGAACGAGGTGCGGCCGGAGCTCGCCAGATGCTGCGCGCCCGACAACGAGGACAGATCGACATTGTCCTGCTTCAGCGCCCACAGCAGCGCTGCGAGCGCGCGCGCGGCGGGCTTGAGCAGGCCGGGGAAATAGAGGTGATAGGCGCCGAAACGGACGCCGTATTTGCGCAAGGTCGCGCGCGAGGGCTGGTCGAGATCCTTCAGCTCGCTTGCGATCTTCGGACGCTCCAGCACGCCGAGCGCCTCGACCAGCTGATAGGCGATGCCACGGGCGATGCCGGTGACGTCCTCGGCTCTGGACAGCTCGAACATCGGCCCGAGCAGCTTCTCGATATGCGTCTTGAGCCAGAGCTCGAGCCGGGCCTGCACCTTCTCGCGGGGACCGCCGGTCAGGCGCTCGTCGGAGATGATGCGGATGCGCGGATGCAGCGCGTCCTCTGCGGCAGACAGCCGCGCCACAGCATCGCCGGTCCAGCGGATGATGCCTTCCGAGGTCAGCACAAACTGATCGTCCGGCGCGTTGCCGAGCCGTTCGGCGCGCATGTTGATCTCGCCGGCGAGCACCGCTTGCGCTGCAGCCTGCAAGGCTTTCGCATCGGAGCCGGCTTCCGCCGCATCCGGTGCAAAGGTGAAGCCGTCGAGGCGGCCGATGACATGGCCTTCGACGATGACTTCGCCGGTCTTGCCGATTTCAGTATTCAAGCTCGTGTTCTCCCGCAGGCGGCGCATCAATACACTGGTCCGGCGATCAACGAAACGCTCAGTCAAGCGTTCATGGAGCGCATCCGATAATTTATTTTCGACCTCCCGCGCGATCCCCTGCCAGCGTTCGGGGTCTTTCAGCCAGTCCGGGCGGTTGGCGACGAAGGTCCAGGTGCGGATCTGCGCGATCCGGGCCGACAGCGTGTCGATGTCGCCGTCGATGCGGTCGGCCTGGGTGATCTGGGCCTCGAACCAGGAATCGGGAATGCAGCCCTTCTGCATCAGGAAGCCGTACAGCGTCGTCACCAGCTCGGCATGGGCGGCCGGCGACAGTTTTCGGTAATCAGGGACCTGGCAGGCGTCCCACAGCCGTTCCACCGCCGCCTTGCCATGCGCGATATCGCGCACCTCGACGTCGCGGGCGGCGTGATCGAGCACGCGCATGTCCTCGGCGATCGGGGCGCGCGTCAGCGCCTCGTGGCCGGGGGCGAGGTTCAGGGAGACCTGCAGCGCGCCGAGCGAGGCGAAATCCAGCTTCGAGTTGCGCCATTGCAGCATCTTCACGGGATCGAAAGTGTGGTTCTGCAGCGCGTTGACGAGCTCGGGCTCGAACGGCACGCAGCGGCCCGTGGTGCCGAAGGTGCCGTTGCGGGTGGCGCGGCCGGCGCGGCCGGCGATCTGCGCGAATTCGGACGGCGTCAGCCGGCGGAACTGGTAGCCGTCGAACTTGCGGTCGGAGGCAAAGGCGACGTGGTCGACGTCGAGATTGAGGCCCATGCCGACGGCGTCGGTGGCGACGAGATAATCGACGTCGCCGTTCTGGAACATCTCGACCTGCGCGTTCCGCGTGCGCGGCGAGAGCGAGCCCAGCACCACGGCGGCGCCGCCATGCTGGCGGCGGATCAGCTCGGCGATGGCGTAGACCTCATCGGCCGAGAACGCGACGATGGCGGTGCGGCGCGGCTGGCGCGTGATCTTGCGGTCGCCGGCAAATTCGAGCTGCGACAGGCGCGGCCGCGTGATCATGGAGACGCCGGGCAGCAGCCGCTCGATGATCGGGCGCATCGTGGCCGCGCCGAGCAGCAGCGTCTCGTCGCGGCCGCGGCGGTTGAGCAGCCGATCGGTGAAGACGTGGCCGCGTTCGAGATCGGATGCGATCTGGACCTCGTCGACGGCGAGGAAGGAGAGGTCGAGGTCGCGCGGCATCGCCTCGACGGTCGACACCCAATAGCGCGGACTTCTCGGCTTGATCTTCTCCTCGCCGGTGACCAGCGCGACCGCCTCGCTGCCGACCCTTGCTGCGATCTTGTTGTAGACCTCGCGCGCGAGCAGGCGCAGCGGCAGGCCGATCATGCCCGAGGGATGCGCGAGCATCCGCTCGATGGCGAGATGGGTCTTGCCGGTGTTGGTCGGCCCGAGCACCGCAGTGACGCCAGCGCCAGGCACTCGATCGGAAAGCGCGCGCTCGGAAGCGAAGGGGGAGGAAGAAAAGGCCATGTCCAGGGATTAGGTAGTGGCGATTGGGGCGAATGTCAGTGCTGCTTTGGGGCGATGAGGTGCATGGCGCCAGACATCCGCACCGCTGTCATCGCCGGGCTCAATGATCGGGCGATCCAGTATTCCAGAGACAGCAGTGATTAAATCGAGGGGCCGCGGCGTACTGGATGCCCCGGCCAAGCCGGGGCATGACAGCGGAAAGTGTGGCAGCACTCGCCAAATCTCGCGCAACTGTCTCACTTTGCGACGCTTTTCCTGTCCGCCTTAAGCTTCGGAACGACTCTAGAACGAATCGCGGCCGAATCGCTGACTCCCGATTGAGTCCCGTTCCGTTCACGCAACATGTCGCGGGAGTCTTGTTGGCCACGACTAGATGGAGTTTTGGGCTGCCGCACAAGCGGCGTTGCGCGGGCGGAATTCCTTAAGTTGGGGACGACGCGGAGTCGAATCAGAATCGGGGAGGAGTCAAATGGATTCCCGACACCAGCCTCCCCCAACTCATTTTCGCGAAAACAACCCATGCACAGTAGGTAAGTGATTGAATGAACTAAACTTATCTTCCGCCAAATCGTCCCCCCCGGTCATTCCGGGGCGCGCCCCTTGGCGCGAGCCCGGAATCCATCAGGCCGCAGAGACTGTCTCACGATGGATTCCGGGCCCGCGCCTACCGCGCGTCCCGGAATGACGGCGGAGAGAGCGGAGAGAAAAGAGACATGGCCTGCGCAAGCCTACTGCGTCTTCGCCACCCTTGGCGGCTGGGCTGTGGTGATGAAGCTGGTGGCTTCCAGCATGGCCGGCCCGAGCGGCGTCGGCACTTTCAGCCAGAACGGGACCAGGATGCGCGTGCCGGCGATGGGGGCGAGGGCGATCTCGATGTTACGCTGGGCGGCGAGATATTTGATCACGGGGCGGTCGGGGATGTAGCCGGACACCGGCACGAAATAGAGCGCGCAGACCACGACCGGACCACGATAGCCCTTCTCCGCCTTCACGGTCTCCATGCGCTTGAAATCGAGCTTGAGGTCGTAGCGCATGCGGCCGTCGAACACCGGGGCCGAGCTGTGGCAGGCCTCCGGCGAGACGGGATCGCCAGTGCCGGGCACGCGCAGCAGCGAGGCCGTCATCGGATCCCAGACGCCGCGGCGATGCGCGTCGGTGACGACGATGCGGTCCGGATCGACCGGCGGCTCCGGCGCGATGCTGAATTCCTTCACATTACCCTTGTCGAGGATGATGTGGATCTGCTCGGTCTTCTTCGAGGTGGTGGTGGACGCCTGGTAGGCGGTCGCAACCAGCGCGCCGTTGACGACGCGGCCTTGCGAGGCGCCGGTGCCCGACCCGCCCGCGAACGTCTTCAGAAGGCCCGTGGTGCCGCCGGAGGCCGCCGCCGCGAACACGTCCTCACCGATCTCGATGTTCCAGGCACCCTTGCCGACGGGAATGCCGGCCAGCGAAGCCTCGTACTGCGCCTCGAGCTTGCCCTGCGCCGCGACAGGCTCGGCGCCCCACGCCATGACAAGCCCGCAAAGGGGTGCGAAGGCCAGTCGGCCGGCGGACCGCAACCGGGGCGTCAAGCGGAGCGATGGGAGCACGAAACAATCCAATCAGGGCGCGATGCGCCGTTACTTAAGTCAAAAACCGCGGCAAACAATGCGTCCGGGCGTATCGAACGGCGGAACTCCACTGCACTCTTCGGCGGCGAATACGCCCTTTATGTGATGGTAAGGCGCGACAAACATTGCCGTTTTGGTGATGGGGAGGTGTGGCCGCGGGCTCCGAACCTCTCCCGCTTGCGGGAGAGGTCGCGCAAAGCGCGGGAGAGGGCTTTCTCCTCTGGAGGACACCATCCGATCTGGAGGACACCATCCGAGACAACGTCTGTCCCCCAGAAGAAAGAGCCCTCTCCCCAACCCTCCCCCGCGCGCGGGGGAGGGAGCGCACCACCCGGGCGGCGGCCCTAAAAGACCGCCCAAAACCTTGACGCGGGGCCCCTTCCCCCCTATACGTCCGCCCGCTCCCTGCAAGGACGAAAGAATTTGCCCCCGTGGCGCCCCGAATGGCGGCCGCAAATCGTTGGGGGATAGAAGAGGATTTCTACCATGTCTCGCCGCTGCGAACTGACGGCCAAGGGCCCCCTCGTCGGCCACAAGGTCAGCCACTCCAACATCAAGACCAAGCGCCGCTTCCTGCCGAACCTCGTCAACGTGACGTTCATCAGCGAAGCCCTCGAGCGCAACGTGCGCCTGCGCGTCTCGACCAATGCGGTCAAGAGCGTCGACCACAATGGCGGCCTCGATGCCTTCCTGCTCAAGGCCAGCGCCGACGTCCTCTCCCCGCGCGCCCTCGAGCTGAAGCGCGCCATCCAGAAGAAGGTCGGCGACACCCAGCCGGCGAAGAAGGCGAGCTGAGAGATTTACCGTTAGGGCGGGGGCTAAGTTGCGTCGCGTGGCGTAGGCTTAGCCAGTAGCGTTCTGCGTTTGCGGCCGGATCGGAAGATCCGGCTGTTTTTGTTTTGTGAGTGGCCGATTCTTATTCACCGGGAGTCCCAGATGCGCTTGAGCTCGATCCACTTGCTATTCGCCTTAAGCGCTGGATCCGCTTTCTCAATTCGCGATAGTGCGTCTCCCATACCATAGGGCCACTTGCGCGCATCGTCCGGCAAAGCCGCACTTAGCAATCTTAACACCTCGCCTGGATAACGATCGAAAAGACCCACCTCTGATGAATTCAGAATGGGCAGATGCATGTGGTTCTCTTCAACAGCGGTGATGAGCGGAACGATTCTGTCGACGAATTGAGGAAATTTCTCATTCTGAGCGAATGCCAAGTTACAAAGGCGAGATGATACACGAGCCGTTCTCGCTGCAAGTTGCCTCGGCCACACAGTATCTAACAAGACGAGGGCGTCGTCAGCCCAGGTGCCGTCCTCGGTCGACCATCTCTCCAAGCACCAAATTATCTGTGATCTCAAATCATCGTCGGTTGCAAGAAGAACCGAGCGTAGCTCGCTATCCGTAACGCGCCTTTCGCCGTTATCGAGCTTGCTCTTCCATCCGGCCAACAACATTGCCGCCAGTTGCTCCGCATGTTCTCGACGATCAGTCGAACCTTTTTTAGCGAGACTAAGTAGCGCCGGCTTAAGAGCCAAATAGAGGTTCTGCTGGGGCATCTTGCCACCCCAAAAGAATCCTGCCCAGAACGCGCTCGCCTCATCACCGCCGGCCCGGAGAGCATTCAACAAGTTAGATTCCGTCCATGAGGGATCGGCATGAAAAAACCAGATTAGATGATGACTCAAGAGGGTTATCGAGTGGAGATACGGATCACCCTTCAATTTCAGTAGCTCACTCGCACGATCGACCCACCACGCTGGCAATTTTCCGGACAGTTTCTTCGCATCAAGTTCGGGGTCATTCAAAATTGCCTGGCTGAGACTTCCGGCAGGGGAATTGAGAGCTTCAGTCGCCCAATCTCTCGCTCGATCACTCGATCGAACCAATCCAGACCGCCCTGCTTCCTCGCTCGTTCTCAATGCATCCAACACTCTGTACCACAACGTCTCAAATACTGATTTATTGTTCATGAGCAAACCTTTGCTCACGGTTTGCATCCAGCTACTAACTGGACGGACAATCTTCACTAACTCTATTTGAGGGAGCTTTGATAAACGCCTTGCAATCAATGTGATCAGCCTAAGCCCGTCTTGAGAACGCCGCTCAGCACTCAGAAATGATCGCCACGCCCAAGGATAATATCGCGCTTGTCTTTCGGCGATGGTTATTGCGCTAAGAGCACGAACGGGCTTTGCCGCAACCAATCCAGCGAATGGATCTCTTTGAACGAAGAACTCCGCCCGACGTCCAGCCAATTCCGCAGCTTTCTCCAATACCATCGCAAGGGGAACACCCTCCTGCAACTCATTGCTGCTAATATCAGTGCGAACCCAGCCAGTCTGGATACCCGCAGGTCGAATTCCAGTTCTGACATATTCGTCAGTCCATTGCGGGGCGAGGGATCTCAGCTTTATCAGCTCAGCATCCAAATCGGCGTCAAACTTACATCCGTTTGCTTGCAACCAAGATATACGCGTGAGGATAAGTGAGGATCGATTCTCAATAAATTCATTCTTGCTCTCGTCCTTCCAACGCGGCCTTCCTTTGAGCAATCGGCGCACGAGTGTTCGTCGGCGCAATGGAGCTAAACCGTCCCATCGACGCGAGAGGCTTAGCATTAAGTCCGCTTGATGACCGCTGTCCCAGAAGTCCGTGCTGCTCAGGCGAACAAAGAAACTAGCGGCTTCAGCTGAAGAGAAAATCCGATTATCTCCGTGTGCCCATATCAAAAGCCTAACAAATATCGGACCGTCAGATCTCCAACTCCCTGCTTCAAGACGGGCTGCCTTAGCGTCACTTTTCGCAAGGCGACAGAAGAGGCTCGTTACCAGATGGACCAGTGCTGAAATACCTTGCCGCGAGGGAATCTCTCCGTCTCTAGGAACTCCGATCGAGTCGAAGTTATAGAGACCATACCCTCCTATCTCCTCTTCAAGAGCTGCACCGAGCTCAAGCTTCTTACATAAGCCTCTCAATACATGTCGAACTTTGTCGTCCGGAATAATGACTGGCTCGGTGCTATGAGGATATTCAACATCCAGGTGAATAAGCTCATCGATAGTGACCTCATCGGAATCATTTGGGGGACGCGGGCTACCGGAAAATGCTTGGCTTACGCTGATGTAAGGAGTGTGGAGATCAACAAACCGCCTGGTTATGCTTTCTGTCCAACCCTCTCGCTTCGCGGTGCCTAGCAACGAAAACCACTCTTGATAGAAATCACTTCCGAGATTCTGCCAAAATTCGAAAAGGTAGCGCCAAGCTGAGCTGACAGTATGCTGCCTCTCATCAAAAGACTGAGTATGCCTGATTTGCTGCTGCAACGAAGGATGAATGCCTGCTTGCTTTGCGGCCCACCACACCGACACGGGCTGGTCGGAAACCCGGGCAACCCAATTGCCCAGCCAAGAAAGGCGCGCTGTTAACTGGGGAGAATTGACGGCGTAATATCCCCTAAACCCAGCAAAGACATCTTCGCGCGCGTCCTCCTGATCTCTTCGTGTAAGAGCGAAACAACTCCAAGCATCCTGGGGTATATCTCTCTTGGCGAAAGTTTCCTCTGGACTGATCCTCGCTGGAACTGCATCGGCATCGAGCCCGTAGGCGTCGAAAGGATCGAAATAATCCCCTCGCTCTAAGATGTTACCTGTACGCCCTGGGCTCGCGTATCTGATTAGAGGGTCGAAGCAACAAAGCCACGTCGCCGACGGTGGAGGATCTGCAGTCCCGAAGCGCTTTGCGCCTTCGAGAGTAGAAACGATGTGCGCGATTTGCCCTCTCTCATGAGGCAGAAGTTTCTCTGGTCCTCCACGAGCCTGAGCAATCGTCTGCTTGTACCATCCGTCTGGATCTCTTGCTCTCCCAGCCCATGCCGCGAGCGTGCTCCACAATGCTGCGTGATCACTCGACTCGGGATAGGATACAACTCGAACCCCTTTCTGCGTCCAGCGCGCTTGCCCTTCTTCCAATGAGCCTGCATGAAACGCGTAAGCTTCTGTTGAGTTTCCCGTTCTCCGACTTAGCCCTTCTAGCAAGTATTGCATGGGCGGATCGTCGGCCGCGTATCCAATGAAGACAACGACGTATTTATCCAGAACGGCTCTGATAAAATCAGTTGCCCAACGCTCCGACAAGTATGCGCGTCCAAATTCGGCGCTTGAGATTATCAGCCCATCGCCAGCAGCGTCGACGTAATCATCTGTTACGTAGCCATGAAGATGGACTATTCCTTCGAACTCATCACTGCGCAGTGGATCAGGGAGTCGCGGAGGCTTCCATCTGGGCAAGAGGGGATCACAAGCTTCGAACAAAAGGTCAAAGTTCGTTGTTACGAGGCGAATTTGACCACTTGGCCCCCGCGCTAGGTCAAGCAGGCAGCGGTGCGCAGAGAGGTCAACGTCCGCGGCTGGTCGAAGAGAGGCTGCGATGGCGTTATAGATGTCGTTGGTTGAGAACTCGCGTTCCATCAAACTGAAGACTCGGTCTGCCGAAACCAGACTACCGAGCCCCTTAATGACAGGCAGGGTTGGAAAGGCAGCTATTAATTCCCGTATCGTGCTATCGGGAGAAATCGCTAACTTGTCTGCCACAGCATGTGTCAGGCCAAGAAAGTCGGCTAGATTTGCTCGAGCCCTTGAAACGCCAGCCCCGCAAAAGAAGACAACTCGACCTTGATCGCGTGCAGTGAGCAAGTCATCAGGAATTGAAGGACCGTCGGGCAGAAAGCGCAAATCTTTGCTCGCATTGGTTGAATCTGGTCAAAATAAGCGATTCGCTTGGCACGTCTATTCTCCATCAGTCGGAGCATGCGATTTTCCTGAGATGCAGCTCACCTGTCCCCAAATTCCGATATACTCGCCCCGGTAGCATCCCCGAGGCGCATCCCCATGGACCCCGCGCACACCACCGTGCCCTCCCCGAAAAACCTCGTCATCTGCTGTGACGGCACCGGCAACGAGATCAGCGAGAACATCTCCAATGTCCTGAAGCTCTATCGCTGCCTGCGCAAGACCGAGCGGACGCAGCCGCGGCAGATGGTGTTCTACGATCCCGGGGTCGGCACGGTGACGGAGCCGACGACGTGGCACCGGCTCAAGGCTAACGTCAATCTCGTGCTGGGGCTCGCCACCGGCTACGGGTTAGACGCCAACGTGCTCTCGGCCTATTGCTTCCTGGTTCAGCATTACGCGCCCGGCGACAGGATCTACCTGTTCGGTTTTTCGCGCGGCGCTTACACCGTCCGCGTGCTGGCGGGGCTGATCCACAAGATCGGCCTGATCTCGCCGGAGCAGGCCAACCTCGCAGGCTCGGGCCTCGTCGCCTACAAGCAATATTCCGGCAGCGGGCGCGGCAATGACGTCGAGGATCTCAGCGACGTCTCCTTCGACGAGAGCGGGCCGCTGCCGAAGGACGAATTCGACCTCGCCGCCCAGTTCGCGCGCATCACCTCGACGCGCTGGCCGACCATCCATTTCATCGGCGTCTGGGACACGGTGGCGAGCGTGATCGTGCCGCGGCGCGACAATTTGTTCTTCCTGTTCAGCCTGGAGGAGCTCGCCTTCACGCGGCGCAACCCCAGCGTCAGGACGTTCCGGCAGGCGATCGCGATCGACGAGCGGCGCCGCATGTTCCGCCTGAACAAGTACGAGGAGCCGCAGGAGTTCTGGAGCAATCGCTACGTGCCCGACGAGAAGAAGCTGCCGCAGGACATTTTGCAGGTGTGGTTCGCCGGCGTGCACGGCGACGTCGGCGGCGGCTATCCGGAGGCGGAAAGCGGGGATTCGAAATATCCGCTGATCTGGATGATCGCGGAGGCGGAGAAAGCGGGGCTGAACTTCAATCCGGCGACCGTGAAGCAGCTCGCCTTCGGCGTCCAGCGCAAGAACTCGCCGTTCAAATACGTCGAGCCGGCCTACATGGGCAAGACGGGCGTGCTGCACGATTCGATGACGGCGGGCTGGCGCCTGCTGGAATTCTTTCCGAAGCGCGCGACGTACAAGGAGTGGCCGGAGCGGAAGGTGTTTTTCGGCTTCTACATCCCCGATGGCGAGCCGCGCATCATTCCCGAAGGCGCGCATGTGCATGAGAGCGTGCTGAAGCGGATGGGGAGCGAGCCGGATTACCGGCCGGTGAACATGCCGAAGGACTATTTGACGGTGCCGATGCCGGTGCCGCCGGGGATGGAGCTGGCGGACTCGCTACCACCCTCCCCTGGAGGGTAAGACCCCGCTACCTTCGCTTTCTGCCTTGGCCGACACTTTTCATTAAAATTCTCCGGTGCGCCTTAGCCGGATCGCATCATCTGCTGTCCATCATTGGAACGGACCACCCGCCGCGAGCGGAATTGGAGGAGACGTGCCAGTACATCCGCGCAAATATGCCCGCGTGAAACCGGCGGGCCTGGTGTCCCGCCAGGCCAAGATCATCACCGACCCGCGCGCGCCGGTGATTCCCTGCACCCTGATCGACTATTCGCCCGGCGGGGCCTGCGTCGATCTCGGCGGACAGGTGAGCATCCCCGATCGCTTCGAGCTGTTGCACGTCAACACCAAAAAGCGCTGCCGCATCGCCTGGAAGCGCGGCACGCGGGTCGGCGTGGTGTTTTAGAAACGACGTCGCCACCACCTTCTCCACAAGGGGAGAAGCAAGAGCCCTACCTCTTCCGCATCCTGGCCTTGGCGCCGGCGACGATCTGCATGGTGACGCCGGCGATCCAGGCGGACAAGGTGAGCCAGCTCAAGCCGATATGCGGCTCGAGCCGCAGCACGATGACGGCGACGGAGACGAACGCCGTGACGGTGGCGAACAGGGTGCCGGCGGCGCTGAGGAATTCCGCGGCGTCGATCTGGCTGTGCGCGTCGTCGAACGGCATCTGCGGCGTGTCGATGCCGAGATAGAAGCCGACGCCGCCGAGCAGCATCATCAGCAGCAGAAAGCCCTGCGTGGTGAGGTGCGAAATTGCCGATCCCACATCGGCGCCGACGAACAGCCCGCACGCCGCGCCCGCCACCGCGAGGCCAACGCGCTCGAAGATGTGAGCAGCTTTGCGGACAGGATAACGCATGACGACCCTCCGTTGGCTCGGCTGCGCGGAAGGTTAGGCCAGTTTTGCAGGGCGTGGAAGCTCAGAGGAGTTACGGAGGGATTGGGGCGCCCCCTCGCCCCGCGTGCGGCAGGACAATCGCACATTGGGTACACGACGTGGCGGCATCGGCACTGCGCTCCCTCTCCCGCTTGCGGGGGAGGGCGGGGGTGTCTCCGCGTTGGGATTGTCGTGGATTGCGGAGGATGTCCCTGCGTGGCGGGAGCCCTCACCCGCCGCGCTCTGCGAGCGCGTCGGCCTCTCCCGCAAGCGGGAGAGGCCGGGCAAGCCCGCAGACAATCCCCGTGAAATCCATATGCGATTCCGCTGCCGCGTGCGCGGCGAGGCGAAGGCTTCACCGCGCCCCAAAATTGGTCTTGCCGAACAGCGCCTTCTGCGTCGAGGGCTGCGAGCGCCAGTATTGCGGCGGGGCTTCGACCTCGCCGCCGAGCTCGGCGGCGGCGTGCCAGGCCCAGCGCGGGTCGTAGAGCATGCCGCGGGCGAGCGCGACCATGTCGGCCTTGCCGGATGCGACGATCTCCTCCGCCTGCCTCGGCTCCGTGATCAGACCGACGGCGATGGTGGGCAGGCCGGTCTCGCGGCGGATCGCCTCCGCAAACTGCACCTGGTAGCCGGGGCCGAGCGGAATCTTCTGCAGCGGCGAGACGCCGCCGGAGGAGGCATCGATCCAGTCGACGCCGCGCGCCTTCAACGCTCGCGCAAATGCGATGGTCTGGGCCAGATCCCAGCCGCCCTCGACCCAGTCGGTCGACGACACCCGCATGCCGACCGGCTTGTCGTGCGGGAAGGCGGCGCGCACCGCATCGTAGATCTCGAGCGGGAAGCGCATGCGGTTCTCGAGCGAGCCGCCATATTCGTCGGTGCGCCTGTTCGAGAGCGGCGACAGGAACTGATGCATGAGATAGCCGTGCGCGCCGTGCAGCTCGATCGCGTCGATGCCGATGCGCGCGGCGCGCTTCGCAGCGTCGACGAAGGCCTCGCGGATGCGCTTCAAGCCCGCCGCATCCAGCGCGAGCGGGGCGGCCTCGCCCTCCTTGTGCGGCACGGCTGATGGCGCCACCGTCTGCCAGCCGCCTTCGCTGACCGGAATCAGCTGGCCGCCGTCCCAGGGCCGCGCGCTGGAGGCCTTGCGGCCGGCATGGGCGAGCTGCATCGCGACCGCCGTGGAGGAATGCTTGCGCACCGAGGTGAGGATCTGCTTCAGCGCGGCCTCGCAGGCATCGCTGTAGAGCCCGAGGCAGCCACGCGTGATGCGGCCGACCGCCTCGACATGGGTCGCCTCGATGCAGAACATCGCGGCGCCCGACAGGCTGAGATTGTTGATGTGGGTGAAGTGCCAGTCACTGGCGACGCCGTCGTCGGCCGAATACTGGCACATCGGCGACACCACGATGCGGTTCTTCAACGTCAGGCCGCGCAGCTCGATCGGGGAAAACAGGACGCTCATGCGGGGGAGTTCCGGAAGGTGGGGACGACGGGAAGGAGTGTAGTGGGCGGGCGGCGGATTGCTAGGACGTCGCAGGAATAGCGGCTCGCCTCCGCGTGCATTTCAGCAAGCATTTAGTCGCGAGATCGTGCCAAAAATTCCGCTGTCGTCCCGGACAAGCGCCAGCGCCGATCCGGGACCCATACCCACGGGGAGATGTTTGGCGACGACTGGGAGCAGGAGCTTTGCCTTACACTCCTCCCTGGGATTATGGGTCCCGGATCTGCGCGCGCTCAAGGCGCGCTTGTCCGGGACGACAGTGGAGGTTGATGGCGCTTGTCCGGGACGACGGCGCCCCCTACTCCGCCAGTGTGAATTGCAGCAGCAGGGTCCGCTGCAGCATCGAGAAATTGTCGTCGGAGATCAGCGTCAGCACGGTCTCGCCGCCTGCCGTGACGTGGGCGTCGATGCCTTCCATGTTGTCGATCTCCTGGCCGAGATCGGCGAGGAACAGCACGGGCCCGTCGACCAGTGCGCCCGGCGCGATCGATTTCAGGGGGATCGAGCGGATGCGGATGTTGACGCCGGTGAACCAGGAGAATTTGCGTTCGAGGATCAGAAGCTCGCCGGTGGGCAGCAGCACGGCATCGCTGATGTCGTATTTCTCGGAGCGGCGCACGCTGAACTGACCGGGCGAAGGGCCGCCGATCAGGAAGGCGACAAGGTTGCCGTCGGCGTCCAGACCGCGCTCGGAGAAGGCGATCAGGGTGCCGGCGAGCGGCTGCACCTGGCCCTGACTGTGTCCTTTGGGCACGACAACCAGCGCCTCCAACCCCTTGTTGGAGGGCAGCTTGCGCACGCCCGCCGGCACCGGCATCACCTCGCCGCGCGCGCGCGTGCCGCCTTTTGAAAAATCGTAGCGCAGGATCTGGTTGACGCGCTCGAGCCCGACATAGACGACATCGCCGTCACGCGCGATCGATTCCGAATCCCACCACAGGTGCTTTTCCGTGATCGGCCGTCCCTCCGCACCCAGGAGCGGCGCGGCCTCGACGCCGTCGAGTCCCGCCATCTTGCCGCCGGAATAGCGGATGGTCCCGGTGAACCAGCCGCCCTGGTCGGACACTGCGAGGAAGCGCTCGCCCCTGGCGTCCAGCCGGATGCCGGACAATCCGCCAAAACCGCGATAGGGCGAGGTCAGCACCAGGCCGCTGCGATATTCCAGCGAGCCGAAGCGCGTACGCGTGCGGTCACGCGGCTCGAAATTGGGAATGCTGCGCGCGTTGACCTTGACGCTGACCGGCGCGGCGACGGCGTGCTCGTTCCGAAGCGCGCGCGACAGCGGCTCGGCCGTGGCTTGCGCCGGCGCAAGGCGAGAGACTGCGAGCGTGGAAAATCCCGCCGCGGCATAGCCGAGAAAGCTGCGGCGGGATTGATGCGTGCTCACGAATGCAATTTACGTCGCGGGCGAGCGGGCGCTTGCGTTGGCGCGGTATTGGTCTCGCTGAACAGTTCTGCGAGCTTTTCGGTGATGGCGCCGCCGAGCTCCTCGGCGTCCACGATCGTCACGGCGCGGCGATAGTAGCGCGTCACGTCATGGCCGATGCCGATCGCGATCAGCTCGACCGGCGAGCGGGTCTCGATCTCCTCGATGATGTGGCGCAGATGCCGCTCGAGATAGTTGCCGGGATTGACCGACAGCGTGGAATCGTCGACCGGCGCACCGTCCGAGATCATCATCAGGATCTTGCGCTGCTCCGGCCGGCCTAAGAGGCGCTTGTGCGCCCAGTCCAGCGCCTCGCCGTCGATGTTCTCCTTGAGCAGGCCCTCGCGCATCATCAGGCCGAGATTTTTTCGCGCACGGCGCCATGGCGCATCCGCCGACTTGTAGATGATGTGGCGGAGATCGTTGAGGCGGCCGGGATTGGCCGGCTTGCCGGCGGCAAGCCACGATTCGCGCGATTGCCCGCCCTTCCAGGCGCGCGTGGTGAAGCCGAGGATCTCGACCTTGACGCCGCAACGCTCCAGCGTGCGGGCGAGAATGTCGGCGCAGGTCGCGGCGACCGTGATCGGGCGGCCGCGCATCGAGCCGGAATTGTCGAGCAGCAGCGTCACCACGGTGTCGCGGAACGTCGCCTCCTTCTCGTGCATGAAGGACAGCGGATGATAGGGATCGGTGACGACGCGCGACAGGCGCGCGGGATCCAGGATGCCCTCTTCGAGATCGAACTCCCAGGCCCGGTTCTGCTGCGCCATCAGCTTGCGCTGCAGGCGGTTGGCGAGGCGGGCGACGATGCCCTGAAGATGCGCCAGTTGCTTGTCGAGATAGGCGCGCAGGCGCTCCAGCTCGTCATGGTCGCAGAGGTCCTCGGCGGCGACGATCTCGTCGAATTTCGGCGCGAAGGCGTGGTATTCCGGCCCGCGCGGCTCGTTCTTGCCGTGCGCATTCGGCCGCGTCGCCTCGCCCGGCGTTTCGTCGTCGCCGAGCTCGCCCTCGTCGAAGGTGTCCGAGGTCGAGGCCTGCGCGCTTTCCATCGCGCTCTCGCTCATCTCCTCGCTCGAGGCCTGCGCCTGGTCGGCGCTCATCTCCTGGGCGGCATCGGAATCGGGCGAGCCTTCGGCACCGGACTGGTCGTTGTCGCCGTCCTGGTTCTCGTCGTTGTCGTCATTGTCTTCGCTGTCGGCGCTGCGCTCGTCGCCGAGCTCGAGCGCCGTCAACAGATCGTGCACGGCATCGCCGAATCGGGTCTGGTCCTCGACGAGGGTATCGAGCCGGTCGAGCCGCCTGCCGATCTTGTCTTCGAGGATGGGACGCCAGAGATCGACCATCTTCTTGGCGGCGGTCGGCGGCGCCATCCCGGTCAGGCGCTCGCGCACCAGCATCGCCAGCGCATCCGCCAGCGGGGCATCGGCGCGGTCGGTGATCTCGTCGAACTTGCCGCGGTGGAAATGATCGTCGAGCATCGCGGTGAGGTTTTTCGCAACGCCCGCCATGCGGCGCGCGCCGATCGCCTCGACCCGGGCCTGCTCCACCGCCTCGAACACGCCGCGCGCCTGCGGATTGCCCGGCATCAGCTTGCGATGCAGCTTTGGATCGTGACAGGCGATCTTGAGCGCGATGGAATCGGCGTGGCCACGCACGACCGCGGCGTCGCGCCTGGTCATTTTTCGCGCCGGTTCAGGCAAGCGGGCTTTGCCCGGCGCGAGTCCCGGCCGCTCGGCCGCGAACGAGACGTCGAGCTCCGGCGTCTTGGCGATCGCCTTGAGGCAGGAGGCGACCGAGCGCTTGAACGGCTCGGTCGGCGCTTCCTTGGTGGTGCGGAATTTGGAGTTGGAGGTGGTCATCTCACCCTGTCCGTCGTCGCGGCGAAGACTGCGGACGACATCTCGAACCTCAGCTCAGCGCCACGTTGACCGCCGATTCCGGCAGCTCCGCGTTGAAGCAGCGCTGGTAGAACTCGGCGACCAGGGGACGCTCGAGCTCGTCGCACTTGTTGAGGAAGGTGACGCGGAAGGCAAATCCGATATCGCCGAAGATGTCGGCGTTTTCCGCCCAGGTGATCACCGTGCGCGGGCTCATCACCGTCGACAGGTCGCCATTGGCGAAGGCGTTGCGGGTGAGATCGGCGAGGCGCACCATCTTGTTGACGATGTCGCGGCCCTCGCCCGTGCGATAGTGCCTGGCCTTGGCCAGCACGATCTCCACTTCCTCGTCATGGCTGAGATAGTTCAGCGTGGTCACGATCGACCAGCGGTCCATCTGGCCCTGGTTGATCTGCTGGGTGCCGTGATAGAGGCCCGAGGTATCGCCGAGGCCGACGGTGTTCGCCGTGGCGAACATCCGGAATGCCGGGTGCGGCTTGATCACCTTGTTCTGGTCGAGCAGCGTCAGGCGGCCGGAGACTTCGAGCACGCGCTGGATCACGAACATCACGTCCGGGCGGCCGGCGTCGTATTCGTCGAACACCAGCGCGACGTTGTGCTGCAGCGCCCAGGGCAGGATGCCATCGCGGAATTCGGTGACCTGCTTGCCGTCGCGGACCACGATCGAGTCCTTGCCGACGAGGTCGATACGGCTGATGTGGCTGTCGAGGTTGACGCGCACGCAGGGCCAGTTCAGGCGGGCTGCGACCTGCTCGATATGGGTGGATTTGCCGGTGCCGTGATAGCCGGTCACCATCACGCGGCGGTTGCGCGCGAAGCCGGCGAGAATGGCGAGCGTGGTGGCGCGGTCGAAGCGGTAATCGGAATCGACTTCGGGCACATGAGGATCGACTTCGGAATAGGCCGGGACTTCGAGATCGCTGTCGATCCCGAACACCTGGCGCACCGACACCTTCATGTCGGGCAGGCCGGAAACTTCCTCAACTTTGGACAGGGCGGCGGTCGTCATCAATCCTCCGAGGTCCCGGGCGGTCCCCGAAACCGGTTATTTGCACGTTGGCTGCGGCTGGGTGCTGAAAATCAACCTATCAGAGACAAGTGACCGGCAGAAGCCCGCCCTCCAATCAAAGTTCCATTGTCTTTTCATTTAGATAGGCAAGGAACGCAGTTTTTGGAGGGCTGCCTTGCGAATCACGCTCGAATTTCGCACCGGGACGGCGGCCCTGCCCGGGCGAATGGCACATTTTCCGGCTCTCCTGACTTACATAGGGTGCAGGCCCCAGCGCTCCAACCCGCCGCGAAAGACGACGTGACGTCCTTTCTCGATCCCCTCATCTCGTTCGTCTCGGCCCATCCGTGGCTGGCCTATCTGACCCTGTTCCTGGCGGCGCTGCTCGAAGCCGTGCCGGTGGTGGGATCGGTGATCCCCGGCTCGACCATCATCCTGGCGCTCAGCGCCCTGGTTCCGGGCGGCGAGCTGACACTGCCCTGGGTGCTGTTCGCCGCCGCGCTTGGTGCGGTGCTCGGAGACGGTTCGGCCTATTGGATCGGGCACCGGCGGCAGCGCGAGATTCTCGACACCTGGCCGCTGGCCAACTATCCGCGCGTGGTCGCCGAGAGCGAAAGCTTCTTCAACCGCTTCGGCACCGCGGCCGTGTTCTTCGCCCGCTTCGTGCCGCCGATCCGCGCCTTCGTGCCTGTCACCGCCGGTGCGCTTGGCATGACGCCTGCGAAGTTCTACGCGGTGAACATCCCGGCGATCCTGGTCTGGGCCCCGGCCCATGTGCTGCCAGGCGTCCTGGCGGTCTCAGCGCTGCATGAATATGCCGGGCTGCCGCATCACGGGCATGTCGGCAAGCACATCTGGATTTTGACGGTGGCGGGCGTGGCGATCGTGGTCGGCGCGGGCGTGTGGGTCTATCGCCGGCGGAATAGCAGTGGTGTCGCGACGGTGAAGCCGCAGGGATAGATCTTACCCTGTCCCCTCCAGGAGGGTGACAGTACGCCTCGCCGCTTTGCGCTGTTCAGCTCTTCAAGTCAGCCCCTGCGCGCCGCCCCGGCGCCGGTCCCACATACCTCGCCCTTGGCCTGATCAGCTTGCCGAACTGCAACTGCTCGCTGGCGTGCGCGATCCAGCCGACGCTGCGGGCCATCGCGAACAGCGCGAGCTCGCTGCCTGCAGGCAGCCGCAGCGCGTGCACCAGCACCGCGAGCGCATAGTCGATGTTGACGAACTCGCCGGTCGCTTCCGCGATCCGCTCCGGCACCTCGCGGGTGAATTTGCGCGGCGCGCCGGCGCGAGAGAGCGCGTTGAGCAGCGATTGCGCGCGGGGATCGCCGCGCTTGTAGACGCCGTGGCCGAAGCCGGCAAAGCGCTCGCCAAGCGCAACGCGCTCGCGCACAACAGGGGCGACGTCGCGATCGACCAGCGTCTTGACGAGCTGCGAAGCCAGCACGCCGGCGCCGCCATGCTTCGGCCCTTTCAGCGCGGCGAGGCCGGCGATCACGGAATCATAGAGGTTGAGGCCGGTCGAGGCCGCGCAGCGCGCGGTGAAGGTCGAGGCGTTCAATTCATGATCGGCGAGCAGCACCAGCGCGCGGCGGATCAGATCGGGCGCATGCTTGTTGTCGGGCGCCCAGGCCTGTGCGACCTGCCGATGCAGCGGCTCGGCCGAGGCTTCCGCATTGAGCATGGCCGCAACCAGCAGACGGACGATCCGCGCGCCGACCATGGCGCGACCATCGGGCGCCCGGGTGAACGCGCGGGGATCGGCGCTCGCGGCCAGCGCCAGCACGGCGATCGCGCGCTCGATCGGCGCCGCCCGGCGCGCGGCTTGCCCGATCGCGCGCATCTCCTCGGATATCTCGGGTTGATTGTCCTGTTCGAACGGATCGACGCCGGAGACGTCCCACAGCAATGTCGCCGCATGCTCCAGCGTGCCGTTCTCGGAAAGATCGACGCAATTGACGCCGCGATAGATCGCGCCCGCTTCGGTGATCGTCGATATCTCGGTGTCCATCACCGGCAGGTCGGCGTCGAAGCTGCGCAGGCCGCGCGGCTCCGGCGAGGGCACCCGGCGCTCCTTCAGTGCGCGGACGTCCTCGGCACGGTAGCGGTTCTTGCGCGAATCCGGCGTCGGCTCGGAGCGGATCAGGCCGCGGCTGACATAGGCGTAGAGCGTGGCCGGCGAGATCGCGAGTTCGGCCGCAGCCTCCCGGGCGGACAAATAGAGCGCCGAAGAATTTTTCATATTGATTAATGTAATCAAGATTGATCAATGTGTCGAGAGGCCCGACCTTGTCTCCGTGAAAAGGAGATTTGGGCCATGAACATCCACCTCACCAAGAGCCAGATCGGGCTGGACGGCGTCCCCGCAGCCGAAACGGTGCTGAGCCATGTCGACGGCGAACGCGGCGCATTGATCATTGCCGGCGAACATGTCGGCCGACTGGCGAGCCAGTCGGGCTTCGAGGGCGTCACCGCGCGGCTCTGGAACGGCGCCAGCAAGACCGGCTCGAGCGAAGCCAATGTGCGGGCGAGCCTGGGCGCCGCGCGCAAGCGCGCCTTCGCGCGGCTGCCGGACCTGCTGCCGCCGACGCGCGGCATGAGCATCGTCGACGGGTTTCGCGCGGCGGTCGCGGGGCTTCGCGCCGAGAACGGGCTGGAGCACGAGGCGACGATCGTCGGCGCGTTTCCGGTGATCGCGGGCGCGCTGGTTCGGCATGGCAAGGGATTGGAGCCGGTCGCACCCGATCCGAATGCGAGCCATGCCGCCGATACGTTGCGGATGCTGCGCGGCGCCTCGCCGGAGCCGCGCGAGGTCGCGGCCCTCGATGCCTATTTCGTCACGGTCTGCGATCACGGCATGAATGCCTCGACCTTCACGACGCGCGTGGTGGCCTCGACGCAGGCCGACCTGTTCGCCGCCGTCACCGCCGGCTATTGCGCACTGACCGGTCCGCTGCATGGCGGCGCGCCGGAGCCGGTGCTGGAAATGCTGGATGCGATCGGCTCGCGCGAGCGCATCAAGCCATGGGTCGATGCGGCACTGGCCCGCGGCGAGCGGCTGATGGGGTTTGGTCATCGCGTCTATCGCGTCCGCGATCCGCGCGCCGACGTGCTCAAGGCTGCGATCGAGCGGCTGTCGGCAGACGGCGCCGACCTCCCCTTCGCCCGCGAGGTCGAGGCCTATATCCGCGAGGCGCTGCGCAGGAAGAATCCGGACCGGCCGCTGGAGACGAATGTCGAGTTCTTCACCGCGATCCTGCTCGATGCGCTGGCGATCCCGAGGCAGGCGTTCACGCCGATCTTCGCGGTGGCGCGCGCCGCCGGCTGGACTGCGCATGCGCGCGAGCAGCAGCGGACGGGACGCCTGATCCGGCCGAGTTCGTCCTATGTGGGCGCGATGCCTGCGGATTGAGGCGCGGAGACGAAGTTCGACGGCGGAGCCAATCACTCCGCCGTCGTCGCCCCTGCGAACGCAGGGACCCATACCGCGTGATCTATCGATAGCAGGAGCTGGGAGTACCGCGGGAGGGCTCTTCCACTACGAATCTTCGCCAAACCTCTCCCTGTGGGTATGGATCCCGGATCGGCGCTTCGCTTGTCCGGGACGACGCCGCGAGTTTGGCTACGACTGTGGCAGCGAAGCTCTACGCCTCCCGCACCACCGTCTTCAGATAATTATACGCCTTGATGATCTCGATCAGGCGGTCTTCGGTGGAGCGGTCGCCGCCATTGGCGTCGGGGTGGTGTTGCTTGACCAGCGCCTTGTACTTCGTCTTGACATCGGCGAGCGTCGAATTCGGGCCGAGGCCCATCACCTGCAGCGCCTTGCGCTCGGCGTTCATCACCTTGCGCGTCTCGGCCTTGGGCGGAGCTTCGGGCCCGCGGCGCCAATTGGCACGGCCGTTGATCTCGCCGAACATGCTGAACGGATCGGCCGCCATGTCGATCTCGGCTTCCGCGCCCTTCTTGCCGCCGTTGGCGCCCATCTTCCAGGTCGGACGATGGCCCGTGAGCGCATCCTTCTGGTAGCGCGCGACCGCGTCGGCGTTCATGCCCGAGAAGAAATTGTAGTTCTGGTTGTACTCGCGCACGTGCTCCAGGCAGAAGTGCCAGTATTCGCGCTGGTTCTCGCGCCCCTTCGGCGCACGATGCGCGCCCTTGTTCTGACATCCGGCCCATTCGCAGCCGACCGCGGTATCGCGCGGCTTCACGTCCGGCTGCTTGCCCCGCGGCTTGACGCGGATGGAGTCGAAGAACTTTGATGAATCGATCGGCATGGCTGACTTTGACTACGCAATGCAAAAACCTTCAAGTCTTGACATTGCAATTCGCCGCGAACCCGGCAAATAACGGGGTGCGATCTCTGCACCCGAATGGCACAACATGGCTATGCGAGACACTATCAGCAACAAGTTGCAGGAAGCTTTCACCCCGGAAAGCCTGCAAGTCGTCGACGAGTCACATTTGCACGAGGGCCACGCCGGCCATCGACCCGGCGGCGAGACGCACTTCCGTGTTCATGTGGTGTCTGCTGCCTTCAAAGGGAAGAGCCGGGTCGAGCGCCATCGCATGATAAATTCGGCGCTGGCCGCGGAACTCTCCGGCAGTGTGCACGCGCTGGCGATCCAGGCGCAGGCGCCGGGGGAAGGCGGGACGTAAAACTCCGCTGTCATGCTCCGCGAAGGCGGGGCATCCAGTATGGCGCGGCGGACGTGGTGAGAGCGAGCTCTCCAACGCTGGCCTCTGGGATACTGGATCGCCCGCCTGCGCGGGCGATGACAACGGCTGTGGCGGCTAAAACGACGTTCCCGCCCGCCTCGGCTTGGCCTCCTCCAGCTCGGCCTCGCGCGGCACCGGCGAAATACGGAGCGCGGTGATGCGGTTGCGCTCGCGGCGCAGGACGCGGAAGCGGAAACCGTGGAAGGTGAAGCTCTGGCCGCGGTCGGGGATCGAGCGCGCCTCGTGGATGACGAGGCCGGCGACCGTGGTTGCCTCTTCATCCGGCAGATGCCAGTCCATGGCGCGGTTGAGGTCGCGGATCGGCACCGAGCCGTCGACCACGACCGAGCCGTCCGGCTGGGCGCGCACGCCCGCGACCACGACGTCGTGCTCGTCGGAGATGTCGCCGACGATCTCTTCCAGAATGTCTTCCAGCGTGACGAGGCCTTCGACTTCGCCGTACTCGTCGACGACCAGCGCAAAATGGGTTTTTCGCCGGCGGAACGCCTTGAGCTGCTCGGAGACGGGGCGCATCTCCGGCACGAACCAGGGCGGCAGCGCGATGGTGGAGACGTCGATCCGCGACGTATCGCCGTCCGAGGCACGGATCGCGCGCAGCAGATCCTTGGCGTGGAGCACGCCGATGATGTTTTCCGGCTTCTCGCGCCACAGCGGAATGCGGGTGTATTCGGTCGCCAGCACCTCGCGCACCAGCTCTTCCGGCGGCAAATCGGCGTTGATCATCATCATCTCGGTGCGATGGATCATGACGTCGGAGACCTGAAGCTCGCGCAGGTCCAACAGGCCGCCGAGCATGTCGCGGTCCTGCTTCTCGAACTTGCCCTCGTGGTGCAGCAGGTCGACTGCGCCGCGCAGGCGCTCGGTCGGCGACAGGATCGCCTGGTGCTCGCCGGCGAGGCCGAACAGGCGCAACAGCAGGCGC
This sequence comes from Bradyrhizobium diazoefficiens, assembly GCF_016616425.1. Taxonomy (NCBI): domain Bacteria; kingdom Pseudomonadati; phylum Pseudomonadota; class Alphaproteobacteria; order Hyphomicrobiales; family Nitrobacteraceae; genus Bradyrhizobium; species Bradyrhizobium diazoefficiens. The sequence goes on from NZ_CP067101.1 coordinate 136,519, forward strand.
ACGATGACTTCGACGATCCGCAGCAGCGGCCCCAGCACGTACATGGTCAGCCGCATCGGCCGCGCGACCGCGAGCGCAACGCGATCGGGCGCGTTGATCGCGATGGTCTTCGGCAGCACCTCCGCGAAGATCACGACCAGCGCGGTCATCACGCCGGTCGCATAGAGCACGCCGACATCGCCGAACCAGGCCGTGAAGATGGCGGTCGCGATCGCCGAGGAGCCGATATTGGCAATGTTGTTGCCGAGCAGCAGCGCCCCGATCAGGCGCTCGCGCATGTCGAGCAGATCGGAGACGACGTCGGCGTCGCGATTACCCTGCTTGGAGAGCCGCAGCATGCTCGAGCGCGAGGCGCCGGTCAGCGCGGTCTCGCTGGCGGCGAAGAACGCCGAGACCAGCAGGCAGAGGACGACGATGGTGAATCCGAGCCAGTCCATGCACCACTCAACAGAAACAATCAGCCTTCGATCACGCCTTTTGCGCGAGCTTCTCCTTGAGGAAATCGCGCACCGGGACGGGCTCGACATCCTTGGCGATCACGGCGCGCCCGACGGCCTCCAGCAGGATGAAGGTGAGCTTGCCGCGCTTGACCTTCTTGTCCTGCGCCATCAGGGCCATCAGCGCGTCGGCGTCGGCAAGCCCCTCCTGCGCAAAACCCGCGATATCCTGCAAGCGCGTCGGCAGGCCGGCCTCGATGAGGTGACGCTCGACGCGCAGCGCATCGGCCTCGCCGATCATGCCGAGCCTGGCCGAGAACTGCGCCGCCAGCGTCATGCCGATCGCGACGCCCTCGCCATGAAACAGGCGATCGGAGAAGCCGGTCGCCGCCTCCAGCGCGTGACCGAAGGTGTGGCCGAGATTGAGCAGCGCGCGCTCGCCGGTCTCGCGCTCGTCGCGCGAGACGATTCCGGCCTTGGCGCGGCAGGAGGTCGCGATCGCGTGCTCGCGCGCCGAGCCGCCCCTGGAGATATCGGAATGGTTCTTCTCCAGCCAGGTGAAGAAGGCCTCGTCGCCGAGCACGCCATATTTGGCAACCTCGGCATAGCCGGCGCGGAACTGGCGCGGCGACAGCGTGTCGAGCACGGCGGTGTCGGCGACGACGAGCACCGGCTGGTGGAAGGCCCCTAACAGGTTCTTGCCCTGCGGCGAGTTGATGCCGGTCTTGCCGCCCACGGAGGAATCGACCTGCGCCAGCAGCGAGGTCGGCACCTGCACGAAATCGACGCCGCGGCGCAGGATCGCTGCGGCAAAGCCGGCGAGATCGCCGACCACGCCGCCGCCAAGCGCGATGACGAGATCGTTGCGCTCTATCTTCGCGGCGATCAGGGCCTCGCTGACCTTTTCCAGGCCGGCATAGGTCTTCGAAATCTCGCCTTCCTCGACGACGATGTGCGTGGTCGGGACGCCGCTGGCGGCAAGCGAAGCCTTGGCGGGCTCGAGCCAGTGCTTCGCCACCGTGCGATCCGTCACGATCGCCGTGCGTACGCCGGGGCGCAAACGCGCGACGCGTTCGCCGAGCGAGGCCAGCACGCCGCGGCCGATGACGATGTCATAGGCGCGCTTCTCCAGCGCGACCTCGACGTTGACGGGATCGGAATGTTTCAACGGCGCAGTCATCGTAGGGCACTCGCAACGTCGGCAGGAGGTTGAGCGGCCTGTTCGCCGCACAGATGGGCGTGCAGCGCCGCGATGGTCTCCTCGACGATCTTGTCGTGCGGCACGTCGCGGGAGGCGATGGTGAGGTCGGCTTGGCCATAGACCGGCTCGCGCTCGGTGAGCAGGCGCGTCACGGTTCCCTCGGGGTCGGCAGTCTGGAGCAGCGGGCGGTCGGCACGGCGCCGCACGCGGCGCATGATGACGTCGTGATCCGCCTTGAGCCAGATCGACACCGCTTTTGCAGCGATGCGCGCGCGCGTCTCCTCGCGCATGAAGGCGCCGCCGCCGGTCGCCAGCACCACCGGCCCGCTGTCGAGCAGCCGCGCGATTACCCGCGCCTCGCCGTCACGGAAATACGGCTCGCCGTGGCGCTCGAAGATCTCCGGGACGGTCATCTGGGCCGACGTCTCGATCTCGGTGTCGGCATCGACGAAAGGCAGTTTGAGGCGGGCCGCGATGCGGCGGCCGATGGTGGATTTGCCCACCCCCATCATGCCGACGAGCACGATCGAGCGTGTCCCGAGCGCCGACAGGATGTCGGCTTCGGGCGAAGCTGGTATCGGCAACGCGGCGTCGGACATTATCTGGCTCGATTGGATCTCGCTCGATCGGCCGCCAAAGGCGGCATGCTTGGCCACCTATACGACCCCGGAAGGGGCCTCGCCAGAGGACTCTTGCCACGAAAGGACGAACATGTTGGATGATTTCATTGGTTAATTTGCCTGTCTGGACCTTCTCCCGAGACCTTGCCCGATGCCCAGCCTGTTCCGCTTCCTGACGGTCCTCGCCGTGATCGCCGGCATCGTCTATGGCGTGGTCTTCGCACTGGCGAACTTCGTCAATCCGAAGCCGCGGGACATGACGGTGACGATCCCGCCGGATAAGTTTCTCAAGAAATAGGAGCTAGCCTCCAGGGCATGCCTACCCAGCCCTCAGATGCCAAGCTCACCGGCCTGTTCCTCGACATGCTCGCGGCGGAACAGGGTGCCGGGCCCAATACGCTCGACGCCTATCGCCGCGACCTCAGCGATTTCTCGGAGTTTCTGGGCCGCGTCGGCCACAGCTTCGTGGACGCGGAGACGCAAATCCTGCGCGACTATCTCGCCGATCTCGACGCCCGCGGCTTCAAATCCACCAGCGTCGCGCGGCGGCTGTCGGCGATGCGGCATCTCTACCGCTTTCTCCTGAATGAGCGCATCCGCAGCGAGGATCCCGCCGCGATCCTGTCCGGCCCCAAGCGCGGCCGCGGCCTGCCAAAAGTGCTGTCGATTGCGGATGTCGACCGCATGCTCCGCCGCGCCAGGGAATTGAGCGAGGCGGAAGATGCCTCGCCCGCAAAGCGGCTGCGAAGCTTGCGGCTCTATTGCCTGCTCGAGGTGCTCTACGCGACGGGCCTGCGCGTCTCCGAGCTGGTGGCGCTGCCGCGCTCGGCGGCCAAGCGCGATGCCCGCATGATCGTGGTGCGCGGCAAGGGCAACAAGGAACGGCTGGTGCCGCTCAACGAGGCCTCGCGCCAGGCAATGACCGATTATCTCGCCGCGACCGACGCCGCCAAAGCCGACAAGAAGAACAGCGTCGCCGCCTCGAAATGGCTATTCCCCTCGTTCGGCGCGAGCGGACATCTGACGCGCCAGCATTTCGCCCGCGACCTCAAGGAGCTCGCAGTCGCCTCGGGCCTGCAGGCCCGGCTGGTCTCCCCGCACGTGCTGCGCCATGCCTTTGCCAGCCACCTCCTGCATAATGGTGCCGATTTGCGCATCGTGCAGACCCTGCTCGGCCACACCGATATTTCCACGACCCAGATCTACACCCATGTGGTCGAGGAGCGGCTGAAGAGCCTGGTGCGCGACCTCCACCCGCTGGCGGAGAAGTAGGCTTGGGAGGTGCGCTCCCTCGCCCGCTTGCGGGAGAGGATCGGGGGAGAGGGTGTCTCCACGACGGGACACTCCCAAAGAGGAGAGAACCCTCACGCGCGCCGGAGCCTGTCATCGGGCGCGCCTGCGGCGCGACCCGGTGGGCGCGACCTCTCCCGCAAGCGGGAGAGGTGACCGAAACCGCCTTGACTTCGGCCACATCTCCGCAGAAAGAGCCGGGGCCTTTCGACTGATCTGGCGGCTGCTGAAGCAGCACACAGGCTAACCCATTGAAGAAGCTACACTTCTGTCCGCGTATCTAAATCCGCTTCGCCGCCTCGCCCCGTCCTCCCTATATTGAGTTGATGCAAGACCAGATGCGCAGCTATCTCGATTTCGAAAAGCCCGTTGCCGAGCTCGATTCCAAGGTCGACGAGCTCAGGACGTTGGCGGCCTCCGGCACCGACATCTCTGACGAGATCGGGCGGATCGAGGACAAGGCGGCGCAGGCGCTGGCCGATCTCTATCAGAACCTGACGCCGTGGCAGAAGACGCTGGTCGCGCGGCATCCGCAGCGGCCGCACTTCAACGACTTCATCAAGGGCCTGATCACCGAGTTCACCCCGCTCGCCGGCGACCGCAAGTTCGGCGAGGACGAAGCGCTGGTCGCCGGCTTCGGCCGCTTCCGCGGCGAAGCCATCTGCGTGATGGGCCAGGAAAAAGGCGATTCCACCGAGAGCCGCATCAAGCACAATTTCGGCATGGCGCGGCCCGAAGGCTATCGCAAATGCGTGCGGCTGATGGAGATGGCCGAGCGGTTCGGCCTGCCCGTGCTGTCGCTCGCCGATTCCGCCGGTGCCTATCCCGGCATCGGCGCCGAGGAGCGTGGACAGGCCGAGGCGATCGCACGCTCGACCGATGCCTGCCTGGCGCTGACCGTGCCCAACGTCGCGATCATCACCGGCGAGGGCATGTCGGGCGGCGCCATCGCGATCACCACCGCCAACAAGGTCCTGATGCTGGAGCACGCGATCTACAGCGTGATCTCGCCGGAAGCGGCGTCCTCGATCCTCTGGCGCGACGGCACCAAGGCGCAGGAAGCCGCCAACAACATGAAGATCACCGCCCAGGACATGCTCCGCTTCGGTGTGATCGACAGCATTTTGAAGGAGCCGGTCGGCGGTGCCCACCGCGACCCCGCCGCCATGATCGCCACCACGGGCGAAGCCATCGCCAAGGCGTTCGACGAGCTGCGCGGCCTCGACGGGGACGCCATCCGCAAGCAGCGCCGGCAGAAATTCCTCGATATCGGTCGGAAACTGAGCTGATTCGGGTGGTTTCGGTGTCCCGGACGCGGTGCGGCACGAAGTGACGCTCCGCAGAGCCGGGACCCAGAGGCCGTACAGCTCGCCGGCACCGTGGGCCCCGGCTCAGCAGCGCACCGCGAAGGCGCGCTGCGCTGCGTCCGGGGCACGAGACCGGCCACGGCACGAGACCCCCCGTTAACCCCGCCTTAACCGTGTTTTTGCCCAAATCGGCGATCTCTGTCCCGGTGGGCCCAAAAGGCCCAAGTTCCGTCCCAAGTCGCGTCCATTTAGGCTTCGTTGACCATGCCACTGGGCCAACGCCCTCGTGATCCCCGCTCGGGTTGCGACCAGATGACCCAGAGGTTAGAATTTTAATCAATGGCTTCAGGGCATAGGCGCTGGGGCGTGAGCTGAAAAGGCCCGTCACGACGGGTCCGGTTCGCCGGTCGGATCATGCGCCACAAGAATTGGGGTTCGCGCTTCGCAGCCCGGCACGGTGTGGGGTCCGTCTTGATTTCTCGTTCGCTTGTGCGCGCGCTTTTGGCTTCGGCTGCGCTGATGACGGCCAGCGTTCTGCTGGCCGGCTGCGACACCGACCAGGTTTCGCTCGCGAGCAATGCCAAGGCCAATCAGCCGGTGCCGCCGAAGCTTCTCGCCGCGATGGCCGAGAAGGACATGGATCTGCAATCGCCGATCCTGGTCCGCCTGTTCAAGCAGGAGGCCGAGCTCGAGGTCTGGAAGCAGACCCGCTCGGGCCAGTTCGCGCTGCTCAAGACCTATCCGATCTGCCGCTGGTCCGGCGACCTCGGACCGAAGGTGCGGGAAGGCGACCGCCAGGCGCCGGAGGGATTCTACTCGATCAATCCGGGCCAGATGAATCCGCAATCGGCCTATTACCTGTCGTTCAACACGGGTTATCCGAACGCGTTCGACAAGGCTTTGGGGCGCACCGGCTCGCAGCTGATGGTGCATGGCGACTGCTCCTCGCGCGGCTGTTACGCCATGACGGACGAGCAGATCGCGGAGATCTATTCGCTGGGGCGCGAATCCTTCTTCGGCGGCCAGAAGGCGTTCCAGCTCCAGGCCTATCCGTTCAGGATGACGCCGGTGAACATGGCCAGGCACCGGAACAATCCGAACATGCCGTTCTGGAAGATGATCAAGGAAGGCTATGATCATTTCGAGGTGACGCGGCAGGAGCCGAAGGTCGATTTCTGCGAGAAGAAATACGTCTTCGACGCGGCGAAGCCACAGGACGCCAAGCGCGATCCGGTGTTCGACGCCTCGGCCAAATGCCCGGCCTATGTGATCCCCGAGGACATCGCCAGCGCCGTGCGCGCAAAGCAGGCGAAGGACGAGGCGGAATACGCCAGGCTGGTGGCCAAGGGCACGCCGGTGGCGCGCATGAACACCGGCATCGACGGCGGCATGAACAAGATCTTCGCTGCGAAGATTCCGGACGGCTCGACCGGCTTGTCCGATGGCGCCGAAGGCACCACGCTGCAGATGCTGGCGATGTCCAAGGCGCCCGGCACGATTCCCGGCCACGTCAATCCGCCCAAGCCGAATCTCGATGCGGCAGCAAGCGCCCCTGCGCCGCAGGAAGAACCCGTCGTCGCCGGCAGCGCGCCCGCGACCAGCACCCGCCTCGCCGCGGCTGCTCCGACCGAAAAATCTCAAGGCGGCGGCTTCTTCTCCAGCCTCGGCCGCAAGATGGGCCTTGGCACCGCCGACACCACGGCCACGACCCCGCCGCCGCAAGCCACCGCCTCCGTGGCGCCCGCTCATACGTCCACGACTCCGCCGACGGCAGCGTCGAGGCTCAAGGCCGCAGTGACGCGGTTCGTGCCGGGACACAAGTCCAAGGATGCAGCGAAGGATACGGCGAAGGACGCGCCCAGGCCGGCCGTCGCCGCCAAGCCGGCCGAGCCGGCAAAGCACGACACGCGCCTCGCAGCGACGCGGCCGGCGCTGAAGCCCTCGGTATCGGACGGCGCAAGCGAAGCGACGCAGATCATGGGTGCCGCGCCGGTGGTGTCGTCGAACTCGTTCGACAGCCGGTTCGGGGCGGTGAAGTAGGCAGAGTTTGGAGCTCTCTTTAGAATCGAAAGATCGTTCGCCGGTTCTTTATTCGTTCAGTCCATCGTCGTCCGTTGCAACGACATACGTTCGCTTCAACGGCAACAGCGTCCTATACCTTGGCTCGAACTCACGTTGGCGGCCTCCCCCACTCGCGATAATTGCCCGATCCGGTCGGGCAAAACACCCCATTTCCCCAAAATCAATCCCTTCGGATAAAAATAATTCTCTTTACCCGAACCGCGACACACCCTATACTCCCTCGCCATCTCATCCCGCCGGAAGGGGCGGGTCGCGATCGTCACGGTTCGTGGGATGAGTTGCGGTGGACGCGGGCGGTGTGGCGCCATAGCGGAGCGCAGGGCGGGGTCTCCCCGTGAGCGATCAGCGGGCGCGGTACGACAGGCTGGCTGCGTACGGCAAAAACGTGTGGTCCTGGCGCCCGCAGGCTGGCGTCAAGTCTTGTGGTGATGTGGCGGCCCAACCGGGCGCGCGCATCAGCCATCGGCAAGGCGACGGGGGCAATAGTGCATCGCTCCCCGGGGAGAGCGCGACATAAGCCGTCAAACCACTGCGCAGGGAAGGCCGGTTATCGGGCTGCACCTGTGTCTCCCCTGTGAGCGTCTATCTACGCATCATGCACAGGGGCTCGCGGGTGCCAGCCGGTACCCGGCCTTCCCTGCGCCCTTCCGGTTATGAGGGGCGTAAGAGCGAAGCAAAACCCGGGCGCAAAGCGCTGCGGGATCGCGATGTGTTGTCTTGATTGTTGTCTTGCAGATCGGAGAGCGGATGATGCCCGTCGCCACACGTTGTCATCGTCCGACTTGATCGGACGATCCAGTATTCCAGAGACGGACGTGACTGAGCCGAAAGGCCGCGGCGTACTGGTCGCCCAGTCGAGCCGGGCGACGACAGTGGAGAATGAGGCGCGAGCTTCGCGCCTCGCGCGGGATCACTTGCTCTTAGGCATACCGCCCGTGGCAGTGCTTGTACTTCTTGCCCGAGCCGCAGGGGCAGTCCTCGTTGCGGCCGACCTTGCCCCAGCTGGTGGGGTTTTTGGGGTCGCGCAACGCGGAGGCGGTGGCCTGGGCGCCGAGCGTGACGCTGGCGAGCGCCATCTCGTCTTCGCCGGTGTTCGGGTCGAACTTGTGCACCTCCATCGGCGGCAGCAGCGGGGCTTCCTGCTCCGGCGGGACGATCTCGACCCGCATCAGCTGCGCGGTGACGGCCTCGCGCAAGTGAGCGCTCATCTCCTGGAAGAGATTGAAGGCCTCGGTCTTGTACTCCTGCAAGGGATCGCGCTGGCCGTAGCCGCGCAGGCCGATGACCTGGCGCAGATGGTCGAGCATGATCAGGTGCTCGCGCCAGAGATGGTCGAGCGTCTGGAGCAAAATGGTCTTCTCGACGTAACGCATCACGTCGGGGCCCCATTGTCCGACCTTGGCCGCCATGTGCTCGTCGGCCTTGGTCTCGATGCGGCTCAGCAGCTCCTCGTCGGCGATGCCTTCTTCCTTGGCCCATTCGTCGACCGGCAGGTCGAGATCGAGCACGCGCTTCAGCTCTTCCCTCAGGCCGGCGACGTCCCACTGCTCGGCATAGGCATGCTCAGGCACGTGCTTGGCGACGAGGTCGTCGATGAAGGCGTGGCGCATGTCGGTGACGGTCTCGGCGACGCTCTCGTCCTTCATCAGCTCGACGCGCTGGTCGAAGATCACCTTGCGCTGGTCGTTCTGGACGTTGTCGAACTTGAGCAGGTTCTTGCGGATGTCGAAGTTGCGCGCCTCGACCTTCTGCTGCGCCTTCTCGAGCGCCTTGTTGATCCAGGGATGGATGATGGCCTCGCCCTCTTGCAGGCCGAGGCGCTGGAGCATGCTGTCGAGACGGTCCGAGCCGAAGATGCGCATCAGATCGTCTTCCAGCGACAGGAAGAACTTGGAGCGGCCGGGGTCGCCCTGACGGCCGGAACGGCCGCGGAGCTGGTTGTCGATACGGCGGGATTCGTGGCGCTCGGAGCCCATGATGTAGAGGCCGCCGGGCTTCTTCACGGTCTTGGCGGGCTTGGGTCCCTTCGCCGGCTCGATCTCGACCTCTTCCTCCGCCTTCAGCACGATGTCGCGGAAGTGCTCGATGTCGGCCTTGATCTGCTCGATCTTCCTGGCCTTCTCGGCCTCGTCCTCGATACCGGCGGTCTCCTGCTGGATCCGCATCTCGAGCGAGCCGCCGAGCTTGATGTCGGTGCCGCGGCCGGCCATGTTGGTCGCGATCGTGATCGCGCCGGGCACGCCGGCTTCCGCGACGATGTAGGCTTCCTGCTCGTGGAAGCGCGCGTTCAGCACCGCGAACAGCTTTGCCGGTTTGCCGGCGCGGGCCGCGGCGTACAGCTTCTGCATCGAATTTTCGTTGCCGAAATCGATCTGCCGGTAGCCGTGCTTCTTCAGATATTCGGCGATCACTTCCGATTTTTCGATCGAGGCGGTGCCGACCAGCACCGGCTGCAGCCGCGCGTTCGCGCGTTCGATCTCGGCCAGGATCGCGGCGTATTTCTCGTTCTGAGTGCGATAGACCTCGTCGTCCTCGTCCAGACGAGCGACCGGCAGATTGGTCGGGATTTCGACGACCTCGAGCTTGTAGATATCGAACAACTCGTCGGCTTCGGTCAGCGCCGTGCCGGTCATGCCGGCCAGCTTTTCGTACATCCGGAAATAGTTCTGGAACGTGATCGAGGCCAGGGTCTGGTTTTCCGGCTGAACCGTGACATGCTCCTTGGCTTCCAGTGCCTGGTGCAGGCCTTCGGAGTAGCGCCGGCCGGCCATCATGCGCCCGGTGAACTCGTCAATGATGACGACCTCGTCGTCGCGGACGATGTAGTCCTTGTCGCGCGTGAACAGCGTGTGGGCGCGCAGCGCCTGGTTGATGTGGTGCACGACGGAGACGTTCTCGACGTCGTAGAGCGACTCGCCCTTGAGCTGGCCGGCATCGCGCAGCAGGGTCTCGATCTTCTCCATGCCGGCTTCGGTCAGCGTCACCGTGCGCTGCTTCTCGTCGACCTCGTAGTCGGTCTTGTCGAGCTTGGGCAGGAAGCCGTCGATGGTGTTGTAGAAGTCGGAACGGTCGTCGAGCGGGCCGGAGATGATCAGCGGCGTGCGCGCCTCGTCGATCAGGATGGAATCGACTTCGTCGACGATGGCGAAGAAGTGCGGCCGCTGGACCATGTCCTCGAGCCGGTACTTCATGTTGTCGCGCAGATAGTCGAAGCCGTATTCGTTGTTGGTGCCGTAGGTGATGTCGCAGGCATAGGCGGCCTTGCGCTCGGCATCGTCGAGACCGTGCACGATCACGCCGGTGGTCATGCCGAGGAAGCCGTAGATCTGTCCCATCCAGGCGGAGTCGCGGCGGGCGAGGTAGTCGTTGACGGTGACGACGTGGACGCCCCTGCCGGCGAGCGCGTTGAGGTAGACCGCGAGGGTTGCGACCAGCGTCTTGCCTTCGCCGGTCTTCATCTCGGCGATGTCGCCCTCGTGCAGCACGATGCCGCCGATCAACTGGACGTCGAAATGGCGCTGGCCGAGCGTGCGCTTGGCGGCCTCGCGCACGGTGGCGAAGGCGGGGACAAGCAGGTCGTCGAGCGTCTTGCCCTCGGCGAGCTGCTTCCTGAACTCGGCGGTGCGGGCCTTGAGCGCCTCGTCGGAGAGTTTGGAAACCTCGGGCTCCAGCGCGTTGATTGCGCTGACGCGGGACTGGTATCCCTTCACCCGCCGGTCGTTGGCGGAGCCGAAAAACTTGCGGGCGAGCGCGCCGATCATGCCTAGTTCCTGTGTTCGCGATTCAACCGCGCTGGGCCTAAGAAGTTGTCACCCGCCTGCCTATCAACTCACCGTGACGCCTGCTGGCGCCGCTGGCCCGGACTGCGGGGGAGGTCCGCCATATCGGTGGGAATTGGGCAAGTCTGGGTTCAACGGCCAAAAACGCAGCAAAATAAACGCCATCGCCATGGTCGCGATCGGGCAGAGATATGGCCCGGTCAGGGCCTTGTCAACGGCGCGCACATTGCGGCTAATTCATCATTTTGACAGACTTTTCGCGTTGCCAATGCCCCCTGAATTGGGCGAGTGTCCGCCCCGCTCGAGCAGGCCCCCTGCTTCAACACCCCTGCTTCAACATAAGGATTTTCCATGACCACCTCGTTCCCGGTAACCACCGGCCAGCGTTTCCGCCATGCGTCCGCCCTGGCTGGCAGCCTTGCCCTGGCGCTGTGCCTGGCGTTCGCCGGCCCGCTCCGGGCCGCCGACGATCCGGTGCTGGCGAAGGTCAATGGCGCGGAAATCAAGAAGAGCGACGTCACCATGGCCGAGGAGGAGCTCGGACCGAGCCTCGCCCAGATGGACCCGGCGACCAAGAACGAGAACGTCCTGTCGTTCCTGATCGACATGAAAATCGTGTCCAAGGCCGCCGAGGACAAGAAGGTCGCCGACAGCGAGGAGTTCAAGAAGCGCCTGGCGTTCGCCCGCAACCGGCTTCTGATGGACAGCCTGCTCGCGGGCGAGGGCAAGGCCGCCACCACCCCCGACGCCATGAAGAAGGTCTATGAAGAGGCCTCCAAGCAGATCACCGGCGAGCAGGAGGTGCGCGCCCGTCACATCCTGGTCGAGACCGAGGACGAGGCCAAGGCGGTGAAGGCGGAGCTCGACAAGGGCGCCGATTTCGCCGAGCTGGCCAAGAAGAAGTCCAAGGATCCGGGCTCGGCCGATGGCGGCGACCTCGGCTTCTTCACCAAGGAGCAGATGGTGCCGGAATTCTCGAAGGTCGCCTTCGCGCTCGAGCCCGGCAAGATCTCCGACCCCGTAAAGTCGCAGTTCGGCTGGCACATCATCAAGGTCGAGGAAAAGCGCAACCGCAAGGCGCCGGACTTCGAGCAGGTCAAGCCCCAGATCGAGCAGTACGTGACCCGCAAGGCCCAGGCCGAGTATGTCGCCAAGCTGCGCGCGGAGGCCAAGGTCGAGCGGCTGGACCAGCCGGCGGCGGATGCGTCGAAGGACGCCAAGTCCGATACCAAGCCGGCGGACGCCGCCAAGCCGTCCGACAGCAAGATGGCGCCGCCTGCAAAGAAGTAAGACCGCGACGAAGCAAGAATTCGCTGTCACTTCGCTGACGCCAAGAGTATCTAACCATCGCAATGGCCGGGCCTGAAGTGCGAAGCACGTCTTTGCACTTGATGGTCCGGCCATCTGCGTATCCAGATCCCACCAAGGCGCCCCGCGATGTCCTCAACCGTCTCCCCGCTCGCCCCGAAACACGTCCCCGACATGCCCGTGATCGGGGGCGTCCGTCTTGCGACGGCCGAAGCCGGCATCCGCTACAAGAACCGCACCGACGTGCTGCTGGCGGTGATGGACAAGGGCACCGCGATCGCCGGCGTCTTCACCAAATCGAAATGCCCGTCCGCACCGGTGGAATGGTGCCGCGCCAAGCTGAAGGGCGGCGAGGCGCGTGCGCTGGTGGTCAATTCCGGCAACGCCAATGCCTTCACCGGCAAGACCGGCCGCGCCTCCACCGCGCTGACCGCGAAGATCGCGGCCAAGGCGGTCGGATGCAGCGAGGGCGAAGTCTTCCTGGCCTCGACCGGCGTGATCGGCGAGCCGCTGGACGCGACCAAGTTCGACGGCGTGCTGGGCCGTCTCGCCGAGGCCGCCGAGCCCGGCGACTACCTCGGCGCGGCCAAGGCGATCATGACCACCGACACCTTCCCGAAGGTCGCGACCGCGACCGTCAAGCTCGGCAAGGCCAAGGTCACCATCAACGGCATGGCCAAGGGCGCCGGCATGATCGCTCCCGACATGGCGACGATGCTGTCCTTCGTCTTCACCGACGCGCCGATCGCGCCCGCGGCCTTGCAGGCGCTGCTCAAGAGCGGCGTCGAGGACACCTTTAACGCGGTGACGATCGACGGCGATACCTCGACCTCGGACACGCTGCTGGCCTTCGCCACGGGCGCTGCCACTGAATACGGCGCACCAAGGATCAGCCGCGCCAGCGATCCGCGCCTGAAGGCCTTCGTCAAGGCGTTCAACCAGGTGCTCGCCAATCTCGCCGAGCAGGTGGCGCGCGACGGCGAAGGCGCCCGCAAGCTGGTCGAGATCACGGTCGAGGGCGCCAGGACCAAGGTGTCGGCGCGCAAGATCGCAATGTCGATCGCCAACTCGCCGCTGGTCAAGACCGCGATCGCCGGCGAGGACGCCAACTGGGGCCGCGTGGTGATGGCGGTCGGCAAGGCCGGCGAGCCGGCCGATCGCGACAAGCTCTCGATCTCCTTCAACGGCATCCGCGTCGCCAAGAGCGGCGCGCGCGATCCGTCTTATGACGAAGCGCAGGTGTCGGAGGCGATGAAGGCGCCGGAGATCGCGATCAAGGTCTCGCTCGGCCTCGGCAAGGGCCGCGACCGCGTCATGACCTGCGACCTCACCAAAGAGTATGTCGCGATCAACGGCGATTACAGGTCTTAGCGGACGCCGATGGCCGATCTCAAACTGACATTGGTGGTGGCTTGCGCGCTGATCGATGCCGACAAACGCGTCCTGATCGCGCAGCGCCCCGAGGGCAAGGCGCTGGCCGGCCTCTGGGAATTTCCCGGCGGCAAGTGTGAGTCCGGCGAGCGGCCGGAGCAGAGCCTGATCCGTGAGCTCCACGAGGAGCTCGGCATCGCCGTCGCCGAGCCCTGCCTCGCGCCGCTGACCTTCGCGAGCTACGGTTACGAGAGCTTCCACCTGCTGATGCCGCTCTATGTCTGCCGGCGCTGGGAAGGACAGGTGGCGCCGCGTGAAGGCCAGGCCCTGGCCTGGGTCCGCGCCAACAAGCTGCGCGATTACCCGATGCCACCCGCGGACATTCCGCTGATTCCGCATCTGATCGATCTGCTGATGTGAGGTGGGAGGTCTCTCCACATTCTCGGCGTCATGCCCGGGCTTGTCCCGGGCATCCACGATCTTCGTGTCGGACGGAAAGGCGTGGATGGCCGGGACAAGCCCGGCCATGACGGAGGTGAGAGTTCACTCCTTCCCCGCCTTCTTCACCGCTTCCGCCAGGCTCGCTTTGGCCGACCCCGGCTTCAGCGGCGGCTGCTGGCTCGCATGCGGGGCCCAGCCGGAGAGCCAGATGATGTCGAACGTGGCGCGGATGCGGCCGTCGGCATCGGCGAAGCGCTCGGCATAGATTTCCGCCATCCGCAGCATCGTCGCGCGCCGTGACGGCATCCGCCGCCGCTCGACCAGCATATTGGCCGCGCCCATGCGGCGGAGATCCTGCATCAGCGCGAACGCATTGGCGTAACGCACCACGACGCGATCGACATCGGTCACGGGCAACGCAAAGCCCGCGCGCTGCAACAAGGCGCCGACGTCACGCAGGTCAGCGAATGGCGCCACGCGCGGCGACACGCCGCCCTCGCATTCGGCTTCCGCCGCGGCGAAGGCCTGCCGCAGCTCGGTCAGGCTGTCGCCGCCGATCATGGCGGCCAATAGCAGCCCATCCGGCTTCAGCGCGCGGCGGATTTGCGCGAGCACGCCCGGCAGGTCATTGACGAATTGCAGCGCCAGGGCGGAAACGACGAGATCGAGACTTTCGGGCGCGAAAGGCAGCCTTTCCGCACCCGTCGGATCGAGCGCGATATGAGCGATGGCGGGAAGCATCGCGCGCAGTCCTGCGAGCCCTTCACCTGATGTCCAGAGATCGGCCGGCGCGTGAAACTGCCGCATCACCGCAGCCAGCCGGTCAGACATGTCCTCGGCGACCCGATCAAGCAAAAAGGTCACCGCGCCCCGTGCATGCGCACGCTGCTGCCGCGCATGCAGCAACGCACGATCGAACAAGGCAGGCGGGGTTTGCGGAGGCTGGGCCATGCCGCTGGTTACGCCGATCAGGGCGGTTCTGGCAATCCGGAGCATTCGGCGTTAGCTTTCCCTCATGGACGCCGCTCCCATCCATTCTTTCTGCGCACCGCTGCGTGCCGCGTGGGCGGCCGGCCGCCACGTGCTGTCGCGCTCCGCGCGGCTCGCGCTCGACGTAGCGCTGCCGACGCTGTGCGTGTCCTGCCGCGAGCCGGTCGATGGCGAGGGCGTTTGCGCGGCGTGCTGGGCGCGGCTGTCGTTCATCGAGCGGCCGTACTGCCCGCGGCTCGGCATTCCCTTCGTCTATGACCCCGGCCCCGACATGCTGTCGATGGAGGCGATCGCGAGCCCGCCGGCCTACATGCGGGCCCGCGCGGCCGTGCGCTATGACGACGTCGCGCGCACGCTCGTGCATGCGCTGAAATACCAGGACCGCACCGATCTGGCGCCCCCCATGGGCCGCTGGATGGCGCGCGCGGGCGGTGAGTTGCTGGCCGGCGCCGACATGCTGGTGCCGGTGCCCCTGCATTGGCGGCGGGCCTGGCGGCGCCGCTACAACCAATCCGGGGCGCTGGCGCAGATCATCGCGCGACAGAGCGGGGTCAAGGCGAGGCCTGAAGTGCTGCGCCGGGTGCGCGCCACCGAGCAGCAGATCGGCCTGTCGCGGGCCCAGCGGGCCACCAACGTGCAGGGCGCGTTCGAGGTATCCCCCGACCGTCAGGCTGAGGTCCAGGGCCGCCGCGTCGTCCTGATCGACGACGTCCTGACGTCGGGAGCGACGCTGGATGCGTGCGCGCGGGTCTTGCTCCGCGCCAAGGCGGCCCAGGTCGACGTGCTGGTCTTTGCCCGGGTTGTGGAGACCCGGTAAGGTCCCATATAATTCAACGACTTCATGACATGAGAGCGCC
The DNA here is from genome assembly GCF_016616425.1 of Bradyrhizobium diazoefficiens. Taxonomy (NCBI): domain Bacteria; kingdom Pseudomonadati; phylum Pseudomonadota; class Alphaproteobacteria; order Hyphomicrobiales; family Nitrobacteraceae; genus Bradyrhizobium; species Bradyrhizobium diazoefficiens. The sequence continues at coordinate 152,202 of NZ_CP067101.1, forward strand.
GGACGCCATGACTGCTGCTGTCGAGATCTACACCAGGCCGGGCTGCGGCTATTGTTCCGCCGCGAGATCCCTGCTGACCCGCAAGAAGGCGACCTTCACCGAATTTGATATCGCCAAGAACCCGTCCTGGCGTCGGGAAATGTACGACCGCGCCGGCGAGGGCTCGACCTTCCCGCAGATCTGGATCGGCGGAACCCATGTCGGCGGTTGCGACGAGCTCTATGCGCTCGACCGCCAGGGCAAGCTTGACGGCATGCTCGAAAGCGTGAAGGCCACATCATGAGTGAGGACCGCACGTTCACGGCCGCGATGGTGCAGATGCGCACCGGCCTGATGCCGGAGCCCAGCCTCGCGCAGGCAACGAGGCTGATCCGGCAGGCTGCGGCTGATGGCGCCGACTACGTGCAGACGCCCGAGGTCAGCAACATGATGCAGCTGAACCGCAAGGCGCTGTTCGAGCATCTCCAGAGCGAAGAGGACGACACCTCGCTGAAGGCCTACCGGGCGCTCGCAGCGGAACTGAACATCCACATCCATGTCGGCTCGCTGGCGCTGCGCTTTTCGCCGGAGAAGGCCGTCAACCGCTCCTTTCTGATCGGGCCCGAGGGCAATGTGCTCGCGAGCTACGACAAGATCCACATGTTCGACATCGAGCTGCCGGACGGCGAGAGCTATCGCGAATCCGCCAATTACCAGCCTGGCGAGACCGCGGTGATCTCCGACCTGCCCTGGGGCCGGGTCGGGCTGACCATCTGCTACGATGTGCGCTTCCCGGCGCTCTACCGCGCGCTTGCCGAAAGCGGCGCGTATTTCATCACCGTCCCCTCGGCCTTCACTCGCAAGACCGGCGAAGCACATTGGCACGTGCTGCTGCGCGCGCGCGCAATCGAGACCGGCTGCTTCATCTTCGCCGCGGCGCAAGCCGGCTTGCACGAGAACAAGCGGGAGACCTACGGCCATTCGCTGATCATCGATCCCTGGGGCGAGATCCTCGCCGAGGGCGGCGTTGAACCCGGCATCGTCATGGCCAGGATCGATCCGGCCAAGGTCGAGACCGCGCGCCGCGCGATCCCCTCGCTCCAGCACGGCCGCCGCTTCGGCGTCTCCGATCCCAAGGCGGGGCCGGATCATTTGCACCTCGTGCGGGGATCGGCATGATCCGCTACGCGCTTCGCTGCGACCGGGACCACGACTTCGAAAGCTGGTTCCAGAGCTCGGCGGCCTATGATTCGCAGGTCAGGCGCAAGCTCGTGAGCTGCCCGATCTGCGGATCCGCCAAGGTCGGCAAGGCGATCATGGCCCCGCGCATCGTCGGCAAGAAGGGCCGCGGGCCCGCGACCCCGCCGCCGGAAGCTGCGACCGCGCCCGAAGCCGCGCCGTCAGGTCCGACCTCGCTGATGATGGCGCAGGAGAAGGAGCTGCGCGCGAAGCTGAAGGAATTGCGCGATCACATCGTGAAGAACGCCGACAATGTCGGCGAGCGCTTCGCCAATGAAGCCCGCGCGATGCATTACGGTGACAAGGAGCACCGTCCGATCTACGGCGAGGCCTCGCCCGAAGAAGCGAAGTCGCTGATCGACGAGGGCATCGAGGTCTCCCCGCTGCCGACGCTGCCGGAAGACCGGAACTAGCTAGACTCCCACCAGTACCGCCACGCCGATCACGATCAGCACGATGCCGAAGATCTCGCGGGGCGCGATCGGCTGCTTGAACGAGTAATATGCCACGCCTTGCGCGAACAGCACCTCGATCAGGGCGAGCGTGCGCACATTGGCGGCGGCCGTCAGCGCGAAGGCCAGGAACCAGAATTGCGAGGCGAAGGCGCCCATGAAGCCCGCGAGCATCGACGGCTTCCACATGCCGAGGATCGCCTGCAGCACCTTTGGTGCGCGCCAGAGCAGATAGATCGTCAGCACCAGCGTCTGCACGAACAGGCCGAGCACCAGCGTGACCGACGCCGCCGTCACGAAAGACACCTCGGGCACCGTGATGATGGCGCCGCGAAAACCGACCGCGGAGAGCGCGAAGGCCGCCGCGGCGACGAGCCCCGTGATGGTCGGCCTCAATTCCGCAAAACTCTTCTCGCCGCCGGGCCGAAGCGCCGTGACGACCACGCCGACGGTCGCGATCATGATCGCCAGCACCTTCAGCCATGTCAGATGATCGCCAAGGAAGACGAAGCCGAAGATCGCGGTCTGGATCGCCTCGGTCTTCAGGTACGCCGTCGTCACGACGAAGGAGCGGTCGTTCATGGCGAGCAGCATCAGGCCCGTGGCGACGATCTGGCTGAGCGCCCCCAGCAACAGCCACGGCCAGAACGCGGACGGCGGCATGCCGAGATGATCGCCGGAGACGACCAGCACCAATGCCAAGAACAGCAGCGAGAACGGGAAGCCGAACACGAAGCGGATATTGGTCGCGCCCCAGGTCCCCAGCGGCTTCGTCAACGACCGCTGCATCGCATTGCGCGCGACCTGCCCGAGCGCGGCGACGATTGTGAAGGGAATCCAGAGGCTGGCGACGGTGAGCATGGCTGGTGGCTATTGCAGGAAGGGTATGGCCAACCTGCAAGCTGAGGCCCGACTGGTCAACCGCGGGGATGTCATGGGAGCGATGCCCGCGCCACGATTGCGCTGTCGTCCCTGCGAACGCAGGGACCCATAACCCCAGGGAGCAGTTTGGCGAAGGCCGCCAACCTGCGCATCTCAGATTGTCCGCTACCGATAGATTCCGCGGTATGGGTCCCTGCGTTCGCAGGGACGACAGCTTTTGCTGGGCCGCATCACACGGTCAAACCAGGAGATCGCTGAGGTCACGCCATTCCGGATTATCGCGCTCGATCAGCTCGATCTTCCAATCGCGCTTCCAGCGCTTGAGCTGCTTTTCGCGAGCAATCGTCTCGTCCGCCCGTTCGAAGGCCTCGGTGTAGACGAGGCGATGCACGCCATAGCGTTTGACGAATTCCGAGCCCTTGCCGGCGCGATGCTCTTCCAGGCGCTTCTGAAGCGAGTTGGTGATACCGATGTACAACGTTCCGTGGCGGCGGCTGGCAAGGATGTAGAGGTAGTACATGCTCGGCCCTGTCTTGGCTAACGACGGCGGCCTGTGGCTATGGGTCCCTGCTTTCGCAGGGACGACACTGCCCACGCGGTAGGCGCTCGCGCCTCACTCACGGCTCCCTCACACCATCCCTTCCGCCACCACCATGTAGTTCACGTCCATATCCGACGAGAGGGTCCATTTGTCGGCGAAGGGGCTGTAGACCACGCCGGTCTGCTCGGTGATGACGAGGCGGTTGTCGAGCAGGTATTTCGTGAGTTCATCGGGGGTGACGAACTTGTTCCATTCGTGGGTGCCGCGCGGCAGCCAGCGCATGACGTATTCGGCGCCGACGATGGCGAGCGCAAAGCTCTTCCAGTTGCGGTTCAGCGTCGAGACCACCATGAGGCCGTTCGGCTTCAGCATCGCGGCGCAGCGCTTCAGGAAGACGCCGACATCGACGACGTGCTCGATCACCTCCATCGCCAGTACGATGTCGAAGCGCTCGCGCGGGTCGATCGCCTCCACCGTGGTGCAGCGGTAATCGATCGCAAGATGGCCCTTGTCGGCATGCAGCTTCGCCGCGGCGATGTTGCTCGCTGAGGGATCGATGCCGGTGACCTGCGCCCCGAGGCGCGACAGCGGCTCGCATAGCAGGCCAGCGCCGCAGCCGATGTCGAGCACGCGCAAGGACCCGAGGCAGTTGAGGCTGCGCACATTGCGCTCGAACTTGCGGCAGGCCGCGTCGCGGATATAGCCGAGCCGCAGGGGATTGATCCGGTGCAGCGGGGCCATCTTGCCCTTGGGGTCCCACCACTCCGCCGAGAGTCTTGAGAATTTGGCGATTTCGGCGGGATCGACGGTCGAACCCTGCGGCGGGCTTGCGGTTGCGGAAGTATTTTGCTGCATGTTCATGGTTGTGCGCGGTCCTACCGCGTGGTGATCGAACTACGGAAGGCGAGCGGCGAGGCGATGGTCTTGATCGTCTCGATCCCTTCGCCGACGCCGCGAATCGTCACGTCGCCGTAGTTGAGAATACGTCCAGGAATGGTCTGATCGACGTCGACGCTCTCGACCTTGTCCAGCGCCATCTCGAAGGTGCGGCGCTTGATGAACCCGGTCTTGTGCACGACCCTGAGATTGGTGACGTCGGTCTCGGTGGTGAAGCGATGGAACCAGCCCTTCACGGTCCAGTACAAGGCGGCGAGGGCCACCAGCGCCGAGGCGACGAGACACAGCATCACGAGCCCGTCGGCCGTGGTCTGCCGCGACAGGATCAGCAGGGCCAGCGCCACGATCCAGGCCAAGATCGCCGGAAAATAGAAGATCCAGTGCGCATTGGTCGAATACAGCACCCGCTCGCCCGGCTGCAGGATTTCGTCAATATAGCGCGCCATAACCTCGATTAACCCATTGCCCGGATTGGCCGGAGCAGGAACCCGCTTGCCCCCGGCCCCGCCCCTCTGTATACGCGCGGTCGGATCCCCGGCATCGCCTCGCGCGGGTCACCATACTTATCCTTATGAGGGAATGCACGCGTCGTCATGAGCCGCCTCGTGATGAAATTCGGCGGCACATCCGTCGCCAACATCGAACGTATCCGCAACGTCGCCCGTCATGTGAAGCGTGAGGTCGACGCCGGCCACGAAGTGGCCGTGGTCGTCTCGGCGATGTCCGGCAAGACCAACGAGCTGGTGGCCTGGTGCACCGAGGCTTCGCCGATGCACGATGCGCGCGAATACGACGCCGTCGTCGCCTCGGGCGAGCAGGTCACGTCCGGCCTGCTTGCGATCGTGCTTCAGGGCATGGGTATCCAGGCCCGTTCCTGGCAGGGCTGGCAGATCCCGATCAAGACCAGCGACGCCCATGCCTCGGCCCGGATCGAGGACATCGACGGCAGCGAGATCATCAGGCGTTTCAGGGAGCGCAAGGAGGTCGCGGTTATCGCCGGGTTCCAGGGCATCAACCCCGAGACGGGTCGCATCACCACGCTCGGCCGCGGCGGCTCCGACACCTCGGCCGTGGCGGTCGCCGCAGCCGTCAAGGCGGACCGCTGCGACATCTACACCGACGTCGACGGCGTCTACACCACCGACCCGCGAATCGTGCCGAAGGCCAAGAGGCTCGACAAGATCGCGTTCGAGGACATGCTGGAACTGGCTTCCCAGGGCGCCAAAGTGCTCCAGGTCCGCTCGGTGGAACTCGGCATGGTCCACAACATGCCGATCTTCGTCCGCTCGAGCTTCGACAAGCCCGAGGATATCGACCCGCATGCCAACCAGCCGCCCGGCACGCTGATCTGCAGCGAGGAGGAGATCATGGAAAGCCACGTCGTCACCGGTATCGCCTTCTCCAAGGACGAGGCCCAGATCTCGGTGCGCCAGATCGAGGACAAGCCGGGCGTTGCGGCTTCGATCTTCGGCCCGCTGGCGGATGCCAACATCAACGTCGACATGATCGTGCAGAACGTCTCCGAGGACGGCAAGACCACCGATCTCACCTTCACGGTGCCGGCGGCCGACTACACCCGCGCCAAGGACACGATTACCGCCGCCAAGGGCAACATCGGTTATGCGCGGCTTGATACCGCCACCGACGTCGCCAAGATCTCGGTGATCGGCAGCGGCATGCGCAGCCATGCCGGCGTCGCTGCCCAGGCGTTCTCGGCCCTCGCGAGGCGGAATATCAACATCCGGGCCATTACAACCTCCGAGATCAAATTCTCGGTTTTAATCGACGCCGCCTATACCGAGCTTGCGGTGCGCACGCTGCACACGCTCTACGGTCTTGATCAAGCCTAAGGCGCGACCCGTCATCGCGCTTCAGATTGTTGTTTGAGCATGGTCTTTCCGGAAAACCGCTTCGCATTTTTCCGGACCATGCCTGGACTAATTTTCTCTTAGCGGTCGCAGCAAACGCTGAGGTCTCCACACATTCGCGTTTGGCAGGCGTTTTGCTTGGCAAAACAAGCCCCAATTCGCTATACGGCGAACAGGGTGGCTGCCGCAGACTGGATCCAGTCGAGGCGGCGCTGATTCGGCACAAGCACTAGATCTCGAGTAGATTTTGGGTTTGCGCCTGCGCCGGACGAACAAATTGGTTGTTTTTCTGGAATATTGGACCAGCCGCCGGCCGATACCGCCGGGCCCGGCAGACGGAGGAGATTGACGGTTCATGCGGAGCGCGTCGGGAGGTCCCCGCGTCTTGTTGAGACGGCTCCGCGAAACCATGGCGGAGCAAGTCTCGGCCCAGGAGCGGCTGGACAAGATCGTGGTGCTGATCGCCGCCAACATGGTGGCCGAGGTGTGCTCGGTCTATGTGCTGCGCATTGACAACACGCTGGAGCTCTACGCCACCGAAGGTCTCAACCGCGAGGCGGTGCACCACACCGTGCTGAGCGCCCATGAGGGCCTGGTCGGCCTCGTCGCCAGCGAGGCGACGCCGCTCAATTTGAGCGATGCGCAAAGCCACCCGGCCTTCTCGTTCCGGCCCGAGACCGGCGAAGAAATCTACCATTCGTTCCTCGGCGTCCCGATCCTGCGGGCCGGCAACACGCTCGGCGTGCTGGTGGTGCAGAACCGCGCCAAGCGCAACTATGTCGAGGAGGAGCTCGAAGCACTGCAGACCACCGCGATGGTGCTGGCGGAGCTGATTGCCTCGGGCGAGCTGTCCGCGCTGGCCCAGCCCGGCCAGGAGCCGGCCGCGCGCCATTCCGCGCAGAAGGTCGGCGCCATCCTGTCGGAAGGTATCGCGCTCGGCCACGTCGTGCTGCACGAGCCGCGCGTCGTCATCAAGGACTACATCGCCGAGGATCTTCCGAAGGAGATCAAGCGGCTCGACACCGCGCTCGCCAAGTTGCGCGCCGATCTCGACCGCATGCTGGAGCGGGGCGACGTTGCGGACGGCGGCGAGCATCGCGAGGTGCTGGAAGCCTACCGCATGTTCGCCAACGACCAGGGCTGGTCGCACAAGCTGCATGAGGCGGTCGCCACCGGCCTCACCGCGGAGGCCGCGGTCGAGCGCGTGCAGTCCGACACCCGCGCGCGCATGCTGCGCTCGACCGACCCCTATTTGCGCGACCGGCTGCACGACCTGGAAGATCTCGGCTACCGCCTGATGCGGCAGCTGGTCGGCCAGGACCACGCGCCCTCACGCGAGCAGTTGCCCGACAACGCGATCGTCATCGCGCGCGCGATGGGCCCGGCAGCGCTGCTCGACTATGACCGCAAGCGTCTGCGCGGCATCGTGCTGGAGGAAGGCACCGCCAACTCCCACGTCTCGATCGTGGCGCGCGCGCTCGGCATCCCAGCGGTCGGCGAGGTGCCGAACGCGCCCGGCATCGCCGATCCCGGCGACGCCATCATCGTCGACGGAACCTCCGGCTCGATCTATGTGCGCCCCTCCCAGGAGGTCGAGGCGGCCTTCGCCGAGCGCGTGCGCTTCCGCGCCCGCCGCCAGGCGCAATATCTGGCGCTGCGCGACCGGCCCTGCGTCACCAGGGACGGCCAGAAGGTCGAGTTGATGATCAACGCAGGTCTTGCCATCGACCTGCCGCATATCGAGGACACCGGCAGCGCCGGCATCGGCCTGTTCCGCACCGAGTTGCAATTCATGGTGGGCCAGAGCCTGCCGCGCACCAGCGATCAGCTGGCGCTCTATCGCACCGTGCTGGATGCCGCCGGCACCAAGCCCGTCACCTTCCGCACCCTCGACATCGGCGGCGACAAGGCGCTGCCCTATATGGAAGCCGTGATCGAGGAAAATCCCGCGCTCGGCTGGCGCGCGATCCGGCTCGGGCTCGATCGCCCCGGCCTGTTGCGCGGCCAGATTCGCGCGCTGCTGCGCGCCGGCGGCGGCCGCGCGCTGCGCATCATGTTTCCGATGATCTCGGAAGTGGCCGAGTTCGATGCGGCGAAGGCGCTGGTCGAGCGCGAGCTCACCTATTTGCGCCAGCACGGCCACACGCTGCCTGAAAGAATCGACATCGGCACCATGGTCGAGGTCCCCGCGCTGCTCTATCAGCTCGACGAGCTCCTGAGAAAAGTCGACTTTATCTCGGTCGGCTCCAACGATCTGTTCCAGTTCCTGTTCGCGGTCGACCGCGGCAACGCAAAAGTCTCCGAGCGCTTCGACACCATGTCGGCGCCGATCCTGCGCGCGCTGCGCGATATCTCGCGCAAGTGCCATGCGGCGAAGAAATCGCTCTCGCTCTGCGGCGAGATGGCGTCCAAGCCGATCGGCGCGCTGGCGCTGATTGCGCTGGGCTATCGCTCGCTGTCGCTCTCGGCCACCGCCCTCGGCCCGGTCAAGGCCATGGTGCTCGATCTCGATGCAAAGAAGGCCGAGGCGATGCTCGGCCCGCTCCTGGACGCGCCGGCGGGCAGCGTCTCGATCCGGCAGAAACTGACGGAATTTGCCGAGGCCGAAGGCCTGGCGTTGTAGCGGGCCTGTCGCCGCTTCCGCTCCCCTCGCCTTCGCCGCTCATTTGAGACTGAACCGATGTCGTCACTCCCCGAAGCCAAACTGGACGTCCTGCTCGCGCATCACGCCTCGCTCGAGGCGGAATCGCTGGGGCAGCTCGCCTCCGAACGCTACGTGCAGATCACGCGCGAGCTCGCCGAGATCACGCCGCTGATCGAAGCGGTGAAGGCGTACCGTTCCGCCGTCAAGGAGCTCGCCGACACCGAGGCTCTGATCGCCGATCCCGCAACCGATGCCGAGATGCGCAGCATGGCGGAAGCCGAGCGCGACGAGCTCGCGCCCAGAATCGAGGAGCTGGTCCAGAAGATCCGCGTCGCGCTGCTGCCCAAGGACGCCATGGACGACCGCAACGTCGTGTTGGAAATCCGCGCCGGCACCGGCGGCGACGAGGCCTCGCTGTTCGCCGGCGACCTGTTCCGGATGTACGAGCGCTTCGCGAGCCTTCAGGGCTGGAAGGTCGAGGTGATCTCGGCCAGCGAAGGCACCGTCGGCGGCTACAAGGAAATCATCGCAGAGGTGCAGGGCCGCGGCGCGTTCTCGAAGCTGAAGTTCGAATCCGGCGTGCATCGCGTGCAGCGGGTGCCCGACACCGAGACACAGGGGCGCATCCACACCTCGGCGGCGACGGTCGCCGTGCTGCCCGAGGTCGAGGACGTCGACGTCGACATCAAGAACGACGATCTGCGGATCGAGACCATGCGTGCGCAGGGCGCCGGCGGCCAGCACGTCAACAAGACCGAATCGGCGATCCGCATCACCCACATCCCGACCGGCATCGTGGTGATGATGCAGGACAGCCGCTCGCAGCACAAGAACCGCGCCTCTGCCATGAACATCCTGCGCTCGCGCATCTACGACGCCGAGCGCCAGCGGGTCGATGCCGCGCGCTCGGCCGAACGCAAGGAGAAGGTCGGCTCCGGCGACCGCAGCGAGCGCATCCGCACCTACAATTTTCCGCAAGGGCGCGTCACCGACCATCGCATCAATCTGACGCTCTACAAGCTGCCGCAGGTGATCGCGGGCGAAGCGCTCGGCGAGCTGATCGACGCGCTGACCACCGAGCATCAGGCCGCACAGCTCGCCGCACAGGGCGCGGCGGCTTAAAAGGCGCGATGACCGCAAAGTCAGGCCTCGCTGGAATCCTGGAACGACTTCAATAGACGACTCAAGGCCGGGCTCGTCGCACGGCGGAGCTCTTCGAGATTCTTCCGCGAGAGCGCCCGAAGCTTCTGCTCACCCTTTTTTGTCAGCTTGAGATGCACGCGCCGGGCGTCATTGGGATCGGCAAGCCTGCTGACCAGCCCGAGCCTGGCCAGACGATCGACCAGCTCGACTGCCGAATGATGCCGGGTCAGCAGGAAGCGCGCCACATCGCCGACAGTCGCAGGTCCCGGACGGACAAAGCCCTTGATGCCGAGCAGCGCTTGGTGCTGCGTCGGTGTCAATCCCTCCTTCGCCGCTGCTACCTCGCTGAAGGCCAGAAAGCTCCGGATCTGGTAGCGGAACTGCGCCAGCGCCGCATAATCGGCCTCGCGCATCGAGCGGCTGCTCGAGTGCCGGGTGGGTGTCGTCGCCTTGGATCGCTGCGCTTGCATCGCCTGGACCATGCCTTGCCGCGCTGCCTCGACCTTGCCAATTCGGCACGCAGGCGACTTAGCCAAAAGTAGCAAGGCGCCGTCCCGGAACCAACCGGACGATACCGGATGCACAGCTATCCGACCGCCTACTCGAAGCTGGACAACAGGATCTTTACCAATTTACCAAGATGACTTGAAACGCGATCGGGATACGAACGCTTTTCCGCCTGATGGAGCGCTGCAGCGCGCTGACGATTTGGGCGCTGGTCAGACTGCCTGCCGAGGCATTGGCGATCATTTCCCCCCACATCCGCGACAGCGACCCGCCGGGCGGGATCACCGGCTTGATGGTCACGCCGCAGCCCTGTGCCCAATCGACGATCTCCCGCATTGTGTGAGGACCGCAGTTGCGGGCCGTCGCGAGGCGCTCGGCCGTCACCGCGCGCAGCAATTCGCGCGAGGGCGACCAACTCCCCTTCGGCGGCTGTTCGCCGATCAATTCGACCGCAAGCTCCTTCAGCACATTCTGTGCGCGCACGCTGAGCTTCTGCATCGGGCCGGGCTTGCGCTTTGAATGAACGGGGCCGACGACCGGCCCGCGGCGGCCGGTGGGCCGATTGCGCGGTTCAGGGGTCCGGGAGGCATCGCCAGGCTGCGGCGCCGCGTGCTGATCCTTCCCCTCCGTTGCCTGTCGCTCCGCCGCTTGAAGCCATGCCTGTCGCTTCCGGGCACCCGCCACTGGTGTCTGCCGCGCCATTTTCCTCCGTCGAACCGTTAGCTTCTTACTCACAAAGACTAATATATATTGTGATCGGATATGTTTTCACGCGCAAATCTCGGTCGTTCGACCAAAGGCGAAATTGACAGAAGGTCTTTACAAGCCCTGTTTACATCCAAGAGCTACACGCGGATGTGACGTGCCCCGGCGGGAAAACGCTCGAGGTCGGCTGCCGCGGGACAATTTGCGTTGCCAACAAGAACGATATTCGGAGGGAACGATCATGACTGACCATCTCATCCGCCGCGGCCTCTCGCGTCGCGGCCTGCTCCAGACCACCGCAGGTCTCATCGGCGGCTCGGTGCTGCCGGCGATGCCGGCATTTGCCGAGGACAAGCCGATCGGCACCTATCCCGCCGGCGTGTCCGGTTCCACGGCATTCATCGGAATCTCGGTGCCACGCACTGGCACCTATGCGGTCCAGGGCGAAGACGAGCTCAAGGGCTATCAACTCGCGATCGAGCATATCAACAGCGGTCACGAACTGATCAAGAAGATCTCGCCGAAGACCACCAAGGGCGTGCTCGGCAAGGAGCTCAAGTTTGGTGTTGCAGATTCCGCGGCCAAGCCGAACGAGGCGGTGCAGGCGCAGCAGCGCTTCATCAGCGAGAACAAGGCGATCATGATCACCGGCGGCACGTCGAGCGCGGTCGCGGTCGCGCTCAACAAGCTCGCCCAGCGCGAGAAGGTGATCTTCGTGTGCGGCATCTCCGGCTCCAACGACACCACCGGCAAGGACTGTGTCCGCTACGGTTTCCGCCAGAACTTCTTCGGCCAGACCGCCGCGGCGGCGATCGGCCCAGTGATGGTCAAGCAATTCGGCAAGGGCAAGAAGGCTGCGTACCTCACGCCGGACTACACTTACGGTCACACCGTCACCAAGTCGATGCAGGACATCCTTGCGACCGCCGGCTGGACCACCGTGACGAACCAGGTCGCGCCCCTCGGCGCGCCCGACTACTCCTCATATCTTCTCAATGTCGCCAATTCCGGCGCCGACGTCCTGATCAACGTCAACTGGGGCCACGACGCAGTACTGTCGACCCAGCAGGCCAAGCAGTTCGGTGTCCTCGACAAGATGAAGCTGGTGGTCCCGTATCAAGTGCCGTTCATCGCGCGCGAGACCGGCGGCCTGATGCAGGGCGTCTACGCCGCCACCGACTATTGGTGGACGATCGAGGACAAGTTCCCGCTGGCCAAGATGTTCAACGAGGCATTCGACAAAAAGTACGGCTACAAGCCCGAATGGGGCGCCGAGAACGCCTATGTCAGCTTCGCGCACTGGGCCCACATGTGCGAGCAGGCCGGCACCTTCAATCCGCCCGATGTGATCAAGGCCTATGAGAAGGGCGAGACGATTCCCTCGCTGGTCGGCGACGTCCATTACCGCCCCGAAGACCACCAGTGCGTCCGCCCCGTCCTGATCGTGAAGGGCAAGCTGCAAAAGGACATGAAGAACAAGGAAGACTGGTACGACGTTGTCGAAATCGTTCCGGGCGAAGGCCTGATGCAGAAGCCAGACGCCTTCGGCTGCCATCTCGGCGACTACACCTGAGCCCGTGCTAACCCCCAGTGACGCCGCGGGCTGCCCTTTGCTCCTGCGGCGTCACCTTTTTCGGCGCGCTCCGTCGCGCGTCACAACAGCGACCATTTCATGATCAGTTGGCCCAACCTCGTTTCGCAGCTTTTCAACGGGCTGGCGCTCGGCGCGCTGCTCGCGCTGATCAGCTCCGGCCTGACCATCATCTACGGCACGCTCGGCGTGCTCAACCTCGCGCATGGCGCGATGTTCATGATCGGCGGCTATGCCGGCTTCGTCGCCTACCAGTACACGGAGTCGTTCGTCCTCGCCGTCATCGCGGGCTCGCTGTTCGTGATGCTGCTCGGCATCGTGATGGAACGCCTCATCATCCGCCATTTCTATCATCGCCCGCACGAGGATCAGCTGCTCGTGACTTTCGGGCTCGGCATTTGCTTTGTCGAGCTCGTGCGCCTGATCTTCTCGAGCCAGTCGCAGCTGGTGCCGCCTCCGGCGCTATTCCAGGGCATCACCAACCTCGGCTTCATGTTCTATCCGACCTATCGCCTCGCCGTCGTCGGCATCGTCGCGATCGCACTCGGCGCGCTGTTCATCGTCCTCTACCGGACCCGCCTCGGCATGATCGTGCGCGCCGGCATCGAGGATTCGGTGATGGTCGATTCACTCGGTATCAACGTATACCGCGTCTTCATGGTCGTGTTTGGCATCGGCGCAATGGCGGCCGGCTTTGCCGGCATCGTCAACGCGCCGGTGGTGTCGCTGACACCGGGCATCGGTGACGACATTCTGGTCCAGACTTTCGTGGTGGTGGTGATCGGCGGCGTCGGCTCGTTTCCCGGCGCGATCCTCGGCGGTCTGATCGCCGGCGAGATCATCAGCGTCACCTCCATGTTCAACCCCGGCTATGCCTATGTGATGCTGTTTGCGGCAATGACGCTCGTGCTCGTGGTGCGACCGCATGGCCTGCTCGGCGTACAGGGCCGCGAGTAAGCGATTCCCCGATGCTCAAGCAACGCCCGTTCCTGATCGAGACTCTGACTGCAATCGGGTTGATCGCAGCTCCCTTCGTGCTGCCTTATCTCGGCTTCGCACCCAACACCGTGAACCGGATCCTGGTCTGGGGGCTGTTCGGCCTCGGCTTCGACATCCTGTTTGGCTTCACCGGGCTGTTGTCTTTCGGCCAATCCGCCTTCTACGGCACCGGCGGTTTCGTTGCGGCTTACCTTCTGACCCGCGCCGGCTTCGGCAACGTGCTCGGCGCGCTGGTCATCGGCATGATCGCCGCGGCCGCGACCGGCTACCTGATCGGATTGATCGCGCTGCGCCGTACCGGCATTTATTTCGCCATGATCACAGTGGCGATCGCGGAGATGTTCTTCTTCATCGAGTTCAATCCGCTCTCGGATTTCACCGGCGGTGAGAACGGCCTGCCCGGCGTGCCGATGCCGAGCTTCAATCTCGGTTTCACCACCGTCCGCTTCACCGACGGCTGGTCGCTCTATCAATTCATCGCGGTGTGCTACTTCGTCGGCGTCATCATCGCACTCAGGATCGTCCGCTCGCCGGTCGGGGCAATTCTGAGTGCGATCCGGGACAATCCGCTGCGCGCCACGGCGGTCGGCCACAACATCCACGGCTACAAGCTGACTGCCTTCGTGATCGCAGCCGCCTATGCGGGGTTTGCCGGCGGCCTGCTCGGCGTGCTTCAGGCCTTCATGCCGCCCGACGCGTTCACCTTCGACACTTCCGGCCAGCTGGTGATGCAGACCGCCATTGGCGGCAGGGGCACGCTGTTCGGGCCGCTGGTCGGCGCGGCCGTGTGGCTCTTCCTGCAGGATTTCCTGCAGGCCGCGCTGGGCCTCGGAGCGGCCTGGAAGCTGGTGCTCGGTATCGTGTTCGTGGTGCTGGTCTGCTTCCTGCGCGGCGGCATCATCGGAGGGATTGCAGATCTCTATCGCCTCGTCTCCGGGAAGCGCAAGCGGGCGGAAGCCGAGACCGAACAAGACGCTGCGGACGCCGAGGCCACACAGCAATCCGCGCCAGCGCCGATGCAGGCCAAAGAGGTCGAGCATCCCGCTTATTCCGGGCCGATCCTGAAGGCCACCGGTCTCACCAAGCGCTACGGCGGCCTCGTCGCCAACAGCGATATCGATTTCACCGTCGATCGGGGGGAGCTGCGCGGCATCATCGGTCCCAATGGCGCCGGCAAGTCGACCTTCTTCAAGATGCTGACCTGCGAGATCGCGCCGACATCGGGCCAGATCGTGTTCGAAGGCCGCGACATCACGGGACTGAAGGTCACCGAGGTTTGCCAGCTCGGGCTCACCAAGAGTTACCAGGTCAACCAGCTCTTCACCGGCCTCACCGTTCGCCAGAACCTGACGATCGCTGCCCTCGCCGAGCTGCGCGGAAAATTTCGGCTCGATCTGTTCCGCAAGCTGTCGGACGTCAGGGGCCTGACGGAGCAAGTCGAGCAGACGCTGGCACTGGTCAATCTGACCCGCCGCGCCGACACGCCCGTGTCCGAACTCGCCTATGGCGAGAAACGCAGGCTGGAGATCGGCCTTGCGCTCGCGACCTCGCCGCGGCTGCTGCTGCTCGACGAGCCGCTCGCCGGCATGAGCCCGCGCGAGCGGGTCGAGACCGTCAAGCTGCTCAAGTCGATCGCGCGCGGCCGTACCATGATCATCATCGACCACGACATGGATTCCCTGTTCGAGCTGGTCGAGCGCGTGACCGTGCTCCAGGAAGGCCGCGTGCTGGTCTCCGGCACGCCCGAGGAAATCAAGACCAACGCCGCGGTGCAGGAAGCCTATCTCGGCGGCGTTCACGGAGAGATCGCCGCATGAGCCTGATCGAGGTCAACGGCCTGAACAGCTATTACGGGGACTCCCATATCCTGTTCGACGTCGCCATGCACGTCGAGCGCCACGAGGTGGTGGCACTACTCGGCCGCAACGGCGCCGGCAAGAGCACCACGCTGAAGAGCCTGATGGGCGTCGTAACGCCGCGCAGCGGCAGCGTGAAATTCGACGGCATCGACATCGCCGGACGCAGGAGCCACAAGATCGCGCAGGCGGGCATGCAGCTCGTGCACGAGGAGCGGCGGATCTTCGGCAGCCTGTCGGTGGAAGAGAACATCACCCTTGCAGGGATCACCGCGCCGAAACGCTGGCCGCTCGGCCGCATCTACGAGATGTTTCCCCGGCTGAAGGAGCGTCGCAACAACCGCGGCACCGAGCTCTCCGGCGGCGAACAGCAGATGCTCGCGATCGCGCGGGCGCTGGTGCGCGATCCCAAGATCGTGCTGCTGGACGAGCCGTTCGAGGGCCTTGCGCCTGTGATTGTCCATGACCTCGTCAAGGCCTGCCGCGAGCTGGCGACCGCCGGCCAGACCATCGTTCTGGTCGAGCAGAATTTGGCGGCGACGCTGGCGCTGGCGAGCCGGATCTACATCATCAACAACGGCCACATCGTGCATGAAGGTCCGGCGCAGGAGTTGAAAGCCCAACCGGAACTGCTGCAACGCTATCTCGGCGTTTGATCAGCCAGCCAGCGCCGCGATCATCCGTTTGGCGTGATCGGCGAGCACGGCCATATCTTCCTTGCGCATCTGCGCGGGCAATAGCTCGATACCGGACCTGACCGGCATGACGTGCATGTGCAGGTGAAGGACCACCTGCCCGCTGGCCGGCTCGCTGAACTGCTGCAGGATGATGCCCTCGGCCCCGAACGCCTTCATCGCCGCAATCGCGATCCGCTTGGCCGCTCTCGCCACCGCGGCGAGATCGTCATCGGCGATATCGAGGATGCCGCGCGCCGGCGCACGGGGAATGACCAGCGTGTGTCCGGGCGAGCGCGGCATGATGTCGAGGAAGGCGAGGCTGCGATCGTCCCTGAAAACCTCAAAGCAGGGAATCTCGCCGCGCAGGATCTTTGCGAAGACGTTCTGATCGTCATAGACCGTCATGGATCCTCTCCGGCGCTGCGAGGCGCGATCAAACCCCCTCCTTACCGTTGACGCAAGCAAGCCTGCCGATCTATCCACGATGCCGGGCAGGAAGGTTCCATTGACAACAGGCTCCGATTCCGGAAACAGCATAGAGGGTGCGCGTCGCGCCCTCGCCGCGCGGCTGCGATCGGCCGGCATCGAGGAGCCTGCCCTTGATGCGCGCCTGCTCGTCGGGGCGGCTCTGGAGCTCGATCTGACCGGCATGGTGACGCAGGCGACACGACAACTCACGCCTGCGGAGACCGCGCGCCTCGAAGGATATGCGCAGCGCCGGCTTGCGCATGAGCCGGTCGCCCGCATTCTCGGCGCGCGGGAATTCTGGGGCATGCCGTTCCGGCTGTCCGAGGGAACGCTGGTGCCGCGGCCGGACACCGAGACCGTTGTCGAGCTGGCGCTCGAGATCTTTCGCGGGCTCACGATAGCGGGGCGGGCCCCGCAAATCGCGGATATCGGCGTCGGATCGGGCGCCATCCTGCTCGCGCTGCTGCACGAAATTCCCGATGCGTTTGGTGTCGGCACCGATATCAGCCTGACGGCGCTGAACACGGCACGCGACAATGCGGCCACTCTCGGCCTCGCCGGTCGCGCCGGCTTCGCCGCCTGCTCCTATGCGTCGGCGCTCCGCGGCCCATTCGACCTCATCGTGTCGAACCCGCCCTATGTCCCCTCGGCCGAAATTCCGACATTGAGCCTCGAGGTGCGCGAGCACGATCCGCACCTGGCACTCGATGGGGGCAATGACGGATATGACGCCTACCGCGCCCTGATCCCCCAGGCGAGCGAGCGTCTCGCCGCCGGTGGAGCGCTGATCGTCGAGGCCGGCCGGGGCCAGGCGAGAAATATTGAAACCCTTATGGCGGCCGCGGGGTTGACGGTGGATAGGCCACCGAAGGCCGACCTGGCGGGCATTCCCAGGGCCGTTTCGGCCCGAAAAATGCCCCCATAAAAGCTGGATCGACGTGCAAAAAGCTCTTGGAATATCGCTTGGGAACGACTACGTTCCGGTCAACACATCGGTGCCGGCCCCGTAGACCTACGGGCGAAAGCCGGGCTCTCGGGCGAGAGCTTTACTGATTATAGGTTCCAAGCCGCAGGTCCTGTTGAGCGCGACAGCCAGTGGAGCTGCGCTGCTCTCCGACCGCAAAGTGAACGAAAGCCAGATATTGCGCTTGAAGACTTACGCGAGAAAGCTGGGCTTGTTTCGGCAGCCGAAATGAATGTGTTCGCTGGCGATCAGTGCTGGCGGGTGGGGAACGCGTCTTTGAGCGCGACGGTCGACGAACATCGGCAGGGTTTAATCTGCTCTTGCGCGCGGTGCGTGCGAGAGACGGGAACCGCTGTCACCAGGGCACCCCTCTGGCAGTCAGTAATGCGTGCAACCTTTAGGGCTGGAATTAAAGGCAGGACATGAGAAACGGTCAGAACAAGCAGCGGATGCGCAACCGCAACAATAATAACAACAACAACCGGCGCAGCCAGAACCCGATGACCCGGGTCTACGAGTCCAACGGGCCCGACATCAAGATTCGCGGCACCGCCTCGCACATCGCTGAAAAATATCTGCAGCTCGCGCGCGACGCGCGCTCCTCCGGCGACCCCGTTGCAGCCGAGAACTACTACCAGCACGCCGAGCATTATTTCCGCCTGATCGCGGCGGCCCAGGAGCAGTTCCGCCAGAACCAGCAGCCGCGCGGTGACGAGCCCATCGGCAGCCATAGCGACGACGGCGAAGACGAGGGCGAGAATTTCTCGAATTTCGGCCAGGAGCCTGGCTTTGTCCCGCAGCCTCCGCAACAGCAGCAGCCCTTCACGCGCGACCGCGACGGCCAGCGCGATCATCACCAGCGTGACCACCACCAGCGCGACAACCAGCCCTATCTGCGCGATCAGCAGCCGCGCGAGCATCGCCCGCAGCCGCAATATCAGCCCCAGCCGCAACCGCAGAATCAGCCGCAGCCCGTCGTCAGCGACACCGGCAGCGTCGATCGCCTGCCTTCTTTCATCACCGGCGCGCAGCCGCAAGCGAATGGCGGCCAGCCCGGCCTCGAAGGCGGTGGCGAGCGCTATCCGCGCCGGCGGCGCCGGCCGCAAGGCCCGCGCCCCGAGCGCGAAGCCGCTCCAGCCGCCTCGAACGACGATCTCGCGCCCGGCGAGTAAGCCTTTTCCGATAGCCTGATCCAGGATCGTCCCGGCCTCGCCGGGACGATTTGTTTTCAGCTGCGCGTCACCGTCGTCGAGGACGGCACCAGCACCGGCTTCGCGAGCGAGGGAATCAGCCGCGCCCGTTCGCGCTTGGCGGGGATTGCACGGTAGACCTGCTTGGTAGCCTCGACGATGTGCACGCCGGCAAAGGGCAGCGACAGCGCCGCGCCGGCGCGCTCCCACATCTGCGCCGATTTCAGCACCCAGCCGCCGGCATAAGGCGGCATGAACAGCGCCTCGCCCCACGCGGTCGGCGTGAACCAGGTCTGGCGCAGGAGATCGGTGATCTGCGAGCGCGAATAGGGCCGGCCGTGACCGAACGGCGTGCTGTCGGTGCGCGTCCACACCCCGCGCCGGTTCGGGATCACCGCGATCACGCGCCCGGACGGCGACAGCACGCGCCACACCTCGCGCAGCAGCGCGGCCGGATCGTCCGACATCTCCAGCGCGTGGACCAGCAGGATGCGGTCGACCGCAGCGTCGGGAAGCGGCAGCGAGAACTCGTCGACCAGCGAGGCCAGCGCCGGCCGTCCCGTCGGCCATTTCAGAACGCCTTGGGCCGCCGGCATGAAGGCGATGCAGCGCTCGGCATCTTCGCGGAACAACCCCAGATAGGGCGTGGGATAGCCGAGGCCGAGCACGCGCTGGCCCCCCGCGTTCGGCCAGCGTTCCCGGATGCCGCGATTGATCATTTGTCGCGCCACGATTCCGAGGCGGCGCGAATAGAATTCGCGGAGGTCGACGACGTCGATGGTCATGACGGCAATGTAACATGCGCGAGGCCGGCCTCGCGCGCGGAATATTGCATTGCCTGCGCAGCGTTAACGCCATATTTGTCTGGCGGGGCTGAGCCCGATGGAGATGACATGGCCGCCGAAGTTCGTACTTTCACCTGTTTAAACGACAATTTCGGCTATCTGATCCACGATGTGGAAACCAAGGCGACGGCCTCGATCGACGCGCCTGAGGCCGGCCCCATTCTGAAGGCGCTGGAACGCGAGGGCTGGCAGCTCACCGACATCCTGATCACCCATCATCACGGCGATCATGTCGGCGGGGTCGCCGAACTCAAGCGGAAATACAATTGCCGCGTCGTCGCGCCGCACGACAAGACCACTGAGATCGCGAACGTCGATCTGCGCGTGGCCAATGCCGACGTGGTCAAGATCGGCAATCTGCTGGCCCGCGTCCTGGAGACGCCCGGCCACACGCTCGACCACATCTCCTACGTGTTCGACACCGAGAAGACGGTCTTCGCCGCCGACACGCTGTTTTCGATCGGCTGCGGCCGCGTGTTCGAGGGCACCTACCCGATGATGTGGGATTCGCTTCTGAAGCTGCGTGCTCTGCCCGACGACTTCAAGCTCTATTGCGGCCACGAATACACGGCCTCCAACGTCAAGTTCGCGCTCACCGTCGATCCCGACAATGCGGCGCTCCAGGCGCGCGCGGCGGAGGTGGCGAAGCTCCGGGCGGAGAACAAGCCGACCATTCCCACACTGCTCGGCGACGAGAAGCGGGCCAACGTGTTCCTGCGCGCCGATGAACCGTCGGTCGCAGCCAGGCTTCACATGAAGGGCGCGGATGCCGCCGCCGTGTTCGGCGAGCTGCGCGAGCGCAAGAACAAGTCCTGAGGAACGAGCCCTGACGGGGATCGATGCCGACCGCAGCCGAGATTATCGCTCGCCTAGAACTGCGGCCGCATCCCGAGGGCGGCCATTATCGCGAGACGTTTCGCGATCAGGCCACTGACGCCAACGGGCGTTCGCGCTCGACCCTGATCTACTTCCTGCTCGCACGCGGCGAGCGTTCCCACTGGCATCGCGTCGATGCGGTCGAGACGTGGCATCATTACGCCGGCAGCCCCTTGATACTGCGCATCGCCCATGACGGCTGCTCGCAGCACGAGATGCGGCTGGGCACCGACCTCGTCGGCGGCGAACGGCCGCAGGCGATCGTGCCGGCACAGGCTTGGCAGATGGCGGAGACCACGGGCGAGTGGACGCTGGTCGGCTGTACCGTGGCGCCCGCCTTCGAGTTCGCAGGCTTCGAGCTCGCTCCGAAGGGCTGGGAGCCGTAACTCCCTTCACTTCTTCCGCAAGACTATGTCCTTGGCCGCAATGAGGCCGCCGCCGGCGATCAGGATCGCGGCGATGGCGATGTTGACGCTAGCCTTGGCGAAGCCCGCGGCGATGAGGAAGCCGGTCGAGAGCAGCGGCGTCGCGTAGGAGGCGGCGCCGAGCACGCGGATGTCGCCGCGCTTCATGCCGATGTCCCAGGCGTAGAACGCAGCGCCAACGGGGGCGATGCCGAGCGCGATCACTGCGAGCCATTGCAAGCCCGTCTCCGGCCACACCGTGGTTTCAAGCAGACCATGCATCAGCGCGGCGAGCACGGCGGTGGCGAGGCAGAAGCCCGCGACCGCATCGGTCGGCACCGCCTTGAGCCGGCGCGACAGCACCGAATAGGTCGCCCAGACGAAGGCCGCGATGAAGGCCGCGACCAGTCCGGGCACCTGCCCCGGCGCGAAGCCGGAGGTGTTGCCGGCGAACAGCAGCACGGTGCCGACGAGGCCGAGCACCGCGCCGACGATGTGATGCGGGGCGAGCCGCTCGCCCGGCAGGAACGAGGAGAACAGCACGATCAGAAGCGGCCACAGATAGTTCAGCAAGCCGGCTTCAGCCGGCGGCGCAAAGCGCAACGCGAGAAAATACAGCGCGTGATAGCCGAACAGGCCGCCGACGCCGACGGCCCAGACGACGAGCGGCTGGCGCCAGCTTTTGGTCGCTTCGCCGCGGCCGATCCAGGTGAGCAGGCCGACAAGGCCGCCGATCGCGAAGGTTATCGCGGCGAGCTGGAACGCCGGAATCCTTCCGGTCGCCACCGTCATCACTGACAGCAGCGACCACATCAGGATCGCGGTCAATCCGATCAGCGTGGCTGTGCGCGGGGACATCGATCAAAACGGCTCTGAGGACGCTGATGCCCGGCACGAGGCCGGGCATTTTCGTCTTCACTATCGCCTTGTCGCGCCTGAAGCTACAGGCTTTTGACCCCAAGGCCTGACGCCATATCAGGTCTGATATTGGCCGCCGTTGATGGTCATGGTCGAGCCGGTGATAAAGCCGGCCTCGTCAGCCGCGAGGAACACGACCGCGCGCGCGATTTCCTCGGGCTCACCGAGCCGGCCGGCCGGAATCTGCGGGATCACGTTCTTCTCCAGAACGTCCTTCGGCACCGCCTGCACCATTTCGGTGTTGATATAGCCGGGACAGATCGCATTCACGGTGATGCCGCCCTTGGCATTCTCGAGCGCGAGCGCTTTGGTGAAGCCGATATCGCCGGCTTTCGCCGCGGAATAGTTGACCTGACCGAACTGCCCTTTCTGGCCGTTGATCGACGAGATCGAGATGATGCGGCCGAACTTGCGCGAACGCATGCCCTCGATAACCTGGCGCGTCATGTTGAACAGCGAGCCGAGATTGGTGTTGATGACGGCGTTCCACTGCTCGAGCGTCATCTTGTGGAAGGCGGTGTCGCGGGTGATGCCGGCGTTATTGACGAGCACATCGACCGGCCCGAGATCGGCCTCGACCTTCTTCACGCCCTCGGCACAGGCATCGAAGCTGCTGACGTCCCATTTGTAGACGGCAATGCCGGTCTCGGCCTTGAACTTCTCCGCGGCCGCATCGTTGCCGGCATAGCTCGCCGCAACCTTGTACCCAGCCGCCTTCAGTGCCTTGCTGATCGCAGCACCGATGCCCCGCGTACCACCCGTGACCAATGCAACACGTGCCATGTCGGATTCCTTCCCTTGGACTCTTCGGAGTTTCTGACGCGATTGTTTTTAACGTCGGATTATGCGGCTGGTTTGACGGACATCAAGAGCAAAACGCCCGGCTTGAGCCGGGCGTTTGTATTTAGTCGAGGCTTGCGCGGTTGCGAAGGATATTTGATTTGCAACCGCTGCCTTTTTAGTCGCGTGCAACGCACTCACCGACGCGTGCAGCGCACGCGCAAACTGCACGTAAGCTGCGCGTCAGCTGATCATCAGTCGCGCGCGATGCACATCGCGATGCCCATGCCGCCCCCGATGCACAGCGTGGCGAGGCCCTTCTTCGAATCGCGCTTCTGCATTTCGTGCAGCAGCGTCACCAGCACGCGTGCGCCGGACGCACCGATCGGATGGCCGATCGCGATCGCGCCGCCATTGACGTTGACCTTGGAGGTGTCCCAGCCGAGGTCCTTGTTGACCGCACAGGCCTGCGCCGCGAAGGCCTCATTGGCCTCGATCAGGTCGAGATCGCCGACATTCCAGCCGGCCTTCTTCAGCGCGGCACGCGAGGCCGGGATCGGGCCCGAGCCCATGATCTTCGGATCGACGCCGGCCTGCGCCCAGGACACGATGCGTGCGATCGGCTTCTTGCCTTCCTTGGCGGCTTGCTTCGCCGTCATCAGCACCACGGCCGCAGCGCCATCGTTGATCCCCGAAGCCGAGCCCGCGGTGACCGTGCCATCCTTCTCGAAGGCGGGACGGAGTTTGGCCATCGCATCGAGCGTGGCGCCATGACGCGGATATTCGTCGGCGCTGACGACGACGTCGCCCTTGCGGGTCTTGATGGTGACGGGGACGATCTCGTCGTTGAACTTGCCGGCCTTCTGCGCCGCCTCGGCCTTCTGCTGCGAGGCGACGGCGAACTCGTCCTGCTGGGAGCGGGTGATCTGCCACTGCCGTGCGACGTTCTCGGCGGTGTTGCCCATGTGGTAGCCGTTGAAGGCATCCCACAGGCCGTCCTTGATCATGATGTCGACGAACTCGACGGGACCCATCTTGACACCGCCACGCAGATATTGGGCGTGCGGGGCCATGCTCATGGATTCCTGGCCGCCGGCGACCACGATCTCGGAATCGCCGTTGAGCAGCGCCTGATAGCCAAGCGCGACCGTGCGCAGGCCCGAGCCGCAAAGCTGGTTCACGCCCCAGGCCGGGCTCTCCACCGGAATACCGGCGGCGATCGAGGCCTGACGGGCCGGGTTCTGGCCTTGGGCAGCGGTCAGGATCTGACCCATGATGACTTCCGAGACCCGGCCGGGCTCGATGCCACCACGCTCCAGCGCGGCCTTGATGGCGATGGCGCCGAGATCATGGGCGGGAAGGGTTGCGAACGCTCCGTTGAAGCTTCCGACCGGGGTGCGGGCGGCGCTGACGATGACGACATCGTCTGACATGGGCATCTCCTGAGGCTTGAGGTTCTTGAAAGGGCAGGCGGGGTTTGGGACAACGGCTCGCCAGTCTCGTGAGCCATCCTGTTAACGTCGTTGAGGCATGTCAATCGGCCGGCGACCGAATTCATGCCGCAGCGCATTCAAAATAGCGTTCTTGGCGCTTTCGCAAGCAGGATCTTGCTCTGCGATTAACCGTGCCGCACAAAACGGTAGCGTAAGCCCTTTGAAAATGCTTATTTTGTTGCGTTGCGTACTCTTCCCGCCCTGCGGCATTGCCCGCCGGGTTTCCGTTCTCCGCGTCTTGCAAGTGAGAGCCCATGGCGAAATCAGACCAACCCACAACCATCAAGAAATACGCGAACCGCCGGCTCTATAACACCGGAACCAGTACCTACGTGACGCTGGAAGACCTCGCCGCGATGGTCAAGGATGGCGAAGATTTCCTGGTCTATGATGCCAAGACCGGCGACGACATCACCCGCTCCGTGCTTGCCCAGATCATCTTCGAGCAGGAGAACAAGGCCGGCCAGAACCTGCTGCCGACCACCTTCCTGCGCCAGCTCATTCGCTTCTACGGCGACAGCATGCAGATGGTGGTGCCGAAATATCTGGAGCAGTCGATCGCGACCCTGACCCAGGAGCAAGAGAAGTTCCGCAAGCAGATCGCCAACACCCTGTCCGGCACTCCTTTTGCTCCCTTGGAGGAACAAGTCCGCCGGAACATGGAGCTGTTCCAGCAGACCTTCTCGATGTTCAAGCCCTTCGCAGCGCCCCGCCCGGCGTCCGGCGCCGAGCCGGAGCTCGATGCGAATGCCGAGACGCCGAAGGACAGCAACATCGACGATTTGCGTCAGCAGATGAAGGAAATGCAGGAACGCCTGGAGCGGATGTCGAAGAAGGAGGAGTAGACCTTTCCCTCGCGCGGCCGCCGCGATCCGGAGAACGCGCCATGTCCGACCGAAGCACCCATTGGGACAATGTCTACGCCACCAAGGGCGAAACCGAGGTCAGCTGGTTTCAGGACAGCCCGGAGACTTCGCTCGCAATGATCCGCGCTGCCAGCCCGGATCATCGCGCAGCCATCATCGATATCGGCGGCGGCGCCTCGCGGCTGGTCGATGCTCTCTTGCAGGGCGGATATCGCGATATCGCCGTGCTGGACCTCTCCACCAAAGCGCTCGATACGGTGAAGAAGCGAATCGGTGCGGCCGCTTCGACGGTCGACTGGATCGTCGCCGACGCCACGACGTGGCGGCCGGCGAAGCCCTACGATGTTTGGCACGATCGCGCGGCGTTTCACTTCCTGACCGATTCCCGCGACAGGGCCGCCTACGTCGAGCGCCTGCGGTCTGCGGTTGCGCCCGGCGGCCACGTCATCATTGCGACCTTTGCGCCCGATGGTCCGGAGAAATGCAGCGGCTTACCGGTGCAACGCCATGACAGCGCCAGCCTTGCAGCGGAGCTCGGGCCGGAATTCAAGCTGCTCGAGACGCGCAGCGAGGCGCATCATACGCCGTGGAATTCAACGCAGGCGTTTCAGTTCAGCCGGTTCCGGAGGCGGCGGTAAAGGTTGCTGTCATGCCCCGGCTTGCCGCCTTCGCTAAGGCTTCGGCGGCCGAGCACCCTTGTGGCCCCGGCGTAGCCTGGCCTTGGCAGAGCCGGGACCGGGGCATCCAGTACGCCGCAGCCCATCGGATCATTCATTGCTGCCTCTGGAATACTGGATCGTTCGCCTTCGCGGACGATGACAGCGGAGTCCCTGGCGCGTATGGCGCCTAAGCCGCCAGCTTCACGGCATGTGCGAAGTCCCAATAGAGTTTTCGCGCTTTTGCGTAGAGCGGACCCTGCTTCAGCTCGCGCTCGTCGATACGGATCACCGGGGCGACCTTGGCAAAATTGCCCGTCGAGAAGATCTCGTCGGCGGCCAGGAAGTCGGCATAGCGCAGCGTCTTCTCGACCACGGTGACGCCGTCGCCGCGCAGCAGGCTGATGACGCGCTGGCGCGTGATACCGTTGAGGAACGTGCCGTTGGGAACCGGCGTGTAGACCACGCCGTCCTTGGCCATGAACACGTTGGAATTACCAAATTCCGCGACGTTGCCGAGCATGTCGAGCATCAGCGCGTTCTGAAAGCCGCGCGAAGCGGCTTCCGCGAGCGCGCGCGAATTGTTCGGATAGAGGCAGGCTGCTTTCGCCTCGACCGGCGCGCATTCGGCGGTGGGCCGGCGGAACGGCGACAGCGTGATGGCGTTGCCGACGGGCTTTGGCATCGGCGCCTCGTAGATGCACAGGCACCAATTGGTGGTCTCGGGATCGAACAGCACGCCGCCGCCCGAGCCGTTCTGCGCCCAATACATCGGACGGACGTACAGCTCGGCATTGGCCGCAAACCGTGTAATGCCTTCGGTTGCGAGCGTGAGCCAGGTGCCGGTATCGACCACAGGCTTGAGACCAAAATTGATCGCGGATTGATTGGCGCGCGCGACGTGACGGTCGAGATCGGGCGCGACGCCCTCGAACGCGCGGGCACCGTCGAACACGACCGAGCCGAGCCAGGCCGCATGCGTGCGCGGCCCCATGATCGGCACGTTGCCGTCGTGCCATTTGCCCTCGAAGAAGGTCCAGCTCGGCGAATATTCGATCGGCTTTTTGATCTCGGCCATGATCGGCCTCCCCTTGGAATTATCCGGGCACTATTATCCCAATTTCTAAACGATTTGCTGCGGGGAAGCACCCACCCTCCCCTCGAGGCTAAGACAGAGCAACCCGGCTATATTGCCAGGCAGTTTACGGAGTGACCCATGCCGCTCGATCCCCTCGCAAAGCGCTTGTTGACCATGATGGCTGCCGCTGCGCCGCAGACGAGAGGCCGGCCGAGTGTGGAGGCGCGGCGGCAATCGCTGGCAAAGCTGATGCAGTTTGCACGCGCCGATGTGCCTGACGTGACGACACGCGACGGTGTGCTGCCCGGCCGCGCCAGCGAACTGCCCTATCGCCTTTACACGCCGGCAGATGCCGATGAGCCCGCGCCGGGCTTCGTGTTCTTTCACGGCGGCGGCCTCGTCGCCGGCAGCATTGCCACGCATGATCGTATCGCGGCGGCGCTGGCGCATGCCACCGGCTGCCGCCTCGTCTCGGTCGACTACCGACTTGCGCCGGAGCACAGATTCCCTGCCGCCGTCGACGACGCGATCGCCGCCACCGAATGGGTTGCGCGCGAGGCCGCATCGCTCGGCATCGACGCCGAGCGTCTGGTGATCGGCGGCGATTCCGCCGGTGCAACGCTCGCTGCGATCGTATGCCAGGAGGCGGCGCAGACCGCCGGCCTCGCCATCGCCGCACAATGCCTGATCTGCCCGGTGCTGGATTTCGAGGAAACCTCGCCCTCACGCGAGGAATTCGCCGAAGGCCATCTGATCGATCGCGTCACGATCGAAGCCGATCTGTCCGACTATCTGCCCGAGGGCGCCGACACTGCCGACCCCCGCGTTTCTCCCTTGCGCGCAACGCGGCTCACGGACTTGCCGACCGCGATCATCCATACCGCCGAGCTCGATCCGATGCGCGACGAGGGCAATGCCTATGCCCGCAAGCTGCTCGCCGCAGGCGTCGCCGTCGAGCATGTCTGCCACGCCGGCATGGTGCACAATTTCCACGCGATGGGCGCAATCCTGCCGCAGGCGCAGCTCGTGCTGTCGCAGATCGGCGAGCAGGTGCGGCGCGCGGTGGAGCGGTGAGCGCTTTTCCTTCGCCTTGCGGGAGAGGGAAAAGAAGGAATCAGACTCTTGCGTCCAGCACGGCGCGAGCCGCAGCAACGTATTCCTGCCAATGCGCGTCCGCAAAACGCTGGGCTTGCCGTGCACAACTCACGTCGGGCGCATGGGCTGCTGCGATCATCCGCGCAAACCTCTCCTCGGCCACGGTCGCGTCGTCGACCGCAGGCGTCGGCGCGGCGGCCGCGGCGGCCGGAGCTACGGCGAGCCCCGCCATTCCGGCGAGCAGGAAGCGGCGTGACGTATTCATGGCTGTCGTCCTCCGTTGTCCGGCCTGCACTCTGGCGGGCGAGTGTGTCAGTGCGATCACGGCAAGATAGCCGCGCGCATCCGTGCAGTCCATCGCTTGCGGATAGCGCTTGACCGCGCAACCGATCACGTTCCATCTAGCACCCTGTTTCAATCGTCAAAATGCCACGCGTCGGATTGTCACGTGTCCCACCGCAGTCCATCGTCCCGCGCAGCGTTGTGCGCTTTCGCAACGGGGCTGTTCTGCGTGATGGTGCCGGCAGGTACAGCCCTTGCAATTGAAGCCGACGAAGACGCGCCGGCAGAGCCGGCTGTCCCCAACCTCTATCTCGACCTCCGCACGACCTACGCGACGATTCCCGCGGGCACACTCGGGCTCGGCTTCGGCAACACGTCGCTGTCGGCTGCGTTGGAAGCGCTGGCGGCACGACGAGGCACGAACTTGCCTAACGGCTTGCCGGCCGCGAAATCGATCGCCGTCGACCTGCCGCTGACTGTCGATGTCAGCGATCGCATCTCGCTCTATGGCGGCATCTCGGGCTCGACGACCGACATCGGCGGCGGCTGGTCGGCGCTCGACATCACGAGCTGGAACATCGGCGTGCAAGCCGATCTCTACCAGCAGAATGGCGGGACGATCCCGACGATCACGCTGCAATCGACCCTGACGCAGTCGATACCGAACGAACAGGGCATGACGAATTCGTTCAACAACATCCTGGAGTTCGACTACGCGCTCGATGAGGACGAGACTCGGGGATGGCTGGCCGGCGTGCAATACACCCGCACCGACATTGCCAGCCAACTCGCCCGCATCCGGCCAAACACGATCCTCTATGCCGGCGGCTATTATCAATGGGAGAGCAATTGGAAATTCACCGGGCGGCTCGGCGTGCAGTCGTTCGCTGGGGCGCAGCTCGCGGGCCGAGTGCTGGCGGAGTCGTTCACGCAGCCGATCCTGCGGCTCGACCTCGACCGCATGGACGACAACGACAATCGCCTGTTCGGCATCACCGCGCAGATCGCGTGGGTGGCGAAACCGTCGTATCAGGTGACGCTGCGAACGCCGCTCTACGCCGTCCGGAACTAGCTAGGCCTGGGCTGCTCCGGCACCGGCAACTGAAGCAGGATTTGAGTTGGACGTAGTGTCGTAGTCCTCCGTCATGGCGCGCTGGATACTCTCAAAATTCCAGCGGCGCGTTGTCGACGACTTCCTTCATCACGAAGAAGGTCCGGGTCTGGCGCACGCCGGGCAGCGCGATGAGCTGCTCGCCGTGGATGCGGTTGAAATCCTCCATGTCGCCGACGCGGATCTTGAGGAAATAGTCGAAGTCGCCGGCGACGAGGTGGCAGTCGAGCACGAATTTCAGCCTGGCGATCGCCTGCTCGAAGGTGGCAAAGCTCTCCGGTGTCGAGCGGTCGAGCACGACGCCGACCATCACAAGCGTGCCCTTCGCCACCTTCTTCGGCGCGATCATGGCGCGGACGGTGGCAATGAAACCGTCCTCGAACAGGCGCTGGGTTCGGCGATGGCAGGTGGCGGGGCTGATCGCGACGGTTGCGGCCAATTCGGCATTGCTGAGCCGACCGTTATTTTGCAGCAGTCTCAATATCTTAAGGTCGATGCGATCGAGCCGGACGGCCATGGAAGAAGCTTTCATCGATGAGGCATATTCCGAAAGCAATCTGCCCCGAAGGCCCATTTTGTGCAAGAAATTCGGAGTTTTGCCGCCATATTCGAGAGCACATTTTTCCCGCGCGATGGTAGCCCGCTTGCCAGATGCCACTGCCAATCGGGATGACCCCATGATGCTGGAAAAATTCGCGCGCTACCCACTGACCTTCGGCCCGACGCCGATCGAGAAGCTGGAGCGGCTGTCAAAACATCTCGGCGGCCAAGTCGAGATCTATGCCAAGCGCGAGGACTGCAATTCCGGCCTCGCCTATGGCGGCAACAAGCTGCGCAAGCTGGAATACATCATCCCCGATGCGATCGCCTCCAACGCCGACACGCTGGTCTCGATCGGCGGGGTGCAGTCGAACCACACCCGCATGATCGCCGCCGTCGCGGCCAAGATCGGCATGAAGTGCCGCCTGGTGCAGGAGGCCTGGGTGCCGCACGAGGACGCCGTCTATGACCGCGTCGGCAATATCATGCTCTCGCGCATCATGGGCGCCGACGTGCGCCTCGTCGACGACGGTTTCGACATCGGCATCCGCAAGAGCTGGGAGCAGGCGATCGACGAAGTGAAAGCCGCGGGCGGCAAGCCTTACGCCATTCCCGCCGGCGCCTCGGTGCACAAATATGGCGGCCTCGGCTATGTCGGCTTCGCCGAAGAGGTGCGCAAGCAGGAGGCGGAGCTCGGCTTCAAGTTCGACTACATCGTCGTCTGCACGGTGACCGGCTCGACCCATGCCGGCATGCTGGTCGGCTTCGCCGCCGACGGCCGCGCGCGAAAGGTGATCGGCATCGACGCCTCTTTCACGCCGGCGCAGACCAAGGCTCAGGTGCTCGAGATCGCGCAGAACACCGCTGAGCTCGTCGAGCTCGGCAAGGAGCTCGTCGCAGACGACGTCGTGCTGATCGAGGACTACGCCTATCCCGCCTATGGCGTGCCGTCCGAAGAGACCAAGGACGCGATCCGCCTCACCGCGCGTCTCGAAGGCATGATCACCGACCCCGTCTACGAAGGCAAGTCGATGCAGGGCCTGATCGATCTCGCGAAGAAGGGCTATTTCGAGAAAGGCGCAAAGATCCTCTACGCCCATCTTGGCGGCGCGCCGGCGCTGAACGGGTACGCGTACGCGTTCCGGAACGGATGAGCGAGGGTTAGCTCTTGCGCCTCATACACTGCTGTCGTCCCGGGCAAGCGTAAGCGCAGACCCGGGACCCATACGCCGCAGGATTGCGTTTGCCGGAGACTCGCAGTTGCCGGCTTACCCTAACCACATCGTCCTGTGGTTATGGATCCCGGATCGGCGCTCCGCTTTGCTGCGCTTGTCCGGGATGACGGCGGAGTTTTGGCTCTTCCTACCGCGTCCTGACGATCTGCAGCAGCTCGTCCCCGTAATGCTCGAGCTTCTTGTCGCCGATGCCGGGCACCTTGCGCAGCTCGTCGAGCGTCGTCGGCCAGGCCCGGACGATACCGTCGATGGTGGCATCGTGCAGCACCACATAGGCCGGCACGCCGCGCTCGCGCGCGACGTCCGAGCGCCATGAGCGCAACCGCGCGCGCAGTTCGGGATCGACATCGCCTTGCGGCGCGCCGGCCGCAGGCGCGAGATCGCCGCGGCGGGATTTCGTCCGGCTCGCGCGAATGCGGGCGCCGGGCGCTTCCTCGCGCAGCCACACTTCGGCCTCGCCGCGCAGCACGCCGCGGGACGATTCCGTCAGCTTCAGCGCGCCAAAGGCTTCGCTGTCGCTCTGCAAATGCCCCATCGCCACCAATTGCCGCAGCACCGTGCGCCACTGCTTCTCGTTGAGCTCGCGGCCGATGCCGAACACCGAGAGCTTGTCGTGGCCGAACTGCGTCACCTTCTCGGTCAGACGTCCGATCAGCACGTCGATCAGGTGCATCGCGCCGAAGCGCTGGCCGGTGCGATAGACGCAGGACAGCAGCTTCTGCGCCAGCACCTTGCCGTCGCGCATCTTCGGCGGCGTCAGGCAGTTGTCGCAATTGCCGCAGGTCTCGCCCATCACGATCTCGCCGAAATAAGCGAGCAGCCGCCGGCGCCGACAGTGCGGCGTTTCGGCAAGGCCAACCAGCGCGTCGAGCTTGCCGATCGAGACACGCTTGAATTCGTCGGAGGCGCTGGACTCGTCGATCATGCGGCGCTGCTGCACGATGTCCGAGAGCCCATAGGCCATCCAGGCCGCCGACGGCTTGCCGTCACGGCCGGCGCGTCCGGTCTCCTGGTAGTAGGCCTCGATGCTCTTGGGCAGGTCGAGATGGGCGACGAAGCGCACGTCGGGCTTGTCGATGCCCATGCCGAACGCGACGGTCGCGACGATGACGATGCCGTCCTCGTTGAGAAAGCGATCCTGGTTGTGCGAGCGCACGCTGCCGTCGAGCCCGGCGTGGTAGGGCAGCGCCGCAATGCCGGCGTCTTGAAGCGCGGCGGCGACCTCCTCGACACGGTTGCGGGACAGGCAATAGACAACGCCGGCATCGCCCGCATGCCGCTCCCGGATGAACTCCTTCAGCTGCGCCACGGCACTGCGCTTGTCGACGATCTCGTAGCGGATGTTGGGCCGGTCGAAGCTGGAGACGAATTGCGGCGCGCCCGTGAGCTGAAGCCGCGCGACGATCTCCTTGCGCGTCAACTCGTCGGCGGTCGCGGTCAGCGCGATGCGCGGCACGTCGGGAAAGCGCTCGGCGATGATGCAGAGGCCGACATATTCGGGGCGGAAGTCGTGGCCCCATTGCGAGACGCAATGCGCCTCGTCGATCGCAAACAGCGCCACCTTGGCCTGTGCCAGCAGCGACAGGCAGCGCGGCGTGACCAGGCGTTCCGGTGCGACATAGAGCAGATCGAGATCGCCCGCGAGCAGGCGCCGCTCGATATCGGACGCCTCCTGCGGCGTCAGCGACGAGTTCAGCGCGGCGGCATTGACGCCGGCCTCGATCAGCCCGGCGACCTGGTCGCGCATCAGTGCGATCAACGGCGACACCACGATGCCGCAGCCTTCGCGCAGCAGCGAGGGAAGTTGATAGCACAGCGACTTGCCGCCGCCGGTCGGCATCAGCACCAGGCAATTGCCGCCGTCGGTGACGTGCCGGATGATCTCGCCCTGCGCACCGCGGAAACCCGGCAGGCCGAAGACCGAGTGCAGCACCGACAGCGCATCGCGGCCATTGGCCGGCGCAGGCAGCGAGGCGGAGGAAGGGGCGGACATGAGTGGGATGGAACCAAGACCGTGAGATTCGTCACAAGGCCAGTCGCATGACGGCGCGAGCGTGGCAAGACCGTTTGCGGGGCGAGGCGCGGAGCTCCCATTTCCCTTATGGGAGACGGCAAGAAGCTACGCCCCGATCCGTCGCAACGCCTCCGCGACCGTCACGATCGGCATGTTGCGCTTGCCGGCGGCTTCCAGCGCATGCCGCATCAGATCCGGGGTGCAGCCATAGGGGCTCGGCGCATCCGCGACGTCATGACCGTAGAAGATCAGCCACCCGCCGCTTGCGACGGCCTCGTCGAAATACCGATCGACGCCCGTCTTGTCGATCTCGCAATCGACCAGAGGCGAGGCGCGCAGGAACTGGAGGTCGATGACGTCGCGATTGACGCCCGGGAGGATGCCACGCGCCGAACGGAAGACCCTCGCGAGCTGCGGCTTGCGCCAGACCGAGGCAATTCCATAGGGATAGGCGAAGTTCTCCAGCGTGATCGAGGAATCGATCGCGCGAAAACAAGAGCGGTTACGCTCGATCTCGCGTGCCATCGCGGCCTCGCCGAGATTGGCCGAGCTCTGATGCGAGAATGTATGGCAGGCAATCTCGTGACCTGTGCGGTGAAGCCGGACGATGGCGTCATCCGATAGGCCTTGCCAATGGTCCGACGGCTGATCGATCAGGCTACCGGCGAGGTAGAACGTGCCCCGGCCACCATGCTTTTCCAGAAGCTCGGCGCCCTCGCCTGCGGCGCTGTCGGGGGCGTCGTCGAAGGTGAAGCTCACGATCGGCGCATGCGCGGGCAGCCGGTGCGGCGCGGCGCGGAAATGCCGGGCCAGCCGATTGCTCACGCGTCCCTGGAGTGCCGACCACACGACTGCGTTTCCCGTGATTTGCGTATTTCTGTACTGAAACATTCGCGCGCCAGTTGAGGCAAGCCTAACGCTCGGGTAATCCTAACGCGGAACCAACATCCTTCGGCTGACGCGCAACAGCCCGCGCATCGGCTTCCACACTGAGATATTGCAACCAATTGCGAAAAAGCACCGCTGCCGCACTGCCGGCGTCGATATCGGCGCGCAAATTCAGCCCAGGCAGTTCGTTGGTGAGCGCGGGATGGCGCTGGTGCACCGCCTTCTTCTCGAAGCGGACCAATTTCTCTTCCGTCACTGCGTCAAAATAGCTCACGGGCAGGCGCGGGTAATTCTCGCGCTCCCGCGCAAGGTAGCGGCCGATATCGCGCAGATATTCGCGCTGGAGCGACAGCGCATCATATTCCGGGTGACCCTGGAAGAACACGAAGCGACTGGCATATTGGCGAATGAAAACGTCGACGCCGGCCTTCTCCGAGCGGGTCAGCACCTGATAGCCGGCCTGCACGAGGTCGTTCTCCGCGATCTCGTTCAGGCGCGAATGCGAAACCTTGAGCGGCGCCGGCGCGGCGTGCGTCAGCGAATCGCTCGTCACGGCGTCGCAATCGAAGATGCCGTGGCATTTGGCCGGCAGCCGTCGCCGTGCGATGCCGTCCAGATGCAGAACCGCCGCATGCGCTGCAAGGCACGACCAGATGGTCGAGCGCGTGTTGGCCTTGGCCCAGTCGATGAGCCCGGTGAGGTCGCGCCAGTAGGGCTCCTGGCCGAGTTCGGGCGCGACGGGCTCCGCGCCTGTTACGATCAGCCCGTCGAATTTCCAACGCTCGAGATCGGAAAGATCGGAATATTCGCTTTCGACGTGCCACCTCGCTTCCGGCGAACGCTTCACACTGGGAAGCGAGAAGCAGTGGAAGCGGATGCGGCACGGACCTGCTGCGGCCTGCAGCAGCTTCATGAACTGCCGCTCGGTCGCCTTCAGCGCCGGATCCGGCATGTTGTTGACGAGCCCGATCGTGAGTTCGGCACCGTGATCTCGTGCGAGATCGCGCTCGGCCGGCACCAATGCCGGGCTCGAGATGACCTGATCCCTGTCGATCAAGATCGTCATTGGCGCCGCCGCCTACTCCGCGGCCTCAAGGCGCGTCGACCGGCAGGCCTTGTCCAGTGCCTGGTCGATATCCTCGATGATGTCGGAGACGTGCTCGATGCCGATCGAGAGGCGGATGGTTTCCGGCAGCACGCCGGCAACGCGCTGCTGCTCTGCCGACATCTGGCGGTGCGTGGTCGAGGCCGGATGGCAGGCCAGCGACTTGGCATCGCCGATATTGACGAGGCGCGTGATCAGCTTCAGCGCATCGTAGAAAGTCTTTCCGGCTTCCATCCCGCCCTTGATGCCGAAAGTGAACAGCGAGGAGGCGTTGCCGTCGAGATATTTTTGGACCAGCGTGTAATAGAGGCTATCGGGGAAACCCGTGTAGTTGATCCAGGCGACGCGCGGATCACCGCGCAAGAATTCGGCGACCTTGCGTGCATTCTCGACATGGCGCTCCATGCGCAATGCGACAGTCTCGATGCCCTGGAGCAACAGGAAGGCGTTGAACGGCGACAGCACCGAGCCCATGGTGCGCTGATAGACGCTGCGCGCCCGCTCGATATAGGCGGTGCGGCCGAAGCGCTCGGCATAGACGAGGCCGTGATAGGACGCATCCGGCTTGTTGTAGGCTGGGAAGCGGTCGGCGTGCCTGGCCCAGGGAAAGTTTCCGGAATCGACAATGGCGCCACCCAGCGTGGTGCCGTGACCGCCCAGGAACTTGGTCAG
This sequence comes from Bradyrhizobium diazoefficiens, assembly GCF_016616425.1. Taxonomy (NCBI): domain Bacteria; kingdom Pseudomonadati; phylum Pseudomonadota; class Alphaproteobacteria; order Hyphomicrobiales; family Nitrobacteraceae; genus Bradyrhizobium; species Bradyrhizobium diazoefficiens. The sequence continues at coordinate 187,662 of NZ_CP067101.1, forward strand.
CGAGTGCACGGCGATATCGGCGCCGTAGTCGAACGGCTTGAGCAGGATCGGGGTGGCCACCGTATTGTCGACGATCAGCGGCACACCATGCGCATGCGCGACCTTGGCCAGCGCCTCGATGTCGCAGACATTGCCGGCGGGGTTGCCGATCGTCTCAGCGAACACCGCGCGGGTGTTCTCGTCGATCAGCTTCTCGATCGCCTCCGGCTTGTCGCTCTCGGCGAAACGGCCGGTGATGCCCTGCCTCGGCAGGATGTGCGAGAGCAAGGTGTGCGTGGTGCCGTAAAGCTGCGGCACGGAAACGATGTTGCCGCCGTGATCGGCGACGTTGACGAAGGCGAAATGCAGCGCCGCCTGGCCGGTCGCGACCGCAAGCGCGCCGACGCCGCCTTCGAGCTCGGCGATACGCTTCTCCAGCACCGCGCTGGTCGGATTGGCGATGCGGCTATAGCGAAAGCCCTCGGCTTCGAGATTGAAGAGCGCTGCGCCGTGATCGGCGCTGTCGAAGGCGTAGGCGGCTGTCTGGTAGATCGGCACGGCCACCGCATGCGTGGTTGCTTCGGGCTCGTAGCCGGCGTGAATAGCGATCGTCTCGTTGCGCATCGTGCCACCTCCGCGTGGGGCGGGCCGCACTTATTGGCCTGTATGAGGCATGTGCGTTGTCCGCCACGCCCGTGTTAGAGGCGGGTGGTAAAGCGGACAATAATTCGCATAGAGATCGAGGAAGTAACCCTAACACTTGTTGGCGAATTGGCCGAAATTCGAGTTAATCCCAATTAATGAAGTCCGACTTGCACGGCCGTGACGGTGCCAAGACTTCTCCCCTCGCGGGGGAAGGTGGCACCGCCAATGCGGCGATGACGAGCTTGGACTTAAGCCATCCTCTCCCACAGTTGATGGGTGAGCACGCCGGCGCGCTTCTCGATTGCGGCCGCCGCGTCGAGTGCGAGATCCTCGCGATAGCGTCCGGCAATGAGCTGCACGCCGATCGGCTTGCCGTCGTGGAGGGCCACCGGCACCACCGCACCGGGCAGGCCCAGCACGTTGATCGCGGAGATGAAGCGGATCTCGCCCCAGAAAATCTCGCGCACGCGCTCGGGGCTGACCGTGTCCTCGCGCGGGCCCGGCGTCGGCTTCACCGTGGTCGGCGCCAGCACGACCGGATAGTCCTCGAAGAACAACTGCCAGGCGCGGATGTGGCCGTTGCGCGCGGCGGTCGCCTGCATCCAGCCCTTGAGATCGAGCACGTTGGCCTTGGCTTTCATGCCGCCCCAGGCCTTGTGAAAATCCTCCGAGGTGACCTTCAGCATGCCGGCTTCCTGCATCACCACTGTCTCGTTGGTGATGATGTCGCACCAGGTCTGCCAGACGCCGTCGATATCGGGCACCTCGACCTCGCTGACGCGGTAACCGGAACGCTCGAGATGGTCGGCGGCCTGGCGCAGCGCCGCCGCCACATGCGGATCGACCTTCATGTCGTCGGGGATCTTGGCCAGCGCCACCTTGATCGGCCCCTTCGGCCTCTCGCCGACCAGCGGCGCCGGCACCCACCAGGGATCGCGCGGATCGCGTTGGCTCATCACCTCGAACGCGAGGCGAACGTCGGCGACGTGGCGCGCGAGCGGCCCCTGCGCCGACATCAGATGCGCCAGCATCGGCCGCTCGGCCGTTGCGCTGGCGTTGAACGCGGGGATGCGTCCCTGCGTCGGCTTGATGGTGGCGACACCGTTGCAATGCGCGGGCCAGCGCAGCGAGCCGCCGATGTCGTTGCCATGGGCGATGGTGCCGATGCCGGCGGCGACCGCCGAACCCGCACCGCCCGACGAGCCGCCGCAGGTGATATCAGGATTCCAGGGATTGAGCGTCAACCCGTGCAGCGGATTGTCGGTGAAACCGCGAAAGGAGAATTCCGGCGTGTTGGTCAGCCCAATGACGACGGCGCCGGCCTTCTTCAGGTTGCGCACCACTGGCGCGTCCGACGGGGCGACCAGATCCTTGTTGGCCGGCACGCCGTTGAAATTCGGCCGGCCTTCATAATCGACGTTTTCCTTGATCGTGATCGGCACCCCGTGCAAAAGGCCGAGCGCACCGCCCCTGGCGCGCTGCTTGTCGGCCGCATGGGCGGCGGCAAGCGCCTCTTCCGAGAGATCAACGACGACCGCATTCAGCTTCGGATTGACCGCGCGCATCCGTTCAAGATGCGCTTCGACCGTCTCGACCGCGGAGATCGCCCCGGAGCGGATCGCGGCAGCGGTCTCCACCGCCGACCATTGCCAGGGTGGCCCGGACGGGCGGCGCGGCTTCGCCGATTTGCCGGCGGCGGCCTTTCTCGCCGGCTTTGCGGCCGCGCTGTTGCGGGCTGCCGTTTTCGCCGCAGTTCGCGTTGCCGCCTTCTTCGCAGCAGTCTTGCTCTTGGTCACCATCTTCTTCGCCACGCCGCACCTCCCAAAATTGCGCGGCGGAGGTTAAGGACGGCTCGCGTCTATGTATAGGCGGTTTTGCATCGCGCTCTCCACATTGGGCGCGGACATCGAGTCCGGCGTCTCGCGCCGGTGCCGCACGCGACAACCCGGCGAACGCGAAGACATCCACGGCATCTATGTCGGCCATAGAGCGCCCCGCCCGCGCCTGCACGCGTTCATCGGCTTTCTTGGGGAGCGCAAGTGCGGATGAACGCCCCCGCGCTGACGCGGGCGGGGATGGAAAAGGGCGTGTGACGCAAATGGCGGAGAGAGTGTCAGTCAATCCCCATTGAGAGATCAGCGTTTTTGTTCTTCCTAAGCCAAAACCCACCATTCGAGCTACCACCGAACACCGGCGTTTCACGTCCGACCTTTTGATCGAAACCGTCGTGGCACATCGAAGCGACCGGCCCGGCGGCGCGAAATTAATTGCTTCTGCATTGCGACATCGCTCCCTAGGATCGGTCTGCACTTGACGAGTGCCACCGTCCGCACGAGCAGGGTCAAGGGTGTGATCCCGGAAAGAGGCGACTACGATCATGAGCAATGCCATCACCGCCACCGGAGAGAAGCCGCTGACACCGGCCATGCTGCGCCAGTTGTCGATTCGGTGCAATTGCCGAGGTCTGGTCCATGCGGCCACCCACTACGGCGTCATCATCGTTGTCGGCGCACTGATCTGGCTGGTCTCGTCGCGATACGGAATGGTGTGGGCGTTGCCGCTGGTCGTCGTCCAGGGTTACTTCGTCGCATTCCTGTTCATGGTGGTGCACGAGACCGCCCACAAGACGGCGTTTCGCAGTCGCGCTCTTAACCTCGTCTTCGGTCATCTCTCCTCGTTCGCGGTCGGCTTGCCTTACGAATACTACTGCCTGTTCCACTGGGATCATCATCGCTATACGCAGGATCCAAAGAGGGACCCAGAATTGCTGTCGGTTCCGATCCCGACCTCGGACGCGCAACTGATGATCGCCTACAGCGGCTTGCGGCAGGTTGCCTTCCGGGCGCGGCTGATGCTTCGCCATGCGTTGACCGGCAATGCTACGTCACCCTGGATTCCGGAAAGCAAGCGCCACGTTGTCGTGAGAGAAGCGCGCCTCTATCTGGCAGGCTATGTGGCGCTGCTGCTGGCATCGGTCGCGCTGCACACCTTGGTCCTATCTTGGGTCTGGGTCGTCCCCGTGATCGTCGGTCAATTGTTTCTGCGTCCGTATCTCCTTGCCGAACACACCGGTTGCGATCGTACGCGCAGCGCCTTCCAGAATACCCGCACCACCTATACCGCCAGGTTCGTGCGCTGGTTTGCATGGAACATGCCCTATCATGTCGAGCACCATGCCTATCCTTCGATTCCATTCCATGCGCTGCCGAAACTGAACGGGATCGTCGCCGATCAGATCGTCTACCAGGGTCCGGGCTATATCGCGGTGACGCGGCAGACGTGGGCTTGGTTTCGCCGCGCGCGCAACGGCATCGAAGGCCCGATCGGTTCTGATTGAATCGGGATCAGGCTTGATGAAAATCGGCAGCGTGCCGTTGCTGCAGCTACGGTACGCCCAAGGTGTGGGCAACATGACGAATTTCTTGCCCCGGTCACAATCGGAAGCTGGCGCTGCTTGCGCAAAAACTGGGCAGCAGGGCCTTGTCGATTAATTGCTTCATGATCTTCCATCTTCAGACGATCCTATCGTCAAGGTCGATCACTCCGGTCGCCGGCATTACAGGGGTTTGGCATGCGATCAACAATTGCTCTTCGCTCCGCCGTGTTCGTACTATCTGCGTCCTTCCTGTTTTCGCCGTGTGAGCGCGCGACAGCCGAGGAATTGCTGAAGGCGCGGCTCGCCCAGAATCTTGGGCCGATCTCGGGACTGGCGATTGTCGCCAATGCGAAGGGCATTTTCGCCAGGCAGGGGCTTGACATCTCGGTCTCCAATTTCACCAGCGGGAAGCAGTGCCTCGATACGGTGCTTGGGGGAGGGGCGGATATCGCGACAACCGCTGAGGCGCCGGTCACGGCCGCCGCGATGGCGCAACAGCCGATCGCCTTCGTGGCGGGGATGGAATATTCGGATCTCAAGACCATGACCGCAGCTTCTGCCGGGATCAAGACGAAGGCCGATCTGCGTGGAAAGCGAATCGCCTTTACGGCCGGAACCGGCAGTGAAGTTTACACGTCGGTTCTGTTGAAAGCGGCGGGCCTGACTTCGAAGGACGTGACGCTCGTCAACCTGCGCCCTCAGGAGATGCTCCCCGCCATGGCTGCTGGCAGCATCGACGCGTTCGATACCTGGGAGCCGCACGTCGCGAATGCGAAGAAGGCTCTGGGCGAAGGCGCGATCCCGCTTGATACCAAAGGTCTCTACTCGGAGACCTTCAATATTGTCGTGACGCAGTCTTATCTCGCGGCCAACCCGGCCATCGTCGGCAAGTTCCTGGCGTCCCTCATCGAAGCCGAGGATTGGCTCAAGGCGAATCCGGGTGAAGCAATCGACGTCGTCGCCGCAGCGACCGGGATGAAACGCGACGAATTGGCCTCGATCTGGCCGGACTATGTCTACCATGTGCGCCTCGACGACAGGATTCTCGCGACACTGAAAACCCATGCCGCCTGGCGGCTCGAGACCGGCAATCATCCCCCTGGAGCGAGCATGCCCGATTTCTCGAAAGTCCTGGTGACGGCACCGCTGAAGGCGCTCGATCCAGCTCGCGTCACGCTGGAGGCGCGCCCGTGAGCGTCGGGGGATGCAGCCGTGCGAGCGCGACCGGACGGCTGAGCGTACTGGTCGCCGTCCTCTCGGTGCCCGCCTTCACAGGCGTATGGGAACTGGTGGCGCATTCCGGCTTTGTAAACGCCGTGCTGTTTCCGCCGCCATCGACGGTCGCCGTCGCCATTCTCGAATGGATTCGCAGCGGACAGTTTTTCGGTGATCTGATGGCGAGCCTCTCGCGCGTGGCCGGGGGATTTGCGATCGGAGCCGCAGGCGGGATCGTGATCGGCGTCCTGACCGGCCAGTTCCGGCTGGTATCTAGCCTGCTTTCACCTTTGTTTCACATTCTCCGTCCAATTCCTCCCATCGCCTTCGTGCCGATCGTCATCCTTTGGTTTGGCCTCTCGGAGGCAGGCAAGCTCTTCCTGGTCGTTTGGGGCGTGTTCTTCACGGTCTGGCTAGCGACCCACATCGGGGTGCAGAAGGTCGACCGCGGACTTATCCGCGCTGCCCAGATGCTCGGCACGCCGCAGCCGCAGATGCTGTGGGAGATCGTCCTTCTTGGCGCGCTGCCCTACATCACGGTCGGTCTTCGGACCGCGGTGAGCATCTCCTTCTATACGCTAGTCGCCGCCGAGTTGGCGGGAGCGTTCGCCGGCATCGTCTACCGTATCGAAATCGCGCAACAGAACATGCAAACGGGTCAGGTGATGGGCGGGTTGGCGGCTCTCGGGTTGCTTTCCTTCGTTGCCGACCGCTCCTTCGCGACTCTTGCCGAACGTGCCGTGTGGTGGCGATGACCCCGAGCCTGCTTCGCCCAGACCAGCCGCTCAGGCTCGTGGATACGTACCCGCCGTCCGCCCCGGCACGTCAGACGACCATCCGGGTTGAGGATTTGAGCATCGTCTTCGATGCGCCGAGCGGACAGGTCATCGCGGTCGATCGCGTATCCCTGGCGGTAGCCCAGGGAGAATTCGTCTCGATCGTCGGTCCATCCGGCTGCGGCAAATCCACGCTCCTGAATGCGATGGCCGGCCTCGAGCAGCCGTTCGAAGGCCAGGTGCTCGTGGCGGGCGAAGCAATGCGCGGGCCACGGCCCGAGATCGGGATGGTCTTCCAGCAGCCACATCTGTTTCCGTGGAAATCGGTGCGCCGGAACATCGCGCACGGGCCGCGCGCCCTCGGCAAGCCGAAAGCGGAGGCGCTGCGGATTGCCGACGACCTCATCGAGATGATCGGGCTGACCAGATTTGCGGCGGCATATCCGCACACGCTATCTGGAGGCATGCAGCAGCGGGTTGCGATTGCCCGCGCCCTCGCCAATCAGCCGCGTGTCCTGTTGATGGACGAGCCTTTCGGAGCACTGGATGCGCAGACCCGGGCGGTCATGCAGGACAATCTGCTCGAGCTCCGCGAGCGGATCAACGCAACAATCGTCTTCGTCACACACGACATCGATGAAGCGATCCTTCTCTCTGACCGTGTGCTGATCATGAGCGCGGGGCCTGGCCGTATCCTCAAGGATCTTCAGGTGAGCCTGCCGCGACCGCGCTCCAGCGCCATCGTTGCCGAGGCCGCCTATCTCGCCCTCAAGCGGGATTGCCTTGACCTGATCCGCTCGGAAGGCCGCAGAGCCTTCGAGCAAATGGAAATCAGCACGTAGGCGCCTGACGACAGGTCTGGCATGGCTCTTGAATGGTTTCCTTGCGGCGGCAAGGGAGCGAGTAGATGTCAGCGGCAAGTCTCAGGAATACGACCGGCATCATGCTGGCGGGATCGGACGCTGTGCTCGGATCGCTGCCCAGCTTGTTGGATCCGTTGTGTGAGGCTGACCGGCGTCGTATCCTCGCCATCGGCCGCGAGGAGGTCCTGCAGGCAGGTAAACATGTCTGGCGTCAGGGCGATCTGCAGAACGGCATTTATCTGATCGAAGAGGGGCGTATTCGCAGCTACTACGCGGCTCCTTCCGGACGCGAGGTGACGCTGGCCTACTGGTTCGCCGGTAATTTCGTCGGCGGCCCGGATCTGTTCGGTACTGGTGCCCACGTATGGTCTTCGGTTGCAGTGGAACGGAGCCAGGTGACGTTCTTGCCCGGCCCAGCTCTGCGCGCGCTGGCGCTTCAATCGGCAAGTATCGCGGTCGCGCTGCTGGATGCGCTCGCCTTCAAGGCTCGGTGCTACTCGGCCATGGCGCAAATGCTGGGGACCCGCTCGGTGACCGAGCGGTTGCATCGTCTGTTGGTCTTCCTCTCGAAGATCTACGGCTCGCAGCAGGGCCGTGAAATCGTGATCGGGATCCCGTTCACGCATGGTGATCTCGCCAATCTGATCGGCTCAACCCGCCAATGGGTGACGGTGCAGCTTTCCCGGATGCAGGCAAGGGGCGTCATCCGTTATCACCGGGGCCTGATTGTGATCCTCAATCTGCGCGCTCTCGATCTCGAAGTCGTCTAGGACGCGGCGTTCGGGTATACTTTTAGATCGAACAGTCCGGCCTTCGCATCGGGCAGCCATCGCTCGGCAAGCTCGAGCAGAGCATCGTCACGCCACGCAGGCGCTAGCAGAGTGATGCCCATCGGCATGCCGTTACCGAGCGTTGCGTTGGGAACTGCCACCGCGCACAAGTCCACGAGATTGGCAAAATAGGAGTAGTAACCGAGACGGCTGTTGAGCGTGATGGGATCTTCCATCATTTCCGAGATCGTGAAGGGGCGTGGCGCGGTAGGTACCACCAGGATATCGATCTCCTCGAAAAGCGATTGGATCTGGCGTCGCAGCTTCAAAAGTCGATGTTGCGCGGCGAACGCATCTATTGCGGAAAACCGGGCAGCTGCGCTCAGCACGTTGCGGATAACGTCAAGCAGGTCTCCATGATCGATGTCCAGGAGCTTGCTGATCGCGGCATGGCGTTCGGCGATCCAAGGCCCTGAAAAGAGCATTTCACCGGCTTCGGCGAAAGGCGCGAACTCAATTTGCCTGGCTTGGCCTCCCAGTCCCGAAAGCCTCGTGCAGGCCTGCCTGTAAAGGTCATTGCATTCCGGCATGCCGCATGAATTCAGATGACCGACGGGGACCTGGCCGAACCGGAATTTGCAAGGAGATGGGGAGGACGAGGCGATCCGTTGGCGGCTATAAGGATCGCTGTCGTCGAATCCTTCGATCAACCCGAGCAGAATTCGACCCTCGGCAATGGAGTTGCAGAAAATCGAGGGGCAATCGAGCGTCGGACAGTTCGGCACAAGCCCCCGGGATGAGACTAGGCCGACGGTTGGCTTGATCCCGATGATCCCATTGAAGCCGGCGGGAATCCGGCCCGAGCCGCCGGTATCTGTGCCGAGGGCGAAAGCAACATGGCCGGATGCTACGGCAGCAGCCGAACCGGAGCTCGAACCGCCGGAGACATAGAGATCGTTGGCAGCGCTGGAACAGGCGCCATAGGGAGAGCGGGTGCCGGACAGTCCGGTTGCGAACTGATCCAGGTTGGTCTTGCCAAGACAGATCGCACCCGCGTCCGTCAATCTCTCAACGCATGTGGCCGATTGCGCAGCCACATATGCGAATGACGGACAGGCTGCTGTCGTTGGCATGTTCTCAACGTCAATATTGTCCTTGACGCCGAATGGCACGCCAAGGAGCGGCAGGACTTCGCCCTGCTCCGCTCGCCGCACAAGGGCGTCAGCCTCGGCCAGCGCCTCTTCTATAGGCCGCACATATATCCAGCAGTTGCGGCGCCGGTCCCGTTCGATGCGCTCATAGGCGGTTGTGATGATGGAGGTTAACTCGGCAGGCGAACGTAGGGGTCGATTTTGCGCAGATAAGATAGCTTGCGGCACGGAATAAGCTCCTGAGGCATGACCCAAGAAATATGAGGCCGCTGCCCAGCAATGAAAGCAACTAAGCGCCCCTGTCGCACCGCAGGACTCGAACCTGCAATCCATCCGCGAATTGAACCTACCAATCAGATCGCGTTGCGCAGCTGATCCCGACGGCTGCCGATTTCGTCATGGAGCGCAGACCGTACGGGGACGATCTAAACCACCGGCCTAGCGTCTGCGTTGTCAGATTATTGGTAGGTCTTTGATGAGCATCGCTCGCCCGACACGATTCGAACGTGTGGCCTACACCTTCGGGGAGCAGAAATGCTAGGCGGCCCGCCGAAGCCGTTGTTCCGTATCCAGACCGACCGGCCCCATCGCAGTTATCCTGAGCCGCTCGTCGGCATGCACCGCGTCCCCGCCAATCTTGCAGTGCTCGAAATGTCGGTAAGCGACCGCCTGAAAGCCGCCCAAACAGGGCGCGGCTGATCGCCCGCTGCTGACTGCGGGGGTGGTCCTCAAGGAGCTGGAGTGTCAGTCAATCCTCATTGAAAGATAAAGCACTTTTGCCTTTGTCGGATCACTACCTGCCGTTCGAGCTACGGGTCCGGCTCGATCTTCAGATAGCGGCAATGTCCAGCTTCGAGCCGTCGACCAGACGCGACAGCCGGAACGGTTTGGGATCGACGCACGGCGTGTCGTTGACGACAAGCTGTGCGGCCAGATAGCCGAGCCCCGGGCCCAGACCGAAGCCGTGACCCGAGCAGCCCGCCGCGAGGACGAGGCCATCCACCCCGTCCACCTGCGATACCACAGGCACTGCATCCGGCGTGCAATCGACGAAGCCGCCCCAGGCGCTGTCGATTTTGATCTCGCCGAGTTGGGGGAAGGTTTTCCGGACACTCTCGACGACTTGGCTCACCAGCCATTTCAAGGGCGGCGGGTCCAACACGCGATTCTGTTCGAAGATCCGGTCGTCGTTGGTCAGCAGCGCCGGCAATGAATCCGGCCCCGAAACGAACGATTGGCCGATGCCGAACCTGACGTTCTTCAGGCGACGCAAGAACTGCGGCATGAACTCCCGGCTATACCGGATAGTCTGAGGCGTGATTTCGAGGTTCGCCTTGCCGCTGATCGCAAGCGTATAGCTGCCGTCCAATCGGCGCGTGATCGTGCAGTAGGGCGAGGAGACCGCCTCGCCTATGTTGAGTGTCGGCGTGGAACGCAGCGCAGTCTGCCGGATGCTCGCTTGGGGGAAGCTGATTCCGAGCGGCCGAAGGAACCGCGAGGACCAGGCGCCGGCGGCGCACAGCACCGCGCTGGTTCTGATGTAGCCCTTCTCCGTGTGCACGCCCGCAATCTTGCCATTGGCCAAGTCGAGTGCCCGCGCGGCACATCCCTGGTGGATCGTGGCGCCCAGAACTCTGGCCCCTTCAGCGATAGCCGGCGCGGCGAGCGCAGGTTCGGCCTTGCCGTCTCGCTCCGAATAGGTCCCGCCCACCCATTTGCCGCGCGCTTCGGGGACCCGCTCGGCCACCTCCGCCCGGCTCAGCACGCGCGTGTCGACGTCGTGCTCCCTGGCGACCTCGCGCCACTTTTCCCAGCCGGCGAGCACGGCCTCGTCGTGGGTCGCATAGACCAGACCGCAGCGTCGAAATCCGAGATCTCGATTGATATCGCGCGTGAGTTCGTCCCACAGCCGCATGGAGAGCACCGATAGCGGCAGTTCGCGCCGGTCGCGGTTCTGCTGGCGGCACCAACCCCAGTTTCGGCTCGATTGTTCACAGGCGACGTGGCCCTTCTCGAGGAGCGCCACGGAGAGGCCGCGCTTCGCGAGATAATAGGCGGCCGTAGAGCCGAGGATGCCGCCGCCGACGATGACGACGCCGGCCTCGGCCGGGAGACGCTCATCGCTGTGAATGCGCTCGACGTGGGGCGACATGTTCCAACGAACCTCGGCTGCCAACAATGCGGAAGCAAAGTTTCCGATCAACCCTTCATCGCATCGTGCGCTCGGTAGAATGTGCTGAAATCATCCAGGATTTCGCAAGATGTTCGGGTTTTTGGCCGCTTGGTTGAACGAAGCTGCTCAAGCGCGAGAGTGGTAAAATCCGAGGACGGCCTTGGTCTCGAGATACTCCTCGATGCCCTCGATGCCGTATTCGCGACCGTTGCCAGAACGCTTGTATCCGCCAAAGGGAGCATTGGGGTCCCAGTCAGGATAATTGAGATGGACTTGACCCGACTGGATCTGCCCGGCGACGGTTCGCACCGTCTCCATATCGGTGCCTTGCACGTGAGCGCCGAGGCCGTAAGCAGTATCATTGGCGATCGCGATCGCCTCGTCCACGGTGTCGTAGGGAATGATCGACAGCACCGGGCCGAATATCTCCTCCTGCGCGATCCTCATGTCGGGGCGGACGTTCGAGAAGATGGTCGGCCGCGCATAGAAGCCAATCTGAAGGTCGCCGGGCCGCCCGGGCCCGCCGATGACGAGCTTGGCGCCTTCTTCCAGGCCGACACCGATCATGGCCTGGACTCGCTCGAACTGTGGACGGTTCGCAATAGGACCATGAGTCGTGTTTTCCGCAAGCGGGTCGCCGACCACCAGTTCAGAAGCGGCCGCCGCCGCCAAAGTCTCTACCTCTTCCATGTGTGCGCGAGACACTAGCATGCGCGTCGGCGCGCTGCAGGATTGGCCGAGATTGCGGAAGGCGGCGGCGACGCCAAGCGGAACAGAACGGCTGAGATCGGCGTCCGCCAAGATGATGTTCGGCGATTTTCCGCCGAGCTCCTGGGCGACGCGTTTGACGGTGGGCGCCGCGGCCTGCGCGACGAGAACGCCGGCCCGGGTCGAGCCGGTGATCGAGATCATGTCGACTTGGGGATGCGACGCCAGGGCGGCGCCCACGATCGGACCTGTCCCATTGACGAGGTTGAAGACGCCGGGCGGGCAACCGGCATCGTCCATCACCTCAGCGAATAGCAGAGCGCTTAGCGGCGACAGCTCACTCGGCTTTAACACCACTGTACAGCCCGCTGCGAGCGCCGGACCGACCTTGGCTGTGATTTGATAGAGCGGCCAATTCCAGGGGGTGATGAGGCCGCAGACGCCGATCGCCTCGCGCATGATCGCGGTGCTGCCGCGCGGAGTGACGAACGGATAGTTCGCGAGGTTGTCGCGTGCGACACGGATATGTTCGGCAGCCATCGGCACCTGGGCTCGGCGTGCATAGGTGATGGCGGCTCCCATCTCGCACGTGAGAACCTGCGCGAACAACTCCACCCGCTCAAGGAGTAAGGCGTGCATCCGGTCGAGCAGCGCCGCTCTCTCGGCAGGCGGTGTCATGGACCAGCCGGCGAAGGCTCGTCTGGCGGCGGCGATGGCGCAGTCAACATCATCGTCATCGCCGAGCGCGACGTCAGCGATCGGCTGCTCCGTCGCCGGATTGACGACGGTTGCTGCTGCCGCCACTGATCCGATCGGCTTCCGCCATTCTCCGTCAATGTAGAATCTTCCGAGAAAGCCGGCTTCCGTCAGGTGTCGAAGGGGAGAGGTCATTGGCAGCGATCCTTGATCCGGCAATAAGCGCCGATCAGCGGCAGGAACCAGGGAGGCCGAGGTCGCCGGGAATGGCCGGCCAGCCCTACCAACCGCGCATCCGGGGCCATCGGGCGTGAATCGCGTCGCTGCCGGCGGAGACGACGTTGTACCGCTCGTGTTGCGACGCCGTCGCACAGGCATGATTAGGGAGAATCCTGAGCTTCGCGCCGATCGGAAGAGTGGGCAAAGCGTGCGCCGACCCGGGCCTGATGGCGAGGATCCCGTGCTCCTGACTCGCCTGAGCCACGATCAAATCGGGATAGACCTTGCCGGAGAGGTCGCAGACGAGACCATAGCCCTGATCGACCCGCTGCGCCGCGGTGCCGCGGTCGCGCGACAGCGCCATCCACCCGGCATCGACCAAAATCCAGCGCTTCTCGGGCTTGGTGCCGATCATGGTAGCGAGCACCGAGATCGCGATGTCGTCTGTCGTACAGACACCAACACCGTGCATGACCAAGTCGAAGAACATGTAGACGCCCGCCCGCATTTCCGTGACGCCGGTCAGGTCTTCGGCGAAATGCGCGGTCGGCGTCGAGCCGACGCTCACGATGGGGCATTGGTGCCCGGCTGCCCGCAACGCCTTCGCCGCGGCAACCGCCACCGTCCTCTCATTCTCCGCGGCCGCGACGAGAGCCTCGGGCGTGAAGAGGCTGTAGGATTCGCCGGCATGGGTGAGAACGCCTGCAAGCTTGACGCCGGCCTCGCCCAGCGCAACCGCGACTGCAACGAGCTTTGGATCGTTCGCGGCCAGCCCGCCGCGGTGACCATCGCAGTCGATCTCGATGAACGCGGTCGGTGTCACACCAGCAGCACGAGCGGCGGCGCCGAGCATTCTTGCCTGCTCCGGCGAATCGAGCAGTACCTTAAGGTCGACGCCTGATTTGCGCAGACGCATCGCTCTTTCAGCTGTGTGGGGCGCCAGACCCACCGCATAAGTCATGTCGCGAAAACCGTGCCGCGCGAAGTACTCGGCCTCCGCCAAAGTGGAGACAGCGATCGGCCCCGGTCGCGACGGATAGGCCCGTCGGGCCACGTCGATGGATTTGGCGGTTTTCATGTGGGGACGCAGCACGACGCCCCGCTCCGCCATGCGCGAGGACAGGCGGGCGAGATTGCGATCGAGCCGATGCTCGTCGAGCAGGAGAGCCGGCGTTGCCAGCGTGCCGAGCGTTGCAGCCGTCTCGGAGTTCTGGTGATCCGTTCCGCTCATCGCCTCGCGTAGCACGTCGATGTCTCCTAGCCGAACGACTGATTGGGAATCGCAAACACGCGCGCCGGCCCGCTCGATGGTGCCGGCGTGCCCAAGATCATGGTGGTTGCATCGCCGACCTGCTCCAGGCCGATGCCTTCGAGCCAATCCCCGAGTTGCGAGGACGCAGGGGTGTCGATCCGGACGAAAGCACGCCCGAGCCGCGCGAGCGCAGCCTCGATCAGCGCCTGTGCATCGGTCGCGGTTTCGGCGACGACAGGACCGATGACATGACCGCGGCCGAAAAGCCGGGAGATGGCGTAGCCGCCGGCCATGCCGTCGCGCTGCAGGACATAGCCATCACCGCTGTGGAGCAGCTTTTGGAGCATCCGTCGTCTCTCCAAGCCCGTAGCGTCGCGATCGAGCCGCATGATCGCCTCGAAATCCGAGGCAGCCATTGGCCTGACGAGCCCCAGCGGCGGCGGCTCATGGCGTCCTCTGGGAATTCCCTGATGCTGGTGGATGACCCCGATGGGGATGAAACCGCGCCGCTGGTAAAGCGCCTGGCCTTCCGCGGTCGAATTCAGCGCAATGCTTCGTGGGCGCGCGGACGTCAGCAACGCATCCATGAGCCGGGCCCCGTAGCCACGGCCCTGAGCAGTCTTCGCGACGATGATCATACCAGCGGAAGCATGGGTCTCGCCATACGGCCACCACGCCGCGGTCCCGATCACCGTCCCAGCGCGCTGCAGAACAAAGCCTTGCCCCAGCTGTAGCGCGACATCCCAATCTTCGAGCCGATAGGGCCAGGACATCTCCTGCGAGAGCTTCAGAGCGCCTTCCAGATGCAATCTGGCGAATGGAACGAGGATCACCTCCTCAGTGACACGATCTCCCATTTGATAAGCTGCGGTTGTCATGCTGTCTCGACGTCTCTCGTTGGATTGCCCGCCTATCGCGGTACTTGCGATACAGGGAGCGTCAGATGATCCTCGCACGTTCCGCAGCGTACCTTCGGCTCGACAGCATTACGCAATCAGATTGGAGCAGAGTTCGGCATAGTATTTCGTTGATGATCCGGCAGAAGGGCCAGTTCTGCTCCGATCGTCACAGCGCGATCCGGGCACTCGTCCAGCAGCCCGCGATGTTGGGTTGGCGTAGGACAGCGTACGCCACGCATCCAGCGTGGCATGGTCCACGCGAGGATAGGTCTCGGGGACGTACAGCCCGCCATCCGGGGCGAGGCCTTCAAGCAATGCCTCGCAGAATTGCTTGCGGCCTGAATGGCCGCGCGTGGACACGTGCTGCATCGTCAGTCTTCTTTCGAGAGGCGGAAGTGCCTCCAGAGTTCACGCCTTGGGTTGTAAGCTGTGCTGCCGGCCGTCAACGGCTGGCGCGCCACATCGCGATCCGGTCACGCATCCGGTAGCCCTGAATGAAGGCAGGCATGAACCACGGATTGCCTCGATAGAACGGGATGAAGGCCGGTGGCCTGAAGTCGAACGCGGTGCGCGCCCGCTCCTCATGTCCCATGAGCTTGTGGGCCGCATGCATACCCACCCATGGCGCCCAGACCACGCCCGACCCGCAAAAACCGCTGGCATAGACGATACCTTCCTTCTCGAAAATGCGCGGAATCATGTCGCGGTTCATGGCCACATGGCCGAACCAGCTGTGTGAGAGGCGAACGGCCCCCAATTCAGGGAACAGATTCACCAGGCCATTGCGCAGAAGCAGCTTCGGAGCGACGGGGTCGCCGGCCCGAGAGCTGTCGCGGCCGCCGAGCAAGATGCGTTTGCCATCAGGCGAAGGCCGATAATAGAAGCCGACCTCCCGGTTCTCGGTGATCGTCATGCGTTTCGGCATCAGCCGCGCCATGACTTCGGGCGCAAGCTCCTCCGTCGCAATGATCCGGCTGCGAACCGGGACCAGCCGACGGCGCAGGAACGGCACGGCGCCATCGGTGTAACCGTTGGTACACACCAGCACCTGACGCGCCTGCACCGGACCGGCCGCGGTGACGACGCGGAAACCCGAGCCATCCCTGTCGATCGAGATCACGGGCGTCCGGGCGTGGACTGTCAATCCGGAAGCGAGCGCGACCCGCAGCAGTTCGGCGTGAAATTTCGCCGGGTGCAGTCCGCCGATGTCCATCCGAACCGTACCGCCGCGATAGACATCGGTGCCGATGTACTTGCGCTGCTCGGCATAGGGAACTGCGTAAGCATCGATCCCCAGCTTCTTCGCGAGCCTCTCCGCAGTGCGCGCCATGGCTTCGTATTGCTCATAGCCGAAGGCGCCCTTGAACTGCCCCACCGGCTGGAAGTCGCAGGCGAGGCCTTCCGTCCTGATGAAATCGTACAGGAACTCGCGCGCGGCCTTGCCTTCCGCCTCGATCGCCAGCGCCTTCTCTTCTCCGAACGTGCGCGTGAGCGTCGCGTAGTCGGGCCGAATGGATCCGCTGGTGATACCGCCGTTGCGCGTCGAAGCTCCTTCGCCGGGGTCCATGGCATCATAGGCCGCAACCGAGCGGCCCTCGCGCGCCAGCACCAGACCGGCCGAGAGCCCTGCATAGCCGGCGCCCACGATCAACACGTCGAGCTTCTTGGCTATCGGCTGCTGAGGCGGCGGCTTAAGCGGCGCGGCCTCCCACCAATAGGGCGTGGCCTTCTCGGCAACTCTCGGCGCGTGCATGGCTTGCTTCTCGTATGGTTGCTGGGTTCAGCCGCGGCTCGGTTGAAATCGTTCAGATGTGGTCGTTTCGAACGTCGAGGGCATCTCGCAGACCGTCACCGATGAAGTTGAAGCTCGTTACCGCCATCGTAATGGCGGCACCGGGAATGATGGCGAGCCACGGAGCGCTCGCCAGATATTGCTGGGCGCCATTGAGCATGTTGCCCCAGCTGGGCAGCGGCGGCTGGATGCCGTAGCCGAGAAAGCTGATATAGGCCTCCAGAAGGATCGCGCGTGCGACGGCCAGACTTGCGGCGACGATGATTGGACCCATGGCATTGGGCAGGATCTCGCGGAACATGATGTGCGCCCTGCTGAGCCCGACCATGCGCGCAGCCTGGACGAACTCGCGCTCGCGCAGCGAACGGACCTCGGCCTCGACGATTCGCGCAGTCTCCATCCAGCTCGTGACCGCAATGATCACGGCGATCATCACCGGGCTCGGCCGCAGCGTTGCGGCCAGCGCCAGCACGAGAAAGATCGAGGGATAGGACAGGAAGCCATCCACCGTCCGCATCAGTGCCGCCCCGACCCAGCCGCCGCGATAGCCGGCCGTCACGCCGATGAGCGTACCGATCAACGTCGACAGCAACATGGCGGAGAAACCCACCGCCAGCGAGACGCGCCCGGCCATCAACAGCCGCACGGCGAGGTCGCGCCCCAAAGGATCCGTGCCGAAATAATGGTGGCCTGTCAGGGGCGGAGCAAAGCGGGCGCGCAGATCGATGTGGAGCGAGTCGTAGGGCAAGGCAT
Organism: Bradyrhizobium diazoefficiens; assembly: GCF_016616425.1. NCBI lineage: Bacteria > Pseudomonadati > Pseudomonadota > Alphaproteobacteria > Hyphomicrobiales > Nitrobacteraceae > Bradyrhizobium > Bradyrhizobium diazoefficiens. The sequence continues at coordinate 204,929 of NZ_CP067101.1, forward strand.
AGGGACCGATGGCGCACGCCAGCACGAGCAGGGCGATCATCGCGATTCCCAGGAGTGCCAGATGGTGACGCATGAAGCGGTTAACAGCGCGGCTGTTCCACCAGCGGATCGGAGCCGCGTGGGCGACGATGGCGGTCATATCTATTCGCTCCTCTTATCTGGCGTGAGTCCGCAAGGCTCAGGCCAGGCGAATGCGCGGATCGACGGTGGCGATCACGATGTCTGTGATCAGATTGCCCAACACGACCATGATGGCCGAGAAGATCAACAGCCCCATCACGACCGGATAGTCGCTGTAGCCAAGGCTGTCGAGAAACAGCCGCCCCATGCCGGGCCAGGTGAACACGGTCTCCGTGACCAGCGCGCCGGTGAGAATGCTGGGCAATTGCATCCCTGCGAGCGTGATCATCGGCAACAGCGCATTGCCGATGACATGTTTCAGCAAGATGCGGCGTTCGCTCACGCCCTTGGCTCGCGCCGTCTTGACGAAATCCTGACTCAACGCATCGAGCGTTGCCGTTCGCATGTAACGGCTCCAGATAGCGACGTGAACGAGCGACAGCACCAGGCTCGGCAAGATCAGGTGATGCAGATAGTCCAGCACCGAGCCGTCGCCGATCGTGTACATGTTGCCTGCGGGCACCCAACCCAGCTTCAGGGTGAAGATGTAGATGCCGATCAGGCCGAACCAGAACGTCGGAACGGACAGCGCCACCATCGCGCCGACCGTCGCGCAGTAGTCGAAGAGGGAATAGCGCTGGGTGGCACCGCGGATTCCGATCCACGTGCCGGCCGCGATCGCCAATGCAGTGGATGTGCCCATCAGCAGCAGCGTCGCCAACAAATGGCGACCGATCACCGCAAGCACGGAAGAGCCGTCCCGGAAAGAGTGCCCCCAGTCGCCCTGCATCAGTCGCCAGGCCCAATCGAGATACTGGATCCACAGCGGACGATTGAGGCCCAACTGTGCAGCGAGCCGCTCGACGTCCTTCTGGGTCATGCCGGGATCGAGCCCGAATTGCGCGAGGGGCCCGCCCGGCATGAGGTTGAGAACCGTGAAACCGATGATCGAGACGATCACCAGCAGCACGATGCTCTGGAAGAGACGATTCAGCAGGAAGGCGGACATTCGAGTCCTCCATTAGCGTGACAATGCCGTCCGCCGCGGTCCACGCCGCCAGACATCAGCTCGCCCAATACCAGGCAAGCGCGTTCCAGGACTCCGTGCGAGTATTGCCATTCGGCACGAACCCGTTGATCCCCTTCTTGAGACCTTCGACCGAGTTGCTCTGATACAGCGGCAGGAAAGGCAGGTCGCGGCGCACGAGTTCCTGTACGCGGGAGTAGATCGCCCGACGCGCGTCGGGATCGAAGGTGCGTGCGCCTTTGTCAAGGAGGGCATCGACCTCCGGATTTGCATACTGTGCGTTGTTCGAGCCGCGGCCGCCCTTCGCTCCGATCGAGCGTGAGTGCAAGCGATTGGTGACATCCGGATCGGCGCCAATCAGATACGAGCTGCCGACGATCACGGAATCGAACTGCGATTGCATCCAGAACTCGCCCCACATCACGGCGGCCGGCAGGTTCGATATCTTCATCTCGACGCCGAGCTGCGCGAAGGTTTGCTGCAGGAACTGCTGCAGCTGCTCGCGAAGCGGATCGCCCGAAGTGGTCGAATTGGAAAAGGCCAGGCGAACGCCGTTCTTGGCACGAATGCCGTCCGCGCCCTTTGCCCAGCCGGCCTGATCGAGGATCTTGGCCGCGCGATTCAAGTCGAATTGGTGCAAGGGCAGATTGGCGTTGAAGAAGAAGGACTGCCTCGGCATGAACGTCTCTGTCGGGGTCGGCACCCCGTAATAGAGCCCCTGGATGACCGACTCCTTGTCGATCGCCGCATAGAGCGCCTCGCGAACCGCAAGCTCCCTAAACTGCGGGCGCTCGAGGTTCAAATAAAAGGATTCGAACGAGGTTCTTGGGAGGAGCGTCACCACCCGATTCGGCAGCGTCTTGGCTTCCCCGTAATGATCGGGCGTGATGTAAGGCTGACCTACGAGATCAATGTCGCCGCTCTTGAACTGGGTGTAGAGGACCGTGAGATCGGGAATGTATTTGAAGACCAGCCTCTCGATGTGAGGGCCATCGCCGAAGTATTCGGTGTTCGCAACGAGTTCGAGATGATCACCAGCAACCCGCTTTTCCCACTTGAACGCGCCGGTGCCGACCGGCGCCTGGTTGAAGGCGGCGTTGTTCGGATTGGCCTCTTTCTCGAGGATGTGCTTGGGGACGATGAAGGTCTCGGTCAGGAAGGACAAATACGGCGCAAAAGCCTCTTCCATTCGCCACGAGATCTCCGTGGGTGAGACCACCGTGATGTCGCGTACGAGAGCGTGGCCCGCCGTGCGCCAGCTCCGGAAGTTGGGATTCGTGATCAGTTCAAGCGTGAACTTCACGTCCTCGGCGCTGAATGGCTTGCCGTCGTGCCAGCGGACGTCGTCGCGCAAGCGAATGCGCCATTTCAGGCCGTCCTCCGAAATGCCCCCGTTCTTCTGGTTCGGCACTTCCACGGCGAGATTTGGCTGAATGACGCCCTGGGGGTCGATGCGGAAGAGCGCATCGAAGACCGAGAAATGAACGCCATCATCGACTTCAATGTGGGCCATCAGCGGATTGAAAACGGTCGGCTCTTGTCCAAGCCCGACGATTATGCGGCCACTTGGCTTTGCCGAAGCGCGAGCGAATGCAGGCTTGCCCAACAGGTTTGGCGCGAAGATGCCGACTGCTCCGCCGATGGCCACCATTCGCAGAGCATCGCGCCGCGAGTAGTTCGATGTCGTCGCAGAATGCTTGGTCATAACGTAGCTCCTCCGTTGTGCTGTCCGCTGTACTCTGCATGTTCGGGCATGGTCCGGGGTTGCTCGCCCGGGATCGCTGCCACCAGTTCTCGCGTGTAGGTGGATTTCGGATCGAGGAATATCTGGGACGGCGGGCCGCGTTCCACGATCTGCCCGCGATGCATGACGGCGATTTCGTCGCAGATTTGGCTTGCGACGCGCAGATCATGCGTGATGAAGATCATCGAGACGCCGGTCTCCCGCTGGATCTGGTCGAGCAGCTTTAAGATCTGGGCCTGGATCGATACGTCGAGGGCTGAGACCGCTTCGTCGGCAATCAGCAATTTTGGCTTGAACATCAGCGCCCGCGCGATGCCGACGCGCTGGCGCTGCCCGCCGGAGAACTCGTGCGGAAAGCGCTCAAAGGCGCCTGCATCCAGGCCGACATGGGACAGAAGCTCCCGGGCCCGCCCGCAAGCTTCGCTGTAAGGCATTCCGTGCGCCACCGGGCCGACCGCGAGAATGTGCCCGACCGTCGATCGCGGATTGAGCGATGCGAAAGGATCCTGAAAGATCATCTGGATCATCGGCCGTAGCGGCCGAAACTCGGCTTCGGAAAGTCCGGCGATGTCGCGGCCTTCGAACAGGATCGAGCCGCCGTCGCACTCCATGAGCTTGATCAGCAGTCGACCGAGCGACGACTTTCCCGAACCGCTTTCCCCGACGATGCCGAGCGTGCGACCCGACGTGAGGTCGAAGCTGACCCCATTGACCGCGGGCACGATGCGCTGCGTACGGAAAAGCGCGCTGCCGCTGCGATAAGTCTTTGCCAGGCGTTCGACCTTCAGGATCGACGCTCGCGCCCCGGCTTCCGAGGGAACGCGGTCCTTGCCGGTCAGGTGGGGCACCGCTGCGATCAGACGGCGCGTATAGAGATGACCGGGCGACTTCAGCACCTGCGCGGCACTGCCCTGCTCCACGCAATGGCCCTTCTCCATCACCACAACATGGTCGGCAATCTCCGCGACGACGCCGAAATCATGGGTGATGAACATGACGCTCATGCCCTTGCGGCGCTGAATGTCGCGGATCAATTTGAGGATCTGCGCCTGGGTCGTCACGTCGAGTGCGGTGGTCGGCTCGTCCGCGATCAGGATCGCAGGTTCGAGGGCCAGAGCCATGGCGATCATCACCCGCTGCCGCTGCCCGCCCGAAAGCCGGAAGGGATATTGGTGATACATGAGCTGCGGATCAGGGAGCCCCACTTCAATCAACAAGTCTATGACTCGGCTGCGACGGGAGGCCGGCGTACCGACGTCGTGCGCGGCCATCGCCTCCTCGATCTGCGCGCCCACGGTCATCAGCGGGTTGAGCGCCGAGAGAGGATCTTGAAAGATCATCGAGACGACCCGGCCGCGTAGGCTGCGGAGCTTCTCAGGCGCGAGGCCTACGATGTTCGTCCCATTCAGGTGGATCGCCCCCGAGGTGACCCTGATCACCTTCGGCAGAAGCCCCATGATCGCATTGGCGGTGACCGACTTGCCCGATCCAGATTCCCCGATGATGCAGAGAATTTGGCCGCGCATCAGATCAAAGGAGATGTTCTCGATGGCGTAGGCCCGCTCCATTCCTTGCGGCAGACTTACGCTCAGCTCCCGCACCGAGAGCGCGACATCGGCGGGGGCTGCAGCCGGGCTGCCAGAGGCCATCGGAACATCCTCGCTTTTCAGCTTCATTCGGCCATCCTGCTGCGGGCTGCGCCTTCGGTTCTTTGCCTTGCCACGCTTCTTCGACAGGTCGATGATTTGACGCTCGACGTGCCCATCCTCCATTGGAGGCTGCGGCATGATTCAGGCCTCCCCGCGCAAGGGGCAAGAACTCTTTTTCGGAGCGCGGCGCCGACCGAACGGGTCAGCTCGATCGAAGCGAAGCATGGATGGCGCCGACCTCATAGCTTGATCGCTTCCGCCAAGATCTGCTCCTGGACAAGGCTCATGCGGGTTGCCTCCATGGACTTCGATCCTTCGATCCGTTCTGCCGATCTTGATGATTTCAATCACCGTGGAGTCGCCGAAAGCCGGCATCCCGGCAGCACGAACTTCTGAAAACGGAGTCCGATTTGGCATTTCAATCTGCGCCGCCAGGCCTGCCGTGACCTCCTGCCGGGAAGGTGCGCGACGGATCGCAGGAGCACGTGCATCACTCTCGCCGCCTGCAAGCTGCGACGCAAGCAAGGTATTTTCGCAATATTTGCCTGCGTCAAAGGCAGTAAACCGCAGGATATTCGGTCTCACGACGAAAGTCCGTGGGGGCTGCCGCAATTCCTCGGTTACGCTGCGGCGACCACCGGAGATCCCTGTCGGATGAGCCCGCCGCTCCTGCATATCGAATCCAGTCCATCCCTTCCTCGTGAAGCGGACGTCGTCGTCATCGGCGGCGGCGTCGTAGGCGTGTTCACAAGCTACTATCTCGCGCGTCGCGGCCTCAAGGTTGCCTTGCTCGAGAAGGGCCGCGTCGCCGCCGAGCAGTCCAGCCGCAACTGGGGATGGTGCCGCCAACAGAACCGCGACGCACGCGAGCTGCCGCTTGCGACCAAGAGCCTCGAGCTCTGGGAACGAGTTGCCCAGGAAACCGGTGAAGACACGGGTTTTCGCCGTTGCGGCCTGTTGTATTTGTCGAACGACGAGAATGAGCTGGCAGGCTGGGCCAAGTGGCGAGACTTCGCCAGGACCGTTGGCGTCACGACGCATATGTTGAGCTCGGAAGAGGCGAGCGGCCGGGGCAAGGCAACGGGCCGCAAGTGGAAGGGCGGCGTCTTCTCGCCGACAGACGGGACGGCGGACACTTCAAAGGCCGTCCCCATCGCCGCGCGTGCGATCATGGCGGCGGGCGGCACGGTGCACCAGCATTGCGCGGCGCGCGGCATCGAGCTCAGTGCCGGCCGGATCAGCGGCGTGGTGACCGAGGCCGGCACGATCCGGACGAAGACGGTCGTCATGGCAGGAGGCGCATGGGCATCTTCGTTCTGCAACCAGCTCGGAATTCGTTTCCCTCAGGCATCGGTGCGCCAATCCATTCTCGCCGTCGCTCCTGGCGCAGCCGGCCTGCCTGATGCCCTGCACACTGCGCAGCTGTCGCTCACACGGCGTGGCAACGGCGGATACACGCTGGCCATCAGCGGACGCGCGCGAGTCGATCCGACCCCGCAGCAAGTCAGGTTCGGCCGCGAATTCCTCCCCATGTTCGCCCGCCGCTGGCGAAGCCTCAGCCCCGGGGCCTTCGAGGGCATGCGGCAAGGCCACGAATCCCTGGCGAAATGGAGGCTGGACGAGGTGACCCCGATGGAGCTGAACCGCACGCTCAATCCCCGCCCCGACATGATGCAGATTCGGCTGACGCATCGACGCGCGTGCAAGCTGGTCCCGGAGCTGCGGCACCTCGCCATCTCAAACGTCTGGGCCGGCTACATCGACAGCACGCCGGACGGCATTCCGGCAATCGGCGAAGTTGAGTCCATTCCAGGCTTCATCCTAGCGGCGGGGTTCAGTGGCCATGGCTTCGGGATCGGGCCCGGCACCGGGCACATGATCGCCGACATCATCACCGGTCGTGCGCCGATCATCGACCCGCGCCCCTACAGGCCGGAGCGGCTGAGAATGAGCGCCTGGGGCAAGGTCAGCGAGTTCTGAATTGCAGTTTCCGCCTCGTTGGGAAAAGCTGCTGGTTGATGCTATGAAGATGAATATGACGCTGAAGACTCAAAGCCTTGACGCCGTTGTCGGCCCCATCTGATGGCATTGCTATGAAGCTCGATAAGATCGACATCAGGATTTTATGCGAACTGCAGAAGAACGGGCGCATTTCCAATGTCGAGCTCGCAGAGCTGATAAATCTTTCGCCGAGCCCGTGCCTGATGCGCGTCAAGAGGCTCCAGACGGAGGGTTTCATCACCGGCTATTCCGCCCAGATCGATGTCGCCAAGCTCGGACAAACTCTGACGGTCTTCGCCGAAATCACCCTGAAGAATCACCGGCAGATCGATTTCGCGCGCTTTCTCACGACGATCGAAAAGATCGATTCGGTGGTCGAATGCCATCTGGTTTCGGGCGGGTACGACTATCTCGTCAAGTTCATCGCCGCGGGAATCAGCGAATATCAGGCTGTCATGGAACGCCTGGTCGAGATGGATATCGGCATCGACAAATACTTCAGCTTTGTCGTGCTGAAGTCCCCGATCGTGAAATCCCACCTGCCGCTCGAAAGTATCTTCAATGGCTAAGAACTAAGGACAACGGCGCCGACCGGCGGCGCGTGATCATCCCTTCATCGCCGCGCGGACATCCTTGTCTTCGAGAGTCTGGTCGAGCGTGGTCTTTGTCCGCTCAATAATGCCGTCGATATCGTCATCCGTGCAGCACAGCGGCGGCGCGTAGCCCAGCACGCCTTGCGCGAAGGCGCGGATCACGAGACCATTGTCCCATGCGCGGTCGAAGATGCGGCGCGCCGCATCGGCTTCCGCTGGTAGGGGCGTCTTGAGCTCCTTATCGATCACGAGCTCGACTGCGGCCAGCATGCCGCGGCCACGGACATCGCCGACGAGCGGATGATCGGCAAGCGCGCAAAGGCCTTCCATCAGACGCTTCCCCGCCTTCCGGCCGTTCTCCAGCAGACCATTTTGGTAAAGGTCGAGGCAGGCGAGCCCGACCGCCGCGCTGACGGGATGTGCGGAATAAGTGTAGCCGTGGCCGACAGCGGTCTTGCCGGCGCCATCGGCAATCGTGTTGTAGACCCGATCGGACATGAGAACGGCGCCCATCGGCACATAGCCCGAAGTCAGCCCCTTTGCCGTGGTCATGAGATCCGGCACGACGTCATCCCCTTCACAGGCGAAGAGCGGACCGACACGGCCAAAGCCGGTGATGACCTCATCGACGACGAACAGAATATCGTGCTCCTTGCAGACAGTATGCATGGCCTTCAACCAGGACGGCGGCGGAACGAGGACGCCTCCTGACCCCTGTATCGGCTCGACATAGAAGGCGGCGACCCGTTCGGCGCCGAGTTCGGCGATCTTGGCCCGCAGAGCAGCGACCGACGCCGCAATGATAGCCTGGGGAGACGAACCAACAGGATTGCGATAGGCATAGTGCGAGGGGATCTTGTGTTGCCAGCTGTGGGGCACCCCAAAGCCCGCATGAAAGGCGGGCAGCGCCGTCAAGCCAGCCCCTGCCGTCGACGATCCATGGTAGCCAGACTCGACGGAAATGAACTGGTCCTTCCGCGGCCTCCCTTTGGAATGATAGTAGTACCTGATGAAGCGGATGGTACTGTCGATGGCATCGGAGCCACCCAGCGTGAAGTAGACATGGTTCAGATCGCCAGGCGCCAACTCAGCCAGCCTTGCGGCCAACCGGATGGCCGGGTCGGAGCCCAACCCGAAGTAGCCCGTCGCGTAAGGCAGTTCGCGTAACTGCCTTGTAGCCGCTTCAACGATGCTATCCTGTCCGTAGCCGGCATTGACACACCACAGACCCGCAAAGCCGTCCAGCAATTGACGTCCCGCAGCATCGGTCAGCGTCGCGCCCTTGCCTGACTTCAGCACGCGGACGCCCATCGCCTCGTGGCTTCGATAAGAAGAGACCGGGTGAATCAGATGCGCGCGATCGAGCTCAATTAGCGAGTTGCTCAACATATTGTCCTCCAGATCGGCCGCGATGTCTGCGCGAGCAGCCCGTTGTGTCAGGGCTCAACATAAGCTGCCGAGGACGGCAGTTGCTCCCAGGCAAGACATCGAGGGAGGGCGTTTCGACTTTGATTGGGCACCACTGCGGCATCTTATGCCGGCATGGTGCGGCGACGGCATTGCGGCTAAACGAGGAGAGCCGTCGTCGCGCAACTCTCTGCCACCGCTTCGATGGGATGCGACACAATCTGCTCCCGACCACCGCGAAATCGGCGCTTTATCTCGTCGGCTGCTCGCTATAGTGCGTGTCGTACCGGCAAGCGGTGCGAGATCGCAAGGATTGGAGCTATGGCGACGTTCAGACCCAAATACATCACCTTCGACTGCTACGGCACGCTGACCAATTTCGACATGGCCGGCGCCGCGACCCGTGTCTATGGTTCGGAGCTTTCTGCCGCGGCGATGGCAAGGCTCATCAAGGACTTTTCAGCCTATCGTCTGGACGAGGTTCTCGGTGCCTGGAAGCCGTACTTCGAGGTGGTGCACAACGCGCTGGAGCGCGCCTGCAAGCGCAACGGTATCGTCTTTCAGCCGGAGCATGCCCAGCGAATCAATCAAGAGATCCACACGTGGGGTCCACATGCTGACGTCCCGGCTGGTCTGGCCAAGGTTGCCAAAGAGATCCCGCTGGTCATCTTGTCGAACTCCATGAACAACCTCATCATGTCCAACGTGGAGAAGCTCGGCGCTCCCTTCCACATGGTCATCACGGCCGAGGAGACTGGCGCCTACAAGCCGCACATGAAAGGCTTCGAATACATGCTCGACAAGCTGGGCTGCGGCCCGGAAGATATCACCCACGTCTCCTCCTCGTTCCGCTACGATCTGATGACCGCCTACGATCTGGGTATCAAGAGCAAGGTATGGGTGAACCGCGGTCACGAGCCGGCGAACCCCTTCTATGAATACACCGAGGCCTCTGGCATAGGCGGCTTGGCTGCCGCAGTCGGGCTGGAGCCTCTTCGCAAAAGCGCCTGAGCGCAGTTCCTTCGGGATCTCTCGCGGCCCTTCAGTAATAGAGACCTGCGCTGGTCAAGGAAAAGGGGACGGTTCAGCCGTCCCCTTTTCTTGTTTCAGATACAGACCCGATGGACGCTCAGTCCAGGCCGCCGACATGGAGAGCCTTGCTCTCGAGATATTCTTCGATCCCGAGCTGAGATCCCTCGCGTCCCAGGCCCGACTGTTTGACACCGCCGAAAGGCGCGACCTCCGTCGAGATCAGGCCGGTGTTCAGGCCGACCATGCCGAACTCCAGCGCTTCGGCAACACGCCAGGAACGCTTCAGGTTTTCAGTGTAGAAATACGCCGCAAGACCGAAGGGCGTACCGTTTGCGATCGCTATCGCCTCGTCCTCCGTCTCGAACCGGAAAAGCGGCGCGACCGGCCCGAAGGTCTCCTCGGAAGCCAGGAGCATCTCAGTCGTCGCGCCACCGAGCACGAGAGGCCGGGCATATTGCCGACCTTCCGGCACCGCCTCACTCTGCGAGATAATCTTTGCGCCCTTGTCCAGGGCATCCACGACGTGCCGCCTGATCTTCTCGATCGCCGCGCCATTGATCATCGGCCCAATCGCGACTCCTTCTTCCGTACCGGCGCCGACCTTCATTTTCGCGACCCGGCCGGCGAGCTTCTGGGCGAAGGCGTCGTAGATGCCGGATTGCACGAGAATGCGATTGCAGCAGACGCACGTCTGCCCGCCGTTGCGGAATTTAGATGCAATCGCGCCCTCGACGGCGCGATCGATATCGGCATCGTCGAAGACGATGAACGGTGCATTGCCGCCGAGTTCGAGGCTGAGCCGCTTGATGTTGTCGGCGGCGCCTTTCATCAGCAACGCTCCGACGCGAGTCGATCCTGTAAACGAGATCTTGCGGACGGTCTCATTGGCCATCAGCTCCTTGCCAATGTCCGCCGGCATGCCCGTGACGATGTTGATCACGCCAGGTGGAATTCCTGCCCGCTCCGCCAGCACACCGATCGCGAGGGCCGAAAACGGCGTGAACTCAGAGGGCTTGATGACGACGGCGCAGCCCGCGGCCAGCGCAGGTGCCACTTTGCGGGTAATCATCGCGTTGGGGAAATTCCATGGCGTAATGATCCCGCAGACGCCGACCGGCTCTTTCAAAACCAGAATGCGGCGATCGGTCGTGGGTGACGGGATCGTCGATCCGTTGATCCGGCGCGCCTCTTCCGCAAACCATTTGACAAAGGAGGCCCCATAGCGGATTTCGCCAAGCGATTCCGCCAGTGGCTTGCCCTGCTCCAACGTCAGCAACAGCGCGAGGTCCTGCTCGTGGCGCCGCATGAGGTCATACCAGCGCTCCAGCAGAACGGCGCGCTCCGCATGAGCCGTGGTCTTCCAATGCTTGAACGCGTCGGCCGCAGCGTTGATGGCAGCCCTGGTCTCCTCGCACCCCATATCGGGGATAGTGCCAAGGACTTGCTGGCTGGCAGGATCGATGACGTCAACCGTCGCCTTCGCACTCGCGTCGCGCCAGCGGCCGCCGATCAGTGCCTGCTGGCGAAACAGATCCTTGTCTTTCAATGCAACCATGTATTTGCTCCCTTGCCCTTCGGGGTCAAACCGCCATCGCTGCCGGATGTGCGATTGGCGAGACAAAGCCGTCTCAACTGAGCCATACAGGATCGCGCGCCGCATTTTTCATCGAGAAGGAAGCGTCTGACGGCGTTGAATCCGGTCGGATGGGACCTCGAAAGTCGATTGTTCTGTCCGTTTAGTGAGGCCGCCGTCAGGCATCGTGCTCAGTCATCGTGGCAGACATAGATCTTCCGCACGGTCTCGATCGTGCGCCAGACGCCGACAAAGCCCGGCTTCATCACAAAGCTGTCGCCCGCGCGAAAAGTCTTCGTCTCACCCCCTTTTTCCTCGATTTCGATAACACCCGAGATGATGTGGCAGAACTCGAAGGTGGTGCCCTTGATCGAATGGGTCTCGCCGGGGGTTGCCTCCCAGACGCCCGTCAGCACTTTCTCACCCTTCGAGGCGTCCTGCGCCCAGGTCTTGAAGGACGGATTGCCCGAAATCAGCCGTTCCGGAGCCGGCATGGCCTTCTTCGGTACAAAATCCGGATTGGTGTCGATGGCAATCAGAAGTGACATGCATCTTTCCTGTTAGTAGCCGAGCGTTCGATCGACGAGGCCGATCGGATTTCGTCCGGCGCGGTGGCGCCGGATGTTCTCTATGACGGATTGCGCGGCCGTATGCGGTTGCGTCACCGACGCGGTATGCGGCGTGATGATCACCTTCGGATGCGACCAAAGCGGATGGTCTTCCGGCAGCGGCTCGGGCTCGGTGACGTCGAGCATCGCTGCGGCGAGACGTCCGCTGTCGAGCGCTTCGATGAGTGCGCCCTGGTCGAGCTGCGGACCGCGACCGACATGCAGCAGCCTTGCTCCCGTCGGCAGAAGAGAGAACAGCTGTGCGTTCAGGATGCCGCTTGTTTGCTCCGTCAGGGGAAGAAGACAGACGAGGATATCCGTTTCTCGCAGAAAATCGCCAAGCTGACCGTCGCCGTGGAAGCAGGTGACACTCTCGATCTTCTTGTTGCTGCGGCTCCACCCGGCAAGCGGAAATCCAAACGGCTTCAGACGATCAATCGCAGCTTGCGCCAGCGTGCCGAGGCCGAGGAAACCAACACGCCGATCAGGCGCTTGGGGCGTTGCCAACGCTTGCCACACGCCCCTGCTCTGCTGCTGCCGATAGGCCAGCATCTCGCGATGGAGCGTCAGCACACCAAGGACGACGTATTCCTGCATCATGCGAACAATGCCTTCCTCGACCATGCGCACGAGCTTGACGTGGCCAGGTATGGTCTCCGGCTTGAACTGGTCGATCCCGGCGCCGATAGAAAGGAGCATTTCCAGATTACAAAAGCGCGAGAGATCGCCGGGCGCGTTCCAGGTTATCAGGTACCGTATCTTTTCCGGCTCGAAGCATTCGCTGGAATGATAGAATTCGAGATCAGGGAGCTCGCGCGCAAACGCCTGCCGGAAAATAGCCGCCCGAGCAGCATCGGAATTGAAAAGGAACGCCATCGACGTGGTCCTCTCAGGTCCTCGCCCGGGATGCTGCGCGTTGAGACCGGCCTGGCCGGCCACCGAGGGCTGGAAAGGCGGCAAGCCTTCCAGCGAAGCCTTCGACGTTCACTGGGGCTCACCCTGCCTGCTGTTGCCGGCTATCGATAGGCCGCGACCAGTAGCTTTCCCTGCTGAATCGAGTTGCACTGGCGGCGGAACATTCCGAATACCGCCTGCCAAACAGGCGAAACCTGCTGGCCTTCCGCGCTATGCTGCTGCAAAAGAGGGCTTGTGCGGCACGCAGCAGAAGGCCGGCGGGGGATAGGCCGCGGGGTTTGAGTCCCGCGAAGGAATGGAAGAGCTGAATGGGACGAACGGTACGCGTGAAGTCCTTTGAACTGATGGCCAAGGACATCAACGACGTTGATGTGAAGCTGCTCCACGCGCTTTCGATCGGTGTCGGCTGGCCGCATCGCCCCAAGGACTGGGATTTCCTACGCCGCGCCGGCCACGGCATCGTCGCCGTCGATGGCATAGATCGCGTTTTCGGCAGCGCGATGTGGTTCCCTTACAGCCAGGAATTCGCGACGATTGGTCTGGTGATCACATCGCCCCGAACCCAGGCACAAGGTACTGGCCGCTGGCTCATGGAGCAGGTTTTCGAGCGGTGTGGCGACCGGAATTTGACCCTCAACTCAACCCATGCCGCCTATCACCTGTATCTGTCACTGGGGTTCACGAAGGAAGCCATCGTATATCTGTGGCAAGGAGAGATCGTCTCACCGCCTCCGCCGGTGCCGGCTCTGGCCGGTGAATTGAGCTCGCTGTCCACGGCGAACATCGGAGAGATCGCGGCACTGGATGAACGCGCGTTCGGAACCAACCGGCAGAAGCTGCTCGCATTGCTTTCTGAAGGTGCGTCAATCTCCGTCTTGCGCCGCGGCGGAGAGGCCGTCGGGTTTTCGATGAAGCGCGAATTCGGACGTGGTCATGTGATCGGACCCATCGTCGCCAGCAATGATTGTGACGCGATCCATCTCACCGCCGTGCACCTGAGGGATCTCGCCGGAAGATTTGCCCGCGTCGATACGCGGGAGCAGACGGGTCTGTTTGCCGACTTCCTTCAACAGAGCCGCCTCGGGATGACCGACACAGTCACAACGATGTCTAAGGGCCGGCGATTCCTGAACCGCAAGGAGAATGAGCCGTGGGTGTACGGGCTAGCCGGTCACGCGTTGAGCTGAGGCTATGACGCGAAGCTCCGTGGGGGCTGGTGCCAACTGTGCCGGTCGCGACGCTACAGAGATGGGCCATGGCCAGGGCGACCAGCAGAAGGACGAGTCGCTCGCGAAGCGAACCCAAGCGCACCAAATCGTAGCTTGGCGTACAACATGGTGCAAATAGCGGAAAGAGTGTCAGTCAACTCCCGCTGAAAGACAAAGCATTTTCGACCTTCCTAGGTCAAAACCCACGGTTGGGGCTACGGCCGGAAACCGGGTTTCGCTTCCGACAGAATTCAGCTCGCGGGACGATACGATTTCGCCACGGTCGTCGCCTTCTTGAGTGCTGTTACTCCTTGATCGCCCGTCATGAGCGGCGTCGTCTTCCCTGACTTGAGGGCACCGCCGGCGGCCACCGCAAGGGCGATGGCAGCCATGCTCTCGATATCTGGCACATCGGCGATCAGAACAGCGTCATATTCTCCCATGCACAACCAGCCGCCGATAAACTTCCCGCCAGCAGCCTCTGTCGCCGCTCGACCGACCTGCTCGAGCCGGTTCTGCGGGTTTTTCATCTGCGCCGCCCAGGATTCCGAAGTGTATGCGAATTGATACATGTGAAGCGCCATGTTCGATCTCCCGGTGTGTCGTTAGGCGATAAAAATTGGTCAGCGGCGACTAAACCTCATTCAGAAATGAGGACGGACCGCTGCGGCAAGCTAGATGCAATCGCGGCATGATTTGCGGAAAACATTGCGCAGATTGCTGCGGGCTAATAGGTTCTTAAGGGGTCAAGCTGAGGGACAGCGGTGGAACGAGACGAACTTGAGCGCCTTGTCGGGGGCCGGTTGCGGCTAACCTTCGACCAGATATTAAATCACCCCCGCCTGCCTGAAGCACGTCGCGCCTATCTTGCAAGCTTCGTCCATCTGTACGAAGGCGATCCATTTCTGGTTCGTCTGCTGCTGGAGGCGGGTCGATTCCTCGTCTTTCACAGCGTGGCGGTGCTCGAGGCCGCGCAAGATCCGTCGCGACGTGAGACCTGGTTCACGGTGGCTGCGCTCAAGCAGCAGCTAGCCATGTACGGCTATGCGAGTGGCCGGCAAGTGGATCATCTCGTCGCGCGATTGCGCGAGGTTGGATTTCTCGAACAGTGTCGAGCGTCCGGCGATGGGCGCATCCGGCTGCTTGCGGCCACGCAGAAGCTGCGCTCCCATCATACCGAGTGGCTCGCAACGCACTACATCCCGCTCGCGACGCTTTTCCCCGATCATGATTACGGCCCGGTGCTGTCGCGTGATCGCTCATTTCACGTCCTGCACTGCAGCACGTGCCTGCCGTTCAACCCCGTGTCTGCTCGCCTGATGATGACGATCCCGGACACGCTGCTGTTTTTCACGCACGCCGCGGGACCACTGATCCAGAATGCGGTGCTGAAGGCTGCCATGGATGCCGCCGATCCCAACGCTGCGATACCTTACGTCGAAGCCGCCGATCGTTTCGGCGTCTCCCGAACCCATGTCCGTAACATCATGGCCAACGCGGAAGCGGCGGGGCTGGTCAGGATCACCGGGCAGGGTGGCCATGGTATTTTAATCCTGCCGCGCTTTTGGGCCAGCTACGATCGCGGCCTGGCACTCGGGATGTATCTCCACGACGCCGTCAATCTCGTCGCGATGCGCCAGTGGGCGAAGGCGGATACGGATGGTGACACGACTGCCCTGCTTGGTCGCGCCCTGACCGCTGATTACTCGTCTTAGGTCAGACGCTCAGTTTGATTTTCGTGACGGCACCGTAAAATTTACGGAAAATCGGTCACTTGGTTTGCGCTGTTCGCCTTGATCCCATAGGTTCCAAACACGGGAACTGATCCTGTGATGGATCGGGAGATGGCTGGGGCGGCCTGATGGGTAAAGGCTTGAGTTCGGGCGGCTTTCAAGCCGTCCCGGGTCGGCGTGACGCGCGGTTGTCTCTTGCTGTGGCCCGCACCGCGCTCGCAGCTATTATTGCGGTCGGGCAGATCGGTCCGATCCTGGCGCAAGATGTCCCTGCGCTTGGCAGGCCACCTTCAGGTGCCAATCTCGATCGGCCTGCGCAACTGCCCCCGGTGACGGTGTATTCCAAGCGCAGGCGGCTCGTCCCACCCAGGCCCGCCAAACCAACGATTGCGGTTAGACCAGCCGCACCTACGCCGACCCGCGCCAACGGGCCGGCACAACCCGATGTCGTCGCAGTGAATGGCGGCCCACCCGTGACGCAGACCACCGCCGGGCCGGTGAGCGGCTATCGCGCGCTCACATCTGTCTCGGCGACCAAAACCGATACGCCGATCGAGCGCATTCCGCAGGCGGTTGCGGTGGTGCCGCGCGCCGTGCTCGATGACCAGCAACCGCTCGGGCAGATGGATGCGCTGCGCAACATGTCGGCCGTGACGCCGATGTCGGCCAACACATTCATCGGCTATGCCTACAAGGTGCGCGGCTTTCCGGCCGACCGTTATGTCGACGGCCTGCCGAACTATTATGACGGCGGCGACAACACTTCGCTGCGCAACACCGAGCGCATCGAGGTGCTGAAAGGCCCGGCCGGCATCCTCTACCAGGGCGGCATCGGCCCCATCGGCGGCATCATCAACACAGTCTCCAGGCTGCCGACCGAAAACCGGTTCGCAGAGATCGGCTTCACGGCGGGCGGTTACAACCTGTGGAACACCTGGTTCGACGTGAACCAGCCGATTGCAAGTGGGGGCACGGCACTGTTCCGCGTGACCGGCGATTTCGAAAAATCCGGCGACTTCATCGATGTGATCGAGCACCGCCGCTACGCGCTGAATCCGACGCTCCTCCTCAACAACAATGACGGCACGCGCCTCACCATCCAGGGCAGCTTCTCGTCGCGCTCGTTCCAGAACTACACCGGGCTGCCCGGCGCCGGCACGGTCGATCGGTCTCTGTTCACGATTCCACCGACGCTGTCTCCGGACCGGCCCGATCTCGGCCGCAGCTGGACGACCTATAACGGCGTGACGGTACGTCTCGATCACGAGTTCAATGCGGCGTGGTCGGCGAATGCCACGACTCGCGTCAGCGAGATGCGGCTTGAGCAGTTCGGACATTTCCTCGGGACCGACATCCCGTTGTTCGGCTCGACATTCCCGTTCCTCAGCTTCCACCTGCCGGTGGACACGCGCGAGATCGCCTCGAGCGCCAACCTGGTTGCCAAATTCGTCATCGGGCCGACCAGGAATACGGTTCTGTTCGGGGCGGACAGCGATCGCGTCGCCGACAAGATCCGCGACGACATCGGCTTCGTCGGCCTCGTCGACTTCGCCAATCCCGTTTTTCCAGCATACACGCCGCCGACCGCGAGCGCGTTCAATTCCAACAACCTCTATGTTAACAGCGGGCTGGCGGCGCAGTGGCAATCGGACGTCTACGAGCGGCTGCACTTGCTCGCGGGTGTCCGTCTCGCCAACGTCTATATCCACGGCACCGACACGGTGGCGGGCAGCGATTTCGTCACCAATGCCTGGAAGCCGCTGCCGCGGGTCGGTGCGGTGGTCGATCTCGTGCAAGGCGTATCGGCCTTCGCGGACCATTCGCAAGGCTACCGCGGCGTCCCATTCTTCAATGCCGTCGGCGCGCCGAAGCCGGAGGAAGCCGAGCAGACCGAGGCCGGCTTGAAGCTCGCCCTGCCGTCCGGCTTTGCCGGCACCTTGGCGTGGTTCACCATCGCGCGGCGCAATGTCATGAACCTGCTGCCGGGAAGCCTCTTCCTGGCCACGCAGGTCGGCGAGCAGCGCGCAGAGGGGTTCGATGCGGACCTGACCTGGCAGCCATTCGCGGGTCTCTCGATCCTTGCAAGCTACGCGCACGTGAAAGCTATTATCGCTCAGGATCAGCTATTCGCGCCCGGCACCGTGCTCGAGCGCGTGCCGCGGGACTCTGGCCGGTTATGGATGAACTACAAGTTTCCGGACGGACGGCTGCGGAATGTTGCGATCGCGGCCGGCCTTTACGCGGCCTCCGCGCAGGCGGTGGCGCTCAACAACGTCTATTTCACACCGGCCTATGTCACGTTCGACGGCAAGATCGCCTATGAGACGGATCGCTGGAGCCTCGGTGTGACGGGAAAAAATCTCGCCGATCGCCGCTACTTCGTGCCCTACGCGAGCGGCTCCGGATACATCATGCCGGCCGACGGACGCACCGTGCTGGCTTTCGGGAAGCTGCGATATTGAGCGGATGGTTGGGGTTCGGAGCAGGCCGAACGGGAGCGCCTCGTCTGGGGCCGGCTGCGGTTGCGGCTGGCGCTGCACGAGATCAATAGTCCCCGGCTGGTCGCCCCCAGTGTTTCGGGACGAGATATGCGCAAAGTTTTCCCAACGCTCGTCGCTCTCGGACAGTTATTCTGCTCTCTCGCTGGAGGCTGTCTGCTCGCGAACAGCGTCCCCTTCCCGGATATTCTGATTGCTCAAGAGAGATTTTCATGGCCGAAGCCAAAACAGATACTCCCCGTCCCAACCGCCTCCCGCTTCCTGCACTCGGGTATTCGCTAGTCGTTGCCGTACTGCTAGCCTATGGGCTGCACGCGCTTTTCATCTCCGGCCCAGCCATGCGTGCGGCCGCACACGACTACATTGAACGGACGATTGCAGACGAGGATAGCCAATTCTGTGAGACGTTCGGAATGCACTCGGGGAATGCCGCGTTCATCGCGTGCAGCAAGAAGCTGGCGATCATCCGCCAAAAGCAAGTTGACCGTGATAACGCCGCCGCCCAAGGCATCCTCTAGCAAGGCCGCGGTCGACGCCGAGCGTCATCGTCTTATTTCGCGTGTCGCAACTCATCCATCTCAGGCGCGGGGTTCCCTCGTCTGGACCCGTTACGCTGCCTCTCTTCTCGATCCACTCAGGAAGGAATTAGCTTATGATTCGACGTACAGTGCTTGGTCTGAGCGCCGCAATGATCTGGATGGTGTCCGCCGCCGCGCAGGAGGCCCAGCCCTCTTACCGGGCCGACCCGACGGTCTACAAAGTCATCTTCGAAGATCAGAACTTTCGCGTGATCGCCGGCACCTGGAAAAAAGGTTCAACTGACAAGCCGCATTCTCACCCTTCTCCTTTCGTCGTCTATGCGCTTAACGATTGCACCCTGCGGCTTCATAATCCAGACGGCACAAATCGCGACGCCAAGAGCAAGGCTGGAACGGCCTTTGCGGGACCCATTACATCCTCGCACACGGCTGAGAATATCAGCGGGTCGGATTGCCAGGCCATTTTTGTTGAACGCAAGTAATTCATCCTCATCGCTTTGTCTGACGAACCGTTATTGGAGACAACTATGCGCGTAATGCTCAAATTCACATTGCCGGTCGAAAAGGGAAACGAGGCGTTCAAGGATGGCGCGCTTGCAAAGACGCTCGGATCGATCATGACCGATCTCAAGCCTGAGGCGGCCTATTTTGGGTCGTTGGACGGCAAACGCGGAGGGATGATATTTTTCGATCTCTCGAAGCCGTCGCAGATCGTCGAAGTTCTTGAACCGTTCTTTTTGAATCTCAATGCGGAGACTGAAATCGTGCCGGTCATGAATCCTGACGACTTGCGCGAGGGACTTTCAAACGCCGCCGCTCAGAAGTAATCCGGCGTTTCGAAACCATAGCAGGCAGCGATTTCGCTGCCCGCTGGGAGGTGTTTGCTTCAATCCAGCTGGAGCCGTGTACCGATAAACTTGGTGCCGTGACGCGACGAAGACTCTGTCCGCGCCGCGCCAATAGCAGCCGATCCTCAGATCTGATCCGCTCGGCCACGCGCCTAGCGTTCGCCGCTACTGTCCGGAGCACAAGGTCGGACAGGATCGTAGTTCGGCTTCGGACACTTTGGTGGCTGGCGGAGAGAGTGTCCAAATAGGACTATATTGTCCTCATTCGTACAAGGTCGCCGATCTTCACGAAACTCCTGCTCCATGGTGGCAAGCAGTACAGCAGACCTCAGGGTCGTTCGCCCGTGGTCGCGAGCAATCTTCACGCAAATATGGGCCGGAGTATGGGCGAAAGCGTTAGGCGGAAGCTTGGTTTGGTTGGAAAGTTAGAGGCGACAGCACTTCTCCCGCGCTCAGAATAGCTCAACGAGGCAATCACCACTTTAAAAGATTCTCTAACTTTTATACAAGTTCTACGGGTATTAATGCAGCGCTTTGATTTCTGCCCGGCGCGCCGCCCTGCCTAACTCGCGGACCAACCTGATGGTTCGCACTTTCGAGGACAGCCGCAAGCGCACTGCATCAAATGTCAAAATCCGCGGGTATTCTGCTGCCGGTGCAAGACAGTTCAAGCGCAGCGCCTCGCCAAAAATTCCGGTGTTAGAAGTAATAGGCGTTTTCGCTCTGCTGGAGTAGCAGCTCAATGATCGCGAGGTCCGGCGCATCCTCAGGCAGCTTCAGCCCCCTCAAGATGGCTCTGTCGATTTCGGCCTGTAGTTTCTTCGCGGAATCCCTCGATCCCTTGTGGTAATTTGTACTCAGTTCCTCGGCCAGCTTGTGAAGCCGCTTATTGTCGACCAGCGTAAGCTGGGCCGGACCGCTTTCTGATCGCTTAACCAGGAATGGCGACGGCACCGGGAATGTTTCGAAGGTGCGGCCGACTGAAAATCGCGGCATCCAGCTCATTGATCTCGTGAGCGTGATCCTGGCCCAGGCAGCAAAAATTCGCGACCCTAAAAGCGCCGGAACTCCGCCATCGCCATCGATGATGAAGAATCGCTGCGCTGGTACTTCGTCGGGCTTAAGCACTGCAAATTCGCACGGTACAACACCGTCGGAGAGGATATATCGCGACATGCCTTTTGCGGGCTTCGACCAAGCAACCCGCAGATCAGCTGGCCGCTTTCCGGTGAGCAAATAGTTCCGATCGCGTTGATCGCGCTGATCAACGTGACGCAGCAACGACCGTGCAGCCCTGTCCCCAGATTCAGACGCCTGTTGAACGGCGCGACGAGGCAGAACGTGCTCCCGGCCTTCGGCGGCCTGCAACCGGGATAGCGAGGCCCTGTATTGACGCATTTCCGCCCGGAGCGAACTCGACATCCGGGTCTTCCAGGTCTCCCAGTCAGCAGCGGTA
The DNA here is from genome assembly GCF_016616425.1 of Bradyrhizobium diazoefficiens. NCBI lineage: Bacteria > Pseudomonadati > Pseudomonadota > Alphaproteobacteria > Hyphomicrobiales > Nitrobacteraceae > Bradyrhizobium > Bradyrhizobium diazoefficiens. The sequence continues at coordinate 225,880 of NZ_CP067101.1, forward strand.
AGTCTAACGACATCCCTGGGATCAATGCCTCTCGTTGCCAACCCCTTGTTTTCCTTCCTCCGGGGCAGAGGCGGCAGTCTCAGTTGGCGCGGCATAAAGGGAAGCTCGACGTTCGAGTCACCCATCAAGATTTCCCTGATTGATTCTCGATCTGTGTACCGGATAATCGCCCACCCCTGTCTGCCGGCGGCCTTGAGAGCGGCGAACGATGGAGCTTCGGCACAGATCGCGATGCCCTTGAAAGCCCCTGATGCTCGCTTGAAGCCTGCCGCAAGATCGGGAAATGCGAGGTCCCGTTTGATCCTGGGTGGCACGTCGATCTCGGAAATGAAATCAGCAAATCCTACGGGCAGGGCATCATGCAAGACAGCGTTAGCAAAATTCTCGAACTGCGTTCTGCGGTCGCGCAACTGGACTATTCCGTCAACAGTTGTACCTGTACCGCGCGGAAACCCTTTCGCGGTGAAGCGCGCTGACCATGCAGCCGAATGGCCATGGTGCGCCCAAGTCACTTCCGAGGCGAGTCCGAGTTCTCCCCGATCTTTATATCCGAAAGCAAAGGTCAGCAGCTGTTCCGGAGCGCCCACAGGGTACTCCTTGAGGCGCCGACGAAGCGGACCGTCCATGCCGCATAGAACGGCACTCCCGGCGATAACATCAGCAATGCGGCGATCGAACGCCCTGCGCGGATTCCCTGTCCAGAACGGAGAGCGAGCGACGGACGTGTCTATGACAGCGTTGAAGCCGAAGGCACCGAATTCTCCCAACAATGCTTGGTCGGACAAGGCGCGCGAAGGAACATCTTCCGGCAGCGCTGGCGCGATGAGGGAAATGCCGTTCCATTCTGAATTTAGCCGGGAAAGGATCGCTTCATGCAGGCTGGAAACACGTGGGCTCATAAAGGCCTCGTCGTCCGCCAGCAGGACAACAACATCGTAGCCGCCACCGGGCGGCTCGGCGGATGATGGACGATCAGGTCTGCCTCTCACGGACTTCTTTGGTGGGTTTTGACCGACTTCCTCAACGTCCACCGATATCCGGCCTTGCCCGATATCGGCTGGCCGCCATTCTGGCGAAGTTATGAGTCGCGCGATGTCAAATGCGCGCCGACCTCCAGCAACCACGACCAAGATTCTTACGTCCCGATCACTCTCCCGCGCAGCCGTCTCATCAGCGGGATCCGAAGACGAATACGTTTGGACCGCAGCTTCCCGAAGCTCTTCGTCAACAACAACCAGTCCAAGCCTCTCCACGATCTGTCGTGTTCGATCATGCAGGTCTTCCACGCGGCCTGCCCTTTCAAACAGCCGGGTGACGTCAGCCGGAATTTGAACGACCAGCTCATTGAATCCGCGCGACAGAAGCTCCAATCCCGATAGAGCCGACAACACGGTCGGGTCCAGACCGAATTCCAGCGCCAACCGCCGTAACCCGATGAGGACCTGTTGTCGCGCCAGGGTCTGGTCTCGCCAAACCCGAGCCCTTTCGTCGCCAAACCGGCTTCGCATGAAGTCAAGGGCGGAGCTGATCAGCCCAGTGACGTTCTGATCAGGGACGCTCAGGGCAAGATCGAGACCTGTGATAGGCACGGCGGAAAGCACCTGATCTCGTTCTTCTTCGAAGGCATTCCAGATTTCCTGCGGTGTTCCGACGAACGCCTGATCTTTCCAGATAAACACATCCGTCCATGCAGATCCGATGCGAACAGGTCGATAAGCCTCGGACAGATGAACAATTTCGTTCGACTCGAATACCTCGAAGCCAGTGATCAATCCCAGGTGGTCGGCATCGACTGAGCACGTTGCCGTATACCAGGCATTTGGTCTGGGACCGCTTGCAAAGCACGGGAGTGCAAATCCACGACGGGTCATTGCAACATAGCCGGCCAATGTCAGCTCGACGGGCCCCCGATCGATCATCAGAGCATTCCCTGCCCCTGGAAGAACCTCTTCGCAATATCGGCTATCTCTTTCTGAAAATCGTCGGGCGTCGTGTTGGGCTGCCAGTCATAGACCTCCCAAGAAATTCCGGCAGCCTTCAATTGAGAGATGAAGCCGACATTCGGACTGCCGCCGTCTTCTTCGAGGTATTGCTTCGGGAGTATCGCGAGCAAAACATTGCCATTCAGCAGAACATCGTGGTTGCACGCCACCTCGATTGCTGAAGCCCTCTTGTCGGGTTGATTGCTGCCGCTTCGTGCCATTAGAGCGATGTCCACGAACCCGCGAGTGACGGTCTCGTGTACCGGTACGCCGTCAAGAATATCGTTGCGCAAGTTTCCGTCGAGATAGTCGCCCAGCGCTCCGAATGCCCAGGCAATCTGCCCAGCCACGGCGGCATGCGTAGGAGCGAGTTCATAATCCTCCAAATACACGTAAGGATCGGATTGCGCTTCAAATACTCCCTTGACCGCGCCGCCCGTATCGAACGGATAGACATGGAATGGAGTGGGCACGGCCTCCGGCTTCACGATGAATACAAACGGAAACCGATTGATCTGATGGGATTTTGCATCACCGTCCTTGAGACGGTAGGCGGCCCGCATGGCGAAGAAATAGACCAGATTCCTGTTGAAGACAGAGCAGGTGCGGGCCTCCAATTTGCCGCTGTCAACGATTTCGCGTGCGACACCGACGGCCGTGACGTGGATGAGAGGCAATTTGTCGCTGATCTTGCCTGATTGAGAGCGCTGTCGCAGCTGGCGATTTGGCATGCCGCCGTTTCTTCTTCTGACGCCGGGCATTTTGCGATCGTCTCTCGGGCGGATTGAAATCCTGGGCAGTCGCTGAGCGAATCAGTAACGTGTATTTCTCGCCTCACTATCAAAATCAGGGAGGATGAGCATCATCGTCATTTCAGCAGCGATATCCTCGACCTGCTTCGCAGCGAGCCGGAGAGGAAGTGCAACCATCGCTCAAGCCTGTCTTGCCGAAGTAATCCCGGAGAGCCTCTAGGGCGCCGCCGTGGCTTCCGCATCAACCCTTGAAACAATGCCAATGACACCGGCCCGTTCACAGGCGTGATACGCTTCCAGGGCCGGCTTGGCCTGTCTGGCGGAGGGCTTTTTGTCCCACCCGCCCGCGGCGTAGCTGGCAATGGTTCGACAGATGGCCGCGACCTTCCAGTGAACGACGCCGGCCTTCTGCCCGCGCTCCGCAACTTCGAGCCACGTTGACGCGCTGACATTCATGCATTGCTCGATGCGCTCATAGTCCGCAACCGAATGGGCCCGAGGAGGCGACGCGGGTGCATTGTCATCACCATCTGCCGCGGCGTATGAAAGTTCCGAGGGCAGCGGTTCGGAAAGCGCGGGCAGCCGGCCCATGATATCCATCCAGCACTCTTCCTTCTTGAACCATTCGCTGGGGTTCTTCTGCCCGGCTGAACGGCGCAGAAGCGCATCGATCTGCGGTGCCCAGGCTTCGACCAGTCGCCCAAGTTCAGGGCTTGCGGACTGACGGGACCACAGCCGGTCGAAGTCGACGCGGCCACCGGTTTTCTGGGCTAGGCCTGACACGACATACGCCGTAATCTGCGCGCCGTACGCCGGGAATTTCATCGCCCGAATTTTCTTCTCGACGGCGCGATAGAAAATCGCTTTGGCGACGAGCCGCTTGAACCACGTTGCGTCAGGCGGCGGGGCATTGCCGTCCTTCATCCGCTGCATGAAATGCTGAAAGTTCTTCTGACCGCCAAGGCAGACGCGGTAGGGCAGGCCGTCCCACGCGGTCAGATAGCGCGCCAGATCGAGCTTGCTGATCCGCCGCTGCTTCGGCGTCTGCGCGCGGAAGGACTGCTGATCCGACTTCCGGTAGGCGGCTTTCTGCTCGGCGGCCAGATAGGACCCTCGCGCGCGTTCGTAGAACCAGCGTCCCTTGCCGTCGTCGAGCCAGGTGTTGTTCGCGATTTCCTCGACCTGCTGATGGAAGGGGTCGCCTGCCGAGAAATCCGCGAGCTGGACGGTATTCTGCCGGTTTGCCGCCCGCGAAATGGAAGCAACCATTTCGCGAAGGTCCGCGCCGCCCACCTTGATGATCTTCACGGGAACGGCGACATTTCCGAGATTGAGGCTCTCCTTGCGACGGGCCCGGTGAAGCGAGGCTGTCGTCTGCCCGCCGTTCACGATCTGCAGCCCTTTGAGCGATCTGATCGAAAGCCGTCCGGCCTTGTCGTTCACGATCTCCAGGTCATCAACCGTTGCAACTATGCCGTTGTTGTAGGCCAGGAACATCGAAGGCTGGTCGGCAATGGTGCGCCTGAGTTCGGCGTTGACGCTCTTCCGGCCCTGCAGGCCGAGAAACGCGCGGACGTTCAGTTCGAGCAGGCGTACGCCGTAGCGCTCGTAGATGCGCGAAAGCGCTTCGCCCGGCAGCACTGAAAGGTATGCGTCGTACTCGCCGGCCTGGCTGGGTACGTGCAGACACGGGACGGCGCTCCCGGTCAGAGTCTCAAGATCTACCGCAATGTCTGCCCGCGTTTCGCCTTCGCCGAGGATTCTCTGGAGCCGTACGATGTCGTAGGTGTCAAATTCAACCTTTCGATCTCGCCAGTCGGTAGAGCCGGCCGCCTTATCGACGATCCCGTTCGTGAGTAGAATGATTCTCACGCTTCCCAACGTCCGTGCCTGAGCCTCGATCAGTCTGGCAAGGTCGCTTGCATCGCTGTTCGAGGGCTCGAGCTCGGCGGCCAAGCCTTCAATGCAGGCGTTGATGAAACGAAGGGCCCGCTCGAAGGCCTTCGTCACTTCCGCGGCGGGAATCTTGCCGGGCGGAAGGTCCTCGCGGAAGATAGTGGTAAAGAGTTCGAGCCGGGATCGCTCTTCGTCAAATGTATATCCGTCGATGCGATATATCGCATTCTTTATGCGCCCCTGCTGGAATAACGGAAAGGTGCCTTCCAGCTGTCCGGCCTCTTCAAGGTGCTCCAAGATCTGTCGCGTAAATAATTCCTGGGAGAACGGCTCCTCTTTCGACAAGGCCTCTTCAACGTCACTGAGAATCTTTTCAGCGAACTTAGCAACCGCATCGTCGATCATTGGCGACCTCCCTGCACGAACGCGTCGAGAGTGGCCGCGGGGTCAACCGCGAAATTCGAGATGGCGCGTACCTCAAGAGTATAGATTGCTTCGACGATGGCGACCGGCAGAGCGCCCCGGTGCAGGCGCGGAAATCCATCAGTAACGGAGTAGGCGTCGATTGATCGTTGCTGAACCCGGGGTAACAGCCTGGCTGTATCGTCATCCGGCATCAGGCCGCGACCAAGAAGCGCATCCTCAAATGCGCGCCGCGAAGCATCATCTGGCAAGCTTCCGGTGATTGCTGCAATAATGTCCTGGAGGCATCGTCCGCTAGGCAGTTCGATAAGCCTGACGTGGAGGAGGTCCAGTTGTCGAAGTCCCATCAAGTCGAGCTGGTCCAGCTTCGAAATGGTGATCGAGGATGATGGACCGAGACCAGTCTTGATTTCGAGCGCATGACCGTTGCTTTCGAAGTCGTGCAGGCCGTCTTCAGGCGACTTCCAGGCGGACAAGCGCCGCCGATCGGCCGAAAGTAGCTGTTCCAGAACAAGAAGCTCACCTAGCAGGCCTATGGTTTCCTGCCGCGAGAGTCCGCTGCGCCGCTCGCGCAGAAACTGCCTCCATGCAAGCAGGCGTCCAAGGAACCGGCTGAGGGCATCCTCAGAGCCTGCCTCTGCAGCGGCAGCAACAACGTCCGCGCAGATGGTAGTGAAAAGGTCCCGCCTGTTGATATCCTCTAGGGAAAGGACCAGGAACGGGCCCAACTGGTCGGAGATGGTACTCAATCGCATCCCACCCAGTTCGAAGAGAGCTTCAGGTGTGGGCGCGGTCTGCAGCATTAGGCAGGGCGCACTGTCAGTAGCTCTTATCCCTGCGAGAATATTCAACGGCAGGTCCGTCGATATCAATCTCGTCCGATACTGCCGTGCAACCGGCGCCGTGCGCGTGAGTTCGTCCCAGACTTCGGTGAGAGCTTCCAGCCAGGCCATCACGAGTCCTGACGCTGCTGCACGCTGTTGACGAGGTAGACGCGCTTGTCCGCGGCGTCACTGTCGGGGAAGCTGACGACGACGCTGATGACCGGTCGATCGGTCTGCTCGACTTCGGCCTTGTCGGGATCGATAGGATAGATAATCAGAAGGCCGTTTTGCGGGCGTCTGCCACGAACCTTGCGAATGAACTCGCCGGAAGGAACGTCACTCGGAGCCTTGTTGCGAGAAGCCCTCTCACTGTTCGTCCTGGAAAGCGCCTGCTCGAATTCGTCGTCAGTCAGATCAATCGCCTGGTCCAGCGGACTAAGGGTCGTGCCGATGATGAAGCGATCCGGTGGAGGCTGTTGACCATCACGGGGTTTTCTCGGTTCACGGAGGACGCACTTGCGTCGGCGTCCCGCCAGTTCGACCTCCTTCCTGCTGCCAGTTACCAGGAAGACGCTCCAGTCGGTGAGTTCGGCTGGCTGCATTGCAAGCTGATCGATGATGAACGCCGACAGCCGGTTGCCGTCGACCTGAGTACTCTCGGGAGGAAAGGTCAGATTCTTGAGATACTCGGCAACTTCTCTGCCGGCGACGCCGGTCCAGATCGTTCCGTCGGCAAACTTGTTCTCCGAGCCGGGTCGGCGCGGGTTATCCTTCCCTGCGCCCAGCTTGAGCAGAAAGTCATCAGTGATCGCCGCGTTTCGTTCAAGCGTCTGACGATCGCGGAACATCACAGTCTGAACCTTGCCTTCGCCTGCATAGCTGCTCTGGCGCAGCTCGGCGTGCCGCTGTTTGTTTCGGGCCGTGACTTCCAGGATATCGTGGACTGAGATTTTCAGCCCGAAATCCTTCGGCGTCGCATCCATCTGGGCCATTTCGAAGAACTGCTCACGCAGTTCCTTCTGTGCCGTCGCGACGTAGCGGAACCAGTCGTCCGTGTCAGGTGTCGTGTAGAGTCGGCAAAGGTCGGCAAATCCCCGCCGGTAGCCGAACCAGCGGCCCATCTGGAGAAGGCTGTCGTACATGTGCGATACGCGTAGGAAGTAGCTGACGGAAAGCCCTTCAAGGGTGAGCCCGCGGGAAAGCTTGTCACCGCCGATCGCGATCACCGAGCGACCCGTGTCCTTGTAAGTATCATAATCGATATCCGTCTTGGTCCTGCCGTTCGCCGTAATGACCTGGATCTTGTCCGTACTTTCGGCGAGCGCCGATGCGACCTGATCCCAAGTGACGGAGATCATGTTGCGTCCGTAGACGGTTGACCGGACCACCGCCGTGGTCGGCAGATAGTCGGAGTCCCATATTGCCTTGAGGCGTCTCAGGGTTTCCCGGTCGCCATTGGAAATCATGGCACGCGTTTCGCGGAAGTATCGGTCGACCTGACGGTGAACTTCGTCATGCACGTCTACGAAGCGCGATACGTGGACGAGCATCGAGTTGTGCTCGCGTCCTTGGCCCCTTGCTGCGCGAGCAGCGCAGGTGATGATGAAGGCGTCGATGGCCTCCTTCAGACTTGGTGGAATGTCATCCTGACGCTTGAAGCGCGGCTTGAGATACTTGTCGTGCGGCCCCGTTGGAATCCAGTCCTCGGCCGCCTGGTTGAAAGGTCGGACCAGGGGCAGGCCCGGATTGTCCGCATCGTCGTTCGTGCCGAAGACGGCAGTTGGCCCGAAATAGTCATCGGGCGGCGTCAGCGAGACGATGAAGGTCGAAGGAAAGAGATCAGGCCCGTACTCGGCTGCCGTGCGCTCATCATGAATCAGGATGTTCGCGAAGGGGGTCGCCGTGTAGCCCACATAGACCCGGCGATCAAACGACATGAGCAGGCGGCGGATCTCTCCGTTGACGCGCTTGGGATCGTAGTCCTGCTCGAACGTGCCGTCTTCAAGAAGAGGCTGGTCGCCGGTGTCAACTGAAGCCTGGTCCGACTCGTCGTCGATGACGAGAACCGGCGCAGCTTTCGCGGGCCCAGGCAGTCGCGCAATCCAGTTGTTGAGGTTTTCAAGGACCTTCGCATTCTTCTTGACGATGAATAGGCAGGGCTGATTGACCGGCGAGAAGCTCAGCTGGTCGGCAACGCGCTGACTGAAGTCGCCGTTCGGATCAGCCATCGTCAGGCTGTCGACGATGAGCTGCGCATTGAAGTTGCCCACGCCGATGATCTGCAGGGGCTGATTAGGACGACGCGTCTTGGGATTCGTGTCGTAGCCAAGGAAATCCTTGTCGAAGCGCTTCTGCGTCTGCAGACGCAATATCTTGTGCATGCCGGCAAGTACGATGATGATGCGGTAGCCCGCGTCTGCCGCGCGATTCACGACGCCCGCGTAGCTGGCAGTCTTTCCCGACTGCACATCGCCGACGACAAGACCCCGCCAGTCCCATCTTCCAGGCCGTTCGGGGTCGTCCATCACCTCCAGAATTCTTGCGGTGCTTTCCTGAAGCTGCCGGATCGATTCTTCAGGCCACCCGTCCTCTTCCAGCTTGTAGAGGTAGCGCTGCATGAACGGCCCTGATTGTCGACGCTCTCCAAGATACCAGGGACCCGGCCTTTCCTTGTCCTGCAATGTGAGTGCCGGGCCCTGTTCCGTTACGAAGACCGTCCAGAGAAGACGTGCCGCAGCCTCCTTCTGCTCGAAGCTTACGGGCTGCTTGGTCATCAGAGTGAACGTGTGCGAGTCCAGCTCCACGATTCTGGCGATGGCGTCCCGATCGATCGACTCACCAGCCTCCTTCTGCATCTGCAGAATCTTCCTGGCTCTGAGCGCAAGCACTTCAACGATGTCGGTCATGCCACGCTCCCCATCCTGCGCAGCAGTTCAGCCCGCAGCTTCGTCAGATCACCAGGCAGATTGAGGAGCAGCACGTCCGCTCGCTGATCCGGCGTCATCGACGTCGGCAGAGCCTTTCCGAGTTCCAGCAGCTGTTCACCAAGCTGCGTGATCTCCTTCGCCTCCAGTTGCGGCACGACGGCACCTTCGGACTCCGATACGTCGAGCCATATGCGCTCGACCGGCACGCTGCGTTCGATGATCGACAGGACGGCGTTGAAGGGACGGACGCCACCCGCGTCGCGGCAGGCCACGATCGCCGGATGGTCGCGATTGATCCGGTACTGGATTCCTTTTGGTCCCTGCTGTGGGATCCAGACAGGCGGCGCAGCCCGATGTGCCCCGCGAGTTCGTGGCCCCTGTCCGCGGAATGCAAAGACTTCCCGCGCCTCCTGGCGGCAGCGGCTCCCAATGGCCGTCAGGCGGGCTCGCAGCGTTCCCGGTGGACGAGCCTGTGATTTTCGGACGTCGATCCGCCAGTCCGCATCCAGGTCGGTGGGCAGGTCGATTTCGATCCGGGCGAGACGGCTGGCCTCGTCGCGAGTCCACGTTCGGGCACCACCAAGGCCCAGCCAGCTCCCCGCGACCAGCAGACGCTTCCCGCGGTAGACGTAGAAGCCCTGGCGGGCTCCCCAGCCGCTAGGCCCCCCGGCTGCCTCGTATTCCATTTCATTTGCATATCGATCGCGATGCGGAAGCACGTAAGGTCTGACCGTGAAGGCGGAGCCTGCATGGCGCACGCGTTCCGAGGGCAGCTCCCGCGTCGAAGGATGTGAAATCTGAAACGGGTCCCATGCCTTTACCGCTCGCCCGTTGAGAATGATCGCGAGCCGGGTTGCATCACCGCTGATGAATCGATGGAAGACCATGCCGAAGTGGGCGCGGATATCCTCAAGCCGGAGGTAGAAGGCCTCCTTCTCGAACCCTGATAGCCCTCCGAGCGAATCCATGCGACCCCAGATGACCAGCGTACCATGTTCGAGCTGGAGCAACTTCTCCAGCATCGGATGCTGCGGCAGTGACGCCGGTTCACTCGCAAACCAGCCGCGTTCGACGATTTCATCAACATCCAGGATCAGGGCGGACGTCCGTCCTCCCGTCCTGCTGATGATCGCAAGCTGGCGGCACTGGGAAAGCGAAGCGGTCTTCAACCCCAGCCCGAACCGTCCCAGGTCGCTGGCCGCTCGCCTGAGCAGCGGGCCCGTGCCGCCGAGACGCAGCGCCTCCGCCAAAGCCGCGCGATCCATGCCGTCGCCATCATCCAGCAGCGCAACCTGCGGATGGCCGTCATTCCAGTCCAGATTGACTTCAATGTTTGCGGCGTGCGCCGAGATGCTGTTGTCGATCAGATCGGCCAGAGCGGTCTCTGGCGAATAGCCGAGACCCCTGAGAGACTCCACAAGAGCCGCCGCGGAAGGGATGATCTCGACGGGCCTCTCGCGGGTCATATCCTTAGGCGACCTGACGATTGTTGTTGCTGTCTGCAGACCGCGCAGCCTGGTCGAGCTGCTCACGCAGGACGCGCGCAACGGCGAGGCCAAGCAGCGGAGGCACCGCATTTCCGATCTGGCGGAATGCGGCATTCATCGCGCCAGCAAAGACGAAGCCGTCGGGAAAGGATTGAAGGCGGGCGGCTTCGCGCACCGAGACGGTCCGGCACTGCTGGCTGTCGTAGTGGATGTGCGAATACGTATCCTTACCCATGTGAGCCGTCAGGGTCCGCGACGGCTTGAGAGGATCAAGTTTCCACCACTTGTTCGGAAATTTCTGAGGATCGTAGGGCGGCACCATCTCAGCTCGTAGATCACGGTAAGCCGCAGAGTTCTTGTGAACGCCGGTCAGGCGCTTTCTGCGCAGGGCCTGCTCGAACATCCCTTCAGCGAGCTTTTTCGCCTGCGGATAGTCCGCTCCATGATCCATGGCTGCAAAGATGGGGAAGTCGCGTGGCGTGAGTCGCACGAGATGCCCGTCGGTCATGGTCCCGCTGGCGAAACCCTTCCACTCCCGCATCGTGCGGGCGTAATCCGAGATGCCGTTCCTGGGATTGCGATAGGGCAGCTCGTCGGCGAGCTTGCGTCGGCGGATGACTTTCGGATCGGTCGCATGCTCGGTTATGCGCGGGAGATCGCCAATCGCGTCTCTTGCGCCTACAGCGGGCTTCAGGGTTTCGGCTGGCTGGTGGAGTTCGTGAAAACGACCACTCGCCTGATCGACATGCTTAAGGGCGACGCGGCGCGAGCCCTGATAGCCGATCGGCAGTTCGGCAAAATGAGTAGGCTCGGGAAAGCGCGGCGTCTCGCCAAGGACCCGGGCAAGAGCCACGATGAAAAGCCGCTCTCTGATCTGCGGCACGCCGAAATAGGCAGCGTTGAGCAGCGTGTAGCCCGTCGAGTATCCGGCCGCTTCCAGGTGTTCGCAAATCTCCTCCGGCACGTTGTGGCCGCCGAAATTGAGAATGTCCGGAACGTTCTCGATGACGATCGCGAGCGGCTGCGTGTCCTCGACGTATTTCAGAAAGCGGCGGTACAGCGACGCACGAGGGTCCTTCTGGAACGCATCTTCTTCGCCACCGGACACGGAGCGGAGTTTCGACCTGCCGATGCGGGCAAAGGCCTGGCAGGGAAGTCCGGCCGCCAGGACATCGAACGAATCAGCCGCGCTGCCCGGCAGCTTCAGTTCGGCGACCAACTGGTCGGCCGATACCCGCTCCATATCGCGCGGGAGGGCCCACGGACCATCAAGGTCACGACCATTGGCGAAGTTGAGGGCGTAGCTCGCGGCGGCTTCGGGGTCGATCTCGATGTGAGCAGTCAGCTCGATACCTGCAGTATGTAGGCCCAGCGACAGGCCCCCAGCACCCGAACAGATCTCCAGGGCGCGCGGGCAACCACCCGAGCGCAGCCGAGCAAGCTTGTTCTGGCGAATCAGCAGCGCGTCCGCGGCAATCATTTGCGACCCAGCAATTCCTTCAACCATTTCCTCAGGCCGTCAGAATCTGCCGTTTCGCACTCCCAGATGACTGCGACCCGCCAACCCATCTCCTCCAGCCCGGAGCGTACGCGTCTGTCGCGCACAACGTTCTTCTTAAATTTTTCGCGCCAGAATTGTATATTCGACTTAGGCACATAGCAATAAGGGCAGCCCTGATGCCGGTGCCAAAAGCAGCCATGGACGAATAGGGCGATCTTCCTGCCGGGAAACACCAAGTCCGGTGACCCGGGAAGCTTCCTCACATGAAGCCTGAACCTGTAGCCGAGTCGGTGCGCGGCGCTCCTGACCAGCAGCTCCGGCTTGGTTCCCTTTCCCCGAATGCGACTCATAATTTCGGAGCGACGAGCCCGGGTTACGATGTCTGCCACTATACATTTTCCTCTCATGGCCAGACATAACACGTCGACCTAACAGTCCCGACACCTGTTGGACCAGCCGTTCGCCTTCGCGACAACATCTCCGCCCGTCGACTGAACCAAAGCCCTCCATATGGGCTTGGACACGACGCGGAACTTTCCGAATGGCACGCATACGGGTGCTCACCGCACTCAAAATCAAACAGAACCTGAAGCCAGGAATGTATGCCGACGGGCTTGGATTGTACCTAAAGGTCCGCGCCGGCAACTCCAAGAGTTGGATTTTCCGGTATCGCACCGGTGGCAGGCTGCGGGATATGGGGCTTGGCCCGTTTCATACCGTGTCACTGGCCGAAGCGCGCGAGCAGGCGGAGGTCTGCCGGGCCACGCGCCTGAAAGGCCTAGATCCGCTGGATGAACGTCACAAGGAGCAGCAAGCCAGGGTGCTCGAAACGACCGAGGCCATCACCTTCGAGAAGTGCGCAGAGGCCTACATCGCTGCCCATAGGGCCGGCTGGAAGAACGGCAAACACGCCGACCAATGGAAGGCAACGCTTCAGACCTATGTATATCCCGTGTTCAAGGACAAGCCGGTTGCCGCGATCGACGACGCGCTGGTTCTGAAGGTATTGCAGCCGATCTGGAAGGATAAGACCGAGACAGCGTCGCGCCTTCGCGGTCGAATCGAGCGCATCCTCGATTGGGCTCGCGTCATGAAATACCGCACGGGCGACAACCCGGCACGGTGGAAGGGGCATCTCGACCATCTCCTGCCGAAGCGCTCAAAGGTGGCAATCGTCAACCATCATGCCGCCCTGCCGATCGACGAAACGCCCGACTTCGTCCTGCTTCTGCAACGGGAACAAACTGTCGTCGCCCGGGCGTTCGAGTTCTGCATCCTAAACGCCACGCGCACCAATGAGACGATGGGCATGCGCTGGGACGAGTTTGACGAAAAGGCGCAGCTCTGGACCGTGCCCGCGGCCCGCATGAAGGCCAGCCGCGATCACCGCATCCCACTCGCCAAGCGATCCCAGATCATCCTTGCTGAGATGAAGGAAATCCGCACTGGCGACTTCGTCTTTCCTGGAAAGGTCGAGGGACATCCGCTCAGCTCCATGGCTTTCTTGATGTTGTTACGCCGGCTCGAACGAGACGACATCACGGCCCACGGCTTCCGCTCGACCTTCCGAGACTGGGCGGCAGAACGAACCGACTTCCCGAGCGAAGTCGTCGAAATGGCGCTCGCACACACCATCAGCAATAAGGTGGAAGCCGCCTACCGGCGCGGCGACCTTTTCGACAAACGCCGGCAGCTTGCCGAAGCATGGGCGGCGTTCTGCGGCGGCACTGCGCCGTCGAAGCCTTGACCGCCGGTCGCTCGGAAATGCTCCCCCCTCGCCGCTTCAAGACAATGCGCAGGCGTCCGCTCCCGTCCGCATGACGTCCATATCTGCCCGGAAGTCGAGAACTTTCGGACAAATACGGAGCAATAGATGTCTCAACAACTCGAAAGACCCAAGGGCGCGATGTCGGTCAACGACTTCGCACTCTGGGCCGGGATCGGACGCACCAGCGCATGGAAGGAAATCCGCGAGGGTAACCTTCGTGCGGTCAAGGTCAGCGCCCGAACCATCATCCGCTTCACAGATGCCGAGAACTGGCTCGCCACACGGCCCCAGCTTCCCGCGCCGAACGCACAGTCATCCAACACCACCAAATAGGCCCGACCCTCATGACGAAGCCATCCAACACCAAGGACTCCAAACTCGATAGCAGCGGGAAGAAGCCGCTCTATTATCGCGACGATGAAGACTTCATTCGCGAGCTGATTTGGGAGCTCATCAGACGAAAGCGCTACGTCCGGCGCGAGTCGAAGTATCACATCAAGGTCCGCAAGGTGAATTTTTGGCCTTCGACCGGCACCATCACCGTTGACGGCCAAGGCCGCCATCACGAAACCGGCACGGAGGCATTCTTGAAGTTGCTGGACGCACGGTACCCGAAAGGACCGGGGCCGAGGATCAATCCTTTCGAGAATCTGACGCTCAGCGAAAAGCTCCGGACGGCGCCCATCTTCGATGTCAGCCTCGATGACGTTGACGATCTCTGCAAGGATCGCCAGCAAGACCCCTCGGCCGATCTTCCGCTGTGAGGCTGCGCGGAAAATGAAGCGCATCGCTCGGGGCATAGCAGATTTATGAGCTTGTACATGCCTTGACGCGAGTACATGTAAACGTCAGACCTGCCCGCCCTTCAGAGAACCAGCCATACATTGCCCCCACCCCTTGCGGGCTGGGGGCTTTGTTTTTTGTTCAGCTTCTAGCCGGCGGGTCCTCCGCCGGCCGGAAACATGACGGCCTTGGCTTGGTTCGAGGTGCCTGCCTCGGCCTCACCAGAACGTCCGGTCTTCACGAGCGCTCCCGTTCATCCCATCAAATCAAGGTCTTGGACGATCTGGATTCCAAGCTAAGCGTCTTCGGCTTCCAAGTTCACATCGTTGCCGAGAGACTCAACGTTCGCCACCACGCCAGTCCCCAATGATTAGATGACGATGTTCGACAGCATGGCTTGCAGCTCCGCTTGGGCAGCTTGCGCGCGCTCGGCCTCGGCCAATGCCGCCATGTCGGCGCGGTAATCTTCAAGCTCCGACCCGTTGTAGAGTCCGGCCCAGTCCCCACGCTCGAACTTCGATACGAAACCAGCGACGCGCTGCGCCCCCGGGCCGATGTTCTCGGAGCAGCCCGCGAGCTTGCGGCACGAGACCGGTCCCGTCGCCATGAACGGCTTCGTCATCTGGAAGATGTCGCGAGCCACGTGCCATCCGCCATCGACCGGCGAGCGTTCTCGGTACGCGGGATCAAGGCTCTTGGTCAAATACCGGAACCATCGCCACTGCCGGTCCACCGCAAAGCTCTCCCGCGCTCCTGAGTACGGCCTGAACTTCTTACGCTTCTGGCTGGCGGGCGAGAAGAACACCGCGGCTTCATCAGCGCTCGCGCATCCCGAAAGCCGCGCCAGGCAGTCCCGGCTCCATTCGGCAAACTCCTGAGCGCGCCCGAGCGGCACGTACATCAGTTCATGCGTATGAAAGCCCTTCTCCTGTGCCTGTTCGTGAACATAGACGAAGGCATGCGGGACGCTCGCCCCGGACGACCGTTTCGAGAAGCGACTGCGCACGGTATTGTCACCCTCGCCGACACTCAGCCACTTCGCCGCTTCATGATTGTACTTGCTCAGAATCCCCACCGCCTTGTCGTGATCGGTGACACCAAGCAGCTTCCACAATATGGTCATGTGCGCGTTCATCACCCGGCCGTACTGCCACATCGCAAACGCCATCGCGGAATAAAGGCGCGAGGCTTCCGAGCGCAGCATTGATTCCCGGCCCAACGCCCTGACCTTTGTTGGTCCAGCAGCCCGAAACGGATTCATCTTCAACCGCTGGCCTGACGGAGAACGAAAATACAGGCGCTGAGGCGATTTGGGGCGGACCCGCACCAGCCGCGGCCAATCCTTGCGCGGGAGGTGCGCAAACAGCGTCTTTTGGTTCTCGTATCGATACTGGGCAATGTCGCGGGCGAAGCTATCGCGCGGCGCGACCTTGCTTACGGTGACGTCCGCCGGCAGGTCTTTGAAGATGACCAGGCGAACCGCGCCGGTTGGCACCGATGGCCCAGTCGCCGGCTCCGACACGCCGTCCGGGCCGGCAAGACACCGTTCGCGGCCCCCGTCGGAGACAGCGGCCGGTCCGCCCATCAATTCATTGATTTGACTTGAGATTTCGTCATTCAGCATGGCATCAGCCTCGTTATGTCGGGCCGATCCACGCAATGTGCGTCGTACCCCCACAATATAGGGCCGAGGAGGCCCAAAAATCGGCGTTTTGCCTTGCGTCTGGCGCAATACAGGGCCAACATTTGCGCATAGCACTACTCGAAAACCGGGCTGGCAAGCCGTGCGAGCCGGACTTCAGCCACCGGAAAGCGCCGGTATCGGACATCGAGCTGTTCGTCAAACGTCGTCAGGGACTTACATCCGCCTGTCTCCAAGCTTCCAGTCTTCCGCTTCCAAGTTCATCGACAAATGGGGCGCGATCCGGCCGCGCAACATTCCTGGTCACCAACCCTCAACATCGCTCCCCCTTCCCTGAATCTTCCGCACTTCACCAATGCGGACATTCAGATGCCCAACGACTTGACCATACCTTCTCCAGCCGATCACCGCTCTTCATCCGCTCCAACCTTCAAGCAACTTTCCCGGACGCCGCTTGTCCCCGAAGCGGTGCTGAAGCGTCATGGGGCTTATTGCACCATCGATACGCGCTTCCGGGCTTGCGCAAGGACCCTGCAATGCATCTGGCTCAAAGCGCAGGGCATCACGACCGCCGCATCCGACGATCACAGCGCGGCCGGCGCACATTCGTCCTTCGGCTCGACCCTGAGCGCCGACGCCGCCAACGCCGGCAAGAACTTCCTCCATCCCGACATTCATCGTCTCGCGCTTCAGGAATGGCTCTTGTGCGAAGACGACGCCGCCATCGATGAGGAGCGGCTGTTCGGCAATGCGCTCTCCTCGATGCCGCTGGTCTTCAATCTCTTTGGACCGCTTGCACTCGACCGCGAGCTTGCCACCGCCGTCTTCCGTCGCCTGCTTCCCAACTTCGTTCACAGCGTCAAGCGGATCATCTTCGAGCATTCACCCGGCCGCCGCGAGGACCGCTTCCTCGCCGACCGCACCGCCTTCGATCTCACCGTGCGGGTCATCACGCCGGATGGCGAACAGGCTACTGTGTTCATCGAGACGAAATACTCAGAGAGCATGGAAGGTCCGGCCGCCCGGATGCGCGACCGCTACAATGAGGCATCGAAGCAGGTTCGCCTCTATCGCGACGCCGACAGTGCGTCGTTGAGATCGGTCGCGCTCGAACAGCTTTGGCGCGAACACATGCTCGCGCAGCTCGCGGTCGAGAATGGTGTCACGCCGCGTGCCATCTTCATGGCCATCGGCCCGCGCCTCAATCGTCGTGTCCAAGCCGCCTTCCGTCTCTACGAAGCCGAATTGATCGATGCCGATCGACGTGAACCTGATCGAGTCGCATTTGCGCCCCTGACACTGGAAGCCGTGGTGGAGGCGATCGCGGCAGAGGGAGCCTCGGACCTGGCACAAGCGCTCTGGGGGCGCTACTGCGATTTCGATCAAGTCTATCGCCTGTCGATGCAGGAGCTTGCCGGCGCCGAAAACGCTTCATCGTCCGCGCGGCCGCAGAACACAAGGGCGCCGAACAGCCGCGCGCTTCCGCCCGCACGTCGCTCGCTTTCGCCGTCCAGCCGCCGCCGCACGAGCCGGGCGTCCTCGGCCGCGAAGCGGACGCTCGGTACAACGAAACAGGCGGAAGCGTGATGACCAGCACGGAACTCATCACCGACGAGGATCGCATTCGCTTGTTCGCCAACGCCCTGGCCGACGAACGCAATCCTGCCTTTCCGGTCCTCAAGCTGTTCACTCCGGACGCCGGCGCGACGTGGCTGATTTCCGAGGTCGATCCCGACGATCCGGATCGGCTGTTCGGCCTCTGCGATTTGGGCGTCGGCGCACCAGAGCTGGGGTACGTCAGCCTTGCGGAGATCATGGAAGTCAGGGGCTGCCTCGGGCTCCCAGTCGAACGCGACATCCACTTCGTCGCGGACAAGCCCCTCTCCGCCTACGCCGAAGAAGCGCGGATCAAAGGACGGATTGTCACCTGAGCCGTCCTTCATCGCAGGACTTTCGTGCGAACCTTCCCAGGGCAGCGACAAGGGGTACCGGCACGTGAGGGACTCGGAAACGTGACGTAGCCTGATGACTCGCAATGTGCGAGAGTCCGAGAGCGCCCCCATGGGGGCGCTCTTCTCGTATGGGGCTACCTCTTTCGCGAGCGCTTGGGCGGCGGCTTCAGAAATTCAGCGGCCTCAACCTCCAATACCTTCGCTAACTTCCCGATTATTTCAAGGCCCACGAACGTCCCGCCCTTTTCCAGCTTGCTCATATAGGTCCGGTTTACGCCAGCCTCATAAGCCAAAGCCTCCTGGGACAGTCCTTTGGCGTGCCGAAATCGACGCAAGTTCGCAGCAAAGACTTGGCGGAGGTCCATGCCTCAGCCAATCAAGGCACCGCTTATTAACCCACCGCTTTAAACAGACAAAATTCTGGACTTCGTACCGATAGAAACATTACAAATCTTCAACCGAACCATCACGCAGGCGTTCAACACCGGGGGCCAAT
This sequence comes from Bradyrhizobium diazoefficiens, assembly GCF_016616425.1. Lineage (NCBI taxonomy): Bacteria > Pseudomonadati > Pseudomonadota > Alphaproteobacteria > Hyphomicrobiales > Nitrobacteraceae > Bradyrhizobium > Bradyrhizobium diazoefficiens. Next base: position 244,313 of record NZ_CP067101.1, read on the forward strand.
TTGACCGATATAGCGGCAAGCGACGAAGCATGGTTCTATACGCAGAGCGGCCAACGCAAAGGCCCGGTCTCAGCCGAGAAGTTGAGTGAACTGTTGGCAGCACAGACAATCGACGGCGAGACCCTGGTGTGGCGCAAAGGACTGGCCGATTGGCAATTGCTTCGCACTACCGAACTCGGGACACAGCTAAAGGATACTCCACCGCCTGTCGCCGCGAACCACGTTAACAATGGTTTCGTGTGGGCGCTCGCCTTCGCACCACTCGCCTATCTCTTCGTTGACGTCACCCTACTCAATTACCAAAACAGTCACCCGGCAGGTGACGAGTTTTTCGACGCGTTTCTGTCGCCGCTCAGTTGGCTGATTCCGGTGTTGACGAATGCGGCGCTGTGCCTGATCGACACAGAACAGCTCAAGCGAGCCGGTTACAGCTCCGGGTGGCTGACGCTATTCGCCTTGCTGTTGGCTCCAGTTTATCTTTTTGTACGCGCGCAACGTCTGCGCCAGACACGGAGCTATGGGTTCGTTTGGATCGCATCGTTCATCGTATCGATCATTTTGCGGGCGGCATGACGTGCAAACAGATTCTCATACCGACGATCTTATCTTCCTGGGCATATTTTTCCTCATTATCGGCATCATCTACGTCGCGCCGAGCATCGTGGCATTCCGGCGCAACCACCCAAACCGTTGGATCATCATGGTGATCAATGTCGCCTTCGGCGGCACGATCATCGGATGGGGAATAGCGATGGTGTGGGCGATGCGGGCGGCTCACCGAATAGGACCTACAAGCAGCGGGGGCGAGTCGGGTCTCAACCTGTTCATCAACGACGTGAAGAAGATTCAGCTCGTCGACCCTCCACCTTTGCCACAGACATCCACGGTGCAAGAGCTGGAACGTCTCCATGATCTCCTCGTACGTGGTGCGATTTCTCAGGTAGAATTCGACGGCCTGAAGGCCAAGCTGCTAGGTGGCGCTTCTTCACAATAACAGGGGCGCCCTTCATCAGGGCCTGAGCGATCAGATGATAGGTTGGATCATTGCCGGCTTCACGAATCGGGGTCGCGTACGTCCGCACAATGAGGACGCCGTCGCCATCGGCGGCCGTATCCTTACTGGTGACATGGACGCACCGCTTGTCATGACGGCACCGAACGATTGCTGCCTCCTGATGATCGCGGACGGCATGGGTGGCCACGCGCAAGGCGCGATGGCCAGCCGAGCCGTCCTCGATTATCTGGTTGCTGCTGTCGATCGGCTTTCAAATCCGGCCTCCTGCGTCGAGGCGATCGAGGAAGCCAATCAGCATCTCTATGGACTGATGCATGAGCACCCGGAAGCGCTCGGCATGGGTTCGACGCTCGTAGGTGCCGTTCTGTCAACGGACCGGCTGATCGCATTCAACGTTGGTGACAGCAGCTGCCATCTCTTCAGCGCCGGCCGATTGGTGCAGCTCAGCCAGGACGATGTCCCCGAAGGCGAGAGCAGCCATTTCGGCCCCCGGTCCCATGCCCTCACTCAGGCGCTGGGTGGTTCCTCGTTGCCCCTCCCCGTCGAGCCTCACGTCTCGGTTGACGCGCCGCTTGCACCCGGCGAGACCCTGCTTCTTTGCAGTGACGGTCTCACCGACATGGTCAGCAGTCAAACCATCAGCGACACGTTGAGAACAGCCAAGGACCCACTTCAGGTCGCGAAGCGGCTCGCCGCCAAAGCGCTCAGCGCAGGCGCACGCGACAACATCTCCTTGCTGGTTGTGCGCTGCTTGGATCCATCTGAAATTTAGCGAAAGGAACATAGGATGGAGTTGGCACACTTCTTCCGGGCTTGCGGCATCATAGCGATCTGCACCGCGATCACCTGTTCAAGCAGCCGAGCAGAAGTCACCGTGTACAAAGAAGCTTGCGGGCATGACGCATTTGAAGACTGGAACCTGACGTGCAAGATCGACAACAACACCTTCGCCGCTGACCCAAGCGATTTCCGAACCACCGCTTTCAGGGACATTAGATCGATAACCATCTGCACATCGTTCAATAACGGAGGCGGATTGAACGTCCCCGCAATTTTCGTCCACAATTACAATGACGGCAGGCAGTCCAAACCGACTGAGCTTTTCGACAGCGTGAAATTTCAAGGCGGTTTGACAGCCCGCAGAGTGTCTTGGGTCGGAACAAGTCCGCGGCTCGTACCGGCTTGGCCTGCTGCGTGGAGCATGAGAGCCAATCTAACTCAGACCGATCGGCAAAATTCCTTCACTTACACAGAGACCTTGCTGAACGGCCAACGGCCCGTCGCGGAGATACGGGGCTCATGTAGTTTTCTTGAGGACGGCAAATGATCAACCGAGCGCATAAAGCGATCCTATGTTTCAGCCTTGCCCCGGTCACGGGGCTTTGGTCCGAGCAGCCTCTTGCCGCAAACGTCAAGCTTCACAAGGGAGAAGGTGGGGCGGGCCTCGACGCCGAGTTTCAGCTTGGTGACGCGGATCAGTTCAATCTGGCTCTGATAGGTTGCAGAAACATAGCTAGGTCACAGCGGGTCCAACTCGGTCTGTATGTTAGGGGAGACACGCTGCCTGCTGAACTGGAACGAATCGGAAGTCGAAAGGACGAAGAGCTGACGCTCGATCTCTGCACCAATGAGACGTGTGAGGAGCGCACCTGGAAGCTCTTGGAGAGCGGGACCGGAGACACCTATTTCACGACCGCGAGCTTCCCGAAGCGACGTCAGGCCATCAAGTCCATTCGTGTGATCCTGCCAAAGGAAGCGAGGAACTACGAGTATCGGGGTGACATTGACAGAATTCTGAAGAGAATTTGCCGATAGAGGGCGACCAGCAGCTCGGCTTCCGTCCGATCAAAGTATGGGCCGGGATATGGGCCGTAGACCAGCCTGTTTCGAACAGCGCTGAAGAATAAGGGCTTTTGCGCAAATGGCGGAGAGAGTGGGATTCGAACCCACGGTACGGTTTCCCGCACACACGCTTTCCAAGCGTGCGCCTTAAGCCACTCGGCCATCTCTCCGGAGCGCCCTCTCTTGAAGGGGCGCCGATGATTTTGCAAGGGATCGCGAGGAAAACGGGTGAATTTTCCGCAACCTGTTGTATTTACAAGAAAATATCCAGCACCACACCTGCCCTGCCCCGTCCGGCGGCTGAACCCGCGGCGGGTCTGGTGCGACGATTCACCCGAGGACCGCCAAACGCGACCGGGGACGCCATGACTATCCGCAAGACCATCGCCGCGCTGAGCTTGATTTCGGCCCTTGTCCCCGCCTTTGCCGTGCCGGCTCACGCACAGGTCTGCACCCGGCAAGGCGTCGATGTGAGCTGCAACGACGGGCGGCGCGGGGTGCTGTCGGGCGATGCCATCATCTGGCCGGACGGCACCCGCTCGAGCTCGACGCCGCATCCGAGCGTGATCATCGGCAACAAGAGCTCGGTGCATGTCGGGGCCGGCGTGTTCGTCGGCCAGGGCAAGGGCATGGTGCCGATGGATGATCCCAACGCACCGAACAAGCGGCAATGCGCGATTCTGGATGGCGTGTCGTATTGCTATTGAGAACGCTCGTTCGGCTTGACACCGTCATGCCTCGGGCAGACGAAACGAGGCGCTATGCGAGCTAGATCAACCGCACGCCTGATATCGCCGACTTCAGCCAGCGCAGCGCTTGCGGCGGCTGCGCTGCCAGCGGCGCGACCGCAGCTTTCTCGGTCCGGCACTTTTCCAGCTCCGCGACGAAGTCGGTCGACCATTGCTGGATGGTATGGCCGCGCAGCTTCTTCATCATCGCGTCCCAGCGCATCTTGCGCTCGGCGAGCGGCATTGCGGCCGCGATCGCGATCGCGCGCGACATGCCGTCGATGTCGTGCGGATTGACCAGCAGCGCCGTATCGAGCTCGTTGGCTGCGCCGGCGAACTTCGACAGCACCAGCACGCCGGGATCGGCCGGGTTCTGCGCGGCGACATATTCCTTGGCGACGAGATTCATGCCGTCATGCAGCGGCGTCACCACGCCGATCTGCGCGGTGCGGTAGAGACCCGCAAGCACGGCCTGGCTGAACCCCTTGTTCAAATAGCGGATCGGCGTCCAGTCGACCTCGCCGTGACGGCCGTTGACGTCAGTAACGAGGCGCGCGACCTCGCTCTGAAGGTTGCCATAGGCCTCGATGCCGCCCCGCGAGGGGTTCGCGATCTGGAGCAGCGAGATGCTGCGCGCAAACTGCGGCTGATCCGTCCAGAGCCGGTCGAATGCGCTGATGCGGTTGACGAGACCCTTTGAATAGTCGAGCCGGTCGACGCCGATCGCGAGCCGCTCGCCGTTGAGGCTGCGCCGCAGCCGCGACACGTCGGGATGCGATGCCGATTTCGCGGCATAAGCTGCGAATTTCTCCGCATCGATTCCGATCGGAAATACCTCGCAGCGGGTGCGGCCATGCTGAGAGATCGCAACACCGTCCTCGACGGTGAGGCCGAGCTCGTTGCCGACATAGCCGAGGAAGTTCTGGCAATCCTCGTTGGTCTGGAAGCCGAGCAGATCGTAGGCCAGCATCGCCGTGATCAGCTCGCGATGATTGGGCACGCCCTGCATCACCGCAGCGACTGGCCACGGAGTATGCAGAAAGAAGCCGATCGGGTCGTCGACGCCGAGGCCGCGCAGTTCCGCACCGAGTGCGAGGAAGTGATAATCCTGCACCCAGAACGCGGTTTTTGTTTTCCGAAAGCGCATCAAGGCGCGCGCCATGAAGGCGTTGACCTCGCGATAGCTGGCATAATCTTCGCGCGAGACGCGGATCAGATCGCTGCGCGAATGCAGTGCCGGCCACAGCGCCGAATTGGCAAAGCCTTCGTAGTAGCCGCCGTAATGCGCTGCCGGCAGGTCCAGCGTCGCAATCGCGCCCAAGCCCAGTGCCTCGATCTCGGCGAACGGTTCCTTCTGATGACCGTCGCGCACCCGGCCCGAAGATCCCACCCAGATCGCGCCCGAATGTTCCACCACCGGCAACAAGGCCGCCGCGAGGCCGCCCGTCATGGGCTCGTTCGGTTTACCGCGGGCGACGCGATTTGAAACGACGATCAAGTTCACAGGTCGTCCCCTCCTGTTTCATTCCACCCCGTTTAACTGCCGTTCATCAATATGGTTCCCGGCCATCGTTTCAACGAATTGAAACCAAAATCAGGCACGCGCGTTGACATTGGTTTCGCCTCGGGAACCCAAGATTTCACTGCAAAGACAGCTTCTGCGGCCATGTTGCGCAGCACGCCGCGCCCCGCAACGGCGCCGTTCCGAGAGCATCATGTCCGCGACGTGGCGCTGCCTTTCTTTCACCTTGGATCAAGCAGGCGGGCAAGAAACGCACGCACGTCGTTCGGTGCGTCGAAATGGCCGTTCACGCCCATGGCCCGGCGGCCGACCGAGAAAGCAAGTCCGTTCATGTCGGGCATGATCGCGAATACGGTTTCATCGGTGACGTCATCGCCGATGAAGATCGGCCGCCGTCCCTGGAACGGCTCCCGCTTCATCAGTTCGCGCACGCCGGTCGCCTTGGTGAACCCGGAATGCTTGATCTCGCAAACGAACTTGCCGGGCAGCACCTCGATCGGCGCATTGGGCAGGTCGGCGCGGATCACCGAGACGGATTCGTAGATCGCCTTCTCCGCGTGCGGCGCGAGGCGGTAATGCAGAGCGAGCGAATAGCCCTTGTCCTCGAGCAGAATGCCCGGGCTGAGCTTGGCGATCGCGGCCAACCGCCGCTTCAGCTCCTTGTCCAGCGGCGGCGCGTGCACGTCGTCGGCTTCACTGTCCACCGACAGCCGCATCTCGGCGCCGTGGCCGGCGACCGCGCGAAACACGTCGGGCGCGAAGATCAGGTCGATGTCGTTGAGCGAGCGGCCGCTGACCAGCGCCAGCGCGCCGGAGGTGCGCTCGGTCAACCGGTTCAGCGTGTCCGACAGGCCCGGCGGCACCCACACCTCACGCGGCGTCGGCATCAGGTCGAGCAGGGTACCGTCGATGTCGAGCAGGATTGCGGTCTCGTCGAGATGCGGCACCAGCGCATGCGGCACCGGTACCGAGTCGGGCACATCGTCATCTATCATGCTGCGCTGCTGGTCCACTGCGATTTCTGCAAGTTCCGATTTCATCAGTCTACTCCATAAAGGCGAGCGGTCGCGCGATTTGTTCGAGCGATTTGCGCTCCGCGGAGACGGCATAGCGCCACGCCACGATCGCAGCCGCGACCATCAGGACTGCCCCCAGCAGATAGCCGGCGAACACGCTGGTGCGCGATCCCGTGTCGATCAGCGCACCGAACAGCGCCGGCCCGATCACGCCGCCAATGCCGGTGCCGATCGCGTAGAACACCGCGATCGCCAGCGCGCGGACTTCAAGCGGAAAGGTCTCGCTGACGGTGAGATAGGCCGCGCTCGCGGCCGGCGAGGCAAAGAAGAAGATCACCATCCAGGCGACGGTCTGCCCCTGCGCAGTGAGCACGCCGATCGAGAACAGATAGCCCGAGAGCGCGAGCAGCAAACCAGACGCGCCATAGGTGAACATGATCATGGTGCGGCGGCCGAGCGTATCGAACAGGCGGCCGAGCAGCAGCGGGCCGAGGAAATTGCCGGCGGCGAAGGGGAGCAGGTACCAACCAACATGATCGGCGCGGATGCCGTAGAAGTCGGTCAGCACCAGCGCGAAGGTGAAGAAGATGGCATTGTAGAAGAACGCCTGGGCGCTCATCAGAACGAGGCCGACCAGCGCGCGCTGCCGATAGGCGGAGAACAGCGTGTGCACGACCTCGCGGATCGGCGTGTGATCGCGCATCTTGAGCCGGATCTTGATGAAGCGCCCGTCGCTGGTATCCTGGTCGTGTCCGATCACGGAGCGCTCGATCTCGTCGACGATCGCATGAGCCTGGTCGGGGCGGCCATGGATCATCAGCCAGCGCGGACTTTCCGGGATCCACATTCGCATCAACAGCACGACGAGACCGATGCTCGCGCCGATGAGATAAGCGAGACGCCAGCCGAGATCGGGCGCGATCACCGCGGGATCGAGCAGCACGATGGCCGCGATCGCGCCCATCGCGGCGCCGATCCAGAAACTTCCATTGATGACGAGATCGGTCCAGCCGCGATAGCGCGCCGGCACCAGTTCCTGGATGGTCGAGTTGATCGCGGTGTATTCGCCGCCGATGCCGGCGCCGGTGAGAAAACGAAACAGCGCGTAGCTCGCGACATTCCATGACAGAGCCGTCGCGGCCGTTGCCGAGAGATAGAGCGCCAGCGTGATGAAAAACAGCTTCTTGCGGCCGATGCGGTCGGTGAGCCAGCCGAAGCCGAGCGCACCGAGCACGGCGCCGGCGAGATAGCCGGAATTGGCAATGCCGAGGTCGAGATTGGAGAAATGCAGCGACGGGCTCTGTTTCAGCGCACCGGAGAGTGCGCCGGCAAGCGTCACTTCGAGCCCGTCAAGGATCCAGGTGATGCCGAGCGCGAGCACAACGCGGGTGTGAAAGCCGCTCCAGGGCAGCGCGTCGAGCCGCGCCGGAATACTGGTCTCGACGATCCGGTCGGTCGCGGCCGCAGAGACCACGGATGCGTCTGCATCGTTCAGCGCTGGGCTTTGCTGCAATTCCATCGAGTTATTGCGTTCGATCAATGGAAACGTCCCCGGTTCACATGATGTGAACGGGGCCGATCCGATCATCGGGATGCGGCATTCCGCCTGCCACCTGCGACAACGTCTGCGGCGAGACCGGGTTCCCTTGGGAACGGCCGTTGCGACCGCCCGTTTTCGATGATGGCGCAAGGAGTTGACGCATGGCTCATGTCAGAAAGACGACACAATCTCGCAAAACTGCGGCGCGCAGGAAGACGCGCGCAAAGCCCGGCGCCGCGCGGAAGAGTTCGAAGCGCGCTGCGCCGAGGCGCTGGTCGCAGCGCGTGACGAAGGAGAGCGACGCGCTCGATCTCAAGCGCGGTGTCTTCAAACTGCAGAACCCGAAGAAGATCGCGACGTCACTGAAGCGATCGGCCGAGCACAGCTCACGCCGCAAGGCCGGCGCCTATCGATCGGCGCTGTCGATGCTGACCTTCTACATCAACCGTGCCGGCAAATCCTTGCCGAAAACGCAGCGCTCGCGCCTGGAGAAGGCGAAGATCGAACTGAAACGGGCGTTCGGGAAGGAGTGAAGCGCGGATAGCGCGCACGGTTAGGCCGCCCTGATATTCCCCATGAAGCGGTCGAGCTCGGCGCGGAGGCGGGTGCTTTCGGATGACAGCGTCTTGGCCGAATGCAGCACCTCCGCCGAAGCGGAGCCGGTCTCGGCCGCGCCGCGGTTGACCTCGCCGATGTCGGTGGCCGCGGTCTGGGTGCCCTGCGCGACGGTCTGGACGCTGCGCGCGATCTCCTGGGTCGCCGCGCCCTGCTGCTCGACCGCGCTCGCGATCGACGTCGAGATCGACGAGATCTGGCCGATGGTCGCACCGATCTCCTTGATCGCCGCAACCGATTCGGCCGTGGCGCCCTGCATACCCGTGATGTGCGAGGAAATTTCGTCCGTCGCCTTCGCAGTCTGGCTCGCCAGCGACTTCACTTCGCTGGCGACCACCGCGAACCCGCGCCCGGCTTCGCCGGCGCGCGCCGCCTCGATGGTGGCGTTGAGCGCCAGCAGGTTGGTCTGCTCGGCAATCGCCGTGATCAGCTTGACCACTTCGCCGATCTGCTGGGCGGCGTGCGACAGCTTGCCGATGCGCCCGTCGGTCTCCCTGGCCTGGACCACGGCGGCTTCCGCGATCCGGCTGGAGTCGCGGACCTGGCGGCCGATCTCCTCGACCGAGGCCGAAAGCTCTTCGGTCGCGGTGGCGACCGACTGCATGTTGGAGGACGCCTGCTCGGAGACGCCGGCGACCTGGCTCGACAGGCTCTGCGTGGTCTCGGCGGTGCGGGTCAGCGTCGAGGCGGCCGTTTCCAGCTGCACGGCCGAGGCCGAGACGTTGGAGACGATGGCGCCGACCGCGCTTTCGAAATCGTCGGCAAAGCGGATCAGCTCGGCACGGCGGCTTGCGGCCTGCTCCCTGTTCTGGACTTCGCTGGCGGCGGCATCGCGTTCGGCCTTGGCGACCGCCTGGACCTTGAACTCCTCGACCGCGCCGGCCATCTCGCCGATCTCGTCCTTGCGGCCGAGACCCGGCAGCACCACGTCGAAATTGCCCGAGGCCAGCTCGCGCATCGCCTTGCACATCGCGATCATCGGACGCGAGATGCCGTTACCGAGCCACAAAGCCAGCACGGCACCGATGGCGAGACCGCCGAGCGCCATCATCAGCATCAGCCGCTCGGTCTCTCCGATGGTCGCGTTGGCGCTTGCCTCGATGCGCTGCTGGTCAGCCGTCAGATCCGAACGCAGGGCGGCCGAGAGCTTGAGAATGGTCGCCGCCGTCTTGGTCATCTCGCCGTTCGACTTGACGATGATCTTCACGTTGTCGGTCAGCTTTGCGAAGGAGGCGCGATACTGCTTCAGCAGATTGCCGATTTCGGTGACGCGGTCGGTGATCTTCTGATCGTTGGCATAGATCGAGACCAGCAGGGTCTCCAGGAACTTGATGCGGGCGATCACGCCATCGGCGGCCTTCGGCTCCGGCTTGGCCACGAAGGCGCTGACCGAGGTGGAGACCGCGAGATATTGCGAGGTGATGTCCTTGGCCGTACCCTGGACCGAGGCCAGCCCCGCCAGCGCGGCTGTATCGGCGAGATCGTCGAACTTGAAGCGGATCTTGTTGCCGACGCTGTTGAGCTCATCGGCCGCGATCTTGTTGTTCGCGCGCGTCAGGGTGATGATCTCTCCGAACACCTTCGTGAATCTTTGGAATTCGGCCTCGAGCTGGCCGACCTGCTCGCGGCGGGCGGCACCGGTCGCGGCGGCCAGCGACTTGGCGATCGCACTCTTCAGATTTCCTTCGGCAGCCTTGGCCGCCGTCTCGTCATCGGCTGCGCCGGTGAGGGTGTAGGCCCGCGCCAGTCCCTGATAGACGATCAGCTCGCGATCGACCGTCCGCGCCAGATCGGCTTCCGCGACACTGGCGCGATAGGACGCGACGGCATCCTGGATCCGCTCAAAGCCAAAATAGGCGAAAGCCATGCTGACGGCGAGGATGGCCAGTACCGCCACGAAGCCCAGGATGATCTTTGCACGAAAACGCAGCGTTGGCAGCTTCGATCGGCTCGACTTCGGCTTTACCGACATTCCCCCATCCCATTCCATTCGCGCAAAACCAGGCGCGGCCCGAGAGCAGCCCGCTCCCTGACTCGTCCGCACGGTAATTGGCAAAGGATAAGCCGTGGTAAATTTGTGGCACCGCAACTGGCGGTTAGGTGATGCGGGGAGACCTCTTAGCTCGTCGCCCCTGATCTGCGCACTCAAGAGCGTGCCGATCCGGGGCGACAGCGAGATGTGAGGCGGTTGCCCGGCGCAAGGCTTAGGCCGCCCTGATATTGCCCATGAAGCGGTCGAGCTCGGCGCGGAGGCGGGTGCTTTCGGATGACAGCGTCTTGGCCGAATGCAGCACCTCCGCCGAAGCGGAGCCGGTCTCGGCCGCGCCGCGGTTGACCTCGCCGATGTCGGTGGCCGCGGTCTGGGTGCCCTGCGCGACGGTCTGGACGCTGCGCGCGATCTCCTGGGTCGCCGCACCCTGCTGCTCGACCGCGCTCGCGATCGAGGTCGAGATCGACGAGATCTGCCCGATGGTCGCACCGATCTCCTTGATCGCCGCGACCGATTCGGCCGTGGCGCCCTGCATGCCCGTGATGTGCGAGGAAATTTCGTCCGTCGCCTTTGCGGTCTGGCTCGCCAGCGACTTCACTTCGCTGGCGACCACCGCGAACCCGCGCCCGGCTTCGCCGGCGCGCGCCGCCTCGATGGTGGCGTTGAGCGCCAGCAGGTTGGTCTGCTCGGCAATCGCCGTGATCAGCTTGACCACTTCGCCGATCTGCTGGGCGGCGTGCGACAGCTTGCCGATGCGCCCGTCGGTCTCCCTGGCCTGGACCACGGCGGCTTCCGCGATCCGGCTGGAGTCGCGGACCTGGCGGCCGATCTCCTCGACCGAGGCGGAAAGCTCTTCGGTCGCGGTGGCGACCGACTGCATGTTGGAGGACGCCTGCTCGGAGACGCCGGCGACCTGGCTCGACAGGCTCTGCGTGGTCTCGGCGGTGCGGGTCAGCGTCGAGGCGGCCGTTTCCAGCTGCACGGCCGAGGCCGAGACGTTGGAGACGATGGCGCCGACCGCGCTTTCGAAATCATCGGCAAAGCGGATCAGCTCGGCACGGCGGCTTGCGGCCTGCTCCCTGTTCTGGATTTCGCTGGCGGCGGCATCGCGCTCGGCTTTCGCCACCGCCTGGACCTTGAACTCCTCGACCGCGCCGGCCATCTCGCCGATCTCGTCCTTGCGGCCGAGACCCGGGAGCACCACGTCGAAATTGCCCGAGGCCAGCTCGCGCATCGCCTTGCACATCGCAATCATCGGACGCGAGATGCCGGTACCCAGCAGGAAGGCGAGAACCGCACCAAGCAGCGTACCGCCGATGGCGAGCATCAGAACCAGTTGCTCGGTCTGCCCGATGGTCACTTCCGATTCCGAGTCCAGCCGCTGCTGTTCGGCGACGAGGTCTGCCTTCATGGCAGTGGCGCCCTGAAGGATCGCACCGGCCGAACCGCTCATCTCGGTGACGAGTTCGTCGACCAACTTGGCCTTCGCGATCAGCTTGTCCAGCGCGCCGCGATAGGCGCCGAGAAACGCCTTGGCCTCCTTCAGGCCGGCGATGACCTTGTCGTCCATGGAGTAGACCGCGCCGAGCGAGTTGTCGACGAACTTCAGTCGCGCCATCGCACTTGCTCCGACGGCCTGGTCCGAGTTCAGGACAAAGTTGCTCGCTGCCGCACTCGCGGTCTGGAATTGGGCGTTGACCTGCTTGGTGCCGAATTCGATCGCCTGGGCTTCGGATTCGGAGGCGTTGTTGCCGATGTCGTCGAGCTTGTATTTCAGGAGGTTGGCGTTGCGCTGAAGCTGATTCTGGACCAGAAGCGCGCTGTCGCGCTTGGCCTGCAGGATCTTGGCGAAAGTCGCCGAGAAGTTGGAAAATTCCTTGGCGAGCTTGTTGAGGCTCTCCAGCCGCGCCGGCTTCTTCGCACTCCTGATCGCCTGGTCGATGGCATTCTTCAGGCGGGCCTCGGCGTCCAGCGCCGCCTTGGCGTCGTCTTCCTTGCCGGTCACCACGAAGTAACGGGCGGCCGAACGATAGCCGAGCAGTTCGCGATCGATATTGCGGGCAAGATCGGCCTCGGAGACGCTGCTACGGTAGGATCCCACCCCGGACGACACCCGCTCGAAGCCGAAATAGGAGAAGGCCATGCTGCCGGCGGAGATCGCCAGCACGACGGCAAAGCCGAGGATGATTTTGGCGCGGAACCTGAGAGTGGGAAATATTATGCGCTTTGACGGCGACGCGATACGCCCGGACATTCCGACCCCCATGATTCATTCCAAACAGCCGCGAGCGGAGGCGCCCCGCCTCCCCGACCCAGATGCGCAAAACTAAGGCAGAAACGATAAGGGGCGGTAAATTCGCCGGCTCGCGCGACACCTCATTTCTCGTCCAAAGGCCCGCCGAACGGATATTTCGCCGGCATCCCGCGCCATACCGCCGACCCCTGAAATGGAGAATATGGAAGCGAACGCCGATCCGCAGGCGCAAGCCATGACGTCCCCGGCGCGGGATCAATGACTTTTCGATGACGCGGGCGACCAAAATCCTAGTTGCAAAGTTCCGGGTCGCTCTCTCTAATTAGAAGCAATCAAAATCATCCCGGGAGGACTACACCGTGTCTACAGTCAAACTGACAGTGAACGGCAAGGCCGTTGCTGTCGACGTCGAGGACCGCACGCTGCTGGTGCAGCTCCTGCGCGATCACCTCAATCTCACGGGAACCCATGTCGGCTGCGACACCAGCCAGTGCGGCGCCTGTGTCGTGCACATGGACGGCCGGGCAGTGAAATCCTGCACCATGCTGGCGGGCCAGGCCGACGGCACCAGCATCACCACCATCGAGGGCATCGCCAAGGGCGACGAGCTGCACCCGATGCAGGCCGCGTTCCGCGACAATCACGGCCTTCAATGCGGCTATTGCACGCCGGGCATGATCATGTCGGCGATCGACATCGTGCATCGTTACGGCGGCCAGCTCGACGAAGCCACCGTCCGCCACGAGCTGGAAGGCAATATCTGCCGCTGCACCGGCTACCACAACATCGTCAAAGCCGTGCTGGATGCCGCCGGCCGCATGAAGGTCTCGCAGGCGGCCGAGTAAAGCGGCGCGCCTCGATAGAACAAATCACCGCTGCCGCTCTCGAAAGACAGCGCAGCCATAGAATTTCCGGTCGGGAGGACCACACATGGGTGTTGAAGGCATCGGCGCGCGCGTCGTGCGCAAGGAAGACAAGCGTTTCATTACCGGCAAGGGCCGCTACGTCGACGACATCAAGCTGACGGGCATGACCCATGCCCATTTCGTCCGCAGCCCGCACGCCCACGCCAAGGTGAAGGGGATCGATTCCTCCGCCGCGCTGAAGATGCCGGGCGTGGTCGCAGTGCTCACGGGCCGAGAGATCGTCGACGACAAGGTCGGCAATCTCATCTGCGGCTGGGCCATCACCTCCAAGGACGGCAGCCCGATGAAGATGGGCGCATGGCCGGCCATGGCGCCGGAGACGGTGCGCTTCGTCGGCCAGGCCGTCGCGGTCGTGATCGCCGAGAGTAAGAATCTGGCGCGCGACGCCGCGGAAGCGGTCGTTGTCGATTACGAAGAGCTTCCCGCGGTCGCCGACATCCACGCCGCGATCAAATCAGGCGCGCCGCAGCTTCATCCCGAAGCCCCCGGCAACCAGGTGTACGACTGGGTGATCGGCGACGAGGGCGCCACCGATGCCGCCTTCGCCAAGGCCGCCAATGTGGTGAAGCTCGACGTCACCAACAACCGCCTCGCCCCGAATGCGATGGAGCCGCGGGCGGCGATCGCCGATTACGACGCGGCGGAAGAGCATTTCACGCTCTATACGACCTCGCAAAACCCGCACGTCGCCCGCCTGGTGCTGTCGGCGTTCTACAACATCGCGCCCGAGCACAAGCTGCGCGTGATCGCCCCCGACGTCGGCGGCGGCTTCGGCTCCAAGATCTTCATCTATCCCGAGGAGATGGTGGCGCTGTGGGCCTCCAAGAAGGTCGGCCGTCCCGTGAAATGGACTGGCGACCGTACCGAGGCTTTCCTCACCGACGCGCATGGCCGCGACCATGTCACTCATGCCGAGATGGCGTTCGACGCCAACAACAAGATCGTCGGCCTCAAGGTGAAGACCTACGCCAATTTCGGCGCCTACATGTCGCTGTTCTCGTCTTCGGTGCCGACCTATCTCTATGCGACGCTGCTGTCGGGCCAGTACAACATTCCGGCGATCCACGCCGAGGTGATCGGGGTCTACACCAACACCACCCCGGTCGATGCCTATCGCGGCGCGGGCCGTCCCGAGGCGAGCTATCTCATCGAGCGGTTAATGGAGACGGCAGCGCGACAACTGAAGGTCGATCCGGCCGAGCTGCGCCGGACCAACTTCATCACCCAGTTCCCGCACCAGACGCCTGTCATCATGGCCTACGACACCGGCGACTTCAACGCCTCGCTCGATGCCGCAATGAAGGCGATCGACTATGCCGGCTTTCCGGCCCGCAAAGCCAAGGCGAAAGCCGACGGCAAGCTGCGCGGCATCGGCGTGTCCTGCTACATCGAGGCCTGCGGCATCGCGCCGTCGAAGGCGGTCGGCAGCCTGGGTGCCGGCGTCGGTTTGTGGGAATCGGCCGAGGTGCGTGTCAATCCGGTCGGCACCATCGAGATCCTCACGGGCTCGCATAGTCATGGCCAGGGTCACGAGACCACGTTCTGCCAGCTCGTCGCAGAACGCCTGGGCGTTCCCATCAGCCAGGTCTCGATCGTCCACGGCGACACCGACAAGGTGCAGTTCGGCATGGGCACGTACGGCTCGCGCTCGGCGGCCGTCGGCCTCACCGCGATCCTGAAGGCGATGGAGAAGATGGAGTCGAAGGCCAAGAAGATCGCCGCGCATGCGCTGGAGGCTTCCGAAGCCGACATCGTCATCGAGAACGGCCAGTTCAAGGTGACCGGCACCGACAAGGCGATCGCCCTGCCGATGGTCGCGCTCGCGGCCTATACTGCGCACAATCTGCCTGACGGGATGGAGCCGGGCCTGAAGGAAAGCGCCTTCTACGACCCGACCAACTTCACCTTCCCGGCCGGTGCCTATATCTGCGAGCTCGAGGTCGATCCCGGCACCGGCAAGACCTCCTTCGTCAACTTCGTCGCAGCCGATGATTTCGGGCGGCTGATCAACCCGATGATCGTCGAGGGCCAGGTCCATGGCGGTCTGGTTCAAGGCATCGGGCAGGCGCTGCTCGAGCACGCGGTCTACGATGCCAACGGCCAGCCGGTCACGGCCTCGTTCATGGACTACGCCATGCCGCGCGCCGACGACGTGCCATCGTTCAACCTCTCCCACACCACGACGCTCTGCCCGGGCAATCCGTTGGGCATCAAGGGCTGCGGCGAGGCCGGTGCGATCGGCGCTTCGGCGGCCGTGATCAACGCGATCACGGATGCGATCGGCAAGAACAATCTGGAAATGCCCGCAACCCCGGACCGGGTGTGGCGCACGATCCACGCGGCTTAAGAGGGAGGACCGAAGATGTACCAGACCAATTATCATCGCGCTTCCTCGGTCGACGAGGCCGCCAGCCTGTTCGCCAAGGGCAGCGAGTCGAAGTTCCTTGCCGGCGGCCAGACGCTGCTTCCGGTGATGAAGCAGCGCCTTGCAAGCCCATCCGACGTCATCGACCTCGGCAAGATTAGGGAGCTGCAGGGCGTCGAATTGTCGGGCGACACGCTGACCATCAAGGCCGCCACGACCTATTTCGACATCATGCAGAATGCCGATGTGAAGAAGGCGATCCCCGCGATCGCCTATCTCACCTCGATGCTCGGCGATCCCGCCGTGCGCTATCGCGGCACGATCGGCGGTTCGATTGCCAACAACGATCCCGCGGCGGACTTTCCCGCCGCGCTGCTCGCGCTCGGCGCCACCGTGAAGACCAACAAGCGGCCGATATCAGCCGAGGACTTCTTCCAGGGCCTGTTCACGACAGCGCTGGAAGACGGCGAGATCATCACCGCCGTGTCGTTCCCGGTTCCGGCGAAGGCCGGCTACGCGAAAATGCGGCACCCGGCCTCGCGCTTTGCGCTGACCGGCGTGTTCGTCGCGCAGACCAAGTCGGGCGAGGTCCGCGTCGCCGCGACCGGCGCTTCGCAGAGCGGCGTGATGCGGGTGCCTGCCATCGAAGCCGCGCTGAAGGCGAACTGGTCGCCGTCGACAATCGACAGCGTCAGCATTTCCGCAAGCGGGCTGCTCGCTGACATCCACGGCACGGCGGAATATCGCGCCAACCTGATCAAGGTGATGGCGCAACGAGCGGTGGCCGCCGCCGGCTGACCGTCACGCTTTAGCGTCTCGACGCAAATCTTCCGCGGCGCGCAGCAATGCGCGCCGCTTTTGTTATGCGCCCATGCATGAAAACCGCTTGCCTCGCTGGCGTGAAGGCGAGAAAAGTTAATCAGCCAATTAACTCGCTCCCAGAGAGCAACGTCAGAGGCCATTGCCGGACCGCCGGCATGCGCCCCGCGACCCGAGGAAACAACCAACGTGCTCGATAAATCAGCCTCCACGTCCTCCGTCCGCGCCTCTGGCCCGCTCTCGGGCTTCCGCATCGTCGAATTCGCCGGCATCGGGCCCGGCCCGTTCGCCTGCATGATGCTGGCGGACATGGGCGCCGATGTCGTCACACTCGACCGCGTCGGCGCGAAGAAGAGCATGAAGTCGGTGGCCGGACGCGGCCGCAAGGTGATCGAGCTCGACCTCAAGGACAAGGCGGCGATCGCGCAAGTTCTCGACCTGCTCGCCAGCGCCGATGCGCTGGTCGAGGGTTTTCGTCCCGGCGTGATGGAGCGACTCGGCCTCGGGCCTGACCTCGTGCTCGCACGCAACCCCAAGCTGGTCTATGGCCGCATGACCGGCTGGGGCCAGGAAGGCCCGCTGGCCAATGCCGCAGGCCACGACATCAACTACATCTCCATCACCGGTGCGCTCGCCGCCATCGGCACGAAGGAAGCACCGGTACCGCCGCTCAATCTCGTCGGTGATTTCGGCGGCGGCGCGCTCTATCTCGTCGTCGGCGTCCTTGCCGCGCTGCTGGAAGCGCAGAGATCCGGCAAGGGCCAGGTCGTCGATGCCGCGATGTGCGACGGCGCGGCATCGCTGATGTCGTTTTTCTTCGACATGACCACGATCGGCCGCTGGACCGAAGGACGCGACCAGAACTTCCTCGACGGTGGCGCGCATTTCTACGGCGTCTACGAATGCGCCTGCGGGCACTTCATTTCGATCGGCTCGATCGAGCCGCAATTCTACGCGCTGCTGCGCGAGCATGCGGGCCTGACGGACGCCGATTTCGACGCGCAAATGGACCGCAAGGCCTGGCCGGCGCTGAAGGAGAAGCTCAAGGCGGTGTTCAAGAGCAAGACGCGCGCGGACTGGTGCAAGATCATGGAAGGCACCGACATCTGCTTCGCGCCGGTGCTGACCATGTCGGAGGCCACGCAACATCCGCACATGGTTGCCCGCAACGTGTTCATCGAGCGCCACGGCGTGAAGCAGCCCGCGCCGGCGCCGCGCTTCTCGCGCACGCCCTCGGCAGTGCGCGAGCCGGAGGCGGCGGAGATCGGGGCGGTGACGAAGGCGTGGAAGGCGATGTAGCTGCCGTGCCCCGGATGCTGCGCAGCACGAAGTGATGCGCTGCTGAGCCGGGGCCCATGCCTGCAAGACAAGACTGGGTCCCGGCTCTGCGCAGCAGCGTAAGAACGCTGCAGCGCGTCCGGGACACGAGCGTGAAGATTTACGCCGCGCTCTCCACCTTCAGCACCCCGCGCCGGATCTGATCCTCCTCGATCGATTCGAACAGGGCCTTGAAATTGCCCTCGCCGAATCCGTCATCGCCCTTGCGTTGGATGAACTCGAAGAAGATCGGACCGATGGCGTTGGCCGAGAAGATCTGGAGCAGCACCTTGGTCTGGCCACCCTCGACCACGCCTTCGCCGTCGATCAGGATGCCGTTCTTCCGGAGACGCGAGAGATCCTCGCCATGCCCGGGCAGCCGCGCATCGATCTTCTCGAAATAGGTCTCGGGCGGCGGCGGCATGAACGGCAGGCCCGCTTCGCGCAGGCCTTCGATGGTGCGGTAGATGTCGCGGCAGCCGCAGGCGATGTGCTGGATGCCCTCGCCGCGATAGGTCTTCAGATATTCCTCGATCTGGCCGGAATCGCCGGCGTCCTCGTTGATCGGAATCCGGATCTTGCCGTCGGGGCTGGTCAACGCGCGCGAGAACAGGCCGGAGGCGCGACCCTCGATGTCGAAGAAGCGGATCTGACGGAAGTTGAACAGCTTCTCGTAGAAGCCCGCCCAGACATCCATGCGACCGCGATGAACATTGTGGGTGAGATGGTCGAGGTAGAACAGGCCAGCACCGACCGGCCGTGGATCGCGCGCACCGAGCCATTCGAATTGGGCGTCGTAGGCCGAGCCCTTGGCGCCGTAGCGATCGACCAGATAGAGCAGGCTGCCGCCGATGCCCTTGATCGCGGGCACGTCGAGCGTCTTTTGTGCGGACGACACATCTGCAGGCTCCGCACCGAGCGAAATCGCCCGGTCATAGGCCGCCTTTGCATCGACGACGCGGAACGCCATCGACGGCGCGCACGGCCCGTGGGTGGCGACGAACTCGTAACCATCGGTGCCGGGCTCCTCGTTGACGAGGTAGTTGATGTCGCCCTGGCGATAGACGGTGATCCTCTTGGTCTTGTGGCGCGCGACGGGCGCATAGCCCATCAGCTTGAACAATGCATGCAGCTCGCCCGGATTGGGATGGGCATATTCGACGAACTCGAACCCGTCGGTGCCCATCGGATTGTCGGCGCTAACAGTGGCCGGCGGTGCATCGTGCGGAAACGGTCCCATTGGCGGCTCTCCCTAATTGCCCTTCTGGAAGGAAATATCCTTCATGGGGCCTGCAATGAGCGTGCAAACGGGACGTCTTTTGGTTATCATATGCGCGATCTGTGCATGAAGCGGGCAAACGACGCATGATTTCGGTTGACGCCTTCGACCTCAAGATCCTGGGCGCGCTCCAGGGCGACGGCCGCCTCACCAACCAGGAGCTGGCCGAGCTTGCGGGACTTTCGGCCTCGCAATGCTCGCGCCGGCGGATGCGGCTGGAGGAGGAGAAGGTGATCGCGGGCTATCACGCCGACCTCTCCAGCGAAGCCCTCGGCTTCGGCGTGATCGCCTTCATCCAGGTGACGCTTGCGACGCACTCGCCGGATAACTCGAAGCGGTTTCGCGCGCTGGTGGGCCGCATCGACGAGATCCAGGAGGCGTATTCGCTGACGGGCGACGCCGACTATGTGCTGAAGGCGGTGCTGCGCGACCTCAAGGGGCTCTCCAACCTCGTCAACGACGTGCTGATGCCGCACCAGAGCGTGGCGCATGTGCGCTCCTCGATCGTGCTCGATAGGCTGAAAGAGAGTTCGCGGTTGCCGCTCAAGGAGATCATGGCCGGCTGAAATCGAGGGAACTATGGCATTCGCGCTGGCTACGCGATCTGCGATGATCGAAGCCATGTCCGGAGATTCAACATGGCCCTCCAGCTTCGCCCGAACTGCGAATATTGCGACCGCGACCTGCCGCCAAGCGCAACGGATGCGCGGATCTGCTCCTACGAATGCACGTTCTGCGCGGACTGCGTCGACACCAAACTGTCCAATGTCTGCCCGAACTGCGGCGGCGGCTTTGCCCCGCGCCCGATCAGGCCGATGCAGGAGTGGCGGCCAGGCATCTGCACAGCCAAGCAGGCGCCGTCGGACAAAAGAGTGCATTTGAAATACAGCCTCGAGGATGTCGCAGCGCATTGCGCGCGGATTCGCGACGTGCCGCCGGAGAGGCGGTAGGTTCTCTCGACACCGTTGATTTCCGTAGGGTGGGCAAAGCGAAGCATGCCCACCATGGCCACCATAATTGCAGAAGAATGGTGGGCACGGCGCTGACGCGCCTTTGCCCACCCTACGAAGTCTGAATGTGCGGCACCCTACTCCGCCGCCAAAATCGTCCCCTCGACCTCGCCAAACCCCACGCGATAGCCGTTGCCCTGGCACCAGCCGCGCATGACGAGGCTGTCGCCGTCTTCAAGGAACGAGCGCTTGGCGCCGCCGGGCAGCTCGACCGGCTCGGTGCCGTTCCAGCTGATCTCGAGCAAGCTGCCGCGCTGGTTCTTCTCCGGGCCGGAGATCGTGCCCGACCCTAAGAGATCGCCGACATTCATGGCGCAGCCGCTTGAGGCGTGGTGCATCAGCTGCTGCACCGAGGACCAGTACATGTACTTGAAATTGGTGCGGCTGATGCTGGCGGGCGCGTTGGCCGCGGCGGTGCGCAAGGAGACGTCGAGCTCGACATCGTAATTCTGCGGCCTTTCCTGCCTGAGATAATCGAGCGGCACCGGCTGCTGCTCCGGCCCTTTCAGGCGGAACGGCTCCAGCGCTTCGCGCGTCACCACCCACGGGCTGATCGAGGTCGCGAACGCCTTGGCGAGGAACGGGCCGAGCGGCACATATTCCCATTGCTGGATGTCGCGCGCGCTCCAGTCATTGAGCAAGACGAATCCGAAGATCATCTCCTCGGCCTGCCGTTCGGTGAGCATGCCGCCGATCGGTGAGGGTTGGCCGATGACGACGCCCATCTCCAGCTCGAAATCGAGCCGCTTGCAGGGTCCGAAGCTCGGCACATCCACATTCGGCGGCTTCAGCTGACCGCGCGGCCGCTTCACCTTGGTGCCGGAGACCACGACGGTGGAGGCGCGGCCATTATAGGCGATCGGCATATGCAGCCAATTCGGCTGCAGCGCATTGTCCTTGCCGCGGAACATCACGCCGACATTGGTGGCGTGCTCTTTCGACGAATAGAAATCGGTGTAGCCGGAGACGGTGAAGGGAAGATGCAGCCTTGCATCGTTCATCGGCACGAGCGCTTCGCTGCGCAGCTCCTCGTTGTCGCGCAGCTCCGGATGATCATGGCGCAACAGCTCGCTGATCCGCGCCCGCGTCGTCGTCCACACCTTCGGCCCCAGCGCCATGAAGGCGTTGAGCGAGGCCCCGGAGAACACGCCGAGCGGGCCGACGTCGAGCCGGGAATCCTGCTCGAGCTCCCAGAGATCGAGCACATAATTGCCGATGGTCACGCCCACCCGCGGCGTCGGATTGGCCGCGGTCGAGAACACGCCGTAAGGCAGGTTCTGGATCGGGAAGTCGGAAGAAGGATCGACCTCGATAAAGGAGCGGAGGCTGGGGTCGTTAGGGTGGGGCATTGGTTTCCCGTTGCGCAGCGGTGACGGTGTCACCCTCCCCTGGAGGTGGAGGGTCGGCTCATATTGAACGCAGCGAAATATGAGACGGGGTGGGGTGATCTCTCAACACGGGCACCGCCTCAATGGAGAGACTGTCACCCCACCCCGCTACGCATTCCGCTTCGCTGCATGCGTAGCGACCCTCCCCCTCCAGGGGAGGGTAAGAGGCATCACGGCTTATTCGGATCGAATCGCTTCTCGAGGCCCTTCCAGCAATCGGCGTAGTCGTCCTGCAGCGTCGACGCGTTCGCCGCGTGTGCGGTGACGCGCTGCGGGTAGCGGGTCTCGAACATGAATGCCATGGTGCCGGTCAGCTTGACCGGCTTCAGCTCGCCGTTGCTGGCGTGCTCGAAGGCGTCGCGATCGGGGCCATGCGGCAGCATGCAATTGTGCAGGCTGATGCCGCCGGGCACGAAGCCTTGCGGCTTGGCGTCGTAGACGCCGTAGATCAGGCCCATGAACTCGCTCATGATGTTCATGTGGTACCAGGGCGGGCGGAAGGTGTTGTCGGCGACCAACCAGCGCTCGGGGAAGATGACGAAGTCGATATTCGCGGTGCCCGCCGTCTCCGATGGCGAGGTCAGCACCGTGAAGATCGAGGGATCGGGATGATCGAAGCTGATCGCGCCAACCGGCGAGAATGTGCGCAGATCATATTTGTAGGGCGCGTAATTGCCGTGCCAGGCGACGACGTCGACCGGCGAATGGGCGAGCTGCGTCTTGAACAGCGAGCCGCCCCATTTCACGAAGAGCTCGGTCGGCGTGTCCTTGTCCTCGAAGTTCGCGACCGGCGTCAGGAAGTCGCGCGCATTGGCAAGACAGTTGGCGCCGATCGGGCCGCGCTCCGGCAACGTGAAGGCGCCGCCATAGTTCTCGCAGAGATATCCGCGGGCCGGACCGCTCGGAATCTCGACCCGGAACTTGACGCCGCGCGGGATCACCACGATCTCGCCCGGCTCAGCATCGATGCGGCCGAACTCGGTGACGAGGCGCAAATTGCCCTGCTGAAGCACGAACAGCAATTCGCCGTCGGCATCGTAGAAATGCTGGTCCACCATCGACTTCGTGATGAGATAGACATGCGCGGCCATGCCGGCTTGTGTGTTCACGTCACCCGCCGTCGTCATGGTCTGCACGCCCTGGAGGAAGGTCAGTTCCTCCTTTGGAATCGGCGCCGGATCCCAGCGCAGCTGCGCAATCGGCAGATCGTATTCGTGACACGGTGCCGAGCGCCACAGGCCGGTATCGACCTTCTCGAAACGCCCCGAGTGCTTCACCGATGGGCGGATGCGGTAGAGCCAGGAGCGCTCGTTGGCGCCGCGCGGCGCGGTGAAGGGCGAGCCCGAGAGCTGCTCGGCATAGAGCCCATAGGCGCAGCGCTGCGGCGAATTGCGCCCGATCGGCAGCGCGCCCGGCAGCGCCTCGGTCTCAAAGCTGTTGCCGAAGCCGGACATATAGCCCGGCGTGACCTGGGCCGAGCTTCGGATGACCTGATCAGGCGAGGTATTGATATTCATGACTATCCTCCTCCTTGCAAGGCAGCCCACATCTCCTGGTCGCGCTTGTCGGTCCAGATCACGGGATCGTCGATCCCGGATGCCTCGTCATAGGCGCGCGACACGTTGAACGGCAGGCAGTGCTCGTAGATGGCGAAGCTGGAGAATTTCGGATCCATCACCTCGCGGGTCGCCGCCATCGATTCCTTCAGCGTGCGCCCCCTGGCAACCGAGATTTCGGCAGCGCCATAAAGCGAGGTGACGAAGTCCCGCGTCATTGCGATGGCTTCGCGCACGGTGGCAGTGCCTTTCAGCGCGTCGCCGCGGCCCGGCGCGATCGCCTTGGGATTGAAGTTGCGGATCTCGTTCAGCGTCAGCGGCCATTCGCGCAAATGCGCATCGCCGCAATAGCAGGCCGAGTGATATTCGATGAGGTCGCCGGAGAACATGACTTCCGCGTCCGGCACCCAGGCGACGATGTCGCCGGAGGTGTGACCGGCCCCGAGCTGCATCAGCCGCACCTCGCGCTTGCCGAGATAGATCGACATCTCGCCTTCGAAGGTCAGCGTCGGCCAAGTCAGGCCGGGAATGCTTTGGGCATCCTGGAACAGACGCGGGAAGCGGCCATATTCGGAATCCCAATCCTGCTTGCCGCGCTCGCCGATCAGCCGATAGGTCTCCTGCGAGGCGACGATGCCCTGCGCGTTGTAGGCGGAAGCGCCCAGCACGCGCACCGCATGATAGTGCGACAGCACGACATATTTGATCGGCTTGTCGGTGACCGCGCGCACGCGCTCGATCACCTTGTTCGCCATCGCGGGCGTCGCCTGAGCGTCGAACACCAGGCAGCCGTCGTCACCGACGATGATTGCGGTGTTCGGATCGCCCTCGGCGGTGAAGGCGTAGAGATCGGTGCCGATCTCGGAGAAGGTGATCTTCTTCTCGGAGAGATCGCCGGTGGATGCGAAGTTCTTCGCCATCAGGTCGTCCTTTGAGCTGTGCTTCAAGTTCTGGGGCTATTGTTGTTGCTGTTGCTGCTGCTGCTGGCCGTCGATCATGCGGCGCTTGGCGAGCCCGATCGCCTCGCGCAGCACATCGATATCGCCGATATGGTTGGCGAGAATCAGGACCAGCGCCGCATCGAAATCGGCGCTCTGCTCGTCACTGAGGCCGCGATGCGCCTCGACGATGGCACGGAAGGCGTCGTCGGGTCGCGCGAAGTTGGAACTGGTGGAAAGTGGCATGAAAAACCTCAGTTCAGGCCTTGCGCCCGCGACAGGGCCGCCGCGATCACCGCCCGCGTCGGATGGCGAAAGCGCGCGGCGACATAGCCGTCGGGCCTGAGCAGATAGGCCGCGCCTGGCGTGGCATCGTAGCGCCTTGCGACGAGGCCCGAGGGATCGGCGAATCCGCCCGCGCCGCCGATGCGGATATCCTTGACGCCATCGGGCACATCGATCGCGCTGCCATTGTTGAACGAGAGCAGGGCGAAGTCCGTTCCGTTGCTGCGAAATGCATCCGTCAAATAGCCCTGCTCGCCCGCATGCAGCGCAACGGGGGCATCGAGCATCGAGCAGCCGGGAGACGGTCCGCCGCGCCAGGCATCGGCATCCGGTGACGACAGCGGGGAGTCGTAGCTGCACGGCACCGACAGCCGGCCGCCATTGACCATGCGTTTGCCGAACTCGGTCTCCTTGGCGAGCGACAGCACCGCCTTGCGCAGCCGCGCCTCCTGATCCGAGTTCGGCGCCATGAAATCGGTCGAGCGGGTGGATTCGCGGATGTTCTCGTCGGCCGCGAGGCTGCGCTCGAGATGATAGCTCT
Organism: Bradyrhizobium diazoefficiens; assembly: GCF_016616425.1. NCBI lineage: Bacteria > Pseudomonadati > Pseudomonadota > Alphaproteobacteria > Hyphomicrobiales > Nitrobacteraceae > Bradyrhizobium > Bradyrhizobium diazoefficiens. The sequence goes on from NZ_CP067101.1 coordinate 269,259, forward strand.
CCAGCAGGCTTGCAGGCGAGGTGCCCCGGAGCACGCGGTCGAGCTTCCAGGCGAGATTTTCGGCGTCCTCGAGCCCGGAATTGGCCCCGCGGGCACCGAACGGCGAGACCTGATGCGCGGAGTCGCCAGCAAAAATCACGCGGCCATGGACGAACCGATCCATCCGGCGGCACTGGAATTTGTAGAGCGAAATCCACTCGAACTCGAACTTGTCGTGGCCGAGCATGCGTGCGATCCGGGGCCGCACGTTTTCAGGCTTCTTCTCGACGACGGGATCGGCGTAGCGATTGAGCTGAAGGTCGATGCGCCAGACATCGTCGGGCTGCCGGTGCAGCAGCGCGGAGCGCCCGGCATGGAACGGCGGATCGAACCAGAACCAGCGTTCTGTCGGAAATTCCGCGGCCATCTTGACGTCGGCAATCAGGAACTGGTCCTCGAACACCTGTCCCGCAAACTCGGCCCCGACCATCTGCCGCAGCGAGGACCGCGCGCCGTCGCAGGCGACCACATATTGCGCGTGCACGCGATAGGCGCCCTCGGGTGTCTCGATCGTCAGCGCAACGGAATCATTCCGTCGCTCCAGCGCCGTCACCTTGTTCTGCCAGCGCAGGTCGATATCCGGCAGATCGCCGATACGATCGACCAGATAGGCCTCGGCATAGTATTGCTGGAGGTTGATGAAAGCCGGTCGCTTGTGGCCGTCCTCGGGCAGGAGGTTGAACTGGTAGAGCTGGGACTCGCCGTGGAAGATGCGGCCGACGCTCCACACCACGCCCTTCTCGACCATGCGGTCGCCGACGCCGAGCCGGTCCCAATATTCCAGCGATCTCTTCGAAAAGCAGATCGCGCGGGAGCCCTCGCCGATGCGGTCGGCGTCATCCAGAAGGACGACGCGCTGGCCGCGCTGGGCGAGATCGATCGCGAGCGACAGCCCGACCGGGCCGGCGCCGACGACCACGACCGGATGCTCGGCGGGGCTTTGGCCGGCGCGGTCCTGATCGGGGTGGCGGCGATAACCGAACTGGGCTTTGGCCTGATGCATCTTGGCCTGCGCCATACACTAACCTCGGCTCTGGTCAGGAGAGGACCGATCTGCTAGATAGTCTCACGTGCAACTATTTTGGACCGGAGCCGGCCGGCCGTCAACTGGAATTCGGAGCGCTCTCCTTGGCGAGGACATCCAGCGACATCGCACTGACGGCAGCCGAAGCCGGCGAGGCTTCTGCGCGGCCAAAGGCACGGCTCGACCTGTTCAAGTTCGTGCCGTTCCGCCTCAACCGGCTCGCGGCCGAAGTCAGTTCCGCACTCTCGGTCGAATACCGGGAACGGCACGGTCTCGACATCCCGGCCTGGCGCGTGATCGCCACGCTCGGGTTCCGCAACGATGCCTGTAGCGCGCAGTACATCGCGCAGTGCACCCGCACGCACAAATCCACCATCAGCCGCGCGGTGACCACGCTGCTCAACGAGGATCTGATCGAGCGGGTCGAGAACGAAGCCGACCGCCGCGAATTCCGCCTGCAACTGACGACGAAGGGCCGCGCACTCTACGAAGAGCTGTTCCCGCAATTGCTGCGGCGCGAGGACGATATCCTCGCCTGCCTCTCCGCACAGGAGCGCAAGCAGCTCTCGGTGCTGCTCGGCAAGATCGAGCAGAGCCTTAGCCTGATCCAGACCAGCGAAGAAGCCGACGCGAAGCAGGCGTATTGATCTCCTCTGTCATTCCGGGGCGCGCGCAGTGCGAACCCGGAATCCATTTACCCGCACAATCGGTCGCGCGATGGATTCCGGGTCTGCGCCTTCGGCGCATCCCGGAATGACGGCTTCGGTGTCACTTCGCAAACGACCGCGACGGCGGCAGATGCAGCGCAAAGGCGTCGACCTTATCGCTGGCGCGCGGATAGATGTCGGCGACGATCGGATCGTGCCCAGGGATGAAGCGGTCGGCATGACCGGCGAGGCGCTCGATCGTCTCCCAGCCTACCGCCATGTCGCCGACATTGTAGACGATCGGGAACGGGCTCTTGCGCTGCAGATTGGCGTAGTAATGTGCGGCATCGGACGCCAGCACCACCGGCCCGCGCGCGGTTTCGACCTTGACCACCTGCAAGCCGTCGGAATGGCCGCCGACACGATGCACGGTGACGCCGGGCGCGACCTCGCCGTCGCCGGAATAGAAGTTGACGCGCTCGCCATAGACGTGGCGCACCATCTGCGTGACGTGCTCGACCGAGAATGGATGGCGCAGCAGGCCGTTGCACATGCAGCGGCCGGTCGCGTAAGCCATCTCGCGCTCCTGGAGATGGAAGCGCGCATTCGGGAAGCGATCGAGATTGCCGGCGTGGTCGTAATGCAGATGCGTCACGATGATGTCGCGAATGCTCGCAGCCCCGACGCCAAAACGCTCCAGCGCATCGACCGGATTGAGCGTCAGCTTGCGCGCCCGCGCCCTCGCCTCCTCGGCATTGAAGCCGGTATCGACCAGGATGTCGCGGCCCTGCCCTCGGATCAGCCAGACGAAATAGTCGAGATCCTGCGCCGCGCTGTCATGCGGATCGGGCGCCAGGAAGTTCATGCTGGGGGTGCGCGGCGACATCGTCGCATAGCGCAAGGCGTAGATTTCGTAGGCGCTTCCCATGGTTTCCTGCTTTTGGCTTTGCTTTTCTGAGCGGATCTTCCGGGACGATCCTGCGCACCAAGCCATTGTCCGCTGCAAAGGTCAAACGCCTCGCGGCGCCGCAAAGCAGGCCTTCAATGTGAGACCAATCACATTTTCGGCGCCATGGCGGCCCTAACGTGCCGCCGATAGGATCGAGCCGGATCACGTCGAGAGTACACCCATGACAACCTGTTTATTCCCCTTGCGGCGCGCCCAGGCGTTGCGGTCGATCGTCGCAATAATGCCGAATCTCCAAGAGGTTGACGCCCCCCTTCCCCGGTTTGATAATGCAGAAGGCGTAAGTTAAGGTCGCCGCGGCGCAAGCTGGGAACGGCGCCTTTTTGGCTGGACCGCGCTGATTATGAAAATTCGCTTCTTTTTTCTTCTGCTCTTGCTCGTCTCGCTTGTCCCGACTGGCCCATCGCTTGCGGCCGGCGACCGTTTTGCGCTGGTCATCGGCAATGCCAAATATCCGGACGCGGATACCCCGCTGAAGGAACCGATCAACGATGCGCGTGACGTCGCCGACGAGCTCAAGCGCGACGGCTTTTCGGTCGAGATCGGCGAGAATCTGACCGGCGACGGCATGCGCCGCGCCTTCGACAAGCTCTACGGCAAGATCAAGCCCGGATCGGTGGCGCTGGTGTTCTTCAGCGGCTTCGGCATCCAGTCGGCGCGCCAGAGCTATCTGCTGCCGATCGATGCGCAGATCTGGACCGAATCCGACGTGCGCCGCGACGGTTTCAGCCTCGAGACCGTTCTGGGCGAACTCAACACCCGCGGCGCCGGCGTCAAGATCGCGCTGATCGACGCCTCCAGGCGCAATCCGTTCGAGCGCCGGTTCCGCAGCTTCTCGGCCGGCCTGACCCCGGTGATCGCGCCGAACGGCACGCTGGTGATGTATTCGGCGGCGCTGGCCTCGGTGATCTCGGACGCCGGCGGCGATCACAGCCTGTTCGTCCAGGAGCTCCTGAAGGAAATCCGCGTCCCCGACCTGATGGCTGAGGAGACGCTGAACCGAACCAAGATGGGCGTCACCCGCGCGTCGCGCGGCGAACAGGTGCCGTGGATATCCTCTTCACTGGCCGAAGATTTCTCGTTCAGCCCCGGAGCCGGCGGATCGCGTCCGGCACAGCCGACGCCGCCTGCGCCTCCCGCGCCGCCGCCGGTCGTCGCCAACAACCCGCCGCCGGCACCACCTGCACCGCCGCCTCCGCCGAAGCCGCAGATCGAAGCCGCCCTGCCCCCGCCGCCACCGCCGGTGAGACCGACCAATCCGACGCCGGATACGGATAGCGGGCCGAGTGCCACCGCCCTGGCCGACGATCCAACGATCAAGAGCCTGACCTCCAAGATTGCCGCCAATCCGGACGACGTGAATGCGCTGTACCGGCGCGGCCAGGTCTATGCCAGCAAGGGCGCCTACAACCTCGCCATCAAGGATTTTGACGACACGCTCCGGATCAACGCGAAAGACGTCGAGGCATTGAACAACCGCTGCTGGACCCGCACCGTGGTCGGCGACCTCCAGGGCGCGCTGAAGGATTGCAACGAGGCGCTGCGGCTGCGGCCGAACTTCGTCGATGCGCTGGATAGCCGCGGGCTCGTCAACCTCAAATCGGGCGCGGTCAAGAATGCCATCGCCGATTTCGATGCGGCCCTGAAGATCAATCCGCGCCTGACCTCCTCGCTCTATGGACGCGGCCTCGCCAAGCAGCGCAATGGCTCCGCCCAGGAAGGGGCGCTCGATATCGCCAATGCCAAGGCGATGGATCCGAACATCGTTCAGGAATTCGCAAGCTACGGAGTGCGTTAGTATTTTTTTGAATTGAGGCAGGCGGCGCCTCGAACCCCTGGTGGCCCAGGGAAGACTAAAGGACGGATGCCGCAGGCGGCCTTCCCCGGGGGGCTCATTGCAGGAATTTTGGAACCGCGCAAGCTGGCTGCGCAGGAGGGACTGGCTATGAAATCGGCTGCAAAGGGACTTACCGCGATCCTGTCCATCATCACCCTTGGTGCCGCCCTGTCGCTACCGGCCTCGCCCGCATTCGCCGGCGATGATCGCAACAGCAAGAATGTCACCGAGGACGAGATCGTCCGCGCGCTGGCGCCGCCGAAGAAGCCCCTGACCCGCGGCCTCTCGATCGGCCCGCAGGCCGATCCCGCGCCGAACGCGGCGGAGAGCAAGCTGATCCAGTCTGTGCGCGGCCGCTCGACGCGTTCCCTGTCGTCGACCGAGCGCGAGGAAATCGCCTCAGCCGCCAAGGACAAGCCGAACATCGATCTCGAAATCACGTTCGACTACAACTCCGCCGATATCAGCGCCAAGTCGCTTGCTTCGGTGCAGGCGCTCGGCCGCGCGCTGACCAGTCCCGACCTCAAGGGCTCGACCTTCGTGGTTGCGGGTCATACCGATGCCGCCGGCGGCGAAGCCTACAACCAGGACCTGTCGGAACGCCGCGCGGATTCAATCAAGCGCTACCTCGTCGACAAGTACGGAATCTCCGCGACCGACCTCGTCACCGTCGGCTACGGCAAGAGCAAACTGAAAGATCCGAGCCAGCCGCTGGCGGAGGTCAACCGCCGCGTGCAGGTCGTCAACATGGAAAACAAGACCACTGCATCGAAGTGATCACGACGTAATCCCCTGACGTGACAAGTCGTGATGTGGTGTAAAGTCTCGCTTCCAAAGCGCGTCCCGCAGCCTTGCGGGGCGCCGCATTGTATCAGGGAAGCGCTCTCGATGGGCCTCGCGCGGACGGCCGTGAGCCAGGCCAGGATGATCCGGCGATGAAACTCTCCGAATATCTCAAGCCTGCCGCAACCGTGGTGTTCGTCGTTGCGCTCGGCGTCGGCTACTATCTGTTCGAGCATCGCCATCGCCCCGAGGCGAAGGAGACGACGAGCGAGGCGCTCGTCATCGTGACGAAGTCGACCAATGCCTGCTTCTCCGATCTCGTGCGGGTGACCGGCTTCTTCGTGCCGCGCCGCGAGGCCGTGGTCATCGCCGATCAGGAAGGCTCCAGGGTCACCGATCTCCTGGTCACCGAGGGCGCCGTCGTCGCCGGCAACCAGGAGCTGGCGCGCCTGACGCCGCCGCCGCAGATCCCGGGCCAGCCGCAGCGACCCGGCCCGCAAGGTCCGATCTCGTTGAAGGCACCTGCGCCGGGCCTCGTCACCGAGGTCCACACCATCGTCGGCGCGCCAGTATCCCCGCAGGCCGGCCCGATGTTCCGCATCGCCGTCAACAACGAGATCGAGCTCGATGCCCAGGTCCCGGCGGTGCACATGCTCAAGCTCAGCCCCGGTGCCACCGTGCGCATCAGCCGCGACGATGCGCCCGATCTGATCGGCCGGGTCAGGCTGGTTGCGCCCGAGATCGACCGCGCCACGCAACTCGGCCACGTCCGCATCAGCGTCACCAACAATCCGTCGCTGAAGGTCGGCGTGTTCGCGCGCGCCTCGATCGACGCCAAGCGAAGCTGCGGCGTCTCGATTCCCAAGACCGCGATCGACCATCTCACCATTCAGGTCGTCAAGGGCAACACCGTCGAGACGCGCAAGGTGCGGGTGGGACTGTCGTCCGATACCGCAACGGAAATCCTGGAAGGCCTCGACGTCGGCGAGATCGTCGTCGCCGACGCCGGCTCTTCCCTCCATGACGGCGACCAGATCAAGACCATGTTCGCCGATGAACTCGATCGCACGCGGGTACGCTGATGGCTCTCAATATCTCGGCTTGGTCGATCCGTCATCCGCTGCCCTCGGTCGTTTTCTCGATCATTCTGCTGATCCTCGGCTGGACGTCCTTCACCAAGCTCGCGGTGACGCGGCTGCCTTCGGCCGACATTCCCGTGATTTCGGTCGCGGTGTCGCAGTTCGGCGCGGCGCCCGCCGAGCTCGAATCCCAGGTGACCAAGACGGTCGAAGACGCGGTCTCCGGCGTCGAGGGCGTGCGGCACATCACCTCGCAGATCACCGACGGTCTGTCGGTGACCACCATCCAGTTCGCACTTGAGACCAACACCGACCGCGCACTCAACGACGTCAAGGACGCGGTGACGCGTGTGCGGTCGAACCTGCCACAGAACGTCACCGAGCCGTTGATCCAGCGCGTCGACGTCATCGGTCTGCCGATCGTCACCTATGCCGCGATATCGCCCGGCAAGACGCCGGAGCAGCTCTCCTACTTCGTCGACGACGTGGTCAAGCGCGCGCTGCAAGGTGTGCGCGGTGTCGCCCAGGTCGAGCGCATCGGCGGTGTCGAGCGCGAGATCCTGGTTTCGCTCGACCCCGACCGCCTGCAGGCGATGGGACTGACTGCGGTCAATGTCAGCCAGAGCCTGCGCGGCACCAATATCGACGTCGCCGGCGGCCGGGCCGAGATCGGCAAGAACGACCAGGCGATCCGCACGCTCGCAGGCGCCAAGACGCTGAGCGACCTCGCCGGCACCATGATCCCGCTGTTCGGCGGCGGCGAGGTCCGGCTCGACGATCTCGGCACCGTCACCGACACCATCGCGGACCGCCGGACCTTCGCCCGCTTCAACGGCGAGCCGATCGTCGCTCTCGGCATCAAGCGGTCCAAGGGCGCCAGCGACGTGAAGGTGGCCGAGGCCGTGGAGAAGCGCATCGAAGCGCTGAAGGCCGCCTATCCCGACGTCGATCTCAAGCTGATCGACACCTCGGTCGAATACACCAAGGGCAATTACCACGCGGCGATCTCGACCCTGTTCGAAGGCGCCATCCTCGCCGTCGTCGTCGTGCTCCTGTTCCTGCGGGACCTGCGCGCCACCATCATCGCCGCGATCTCGCTGCCGCTGTCGATTTTCCCGGCGTTCTGGGCGATGGACCTTCTCGGCTTCTCGCTGAACCTCGTCAGCTTCCTCGCCATCACGCTATCGACTGGTATCCTGGTCGACGACGCCATCGTCGAGATCGAGAACATCGTTCGGCACATGAACATGGGCAAATCGCCCTATCGCGCCGCGCTGGAGGCCGCCGACGAGATCGGCCTCGCGGTGATCGCGATCTCGCTGACCATCATCGCGATCTTCGCACCCGCGAGCTTCATGTCGGGCATCGCCGGACAGTTCTTCAAGCAGTTCGGCATCACCGTCTCGGTGCAGGTGTTCTTCTCGCTGCTCGCCGCGCGCTTCGTCACGCCTGTGCTCGCCGCCTACTTCCTCAAGCACGGCAATCACGAGGAGCCGCCTCCCGGCCGCATATTGCGGTCCTATCACGGCATCGTGGCCTGGTCGGTAAGGCACTATTTCATCACGGTGTTGATCGGCTTCGGCATCTTCGCCGCCTCGATCTGGAGCATCACGCTGTTGCCGCAGGGCTTCCTGCCGGCGCAGGACAGCGCGCGTTCGCTGCTCGCCCTCGAGCTGCCGCCGGGCACCCAGCTCGCCTATACCGAAAAGGTCACCGAGGACATTGTCGCGCGCCTGCGCAAGCGGCCCGAGGTGAAGAGCATCTTCGTCGACGGCGGGCGCGTCCCGCCCGGCACCCAGGAAGTCCGGCGCGCCTCCCTGATCATCAACTACACGCCCAAGAACAGCCGCGATGTCACTCAGCGCGAGCTCGAGTTTTCGATCAGCCAGGAGCTGGAGAACGTTCCCGATATCCGCTTCTGGTTCCTGGACGAGAACGGCCTGCGCGCGATCTCGCTGGTGGTGACCGGTGTCGACCCCAACATCGTCAACAACGTCGCGAGCGAGCTTGCGACGCAGATGAAGCGCATTCCCACCATCTCCGACGTGATCTCGGAAATCTCGCTGGAGCGACCCGAGCTGCGCATCGAGCCGCGGGCCGATCTCGCCGCGCGGCTCGGCGTCTCGACCGAAAGCCTGTCGCAGACCATCCGCGTCGCCACCATCGGCGACGTCGGGCCCGCACTCGCCAAGTTCGACGTCGGCGACCGCCTGGTGCCGATCCGCGTTCAGCTCGAGGATGCCGCGCGCAGCAATCTGAAGACGCTCGAGCAGCTCCGTGTGCCGCTCGGCGAGCACGGCGAGAAGGGCGGCGTGCCGCTCTCGGTCATCGCCGATGTCAAGCTCGACCAGGGCCCCACCAGCATCAACCGCTACGACCGCGAGCGACAGGCGACCGTTGCGGCCGACCTCGTCGGCTCCGCCGCGCTCGGCGATGCCACCAAGAAGATCTACGATCTGCCGGTGATGAGGAGCCTGCCGAAGGGCGTGAAGGTCTCTCCCTCCGGTGACGCCGAAAGCCTGAACGAACTGTCGGACGGCTTCGCCACTGCGATCACGGCGGGCCTGATGATGGTCTATGCCGTGCTGGTGCTGCTGTTCGGCACCTTCCTGCAGCCGATCACCATCCTGTTCTCGCTGCCGCTCTCGATCGGCGGCGCGATCGCGGCCCTGCTCCTCACCGGCAAGCAGCTCACCACGCCGGTGTGGATCGGCATCCTGATGCTGATGGGCATCGTCACCAAGAACGCGATCATGCTGGTGGAATTCGCCATCGAAGCCATTCACGCCGGCAAGCCGCGCGAGGAGGCCATGATCGACGCCGGCATGAAGCGCGCCCGCCCGATCGTGATGACCACGATCGCGATGGCCGCGGGCATGATGCCGAGCGCGCTCGCGGTCGGCGCCGGCGGCGAGTTCCGCTCGCCGATGGCGCTGGCGGTGATCGGCGGCCTGATCTTCTCGACCATCCTGTCGCTGGTGTTCGTGCCCGCGATGTTCATGGTGATGGACGATTTCGGCGCCTTGATCTGGCGCTTCGCCAAGCGGCTGATCGTCCACAGCGAAGATGCGGAGGGTCACCACGGAGCGGCGGCCGCTGAAGCGGCACCAGCGCCTAAGAAGATCGTGCACCCTGCGGCGGAGTAAGGGTTTCAGAAAGGCCCACCGGGCGCGCACTGGCGGAAGCCGGACGCAATCGCTATGTTATGCTCATGACGTCTACGCGCATCACGATCGATCCCGCGGTCTGCACCGGAAAACCCTGCATTCGCGGGCTGCGGTTTCCGGTGGCGCGGTTGCTCGGCCTGCTGGCGGCCGGCGAGACTCGTGAATCGGTCCTCAACGATTACCCGTATTTGGAACGCGAGGACATCGATGAGGCATTGCGCTACGCGGCCTTCCTCGCCGAGGATGAGGCCATCGAGTTGCATCCGACCGTTTCAGCGAAGTGAAATTTCTCATCGACATGCCGCTTTCGCCAGTGCTGGCGCACTGGCTGACCGAGGTAGGGCACGATGCATTCTCTTCCGGGGCGGCGATTGGACAGAAATGGGCGTGCGAGCCCGACTGGTTCTAACCGCCCTGACCGAGGACGACATACAGGGCAGCATCATCGCCATCGACCGAGATCGCGTCCGCCGCCGCAGGCTCCCGATCTCTTGACCTTACTCGTTCCGCGCGATCGCCGTCAGCTTGGTCATGTTCCGCAGCAGGATGCGGCCGCGCTGCAGATCGAGGATCGCGTCCTTGCGCCAGGCCTGCAGCTGGCGGTTGACGCTCTCGCGCGCGGCGCCGACGAAGACGCCGAGCTGCTCCTGCGAGATATGCACCTCGGAGCCGAAATCGGCGGCCAGCGCGCAAAGCCGCCGCGCGAGGCGCACCGGCAGCGGCTGCAGCATGGATTCTTCCATGCGCTCGCTCTGCCAGCGGATGCGCTGGCACAGCAGTGCGATGATCTTGATCGCGACCTTCGGCTCGCGTTCGAGGAAGCTGAGAAAATCCTCGCGCCGCAGCACGAACAATTCGCTGGCCTCGCCCGCGGTCGCATCGGCGGTGCGATTCTGGCCGTCCAGCACCGCGACCTCGCCGAACAGGTCGCCCGGGCCCATGAAATTCAGCGTCAGCCGGCTGCCGTCGGAGGCGCCGGTCTCGATACGGACCTGGCCGCGGCGCACGCCGAACAGCGCATCCCCGGGATCGTCCTTCTGGAACAGAACCTCGCCGTTCGCCAGATGCTGGGTGTGACAGAGATTGGACAGCCGCTGGAGCTCGTCTGCACCGAGATCGGCGAACATCGGGTTCATCTTCAGAATGACCGCAAATTCGGCCTGCTTGCTCATTTCAATGTCCTTGTGAACGTCCTGGTCAGTCGCGTTGGCAAATCGCTTGAAACCATCAACATCAGGATCGCGTAAAACCGCGTCGGAGAAGTGTGTCATAAGTCACATAACTTTGCAGCACCCCCTGATTATTTTTAGGCGCTTGGAGCCGCTTCCGGTCCGGGGATAAACTGAGGCGCAAAGGACGGGCAATCTGCGGAATTCGACGCCGATTGCCCGTCGTTGGAAAGTCGACATGAGAGCAGTGAAATTCGCCGGCGCGGCTTTGGCCGCCGTCATCATCGTGATCGCACTCCTGCTGGTGGTCGGGATCCCTTCGGGCTTCCTGACCTCGACGATCGCCGCGCGCGTCGAGAGTGCGACCGGCTATCGTCTGTCGATCGACGGCGCCACGAAGATCAGCCTGTGGCCGACGCTGAACGTCACGCTGAACGACCTCACGCTTGCCGACCCGAAGGACCGCAGCGGCATCACGCGCCTGACGGTCGACAGCGTGCAGGCCGACATGTCGCTCTCCAGCGTGTGGTCGGGCCGCCCTGAGATCACCGAGCTCGTCGTCACCCGCCCCGTGCTCTACCAGCCGCTGCTGCGTGAGCGCCTGCCGAATGCGCGAGGCTCGTCGAAGCCGCTCGCGCTCGATGTCGACGGCGCCTCCATCGACCGCGTCAAGGTCATCGACGGCGAAGTCGCATTCTCGCGCGCGCGCGATCGTGTCGAGAGCCGCATCAGTGCCATCAACGCCGACGCGATCGTTGGCCGCGACCGCAAGGTCAATGTCACCGGCACCGCGCGTGTCGGCGACCACCCGACCAAGTTCGACATCAAGGCGACCACGCCGGCGCCGCCGGCCGACCGGCCGACGATCCCGGTGGATTTCGCCATCGACATGCCCGATGTGCTGAAGTCTCAACTCACCGGTCATGCCGAGATGCGGCTGAACGGCGATGTCGTGATGATCAACGGCGTGAATGGCAGGCTCGGGGACGGCGCATTCAACGGCTGGGCTTCGATCGACCTTGCGAGCAAACCTCTGGTCAAGGTCGATCTCGACTTCCAGCGGCTGGCGATTCCGCTGGCGAAGTCGCCGGAGGGCGCGGCCGGGCAACCCTGGAGCGATGCGCCGATCGACGTGTCCGGGCTGAACTATGTCGATGCGCAGTTGCGGATCTCCGCGAACGAGGCCGTGATCGGCGATGCGCGCATCGCGCCGCTGGCGCTCGATGCCAAGCTTGCCGGCGGCGTGCTGAAGGCCGGCACCGCCAATCTCGGCGCGTATGGCGGGCAAGTGTCGGGTGAGGTGATCCTGGACGCGACCAGCGGCGCACCGAGCTTTGCCATGCATTCCGATCTCGTCGGCGTCCGCGCGCTGCCGCTGCTGCAGGGCCTTGCCGAATTCGACCGCATCGACGGCAAGCTGCAGGCCAAGCTCGCTTTGCGCAGCGCCGGCGCCAGCCAGCGCGCGATAATGGCGAACATGCAGGGCACGGCCTTCGTCAATTTCCAGGACGGCGCCCTCCGCGGCATCAACGTCGCGCAGATGATCCGCTCGCTGGCGACGGGCACGCTGTCCGGCTGGCAAGAAAACCAGGACCAAAGCCGGGAGCAGAGCACAGACCTGTCGCAGCTCTCGGCGTCCTTCCGCATCGACAAGGGGCAGGCGGTGACGACCGATCTCAACCTGATCGGGCCGCTGGTCCGCGTGACCGGCGCCGGCACCATCGCCCTCGACACCAAGATGATGGGTTTTCGCGTCGAGCCCAAGCTCGTGATGACGACCGAAGGCCAGGGCCGCGCCAATGAGCCGGTCGGCTTCGGCATCCCCGTGATGATCCAGGGCCCCTGGTCGCAGCCGCGGATCTACCCTGACATGGCCGGTATACTGGACAATCCGGACGCCGCCTATGCCAGGCTGCGCGAGATGGGCAAGGGCCTGTTCAGCCCTGACGGCGCCGGGCTCGGCAACATCCTGGGCAGCCTCGGAAGTAATCTTGGCAGCAACGTTGGCAGCAACCCGGGGCTCGGCGGCACCGCCGCACCGGGCGGCGGCAATGCCAATCCGCAAGCCCAGCAACCGGGCCAGAACAATTTGCTCGGCGGCCCGCTGGGGGAGGCGATCGGCAATCTGATCCAGCAGGGGCTTTCCAGTGGCGCCGGCCGCAGCCGCAGCCTGCCGGCAACGCCCGCCACACCGGCACCGCAGGCCTCGCCCGCGGCTCCGGCCCTGGAGGATCCGCCGGTCGCACAACAGGACAGTCAGCCAATGAACGACCTGCTGCGGCAACTCTTCAACCGGTGATTGGCGGCCCCCGGCTTCCTCCGAACGGATCAGGCTGCGACAATTCACTCTCTTCCACCGGCCGCGGTGTCCATAGGGAGTAACCACGGCGGCCGGCGCCCCGGCCGCGCGGCGGTCCATTGGCCCAAATTGTGGTAGAACGGCTCGGAAGGGCCTGCACGGCCCCATAGCGCCGGCGTCGATTGACGGCGCGAGAGGATCGGGATGGCAGGAGCGAACGACAAGACACGGTTTCTGCGCGAGGGTCTGTTCGCCAAATACGTCGTCTCCCTCGTCGGCCTCGTCGTGTTCGTCCTCGCCGTCAACGGCGCGATGGAGACCTGGATCTCCTACCGCGCCATCAGGACACAGCAGACCGACGGCCTGGAGGACAAGGCGCAAGCCGCCGCCCGGCGCATCGAGCAGTCGATCTCGGAGCTCGAGCGCCAGATCAGCTGGGTGACGACGGCCAGCCGGGATACGGTCGAGAAGCGCCGCGCCGACTACGCCCAGCTGCTGCAACAGGTCGCCGTCGTCAACCAGTTGTTCCAGCTCAACGGCGAGGGCCGCGAGGTGCTGCGCGTCTCGCGCCAGTCGACCACGACCGGCGGCAACGCGGACCTTTCCCGCGACGTGCGCTTTACCGAGACCGTCGCCCGCGGGGTCAGTTATGCGCCGGCCTGGTTCGCCGGCCGGACGCCGTTCATGTCGATCTCGGTGGCGCATTCCGGCTTCAATGCCGGCGTCACCGTGGCCGAGATCGATCTCGGCTTCCTCTCCGAGTACCTGTCCGACGCCCAGGTCGGCAAGGCGGCCTTTGCCTACGTAGTCGATCCGCGCGGCCGCGTGCTGGCGACGTCGTCGAAAGGGCCCGAGGTCGGCAAGGATCTGTCGAAGCTGCCGCAGGTGGCGGCCGCGATCGCGCCCGGCCGGGAGCCCGACACGTCGGGCACCGACTTCAACGGCCAGTCGGTGATGAGCGCCGCGAGCACCGTGCCGAAGCTCGGCTGGAGCGTGCTGTTCGAGCAGCCGACGACGCAAGCCCTGATGCCGATCCGCGACCAGCTCGTGCGCATCGCGCTGCTGATCGGGATGGGCCTGATGGTCGCGATCCTCGCCGGCACGCTGCTGGCCCGCCGCATGATCATCCCGATCACGGCGCTGCGCGACGGCGCCTACAGGCTCGGCGAAGGCGATTTCAGCCACCGGATCGACGTCCACACCTCGGACGAGCTGGAAGACCTCGCCAGCCAGTTCAACCGCATGGCCGGTCAGATCCAGGAGACCTATTCGAGCCTGGAGACCAAGGTCGAGGAGCGCACGCGCGATCTGGCGCAGTCGATCAACGAGCTGAAGGTGCTGGAGGAGGTCGGCCGCGCCGTCGCCTCCTCGCTCGATCTCAACGCCGTGCTGGCGACGATCGCCGCGCGCGCGATCGAGATCACCCATGCCGATGCGGTGCTGATCTACGGCTTCGATGCCGAGAAGCGCCGCTTCAACCTGGTCGAGGCTGATGGCATCGACAAATCCGCCGACGACGGCCATGTCACGATCGACGAAGGCGAGAACATCCTGAGCGAAGCCGCCGCCAGCTGCACGCCGATCGCGCTTCCCGACCTCGACCATGCCGCCGAGCAGCCGCTGCGCGAGGTCGCCATCGCTGCCGGCTTCCACTCGGTGCTGGTGGTGCCGCTGATCGACCAGCAGGGCACGCTCGGCTCGCTGGTTGTGCTGCGCCGCGCCAGTGGCGAGTTCGGAAGCAGCATCACCGGCTTGATGCGCACCTTCGCCAACCAGGCGGTGCTGGCGATGCGCAATGCGCGCCTGTTCACCGAGGTCGATCACAAGGGCCGCGAGCTGGAGGCGGCGAACGCGACCGTGCGCGCCCAGGCGGACAAGCTGCGCATGCAGACCGAGCAGCTCAAGGACTGGAACATGTCGCTGGAGGAGCGCGTCAAGACCCAGCTCGGCGAGATCGAGCGGATCCGCAAGCTCGAGCGCTTCCTGGCGCCGCAGGTGGCGCAGTTGATCGCCTCCTCCGACAGCCCGGAAGGCCTGCTCACCAGCCAGCGCCGCGAGGTGACGGTGGTGTTCTGCGACCTGCGCGGCTTCACCGCGTTCACGGAAGCGACCGAGCCGGAAGAGGCGATGAACGTGCTGCGCGAATATCACGCGGCGCTCGGCGAGCTGATCTTCAAATATGAAGGCACGCTCGACAAATATGCCGGCGACGGCGTGATGATCCTGTTCAACGCGCCGATTCAATTCGAGGACCACACCAAGCGCGCCGTGAAGATGGCGGTGGAGATGCGCGACACCATCGGACCCCTGACCGAGCGCTGGCGCAACCGCGGGCACAGCCTCGGCTTCGGCATCGGCATTGCGCTCGGCTATGCCACGCTCGGCCAGGTCGGCTTCGAGCAGCGGCTGGAATATGCCGCGATCGGCAGCGTCACCAACCTCGCCTCGCGCCTGTGCGGCGAGGCCAGGGCGGGCCAGATCGTGGTCAGCCGCCGCGTTTACGGCATGGTCGAGCCCTGGGTGGAAGCCCGCGCTCTCGACGATCTCCAGCTCAAGGGCTTCAATCATCCCGTGCTGGCGATGGAGATATTGAGCTGGCGCGAGGAGGTGGAGGACGTGGCGGATGCGGCGGCGGTGCGGCGGCGGGGGTAGCATCTTCGCCTCGCCCCGTGGCGATACGCCGCTCGTCATTGACGCCTGGGAATTCGACAGCATGTCGCGGTCCCGCGGCGCATTGCGCCCGGGTTTTGCTTTGGTCTGGCACCCTTCGAACCGGAAGGGCGCAGGGAAGACCGGGCACCGGCTGGCACCCGAAAAACCCCTGTGCATGAGTGCGTGGTAATCGCTCACAGGGGAGAAACAGGTGCGGCCGAATGCCCGGCCTTCCCTGCGCAGTGGTTGAAACGGCTTATGTCGCGCTCTCGCCGGTGAGTCGATCCCTGTTGCCACCGTCGCCTTGCGGCTTTCAAGGGATGCGCCGGTCCGGTCGGACCAGCGCACCGCTGCAAGACTTGACGCCGGATGTTCGGGCGTCACGACCACACGATTTTGCCGTACGCAGGCAGCACCGTCGTACACGCGCCCGCTGATCGCTCACGGAGACTACCCGCCCTGCGACCGCTCATGGCGCCGACGCCGCCCGCGTCCACCGCCCCTCACCCCACGAACCCTGACGATCGCGATCCGTCCCTTCCGACGGGATGAGTTGGACGGGAGCATAGGGTGTTTCGCCATTCGGGTAAAAAGAAATTTTATTTATCCGAAGACGGGCGCGGCAGGTTGAACTTGTGAGAATTTCCCGTCACTTACCGACCCGAGCCCGGGCAGCCTGCTGAAAATGTCGAAAACAACCCCATGCACAGTAGACGGGGTCTGCAGATCAACGAGTTACGGGGCTCGCGCGCGGCTGATGCGGTTTGACACGCCGGGCAAAACACCGGCAGAGCAGCATCATCGCGCTTTGGGGAAGCCAGCGGCGGCGCTGCTATGAATTCTCATAACTGCGTTTGATGAATGGCATTGCTCGTTCGAGGTCTTCCGATTTGGAGAGCGTAATCTCCAAGTCGCCTGTGCCAAAATGCCCTATGTTTGAAACGTCGCGAGTAAATCCTGGTTCAAGGTTGACGCTTTGCGGGTCTACCTTAGCATAGATAAGAATCTTCGCCGCTGTGGGGCGAAATTCAATGCACGCGAAATTCTTGATCCGCTTGAATGCAATGTACAGGCGGAGAGTTGCTTCTTGCACGTCGTCTCCGAGCGCTACGATAGCCGCCCTCAACGCCTCAAATCGATCGATCATAGCTGCATCAAGTTCTTCGAGGACCGCACTGACTGTCTTGTATTTTCCTACTGCCGGAACAGCAGCTTCACTGTTCATCGCTGCAGCACTCGCTGCAGGCGACCCTTTGACTGAAGTCGCAGCAACCAAATCAAGCATCAGCAATTCTGGCCCAAACCTGCGATAGCGGATAAGCTCGATGTTACGTTGAATTTGCTTGACCGGATGATCGTCGTACTTGTTGAAATCGCCAGCAATGCAGATCAAACGAGGCGCGGACCAGTCGACACTCTCCGCATCCTTCTTGCCGAGCTTTTCCAGCACCAACCACTGAAAATCCTTCCGATGGTCCATCAGCCAGTCGAGATAAAAAAGCCCCTGATTGATTACATTCTCGTTCAGAGCTCTCTTGTATTCCAAGATCACCGGACAACCGTTTTCGTCCAACCCAAGGCTATCGATGCGCCCTCCATTGCTTGTCGTAAATTCCGTCGCGAGAAAGCGAACGCCTAAGAGCACTTCCAAGTTCTTTTCGAAAAAGTTCTGAACTGACTTCTCGACGGTGTCGGTCGTTCCTGCCAACTCATTCACAGAACCATTTCCGATTCGAAAGAGTTTAATGTCGCTCATAATCAACTCTCATTCGCAGACCCTTTTCGAGGCTCAGGTGGCACGATCACGCTTGTCAAACATCACTTCGATTCTGGACCATGGAATCGACTTACCAATCAAAGCGCAATGCCCCGCCTGGCTCCCACGTCCAGACAGCGCCAATCGTTTGGCTGCTAATAACTCCTGCTTTGTTACACCAGCCCCTTCTGCTGACCAGAGAAGCATCGGCGGACAGCGAGTATGATTGTAGATAAACTCCGCAGAACGCCGCTTCCAATTCTTCCGGTTATAAGCGCCAGGGCCGTCGTACTCCGAAAGTCACCCCAGCCAGTGCTCTTTCTGATTTCGGTACCAGACCCCTTCGTCGGTCCAGATCTCACGATCGATCAGTGCGCGCCCGTAGCTCTCAGTTACCAGCGCCTTAACCCGCAACCTAACAATTTTCGATCGAAGAGCGTTCGGGGTCATAGTCTCAGGCCTAAACGACCGCGCTGTCGTTGATCTCGCGAATCTTGCAGGTGAATTATAGGGTGGTACGCTTGCCATCCGAAGGCAATCCCTGATCCAGTTTCCTTGAACCCCATGCTGATGACGAAACGCAAGCCGGCTACGGTCGGCGAAATCCTCACCGAGGAATTCATGAAGCCGATCGGCCTGACCCAGGGCGCGTTGGCCGAGGCCATGGGCGTGCAGCGCAAGCACGTCAACGAACTCTGCAACGACCGCCGCAACGTCACCGCGGCCACCGCGCTGATTCTGGCCCGCGTCTTCGGCAACAGTCCGGACTTCTGGCTGAACGTGCAGCGGCGAACCGATCTGTGGGAGGCGATGCACTCAGCGCGCGATCGCAAGCGGATCGAACGGGCGCGACCGCTGACCTCGGCGGCGTGACAGCGGTGGAGCTTTACAGCAAACTTGGCGACTTGGCGGCGTCGATCCGCTCGATGTCCTCCTTGAGCTGGCAGTTTCCCCGCGGCCGTCCTTCGAGACGCCCGCTTGTCGCGGGCCCTCAGGACGAGGACCTGTCTTGCGATGAACGCTGGACTTTTCTGGCAATGGGCGCGCTGAAGCGGGCGTCCGCCCTTCACGCCCCGCGCTTCGGTCCGATCGCCTCGAAGCCCGCCTTCTGCTCGTCGCTCAGGTCAAACTCAAAATCGTCGAGCGCGTCGGCAACGCCGTTCACCGCTTGCAGCATCGCCTCCAGCCGCGCCTTCACGGCGGCGAGGCGGGCCTGCGGGGTCGCCGGGCTCTTCGCGGGACAGGCACTCAGCGTCTGCATCGTGCGCAGCGTGGTGTCCTGGAGCACATCGAGGCGGGCGCGGGCGACATCGTCGAGGTGAAGCGTGGAAGCGATCTCGGCGGCGGGCCATTGCTGCTGCACGAGCTGCTCATACTGACGCTGCGCCTTTTCGTCATAGCGGGGATCGTAGTCCGGCTCGCAGGCGGCGGCCGCCTGCGCATCCTTGCGCTGCACGGACGCAAGCGCGGCGCGACGGTCCCGGGAGAGCGCCTCGAGCTTCGCTTTCTGGTGGTCATCGAGGAGATCTGCGAATTTCGCCAGCGGCGGCGCGACCGCGTCGATTGCCTTGATCATGGCTTCGAGCCGCTCGCGCATCAGGCCGAGGCGCTCGGCGGCCGTGGCAGGGACTTGCGCCGGGCAGGCGGCGCGGATGGTGTCGCGTGCGGCATTCCAGGCGGATGCGAGCTCGTCGAGCGCGGTGCGCTGCAGCTCGTTCGGCTGCACGGCGCCAGCAATGCGTTCGACCGGCAAGCCGCCGGTGTCGCTGGCGTCGCAGAGGGTCTCGGCGGCCGGGACCCGCCGCGCACGCCGGCCTTGCGGCACCGCGTAGGCGGCGAGCTCGGTCGCCGCATAGGGTGCGAAGATCGCGGCATGGATGTCGCCGTAGCCATAGAGCGAGAGGCTGGTGGCATCGCTGAAGATGACGGCATTGGTGATGTCGTCATGCGCGAACGGCCAGAACACCGGGCCGACCCAGCCGTAGCTGCCGTCGGGATGGCGCCACCAGCCCTGCGGGCGCCGACCGCCATGCCAGCCCGCCAGCGCAGCCTGTGCCGTGAGCGCCGCGCGCAGCATATAGGGGTTGGGTGGCTTGCCGCGCTCGGCGCCACGGGGATCGTGCGACCTCAGCGCGGCTGAGCGGTATCGGCTGCCGCGCACCGCCATGCGAGAATGGCGAAGGCGCGACAGGCCCAGCATGTGGCCGACGGCGAAACGTGCAACGCCGAGCGGACCGCCGCGCAATCCGAATTGCGCCTCGGCTTTATTCGGCAACAGCACTGCCGCAATCACGAGGGTCGCGCCGGCCAACGTCAGTCTCGTGCGTCCCGACATGATCGCTGACCTGACCAATTTGGCCTCCTCCCCGCACCAGGCGCGCACCGCGTCGCAGGGGAGATGACGCGCCGGGGAACCAGATGTTCCGGAGGGAACACAGGGCAAAGCGTCGCGGGTCACTGCACTCGTTTCACGGAAAAGAGCTTCTTGCCAGTTGCTGGCTGCGAGGATTGCCGAACCTGCTCAACCTGCATGGCTCGAGACGCCCGCTTCGGCGGGCTCCTCGCCAAGAGGGTTTGAAACTTCCCTGAGAAACAAGACTGCATCCCGAGAGCCTGCCATAGGCGGGCGTCTCGAAGGACGGGTCACGGGCGAGCTATCCGCCGCGTCCTTCTTTCATCTGCGCTTGGCGAAGCGTTGCTCACTCCGCCTTCTGCGGCATCACGAACGTCTGGCCGGGATAGATCAGATTGGGGTCGTGGATCTTGTCGCGGTTGGCGTTGAAGATCACGGCGTAGCGGGCGCCGTCGCCATAGGCGAGCCGGCTGAGCGCCCACAGGCTGTCGCCGCGGGAAATCACCCGGCTGCCGCCTGCCTCCGCCGCTGCGGCGTGGAGCACGTCTGCCGGTGAGGCCGATGCAACCGCCGTGGCGGCAGGCGCCCGCGCCAGGACCCTGGGCTTTGGCGCGCCGGCCGATTTCGGCCGGGGCGCGCGCCTGTCGGGCACTGAAGCCAGGCGCGGCGAGGCCGACGGCAGGGAGGCCACCGCATCCGATTTGTCATCGGCCTTCCCGGCCTGCTTCGTCTCTTGTCCTGCTTCTTGTTTTGTGGCCGGCGGCGGCGCCGCCTCGGCGATGGTCACCGCCATGGTCCGGCCGGACTGCGTGACCGTGCCATCCGGCGCCCTGGCCCGGAGCGTCAATTCATAGGAACCGGCGGGAAGCTGCGGCGGGGTCATCACGAACTGGCCCGAGGCGTCGGCGACCACGGTATCGAGCGCCTTGCCGTCGCGCAGCAGCTCGACCTTTGCACCGGGCGCGGCCTGACCGGCGATCACCGCCGCCTCGCCGTGCTCGTCGACCCGGGCCACGTCGAAACGGGGGCCGGTGTCGGCGACCGCCGGGGGCGGCTTGACCGGCGCCAGATCGGAGAGCGCAGCCGTGACCTGCTTCTGGCTCTCAACCACCGCGCCCGCCTTCGGCTCGGGGGCTGGAACCGCTGCCGGCGCAGGTGGCGCACTGGCAAGCTTCGGCTGTTCGGGCTTGAGCTGCTCCGGTTTGGGCTCGTCCGGCTTCGGCTCCGGCTTGAGGTCAGCCTTGGCCTCGACTTTAAGTTCGGCCTTGAGGTCGATCTTGGGGTCGGCCTTGGATTCGATCCTGGCCTCCGGCTTGGCGGCAACGACGGTCCTGATTTCGCCGGGCAGCAGGCGGCGCAGCTCGGTCGGGCCGATCACCAGCACCGTGCCGACCAGCGCCAGCAGGCAGAAAGCAATGAAAGCCTTGGATAGGGTCATCATCGGAAAAGAACCTTGGCAAATCAACCGAGGGCAGCAAGGTGCTCCGATTTGGCTGCGGCAGCAAGACGGTCGATGGGATGACAAGCCTCGCGCGGATGAACCCGGAGCGACGAGGGGCGTGTCCAAACTATCAAGGCCGCACAAGCGGCATTTCTTCAAGGGAATTTGTATCGTGACCGTATTTTCCCGTGCCGCGCGACGGCTGACGCTTGTCCTGGCGCTGGTCATGGCGCCAGTCGCTTCACCCGCATTGGCCGCCCTCCGGCCCGCTGCCGGACTTCATCCTCTCCGACGATTCCGGGCTCGCCTTCACCTCGCCCGACAAGGCCATCACTGGCGCTGCCGCTACGACGTCAGGACCGGGCCCCTTCGACGTGCCGGCTATGTTCGCCAAGGCGAATGCAGGAGCACTGAGATGGGAGATCCGGCGGGGAACAACCAACCGATTCCGCTCCGATTCATATTTCCCTAACCCTCGCTGGTAACGGGGTCTTTCTGATTTGGCTGCATCTTGCATCCCACAGGGGGAGGGCTGGATGGGCACATCGATCCGATGGACCGCGCGCATGCGCGCGCTGTTCCGCCGTTGGCGGAGCGCGCCACTGACATGGCTGATCGTCGGCGGCTTCGTGCTGATGGCTGCGACGGCCATCGGCACCGCGCTCACCGTCGACCGCTTCCGGCAGAATGCGATCGAGAGCGGCCGCGACAGCCTTGAAAGCGCGGTGCGCCTGCTCGCCCGGCATTTCGACCGCGAATTCGAGGATTTTGCGGTGCTCCAGAAGAGCATCATCGCGGAATTCGAGAGCCGTGGCATCGAGTCCGCCGACGTTTTCCGCAGCGAGATGGGGACGCTGGCCGTGCACGAGATGCTGCGCGCAAAGGCCGGCGGCTGGTCCGACGTTGCCGGCGCCAATGTGTTCGACTCCAGGGGCATGCTGATCAACTCGTCGCGGCGCTGGCCGGTCGCCGACATCTCGGTCGCCGACCGCGGCTACTTCAACCGCCTCAAGAACGATCCGGCCGCGCAGGAGGAAGTGGAGGTCGTGCCAGGGCGGCTCGGCAACGGACCGGCGATCGTGTTTGCGCGGCGCGTGTCCGGCCCGCACGGCGAATTCCTTGGCCTCGTCTCGCGCGCGATGGCGCCCGAGCAGCTCGAATCCTTCTTCGCCTCGACCGGCCTCGGCGAGGACTCCTCCATCGCGATGCACCACCGGAACGGCCAATTGCTCGCGCGCATTCCGCGGGTCGATGCGATGATCGGGCAGAACTTTCGCAAGGGCACGCCGGAGCAGATCGCGGTGTTCGAGCGCACCTTCGTCTCCACGCAGCTCGCGAGCCCGATCGACGGCAAGGACCGCATCGTCGTCTCGCGACTGCTCGCCGGCGAGCCGCTGGTCGTGGTCGCGACCAAGTCGCTGGACGCGACGCTCGCGACCTGGCGCACGCAGACGAAATTCTTCGTCACCGTCGCGGTGCTGTCGATCGGCCTCCTGGTGCTCACGCTGTTCCTGATCTTCCGCCAGGTGACGATCCGGCTCTCGCTCGAGAAGCAGCGGCTCGACACCGCGATGAATACGATGACGCAGGGACTGCTGATGTTCGATCAGGACGAGCGGCTGATCGTCTGCAACCGGCGCTACATCGAGATGTACGGCCTGTCCACCGAGGTGGTGAAGCCCGGCGCCTATTTCCGCGACGTGATCCAGCATCGCCATGACACGGGCTCGTTGCACGGCGACGTCTCGTCCTATTGCGACGACATCCTGAGCCATGTCGGGCGCAACCAGAACGCCATCGTGGAGACCGCGGACGGCCGCCTGATCGAGATCAAGAACCAGCCCGGCGCCGCCGGCGGCTGGCTCGCGACCCATGAGGACGTCACCGAGCGTCTCCGTGCCGACGAGCGCATCGCGCATATGGCGCATTACGACGCGCTGACCGACCTGCCCAACCGCGTGCTGATGCGCGGACATCTGGAGCGCCGCGTTGCCGAGCTCAGCCAGGGCAAGCCGTTCGCAATCCTCTATATCGACGTCGACGAGTTCAAGGGCGTCAACGATTCGCTCGGACACGAGGTCGGCGACGAGCTGCTGCGCCAGGTGGCGAACCGCCTGCGCGCCTGCGTCAGCGGCAACGACCTCGTCGCGCGGCTCGGGGGCGACGAGTTTGCCATCGTCAAGGCCGGCACCAACGATGAAGCCGAGCTGAGGGCGCTGGCGGAGAACATCCTGAGGGCGTTGCGCGCGCCGGTGGATTGCAAGGGCCAGGACATCCTGACCGATGCCAGCATCGGCATCGCGATCGCGCCCGACCACGGCGACAATCTCGACGATCTGCTCAAGCGCGCCGATCTTGCGATGTACGCGGCGAAGTCGGAAGGGCGCCGCACCTACCGCGTGTTCGCGCCCGAATACGACGCCAGGGCGACGCTGCGCCGTCAGCTCGAGCTCGATCTGCGTCAGGCGCTCGTTCGCGGCGAGTTCGAGGTGCATTACCAGCCGCTGGTCGATCTGGCGGCGAATGTCGTGACCGGCTGCGAAGCGCTGCTGCGCTGGCGCCATCCGGAGCGCGGCATGATCTCGCCGGCGGACTTCATTCCCGTGGCGGAAGACACCGGCCTGATCGGAGAGATCGGCGAATGGGTGCTGAAGCAGGCCTGCACGGAGGCTGCCTCCTGGCCCGGCCACATTCACATCGCGGTCAACGTCTCGCCGGTCCAGTTCCGCTCGCGGACGCTGGCGCTCAAGGTCGCCGCGGCCCTCGCGGAGTCAGGGCTGGCACCCGGACGGCTCGAGCTCGAGATCACCGAGACCGTCCTGATCCGCGACGACGAGGAGGCGTTGACGATCCTCCAGCAGCTGCGCGAGCTCGGCGTGCGCATCGCACTCGACGATTTCGGCACCGGCTATTCGTCGCTGAGCTATCTGCACCGCTTCCCCTTCGACAAGATCAAGATCGACCGCAGCTTCATCAGCGACATCGGCGAGCCCGAAGACTCCTCCCCGATCGTGCAGGCCGTGGTGCACATGGCCGCCGCGCGCCGCATGGCGACCACCGCCGAAGGCGTCGAGACCGAGGCCCAGCGCGAGGTGCTGCGCCAGCTCGGATGCAGCCAGATGCAGGGCTGGCTGTTCAGCCCGGCGGTGCCGGCGGCGAAATTGAAGCAGTTGCTGGCGAATCAGGCCGCGGCCTAGCGAACGCGATTATTTCGAGACGCGGACGAACACGGCGTCGGCTTCGACAGGTCCGCCAGGCTGCATTCGTTCGCCCGTCACGCGGGCGAGAGCACGTTGCACGGCAATCCAGCTCAGAAGCGCGATCGTCAAGCCGGCGATGACATCGCAAAAATAGTGGCCTCCGTCCACCGGCGTTGCCGCGATCATCGCGACATTGAGCAGGGCGAAGGCGATGCCCACATATCTGACCGGCCAAAGAGCCAACAGGAAGAGCAGTCCAAGCGCGGCATGCAGGCTGGGGAAGCTGATGATTCCGTCGGCGCCCTCCGCGACCAGCTGACGCAAGGTTCCGTCGCGCAATCCAAGGAATACCGGAAGAGCAAGATCCCGGGTGACCGGCACGATTGCCGGAGAGTCGACCGAAGACAGGTGCAGATAGCCCCAGACACCCTGGGCCGGCATCAGGGTCGACACACCGATGGTCAGAAAGGTCGTCAGCACGAAGCTCAGCATGAAGACGCGCAATCGCAGCGCATGCCCCGCCGCCGCCAAGACGAGGATAATGGCGGTCGTTTGCAGGGCAAAACTCCCATAGGCAAGCGCCAGGATTCGATGCAGAAGCGGCGCAGCATTCATTGCACCGAGCCACGACATCCAGTCGAAGCCGAGACGCCGATCCAGCGCGGCGAGCTCGCTGTCCCAGAGAGGGAATGCCGCGCTCGCCGCGACATAGGACAGAGGAGCTGCTACCGCCGCAAATGCAATGAGCTGGGCCGCTCCGGCCAATGCGCTGGCGAGAGCCTCATCCTTTCTGACGGTCGTGTAGAACCGGCTCATCGATATGAGCAAGACGGTGACGAGGGCCGGCTTCCAGAATGAAATCCATTCGATCCGGAAAGGTCCCAGCATCGCCACCGTCAACACGACGGCGGCCGTGGCCCCAACCGCGATCCAGACGATGCGATCGGCGTGCTTCGACCGATCAGGCTCCAGGGATCGGGTCATGGACGGCGATCGACCAATGCGGTGGACAGAACGACGGGCGGAATGACACGGGACATCGCAACCTCTCGTTGGGGAAGCTGTATCGGATGAAGATTAAGAGAATCGTTCCCGGGAATGTTTAATTGCCTGCAGTGGGCAGTGCCGGCGGACAACGGAACCATCGGCCGAAAAATTAGGATCAAACCTCGGACTTCGCGGTTATCGCCTCGCTGAGACGGTCGGGAACTCCGGCCGGCGGGCATCGGCCAACATTGCATCACGCGCATCGCAGGCGGCTTGTCGCCTGGTGCCGTTGGCGCGCGTGCAGGAAAGCGAGCGACGCAACATGGCGAGCGTGCCTTTCAGGATGATCCCTCTCATCGCAGTGACGGCCATGATCGGGCTGACCGCGCAGGCCCGCGACGACGGCCGCTATGCAAACTCTCCTCTCAAGGGCTGGTTTGAGAGCCTGCGCAGCAAGGGCGGCGGCCTCTGTTGTGCCGATGCCGACGGCACGGTGCTCGCTGATGTCGACTGGGACACGCGGAACGGACATTACCGGGTACGACTCCTCGGCAATTGGATCGAGGTGCCTGACAACACCGTCATCACCGAGCCCAACCGCGCAGGGCGCACCATGGTCTGGCCCTATTACGTCAACGGCCGCCCCATGATCCGCTGCTTCATGCCTGGCACCATGACTTGAGCCGAAACGATGGCCGCAGTCTGGGCGCTCACATTGGCCGTCTTGCCGCCCGCACTTCGGCGAACTCGGCGTCGGGGTGGCTGACGATGGTGGCAAACATGATGCCGCTGATGATCAGCGACCAGGCGGTGTCCCAATAGATCCAAAACACGAGCCAGCCTCCATTTCGATCGCCGTCCACGGGACCGGAAACACGACCAGCCGAGGCTGCTGTTCCCGAGGCAACTAAGCGCGCCGCTATCTTGATTTGGTCGGCGGCGACGCTCGATCGGTTTGGCGGGTGTGGCGCTTTGCCACGACGTCCTCATCGCGCTCGCCCTCGTGCGAGCGCGGCGGCGACTTGGGCTGGCCGGCCTGACCGCCATGCTTGCCACCCATGTCGGGCTTGCCTTCGAGATCGTTTTCACGGGGCATGCCGGTTCAATGCGCTGCCGCGGCGTTGGTTCACATTGCGCCGGCCGTTTTCGCCTGTGAACGAGTTCATAGGATTGCCGCGGTTTGCAGTGCACGATGCCGGGTGCCCGGCACATTCATGACACCGACGGATTCGGCCTGATGCGGAAGCGGCTCATCGCCTGGACCATCCTGACCTCCGCGCTGGTTGCGGTGGCCGTCTGGACCGTGGTCGGACCACCCGCCCATCGGTCCAGCCCGCATCTGCCCTCCCGGACAGCGGCGGTGCGGTAGCCCTCCGGCGATCAATACGATTTCGGCATCGATCAATCCCAACTGGAATTTGGTGCGGCGGCGTGCCGCCCGCTATCCTCCCCGGCAAAACGACGATGCCGCGATCCGGCCTTCAGGAGGAGCCCATGTTGAGACCTACCCGACGCATAGCATCGACAGCGCCACTTGCTGCGATCGCCACCACCCTGTTCGCAGCCCTCACTCTCATCTCTGGAGTCCGCGCCGGCATGGCCGAGACCTTCGCCTATGTCGGCAACGCCGACAGCAACGACATCAGCGTGTTCAAGATGACCGAGCGCGGCGAGATGACGCCGGTGCAGACGGCCGCCTTCAAGGGTGTCGACAAGCCCGGCTCCTCGACGCCGCTCGCGATCACGCCCGACCACCGTGTGCTGATTGCCGGAATCCGCTCGCAGCCGTACCTCGCCGTGAGCTTTGCGATCGATCCCAAGACGGGCCAGCTCAGCCATATCGGCAACGGGCCGCTCGCCGACAGCATGGCCAATATCGCCGTCGGCCGTACCGGCAAGTTCCTGTTCAGCGCCTCCTATGGCGGCAACAAGGTCGCGCTCAACCGGCTTCTCGCAAACGGCGTCGTCGGCGAGCCGAAGCAGGTGATCCCGACCGGATTGAACGCTCACGCCTTCCTGCCCTCGCCCGACAATCGCTTCGCGTTCGCGACCAATCTCGGCTCCGACCAGGTGCTGGCCTTTGCGTTCGATGCCACGACCGGCACGCTGACGCCGAGCGATCCGCCGGCCCACAAGGTGCCGGAGAAATCGGGGCCGCGGCACTTCGTGTTCCACCCCAACGGCAAGTTCGTCTATCTCGTCCACGAGCTGAACGGCGACGTTGCCGCGTTCACCTATGAGGCCAAGAGCGGCGCCTGGAACGAGATCCAGCGCACCACCGTGCTGCCGGAAGGATTTAGCGGAAAACCCTGGGCGGCCGACATCCACATCACTCCCGACGGTCGCTTCCTCTACGCCTCCGAGCGCACCACCAACACGCTCGCCGCCTACAAGGTCGACGCGGCCAGCGGCAAGCTGACCACGATCGGCAGCGTGCCGACCGAAAAGCAGCCGCGCGGCTTCCAGATCGATCCCTCCGGCCGCTACCTCGCCGCGGTCGGCGAGCTCTCCGACAGCATGACGGTCTATGCGATCGACCAGAGCAGCGGCGCGCTGGCCAAGCTGAAATCCTACCCCACCGGCAAGAAGCCGAACTGGGTGGAGTTCCTGAACCTGCCGTGAAGGCGGGGACATGGGCGGCCGGCCTACGTAAACATCCGTAATTTCGCAAGGCCCGCCTTGCCGCCATATCATCGGGCATGGACCCGACCGCACTTGGGGTGGCGCCGACCACGGCGCCCGCCCGGGAAGGCGCGAACCTGTTCTCCAATCCCGCGACCAATCAAAGACTTGTAATCGAAGATTTGCCGCGACGGCCTGCGGCGGCATCCTTTTTGAGGACACCGCTGCCGTAGTCCGCGCGGCTGTCATCTGCTATCGATTGCAGGCATAGCCCCCGTGGAATTTCCGATGCATCATTTGCCCCGTGCCGTTGTTCGAAGCCTGTGTCCCGCAGCCGTCGCCGGCCTGCTCGTGCTCGGTCAATATCCGGCCAGGGCTGCCGATGACGGCGCGCCCAAGGGGCCAGCGGTCACGGTGCTGAAAGTCGCAAAATCCTGCTTCTCCGACATCGTCGAAGCCGCCGGCACGATCATCGCGCGGGAGGAAACGTCGGTGCGGCCCGAGCGTCCCGGCCTGAAGGTCGCGGACGTGCTGGCGGAAGCCGGCGAGACCACCACCGCCGGCCAGGTGCTGGCGCGGCTGGCGCTCCCCGAGGGCGGCACGCTGCAGGTCACCGCACCCGTGGCGGGTGTGATCGCGACGTCGACCGCCCAGATCGGCAATTTCGCCTCGCCCAAGGGCGAGGCACTGTTCACGATCGTGGCGCGCAGCGAATACGACCTCGTCGGTCTGGTGGCGACCGCCGATATGCGCAAGCTCGCCGTCAACCAGCCGGCGACGGTGCGGATCGCAGGCGCCGGCGAGATCGACGGCAAGGTGCGCCGCATCGCCCCGACCGTCGAGCCCAACATCCAGCAAGGCATGGTCTATATCGGCATCTCCCCGCAGAAGCGGCTGCTGCTGAAGTCGAGCGGACGTGCGCTGATCAAGACGGGGCAGAGCTGCAACGTCGCGGTGCCCCTGACCGCCGTGCAATATTCCTCCGCCGGCACCGTGGTGCAGGTGATCCGCCGCAACCGCGTCGAGACCAAGCGCGTCGAGATCGGATTGATGTCGGGCGGCAATATCGAGATCCGCGACGGCCTCAACGAAGGCGACGTCGTCGTCGCCCGCGCCGGTGCGCTGCTGCGCGAAGGCGATCCGGTGCGCCCGGTGATGGCCGCGGAAGCAGCGAAGTAGAGATTGAAGAAGCGCGATGCTTCACCCTCCCCTGGAGGGGGAGGGTAAACAAAGCTAGCCGCCGGCTTCGCCGAAATGGACGTCTTCGAGCAGCGAGGAGGAGACGGTCGGGACCTGGTCGCCTTCGCTGGCGCGGGCGATGGCGACGCGCGTCTTGTTGAAGACGCTTTCGGCGCTGCCCCGTGTGTTGAGGTTGTTGAGGAACTCGCTGACCAGCACGCTATGCTCGCCGTTGCCGTCGTCCACGACCTTGCCGGGTGAGGCCGAGGTGAGGATCAGGGCATTGTCGGACGCGCTGATCGGCGCGAGGCCGTGGCTGTAGGCGCGGAAGCGACGCTCGTAAGGGTTACGGCGTGAGGCGTCGACGACCACCAGCCTGGCCTTGGCGCCCTGCTCCTTCATCATGTCGAGCACGCCGTCGATCGAGACGCCCTGACGGCGGACGTCGCGTTCCTTCCAGATCACGGCATCCACCGGCAGCATGTAGCTCTCGCGGCCGGCCTGCACGCCGTAGCCGCCGAAGAACAGCATGACGACAGTGTCGGGCCTGATCCGGGACTTCAGGCGGTTGACAGCGCGGACCATGTCGTCCCTGGTCGCGTCTTCTACCATGTCGACGTCAAAGCCGTCCTTGCGCAGGGACGAGGACAGCGCTCGGGCGTCGTTGATCGACTGCATCAGCGGTGCGCTGGCGTCGGGATAGTGTCCATTGCCGATGACGAGCGCGAGGCGCGAGGTCTGGGCGATCGAGCTCGTGACCTGGTCGGTCGAGACGGCCTTGGCGGCGTCGATCGCGCGTTTGTTGAGGGCAGCATGGGCGCCAATCACCAGCGACACCGTGCCGATCAGTGCTGCGGCGACTGCAATCGTGCGTCGGGACATGCCGAGCTGCCTTACATTCATCTCGCTTCATTCCTGTGCCAAAGACCAGCCAAGCACGCGCACACCGTTTGAGTAGCGCGATAGCGGTTTTAGGTTTGAGGGATTGGCCGGGGATGTGCCCCCGAATTGCGCGCAATTTGCGGCGCCGCACCAAACAAACTCTTAACCGCATATAGGCTGCCGGGCAATAGATTGCCAAGAATCCAACTAACCATCTGAATTTATTAGTTAATCAACCGAATGAATTTCTCCGTTTTCTTGCTCTCCCGCAGCTTTCCGGGGCCTCGGCATGCAACTGCCATGCAAACTTTTCCGTGAGCTTTCCCACATTTGTATTTCCTGCGAATCCGGGTAGCCTTTTCAACAACTTGCAGGGGGTGGTGCGTCGCTGGGGAGCGTGCCGGCCGGCCTCCGGCCAAGGCCCCGCGACCAGGTATTGCATGAGCTTTCATTATTTTGCCGGCGCCGCCTGCCGGGCGCTGCTGGCGCCGAAGGACGGCCCTTCGCTTTACGACGTCTGCGATCCCGTATTGTCGGGCCCGGCCAGCGGCGATCCGCATCTGGCCAAGTTCTACAGGACCGCGCTCGGCAATCCTGCGCTGCGGGTGCTGCTGCGGCGGGCCGGGCTGCCCGAGCTGCGGGATGAGGCCAGGCTGGCGGCGCTGCGCGAGGCGCTGGTTCGCGCCCGCGACGAGGCCGAACCCGACTGGGCGGCAGTCGGCCGGCCGGTCGCCGATCTCGTCGACGGCATCGCGCTCGATCATCCCAAGCCGCCGCCGGCGGTGTTCACCGGCTCCGCGCCACCGCAGGCGCAGATCGACGGCGTGATCCGCGACTGCGCCCAGCATCTGCTCGGCTCGTACCGCCGAAACGGTTTTCTGCCGACCTATGCCGCCTTCAACCTGATCGGCGACCCTGATTTCCGCGGCCGCGAGCTGATCATGGCGCTCACGGGCCTCAACGCCCGCGGCTACAAGAACTCTTCGCTGCTGTTCAACCTCGCCCGCGTCTTCATCGCACGCTCGAAAGCCGCCGCCGTCGTCAATCCGCCCTGGCGAGGGGTCGCCGAGCCGATGTGGGAGCCGGTGCAGATCCGCCACCGCTCGGCCTATTACGACGCGTTCTTCATCGAGGCGTTGCTGAGCTATGGCGAGACCGGGCTCGCCTCATCGGCCGACAAGGTTGCGGCAGAGCGCGCCATCGCCGACATGGTCGATTTCTGTGTCAACATCAGCCGCGAGGAGGTCGAGGGCATCGACGGCGCGCGCTTCAACGTCATCACGGCGCTGGCGCCGGCGCCGCATCCGCGCTTCTCCCGATACTTCGCGCAGATCAAGCAGGACCTCGGCTTCGGCATCTACGTGCCGGATTGCGACACCACGGCCTGCTCGATCTCCGCAGCGACGCAAGCGGGCTGCCTTGATCCGATCATCGACCAGCCGCTGCTCGACTTTTATTCCGGCTACCAGGTGCGCGCCGGTGTCAACGCGTCGCGCGTGACCGTGCCGCTCAACGACAATATCGACTATGAGGGTGGGATCGCGACCTGGATCGACAACCTCAGGGGCGAGCGCCCTTACGGCAACGACCTCGATCCGACGCTCAATCTCGACATTCTCGAGGTGAGCTTTCGCAACCTCGTGCGCTGGAAGATTCTGGAGACGCCATCGCGGCTCGCCACGGTGCATCGCATCATCGGCTTCCAGAAGCGGCTGGCCGCGAGCGGCGCCTTCGCCAATCCGCGCTCGCACATCTATTATCTGCCGGAGCTCTACAGCGCCTATTTCGGCCGCTGCTACGCGGCCTTCCTGGCGCTGCCGCTGGCGGCGCAGGCCGCGATCGATCCCGGCGGCGATTTCGACTTCATCCGCCATCGCGTGCTCTCCTACGTCAAGAGCGAGCTGATGGCCGCGGAGATGAACGTGTTCGACGCCGCACTGGCGCTGATCGCGCTCGGCCATCTCGGCGCCGACCCGCGCGCCTTCGCGCCGGCGTTGAACGTGATCGTCGCAAGCCTCGGCGAAGGCGGCCGCCGCGGTCCGTTCCGCGCCTATGAGTGGAATAAGATGAAGACGCCGACGCGGATCCTGGTGGGCGGCCCGGAGGTGACCTCGGCCTTCGTGCTGATGGGGCTGGCGGTGGCGAAGCGGGCGATGGCGCGGGGGTGACTCCGGTTTCGTCATATCTGCGAGAATTGTGCCCGTGGTTTTCCGGGTCGCGACTCTGCGCGGCAGCGTTTCACGCTGCAGCGCCTCCGGGACACGAAATATCCCATCACAATGACGGGAAGTTGAAAGCTCAACCGTCAGGCATATGCTGGCCGGGAGACCAAAAGCCGACCACAATTGCACCGTCTATCGAGATTTTCATCACACGGACCGGCATGTTGCGAAACTTCCTGATTGCGCTGTCTTTGCTCGCTCTCCCCTCGCTTGCTCACGCGGTTGACATCACGGGCGTGGCAAAGGTCCGCGCCGGTGATGCTGTCGTGATCGGCAACACGCGGATCCGGCTCGGTGGCATCGATGCGCCCGCGGTCGACCAGCTCTGCCTCAACACCAAGGGCGAGCGCTGGACCTGCGGCGTCGCGGCGCGCGATCAGCTCGCCAAACACGCTGAGGGCAAGAGCTGGGCCTGCCACACCCGGGCCATCGACCGGCGCGGCCGCACCGTGGCGCGCTGCCAGGTCGACGGCGAGGACATCCAGAAATGGCTGGTGCGCAGCGGCTGGGCGCTGTCCTACGCCCGCATGTCCCACGATTATGATGCGGACGAAAAGGCCGCGCGTGAGGCGAAGGCCGGAATGTGGCAGGGCGCCTTCATCGCGCCATGGGACTGGCGCGTCCGCAACAAGAAGACCGTCATCCTGGGCGCGACCAAGCCGCCGGCGGGCGCGCATGCGATCCTGCTCGCCTCGGCTTCGGGGCCGGTGGCGCCCTCCCCGGACTGCACCATCAAGGGTAACGTCAACAGCGCCGGCGAATGCATCTATCACCAGCGGACCAGCCGCTGGTACGCCCAGATCAAGATGAAGATCAGCAAGGGCACCCGCTGGTTCTGCTCGGTTGAAGAGGCGGAAGCCGCCGGCTGCCGCGAGACGAAGCGATAACCCAGACCTGCGTTTTGGGCGCTTTTCCAAAGCCCCGGCGCCGCGTAAAATTGCGATTCAGCGACCCACCAGTCCGTTCTCAAGCAACAAGGACCGATAGCAATGACCGTTCGCGCGGGCCGGGAATTTCTGGCCATCCCCGGACCCACCACGATGCCTGACGAGGTGCTGCGGGCGATGCACCGTCCGGCGATCGACATCTATTCCAAGGAGATGCTCGATCTCACCGAGAGCCTGCTCAGCGACATATCGAAGCTGTTTTCGACCAAGGGCAAGTCCTACATCTACATCGCCAACGGTCACGGCGCCTGGGAAGCA
This sequence comes from Bradyrhizobium diazoefficiens, assembly GCF_016616425.1. Lineage (NCBI taxonomy): Bacteria > Pseudomonadati > Pseudomonadota > Alphaproteobacteria > Hyphomicrobiales > Nitrobacteraceae > Bradyrhizobium > Bradyrhizobium diazoefficiens. The sequence continues at coordinate 302,769 of NZ_CP067101.1, forward strand.
GCGCTCAGCAACGTGCTGTCGCGCGGCGACAAGGTGCTGGTGCTGGAGAGCGGCCGCTTCGCGATCGGCTGGGGCAATGCGGCGGCGCTGATGGGCGCCGAGGTCGAGGTGCTCAAGGGCGACTGGCGCCGCGCGGTGCGGCCACACGAGGTCGAGCAGCGCCTGCGCCGGGACAAGGAGCACACCATCAAGGCCGTCGTCGTGGTCCAGGTCGACACCGCCTCAGGCGTGCAGAACGACATCGAGGCGATCGGCAAGGCGATCAAGGCGGCCGGCCATCCCGCGCTATACATGGTCGACACCGTGGCCTCGCTCGGCTGCATGCCGTTCGAGATGGACAAATGGGGCATCGACGTCGCGATGTCCGGCTCGCAGAAGGGCCTGATGACGCCGCCCGGCCTCGGTTTCGTCGCCGCCAATGCGCGTGCGCTCGAGGTGCACAAGAAGGCCAACATGGCGACGCCCTATTGGAGCTGGAGCGAACGCGAGGGCACCGAGAATTATCGCAAATATGCCGGCACCGCGCCGGTGCATCTGTTGTTCGCACTGCGTCAGGCGATCGACATGCTGCACGAGGAAGGCTTGGAGAACGCCTTCCGCCGCCACAGCCTGCTCGGCGAAGCCGCGCGTCGCGCGGTTGCGGCATGGTCGGAAGGCCAGGTGCTCGGCTTCAACGTGGCAGAGGCCAGCGAGCGCTCCAACACGGTGACCACGGTCACCATGAGCAACGGCCACGACCCCGCGGTGCTGCAACGCTATTGCAAGGAGAAGTGCGGCGTCGTGCTCGGCACCGGAATCGGCGACCTCTCCGGCCAGGCTTTTCGCGTTGCCCATATGGGCCACGTCAACGCGCCGATGCTGCTCGGCACGCTCGGGGTGATCGAGATCGGGCTCAACGCGCTGAAGATCCCGCACGGCAAGGGCGGGCTGGAAGCGGCGGCTGCGTATCTCGGGGGAGAGGTGGCGGCGTAAGCGGCGCGACAGACTCCCCTGTCGTCCCTGCGAACGCAGGGACCCATACCGCGTGATATCGCAATAAGGCGCGGCGCCAGTACCGAAGGCTTTTCGCGATACGTCTTCGCCAAACTCCTTCCTGGGGTTATGGGTCCCTGCGTTCGCAGGGACGACAGCTGAGGCTGCGGCAGTCACTTCGGCACATGATACGCTTCGACCTGCGCCTTCAGCTCATCCAGCGACGCAAGCGGCGCCTTCGGATCGACCTGATACTCCCTACTCGCCAGCCACCGCAGCACCTTCGCGTCCACCGCCGGCGAATGGTGGATGACGTCGCCGTAATTGTCGAGATCGTGCGTCACTGCCTTGATGGCGCGGAAATCGTGCAGGCGGGCATTGGGAAGTTGCGTCAATCGCTGCGCGATGCGCGCCGTGAGATCGGTGACGATCTTCAGCGTTTCGGGCGAGGCATCGCGCATGGCGACGAATTGCAGGATCGAATAGGGCGGGAAGTAGATGTCGAAGGTCACCTCGGGGTGGCGGGCGATCAGGCCGATGGCATCCTGCTCGAAATGTCGCACCATGGCCGCGTAACCGTAGCCTTCGCCCAGAAAGCGGCTGCGCACGGGATCGGTGATGTAGGCGAAGGCCGCAAGCGTCTTCTGCGCATTATAGCCACGCGTCACGTCGAAATCCCGCGGCAGCGCATAGATGTCGTCAACGTCGGACAGCGCGAATTTGACGGGCAGGAACGGCGCCGCCCGGGTCAGCGGCCCTCGCAGCGGCGGGACCGACCGCAGCAGCGCGAACAGGGATTCCTTCGCCATCGACGCGCTGAACAGATACGACGCGATGCCCTTGGCCGTCCTGCGATAGAGATCGACGAACAGATAGGGATCTGCTTCGATGTCGGCGGCATCGACGAATATGAAATCGTCCATCTCCCAGATCACGCGCCTTGCACCGCGGTCGATCGCCTGCTCCAGCACAAAGGCTTGCTGGCGCGAATTGGAGCCGGTCATCGACAGCTTGAGCGAATGCACGGCAAGCGCGCGATCGATGTCGCTCTGGCGAAAATGGATCGCGAGCGAGGTGCCCATGAAGGCCGTGTCGAACGACTGGCTTAGGATCAGCCCGGCATTCTGCATGCGCGTGTCGTCGGAATAGAAGGCAGCGAGACGCGAGGGGCGGAACAGTTGCAGGGGATCGACGACGAAGGTCAACGCTGCCGCGCCGAGCACGCATGCGATGCACGCGAGGAGAAGCCGCTTCAAGCTGGTGACGGCGCCCTGCATCAGAACCGGAAATAGATGAATTCGCTGTGGCTCTGGATGCCGAGCAGCCCGAATGCGAGCACCAGCGACGCGCCGTAGAGGATCAGCGGCCGGATGCGCCCCGCCCGCAAGGCCTCGCCGACCCTGCGGTTGCCGTGATCGTATCTCATGATCGCTTGCGTGTTCGGCGCCAGCCACACCAGCATCGCGTAGATCGACACCAGCAGCAGCGCCGCGATCTCGTCACGACCGAAGACGATGTTCGAGGGATCGGCCATGGCGCGGAGCACCCGCAGCGCCCACGCAACGCTCTCGGCGCGAAAGAACACCCAGGCGACGACGACGGCCAGGAAAGTCAGCGCTGCTCCGGCGATGCGAGCCGGGCGCGCGAGAACAGATGGAACGGTCGGCACCAGCGCATTGAAGGCGTGATTGACGCAGAGATAGGCGCCGTGCAGCCCGCCCCACACGACGAACGTCCAGGCCGCACCGTGCCAGAGCCCGCCAAGCAGCATCGTGATCATCAGATTGACGTAGCGCAGCACACGGCCGCGCCTGTTACCACCAAGCGGAATGTAGAGATAGTCGCGCAGGAATTGCGACAGCGTCATGTGCCAGCGGCGCCAGAATTCGACGATGCTCGACGCCTTGTAAGGCGAGTTGAAGTTCACGGGCAGGAAGATGCCGAATATCAGCGATATCCCGATGGCCATATCGGAATAGCCGGAGAAATCAAAATAGAGCTGGAACGTATAGGCGAGCGACCCGAGCCAGGCCTGGTCGAAGCTCGGCGAGCGCGCCTCGAAGGCGAGTGCGACCAGCGGCTGGATGCCGTCGGCAAGGCAGGTCTTCTTGAACAGGCCGATGGCGAAGATGATGACGCCGCACAGGATCAGATGTGCGTCGGGATGCTTGCCCTCCTCCCGCTCGAACTGCGGAATCATGTCCTTGTGGTGGAGAATCGGTCCCGCGATCAGATGCGGGAAATAGGTCACGAACAGCGCGTAGTGCGGCAGCGCATAGGCCGCGACCCGGCCGCGATAGGCGTCCACCAGGAACGCGATCTGCGTGAACGTATAGAAGGAGATGCCGACCGGCAGCAGGACGTGGACCGCGGCATGGGTGCCGAACAGCGCGTTGATATTGTCGACGCCAAACCCGGCATATTTGAAGATGCCGAGAACGAGGAGATCGCCAGCGACGCCAAGCGCAAGCGCAGCCCTTCGTTGTGACCGGCCGAGCTTCGCCACGATCAGGAGATGACCGACGCCGTAGTTGAACGCGATCGACAGCAGCAACAAGCCTGCGAACTGCCAATTGCCGACCGCATAGAAGGCGAGCGAGGCCCCTGCCAGCCAGATCACCGGCGCGAGATTGCTGCGCCGCCCCAGCCAGAAATATCCGGTCAGCACGAGGGGCAGGAACAGCAGGATGAACGGGTAGGAATTGAACAGCATCAGCCTGGACCGGCGGCGGGGACTGGCCCCTAAAGCATACAAGGGGCCGATCAACAACCCGGTGCCCTGGTGCGGTCCTTGGCGGCGCTGGCAATCCGCCGATTTGGGACGATATAAGGAGCAGCATCTTCTCCCTCTCCCCGCAAGCGGGGCGAGGTGAAGGACGGCGACATCGCGGATGCATCTGAACGAGGACCGAGTGACCCAAACCAGAACACCTTCCCGGGCCCCCGTCGCCCCGCGCCGGCCGCATTCCTTCACGCGGCACGGCATCACCGTGACCGACGACTATGCCTGGTTGAAGGACGCGAAGTGGCAGGAGGTGCTGCGCGACCCCAAGGTGCTGGACCCTGATATCCGCAAATATCTGGAAGAGGAGAATGCCTACACCGAGAGCCTGCTCGGCCATATGGCGCCGCTCCAGAAGACGCTGGTGCGCGAGATGCGCGGGCGGATCAAGGAGGACGATTCCAGCGTACCGTCGCCGGACGGCCCCTTCGCCTATTTCCGCAGGTTTCGCGAGGGCGGGCAGCACGAATTGTTCGGCCGCATGCCGCGCGATGGCGGCGACGGCGATATCGTGCTCGACGGCGATGCGCTGGCCAAGGGCCACAAATACTTCAAGTTCGGCGGCAGCCGGCATTCGCACGACCACAAGCTGCAGGCCTGGAGCGCGGATACCAAGGGATCAGAATATTTCACCATCCGCGTCCGCGACTGGGCCACGGGGGCGGATTTCGACGACGTGGTCGAGGAGACCGACGGCGGCGTGGTCTGGAGCAAAGACTGCAAGAGCTTCTTCTATGTGAAGCTCGACGACAATCACCGCCCGATGCAGGTGTGGCGGCACAGGCTCGGCACCAAGCAGGCCGAGGACAGCCTCGTCTATGAGGAGCAGGATGCCGGCTGGTTCACCCACCTGCACGAGAGCACCAGCGGCCGCTTTTGCGTGATCGCCGGCGGCGATCACGAGACGAGCGAGCAGCGGCTGATCGATCTCGCCGATCCCGAAGCGCCGCCGCGGCTCGTCGCGGCGCGCGCGGACGGCGTGCAATATTCGCTGGCCGACCGCGGCGATCAGCTTTTCATCCTCACCAATGCGGATGATGCCATCGACTTCAAGATCGTCACCGCGCCGCTCGTCTCGCCCGGGCGCAAGAACTGGCGCGACCTGATCCCGCACCGCACCGGGCTCTACATCATCGACATCGACCTCTATGCCGGCCATCTCGTGAGGCTCGAGCGCTCCCATGCGCTGCCGGCGATCGTGATCCGCGACCTCGCAACGAACGAGGAGCACGAGATATCGTTCGAAGAAGCCGCCTATTCGCTGGATACGATGGGCTCCTACGAATTCGAAACGACGAATTTGCGATTTTCCTATTCGTCGATGACGACGCCGTCGGAAGTCTATGACTACGACATGGTCAAGCGCACGCGCGTCCTGCGCAAGCGCCAGGAGATTCCCTCCGGTCATGACGCGGCCGATTACGTCACCACCCGCATCATGGCGAAGGCGCATGACGGGGCCGAGGTGCCGGTGTCGATCCTCTATCGCCGCGGGCTGAAGCTCGACGGCTCGGCGCCGCTGCTGCTCTACGGCTACGGCTCCTACGGCATGGCGATGCCGGCCTCCTTCAACGCCAACCGCCTGTCGCTGGTCGACCGCGGCTTCGTCTACGCGATTGCCCACATCCGCGGCGGTGCCGACAAGGGCTGGGGCTGGTATCTCGACGGCAAGCGCGAGAAGAAGACGAACTCGTTCGACGATTTCTCAGCCAGCGCGCAGGCGCTGATCGCCGCTAACTACACCAGCGCAAAACGCATCGTCGGTCATGGCGGCTCGGCCGGCGGCATGCTGATGGGCGCGGTCGCCAACCGCGCCGGCGAGTTGTTCGCCGGCATCGTCGCGGAGGTGCCGTTCGTCGACGTGCTCAACACCATGCTCGACGATACGTTGCCGCTGACGCCGCCGGAATGGCCGGAATGGGGCAACCCGATCGAAAGCGAGAAGGATTTTAGGACGATCCTGTCCTACTCGCCCTACGACAACGTCGCCGCGAAAGAATATCCGGCCATTCTGGCAATGGGCGGGCTGACCGATCCGCGCGTGACCTATTGGGAGCCCGCCAAGTGGATCGCCCGCCTGCGCGCCACCATGACCGGCGGCGGGCCGGTCCTGCTACGCACCAACATGGGCGCTGGCCACGGCGGTGCCTCAGGCCGCTTCGACCGGTTGGACGAAGTCGCGATCGTCTATGCGTTCGCGCTGTGGGCGGCGGGGATGGCGGAGGCGTAACTCTTCTCCCTATCCCCGTTCGTACGAGGAGAGGGTCGGGGTGAGGGGCTCTATCCGCGAACACGCCAGCAGTGACGCTCGCGGAGGCTCCCCCTCACCCGGAATTCGCTTTGCGATTTCCGGCCTCTCCCCGCAAGCGGCAGGGCTATCGCATATGGTGTGAATGATGCTTCGGCGTCGGGACTGGGCTCCCTCTCCCGCTCGCGGGGGAGGGCTGGGGTGGGGGTGTCTCCGCGGCGGGATTGTCGAGAAATGCGGAGACTATCCCTGGGTGGCAAGAGCCCTCACCCGCCGCACTCTGCGAGCGCGTCGGCCTCTCCCGCAAGCGGGAGAGGCGAAGCAACTACCTCCCGTTCTTCTTACGCCATTCGGCAAAGTCGGTGAGCGTCTGCGGATCGGTCGCGGGATAGAGACCAAAGATGCCGCGGCCGTTGCCGACCTCCTCCGCGACGAAGTCTTCGAATGCGGTCATCTCGAAGGTCTCGTTGGCGATCTCGTCCGCGAGATGCGCGGGAATCACGATCACGCCGTCGGCATCGCCCAAAATGACGTCGCCGGGAAACACCGGTGCATCGCCGCAGCCGATCGGGACGTTGATCTCGATCGCCTGGTGCAGCGTCAGATTGGTCGGCGCGCTCGGACGATGGTGATAGGCGGGAATGCCGAGCTTGGCGATCTCGGCGGAGTCGCGAAAGCCGCCGTCAGTGACGACGCCGGCGACGCCGCGCTTCATCAGGCGCGTGACCAGAATCGCACCGGCCGAGGCCGCGCGCGCGTCCTTGCGGCTGTCCATCACCAGTACCGCGCCCGGCGGGCAGTCTTCCACTGCCTTGCGCTGCGGATGCGAGCGGTCTTTGAAGACATCGATGGTGTTGAGATCCTCGCGCGCCGGCATGTAGCGCAGCGTGAAGGCCTCGCCGACCATGGTCGGCTGATCCGGGCCGACGGGATGCACGTCCTGGATCATCTGGATGCGCAGGCCGCGCTTGAACAAGGCGGTGGCGACGGTCGCGGTCGAGACGGATTTGAGCTTGTTGCGAGTGGCTTCGCTGAGTTTGGGCATAGGTTTAGCTCTCTCTTGTCATTCCGGGGCGTGCGTAGCACGAGCTCTGGTGCGCAATTGCGCACCAGAGAATCCATCGGGCCACACCCGCTGCAGCGAAATGGGTTCCAGGTTCGATGCTGCGCATCGCCCCGGAACGACAGCATCAATAAATCGATGGCTCGCCGATCGGCGCGCCGAAACCGGTCTCCAGGAAGTCGAAGTCGCAGCCGTCATTGGCCTGCTTGATGTGCTTGCTGAACATCCAGCCATAGCCGCGTTCGAAGCGGCGTTCGGGCTGTTGCCAGGCGGCGCGGCGCTTGTCGAGCTCGGACTCGCTCACATCGAGATTGATGGTACGCGCGGCGACGTCGAGCGTGATGCGATCGCCGTTCTGCACTAATGCCAGTGGACCGCCGACATAGGACTCGGGGGCGACGTGCAAAATGCAGGCGCCATAGCTGGTGCCGCTCATGCGCGCGTCCGAGATGCGCACCATGTCGCGCACCCCCTGCTTCACGAGCTTGGTCGGGATCGGCAACATGCCCCATTCCGGCATGCCCGGCCCGCCTTGCGGCCCGGCATTGCGCAAGATGAGAATGTGGTCCTCAGTGACATCAAGGTTGGGATCGTCGACCGCCTTCTTCATCGACGGGTAGTCGTCGAACACCAGCGCCGGCCCGGTGTGCTTGAGGAAGCGCGGCGCGCAGGCGCTCGGCTTGATGACGCAGCCGTCGGGCGCGAGATTGCCCCTGAGCACGGCGAGCGCGCCTTCCCTGTAGATGGGATTGTCGATGGAGCGGATCACATCGTCATTGTGCACTTCGGCGCCCTCGATGTTTTCACCCAGCGTCCTGCCGGTGACGGTGATGCAGTCGAGATGCAGATGCGGCTTGATCTGGCCCATCAGCGCCGGCAGGCCGCCGGCGTAGAAGAAATCCTCCATCAGATAGGCATCGCCGCTGGGACGGACGTTGGCGATCACGGGCACTTTGCGGCTCGCGATCTCGAAATCGTCGAGACCGATGTCCTGGCCGGCACGGCGGGCCTGCGCGATCAGATGGATGATCGCGTTGGTCGAGCAGCCCATCGCCATCGCAACCGCGATCGCGTTCTCAAAGGCTTTCCGGGTCTGGATCGTCCTCGGCGTCAGATCTTCCCACACCATCTCGACGATGCGCCGGCCGCATTCAGAGGCCATGCGGATGTGGTTGGCGTCGGCCGCCGGAATCGAGGAAGCGCCGGGCAGCATCATGCCGATGGCCTCGGCAATCGCGGTCATGGTCGAGGCGGTGCCCATGGTCATGCAGGTGCCGTAGCTGCGGGCGATGCCGGCTTCGATGTCGAGCCAGTCCTTGTCGGAGATCTTTCCGGCGCGGCGCTCGTCCCAGTACTTCCAACCGTCGGAGCCGGAGCCGAGCGTCTTGCCCTTCCAGTTGCCGCGCAGCATTGGGCCGGCCGGCAGGTAGATCGCCGGGATGTTCATCGAGGTCGCGCCCAAGAGCAGCGCGGGCGTGGTCTTGTCGCAACCGCCCATCAGCACGACGCCGTCGACGGGATGGCTGCGCAAGAGTTCCTCGGCGTCCATCGCCAACAGATTGCGATAGAGCATGGTGGTGGGCTTGAGCAGCGATTCCGACAGCGATAGCGCCGGCAGCTCCAGCGGCAGGCCGCCGGCCATCAGGATGCCGCGCTTGACGTCGTCGACGCGCGACTTGAAGTGCATGTGGCAGGGCTGCGCGTCCGACCAGGTATTGAGGATCGCGACGATCGGCCGGTCCTTCCACTCCTCCGGCGCGTAGCCCATCTGCATGGCGCGCGAGCGGTGGCCGAACGAGCGGAGGTCGTCGGGCGCGAACCAGCGCGCGCTGCGGAGCTGGTCGGGCCTGATTTTCTTCCTGGTCATGATTGGGTGCCCCATTTCTGGACGGTGTTCCGCTCGATGGCGCGGAAGATCAGGTTCTCGACAAAGAGCCCGATGATAATCACGGTCAAGAGGCCTGCGAACACAGCGGGAATGTCGAGCAGGTTGCGGTTCTCGAAGATGAACCAGCCAAGGCCGCCCTGTCCCGAGGACACGCCGAACACCAGCTCGGCCGCGATCAGCGTGCGCCATGCGAAGGCCCAGCCGATCTTCAGACCGGTGAGGATCGAGCCGAAGGCGGCGGGGATCAGGATCTTCGCGACGTAGGGCAACCCGCGCAGGCCGTAATTGCGGCCGACCATGCGCAGCGTGTTGGACACGCTCTTGAAGCCGGAATGCGTGTTGAGCGCGACTGGCCACAGCACCGAATGGATCAGCACGAAGACGAGGCTGCCATTGCCGAGGCCGAACCAGATCAAGGCCAGCGGCAACAGCGCGATCGCCGGCAACGGGTTTGAACATCGCCGTCACGGTCTCGAGGAAATCCGTGCCGATCCGCGTCGAGATCGCGAGCACGGTAAATATCGCGGCAAGTGCGATGCCGGACGAATAGCCCATGAACAGCACTTTCAGCGAGGTCCAGGCACGCATCGGAATGGTGCCGTCCTTGACGCGCTCGAACAGCGTAAGCGCCGTATCGTGCAGCGTCGGGAACAACAGCGGATTGTCGAGAGTGAGGCCGTAAGCTTCCCAGATCGCCGCCAGGACCAGAATGATCGCCGACTTGCGGACGAAGCCGTCGTTCCACAACAGCTCGGCAACGCTCAACTTGCGCTCGACCTCGCCCGCGCCTGAGGCGGCGGCCGGTCCGGCCCGCAGCACTATCCTGGCTTCGCCCATCAGAGGCTCCTCAATGCGCGCTCGCGTCGTGCGCGAACAGGAGATCGTGGATCTCCTTCTCCAGCCGGCCGGCGCTACCATCGCCGCTGGAAACCTTGTCGACGTCGACCACTTCGGCCTTGACGCGACCGGGATGCGGCGACAGCAGCAGGATGCGGTTGCCGATCCGGATCGCCTCGGCGATCGAATGCGTGACAAACAGCACGGTGAATCTGGTCTCGCTCCAGAGCTGAAGCAACTCGTCCTGGCAGGTTCTGCGCGTCAGCGCGTCCAGCGCCGCGAACGGCTCGTCCATCAGCAGGATGTCGGGCTCCATCGCCATGCCGCGCGCGATCGCGACACGCTGCTTCATGCCGCCGGACAGCGTGTGCGGATAGGCATCGACGACGCGAGTGAGGCCGACCTTCTCGATATAGGCCCGCGCCCGCGCGTCGGCGTCCTTGCGCGACAGCTTTCGCGCGGTCAGCAGCGGAAACATCACATTGGCGAGCACGCTCTTCCAGGGCAGCAGCTGGTCGAACTCCTGGAAGATCATCATGCGATCGGCGCCCGGACCGCGGATCTCGCGGTCGCCGATCGTCATCCGGCCTTCACTCGGGCTCATATAGCCGCCGACGGCCTTGAGCAGGGTCGACTTGCCGCAGCCGGACGGCCCGAGCAGCACGAAACGGTCGGACTTGTCGACCGCAAAACTCACCCTTTCGGTCGCGGTGACGACGGCGCTGGAGGTCTTGTAGCGCAGCGTCACCCCACTGACGTCGAGCAGCGCCATCAGCTGCCCTTCAGGTCGTGAGCGACGGGCAGATAATAGTCGGTCCACGCCTTGGGCTGGCTCTTCAGCGTGCCGGTCTTGAACAGATGGGCGGCGAATTTCATGGTGCCCTGCGGCTCGAGATTCCACTCCATCATGCCGGGCTCCTTCAGCAGATTGAGCAGATCCTCGACCGAAGTCTTGTCGCCGGTGATCTCCTTGTAGATCTCGACCGCCTGCTTGGTGTCGCTGCGGATCAGGTCCTGCGCTTCCTTGGTCGCGTCGCGCACGGCCTGGATGATCTTTGGATTGGCGTCCGCAAACTTCGTGGTGGTGAAGAACTGGGCCTGGCTGAGCGGCCCGCCCATCACGTCCGGCGACGACAGCACGATATGCGCGCCCGGCACGTTCTTCAGCTCCAGGAAGGTGAATGGCGGGATCGAGAAGTGGTTGTGCACCTCGTGCTTGGGATTGGACAGCGCCGCGTAGGCGTCGGGGTGGCCGAGCTGCACGGTGTTGGCGTCGAGCTTCGACCATTGGTCGGCACCGAAAGCCTCGCCGACCGCGATCTGAAGCACGATGGCCTGGGTCGAGACCTTGACGGTCGGCACCGCGATCTTGTCGCCGGGGCCGAAATCCTTGATCGATTTGATATTGGCGTCACGGCTGATCAGCGTCATCGGCTGCGCCGATGTGGCGACGATACCTTTCACGCCGCCGCGGGTGCGATCCCACAGCAGCAGGAGATTGCCGGTGCCGGTGTTGAGGATGTCGACGCCGCCCGCGAGCAGCGCATCGGTCTGCGCGCCACCGCCGGAGAAGGTGACCCATTTGGTGGTGACACCTGATACGCCGAGAGAAGCCGCGTGCTTCTCGATCAGCTTCAGCTTCTCCATGATGTGGCTCGGCATGTAGAAGATGCCGGGCTGGCGCGACAGCGCGATCTCTGCCTTCTGCTGCGCACGCGCCGACGAAGCCGCCAGCACGATTGCGGTGATCAGGGCGATGGCGGCAACGCCACGCTGAAATTGCTGAATCATAATTGTTCGTTTCCTCCGGCCGCCATTGACGCGCGATCTTGCTGATGCACTAATGCATTAGTGCATCAAAGGCAAGCCTGCCGGAGCTCTTCGCATGGAAACCGTCCGTCCCGCGTCTCGCGCGACCGCCCGCCGAGGGCCGCGGCTGGACCGGGCCCGGCAGGCTGCGCCACAGGTGTTCGAGCGGCTGCGCAACGCCATTCTCGCACTCGAGCTGCCCCCGGGCTCGCCGCTATCGCGCGCCGACCTCGCCGCGCAATTCGGCGTCAGCTCGACGCCGATCCGCGACGCCTTGATGCGGCTCGAAGAAGAAGGGCTGGTGGACGTGTTTCCGCAGCACGCGACCGTGGTCAGCCGGGTCGACGTCGGCCGCGCCGAGCAGGCCCATTTCCTGCGCCAGGCGCTCGAGCTCGAAATCGTCCGGCTGCTCGCGGAACGACGTGACCAGGCCCTGGTCCTCCGCCTGGACCACGCGATCGCGCTTCAGCAGCAGTTCGCCAAGGCCGGAGACTTCGAGAGCTTCATCGCCGCCGACAACGATTTTCACGCGCAGCTTTATGCCGCCGCCGGCAAGCAGGAACTTTGGACGCTGGTGCGCAGCCGCAGCGGACATATCGACCGGCTGCGCCGGCTGCACCTGCCCTCTCCCGGTAAGGCCCAGAACATCGTCCGCCACCACCGACTGATCACCCGCGCGATCGAGGCTGGCGATGCCGACGCCGCGCAACAGCATCTGCGCAAGCACCTGTCGGGCACGCTGAGCGAGCTCGACAAGATCCGGAGCCACTACCCCGAGTACCTGACGGATTAGGTGGGCCGACCGGTAATGACAACCCTTATGCATGCAATCGTGCATAAGCATGGCCGCGGAGCCCGGCTTAGGCGAGCATTCACCGAACAGTCGCGAAGTGCTTGCAGGCTGGACTGAATCCGCGCAACAATTTCGTCCTCGATGGTTTGATTTGCGGCCGGTGGGAATGTCCAGTCGACCCCGGAGGATTTTCAGACGTGGGCAACATCCTGATCGTGGATGACGACCCGGCCGTTCAAATTACGATCCGGCTGCTCCTGGAGAGGGCCGGTCATCACGTCACCGTCGCCGGCGATGGCCGTAACGGACTTGCGCTGTTCGCGGCCGGCCGGTTTGACCTGCTGTTTCTCGACATCTTCATGCCCGGGATGGATGGGCTGGAGACGATGCGTCACATCCGGGCGCTGGCCCCGGCCATTCCGATCGTCGTCATCTCCGGCCGCTCGATCACGCCGGATGCCTATGCAGAGCCGGACTTCCTGAAGATGGCGACCAAGCTCGGCGCGGTGGCAAGCCTGCAAAAGCCATTGCGAGCCGGGGCACTGCTCGCCGCGGTCGATGGCTGCCTGAAGGCGGGCGAGCCGGAGGGGTCCGATGTCAGCTCCGGCCGCCGATAACGAGGGCGCCTCTGCTTCGGCCCAGATCGGCCGCGATCCTCCCGGAAGTCCTGCGAGCATCCCGATGACGCTCGCCACGCGGCTGGCTATCGCAATGATCCTGCTGGTGGCGGTCACCGTGGCCGCAGTCGGTTGGCTGGGCTATAGCAACACGACGCAAGCAGTCATTCCGCGCGTCCTGGAGCGGGTCGAGGCCCAGTCACGCCTGCTCGCGGCCAATCTGGAATCCTATGTTGCCGGAGCTCGCGGCGATTTGGTCGGCTATCGCTCCGCCGCAGCCATCAACGGCCTGATCCGCGCTCACGTCAGCGGAGGAATTGACCCTTCAGACGGCGTCTCGGAGCAAACCTGGCGCGAGCGTATCGCCACGCGGCTCGCGGCCGAGATCGAGGCCAAGCCGATCTACGGGCAGTTTCGAATCATCGGCCTCGACGACGACCAGCGCGAACTGGTCCGCGTCGACCGTTCTGGCCCCAATGGAGCGGTACGCATCGTCCCCAGCGGCGAACTGGAGCGCAAGGGCGAACGAAGCTACTTTCAGGACACGATACGTCTGGCGCCGGGCGAGATTTACGTTTCGCCCATCGATCTCGCGACGCGCCAGGGGGACACCACGGCCCCGCACGTTCCGACGCTGCGGGTCGCAACGCCGCTGTTCACGGCGGACGGCAAGCCATTCGGTATCATCATCGCCAATATCGACATGCGTCCGGCTCTCGACCACGTCCGCGCGACGGCGAATTCGGGTGGAGAAATTTACGTCGTGAATTCGCGCGGCGACTATCTCGTCCATCCCGATCGCGCACGCGAATTCGGCTCGCTGCGGGGCCGCCCCACCGACTGGCGCGATGATTTTCCATTCTTCTCGGCCTTGGCTGGCACGTCGGAGGCATCCACGCGGCTCATGACCGACGGGTCGGGCCGGCCGAGCGGCGCGGCGCTCGCGCCGGCGCTGCTGGCGGGCAAGGAATGGGTCGCAATCATCGCGACCATTCCCCCGTCCGTCTTCGACCGCGTGCCGGCCGCCATCAAAAAGACGTCCCTGCTGGTCGGCGTACTTGCCGTCCTTGCCGCGGCTTCACTCGCGGTGCTGCTGGCGCGCTCACTGACCCGCCCGATCGCCCGTTTGACCCGGGCCGTGGAGGCGATCAGCCGCGGGCAGCCGGCGGACATTCCCGTCGATGCCAGCGGCGAGACCGGCGTGCTGGCGCGGGCCTTCGCCCAGATGGTGGAAGAGACCCGGGCGAAAACAGCCGCTCTGGAGCGCGAGGTCCGCGAGCATCGCCGCACTGAGGCCGCGCGAAGCCATCATGCGGCGCGCGAGCATTTGTTCAGCGCCGCCGTCGAATCATCCGACGACGCGATCGTGATGCAATCGCTCGATGCCATCATCACAGGCTGGAATCCGGCCGCCGAGCGTCTTTATGGCTATTCGGCGGATGAGGCTATCGGCAAGTCGACCTCGATCATCGTGCCGCCCGACCGCCGCGAGCATGGCAAGGACTATTTGGCGCGGATCGCGCGAGGCGAGCCGATTGAACGTTTCGAAACGGTGCGCCTGCGCAAGGACGGCACGCCGGTCGAAATCTCCCTCAGCCTGTCGCCGATCAGGGGACCATCGGGCGAGATCATCGGCGCCTCCGGGACCGCGCACAGCCTCACCGAGGCGCGGCGGGCCGAGCGGCAGCTGCAGCAGCAGCTCGAAGAGCGCCGGCGGATCTTCGACACCTCGCAAGACCTGATCATGATCATGGACTCGCGAGGCCATATCGCGCAGATCAGCCCGAGCAGCGAGACCATTCTCGGCTACCGGCCGGACGAGATGATCGGCCGCAGCGGCGCCGATTTCATTCATCCCGACCATCTTGCGCAATCGCGCGAAGGCATGCGCGCGATGCGGCGCGGCGAGCGCCGCAAGCTCGACGATACCCGCTGCCTCCACAAGAGCGGACACGAGGTCTGGCTCTCCTGGCTCGGCAGCTGGTCCGAGCAGGCGCAGCGCTTCTTCTTCGTCGGACGCGACATGACGGAAGCGCGGCTCGCGCAAGAATCCTTGCAGGAGAGCGAGCGGCTCGCCCGCAACATCGTCGAGACCTCGCTCGACGCCTTCATCCAGACCGACGAGACCGGCAGCATCCTGGACTGGAACTCGCAGGCCGAGCAGCTCTTCGGCTGGCGCCGCGACGAGGTGCTCGGCAAGAGCACGATCGACCTCATCGTCGCCGGGAGCGAACGCGCGAGAGTCAGGGCGGGTCTGAAGCAATTCCTGAAGAGCGAGGATGGCAGGACGCTGAACCGCCGCCGCGAGCTCATGTGCCGCCGCCGCGATGGCAAGGAGTTCAAGGCCGAGCTGAGCGTCACCGCGTTGAAGCGCCGCGGAGGCCTGCTGTTCAACATCTTCTACCGCGACCTCACCGACAAGATCGCCGCCGAGGAGCGCATCCGCCATGCCGAAAAGATGGAGGCGGTCGGCCAGCTCACCGGCGGCGTGGCGCACGATTTCAACAACATTCTCACCGTCATCACCGGGACGATCGAGATTCTCGCGGAAGCCGTCGAGAAGGATCCGCAGCTTGCAGCCATCACGAAGATGATCGACGAGGCCGCCGCGCGCGGCGCCGATCTGACGCAGCACCTGCTCGCTTTCGCGCGCAAGCAGCCGCTTCAGCCGCGCGAAATCGACATCAACTCGCTGGTCGTCGACACCGCGAAACTGTTGCGACCGACGCTGGGCGAGCAGATCCAGGTCGAATCGGTGTTCGAGGACGAGAATTGCGTCGCGATCGTCGATCCCAACCAACTCACCACCGCGATCCTCAACCTCGCATTCAACGCCCGCGACGCCATGCCCGGTGGCGGCAAGCTGATCGTGGAGACCGGCGCCGCCTATCTCGACGAGGTCTATGCCAGCGTCAACGACGTTCGCCCCGGCCACTACGTGCTGATCGCCGTGAGCGATACCGGCACCGGAATCCCCGCGAACATGCTGACCAGGGTGTTCGACCCCTTTTTCACCTCGAAGGGACCGGGCAAGGGCACCGGACTCGGACTTTCGATGGTCTACGGCTTCATCAAGCAGTCCGCGGGCCACATCAAGATCTACAGCGAGGAAGGCCACGGCACCACGATCAAGATGTACCTGCCGCCCGGCAAGACGCCGGCGGCAGTCGGCGAAGGCGTGACGCCGGCGACGATCGAGGGCGGACACGAGACGATCCTGGTGGTCGAGGACGACAGGCTGGTGCGCGACTACGTGCTGGCGCAGCTGCATTCGCTGGGTTACGTCACCTTGCAGGCCGCGAACGCCACGGAGGCGCTCGCGATCGTCGCCGCCGGACTGCCATTCGACCTTCTGTTCACCGACGTCATCATGCCCGGCAAGATGAACGGACGGCAACTCGCCGACGAGCTGGCAAGGACGCGCCCCGATCTCAGGGTGGTCTACACCTCCGGCTATACCGAGAATGCGATCATCCATCACGGCCGGCTGGATTCCGGCGTTCTGCTGCTGGCGAAGCCCTATCGCAAATCGGATCTCGCGCGGATCATCCGAAAGGCGCTGCAAGCGTAAGGCGCGACCTCATGTCCCGGACAGTGCGCAACGTGCCATGAGCGCGTTCACGCGCATCTTCGACGCGCTATGGCTGCGTCGCAGAGCCGGGACCTGAACTGCCGGCAGTGGAACTTGAGAGATGGGCCCCGGCTCAGCAGCGCATCATTGCATGATGCACTGCGTCCGGGACACCAGACCGTTTTACGACGCGCGCTGGACCGCGGTCATCACGATGCGGATCAGATCGGCGGCATTGCGCGCGCCGAGCTTCTTCATGATGTTGGCGCGGTGATCCTCGATGGTGCGCGGGCTGATGCCGAGCGTGCGGCCGGCTTCCTTGTTGGACGCACCGGAGGCGAACTGCTCGAGCACCTCGCGCTCCCTGCGTGTCAGCGGCTCGCGTCCGGGGAAATGCAGCGAGCCGAATTTCGGCGAGGCGTTCTCCGCCTGCCTGCGCGCATAGGCGCCGATCGCCTCGTCGAGCCGGCCAACGATCTCGCTGCCGCGGAACGGCTTCTCGATGAAGTCGAGCGCGCCGCTCTTGATCGCGCCCACCGCCATCGCAATGTCGCCCTGCCCGGAGATCATGAAGATCGGCGCCGGATAGTCCTCGCCGTGCAGCTCGTTCAGAATGTCGAGACCCGACTTTCCGGGAATGTGCACGTCGAGCAGGATCGCAGCCGGTGTGCGGTTTCGCGCGACCGAGAGCAGCGCTGCGCCGTCCGCAAAACAGATCACCTCATAACCCGCCGCCTTCAACACCATCGACAGAGTGTCGCGAACGGCAGGGTCGTCGTCGACCACGAAGATTTCACCGCGAGAGCTTTGTTCGGCCATGTGCCACGTCCGGTTGGCGTGAAGGACTCGCGTCCGCGCCAACCGTTATGGCGTTCGGCGCGGATTCGGCCCACCCGTATTTGTACGGGACATGAACTTAACGCACAAGTAGCGGCGAGGTGCCTAATTGCGGGATACGGAGAATATCCATGCTAAATTTCGCCGGCACACCCGTGCTTGTCACGACGCCTGAAACTGACAGCCGTCAGTTGATCGCCGCCGATCTTCGCTCGCTGATCGCACGGATCGAGAGCAGCATGCGCCTGATCGATGCCGCCATGATGGAAGCAGGCAAGTTGGAAACGGGCCTGGCACACGGCGATCCGCCCGGTTCCGCCGACATTTTCGTGCTCGACGATGTCACGCCCCGCTATGCGGCGGCGAGCGCCACCCTCAACGCCTGTCGGGCGGGCCTTGGCCACGCCCTGCAATGTCTGTCGGAATCCGGCGGCCCGGCATAGGTCGCGATCAGCGCGGCTGAGCGGCCGCATCCCGTCGCATGGCGGTTCCGCAGCCTAAAGCGCGATGAGATTGCAATGAATCGTCATCGCGCTTTAGGTTGTTGTTGTTTGAGCATGATCTTTTCGGAAAACCGCCTCGCACTTTTCGCTAACGCGGCCCTTCGGGTCCGGATCATGCTCTAGGCGCGGTGCCGTTCCACGATCGCGTCGGTGGCGACACCGCCCCAGGTATGGATCGCCGGAAGGCCCATCGCGGTCTTGCCGAGATTGGCGAGGCTGATGCGCAGGGCCGCGAGGTCGAGCGGCTTCGGCAGGCTCTGGAGCTCGATCCCGACGGACCGGGCGAAGCTGCGGGCACCGCTGCGGCGCCTGCCGTCCATGCCGCTGATGACGATCACCGCACCGCCGAACTTCGCTGCCGCCATCTCGCGCAACACGTCGATGCCGTCGCCATCCTCCAGCACGAGATCGAGCGTCACGCAATCGAAGCGCGCGGCGCGGAGCTTCTCGATCGCATCCGCCACGGACGGCGCCACGGTGACTTCGTGGCCGGCCTGCTTGGCGGCGACCGTGATCAGGCTCCGCTGCGTGGCGTCGTCATCGACCACCAGAAGCTGAAGCGCACGCCGTTCGGCGCCATCGGGCAGGTTCGACGGGATCGGGGAAAGAGAACTTCTGGGCATTGCCGTATCCTGAGATTGAGACTGTCAATGGATACACGGTTCGCGCTTAGGCCACGTAAAGCTGCTGTCGCGAATTCGTTCGGATGTTTTCAGAGAATGTGAAGCAAGGGCTCGGAAAGAACGGCGACAAACGCAGGCGGATCACGCCGCGGCGTCATGGCCGTCGGCCGCACCACGCTTCTTCCTGTTCTTGCCGCGCAGGAACTGGATGTCCATTTCGGCGCCGTTGACGCGGACCAGCTCGCAGCGGCGGTAGGCGAGGCCCGTGGACGACAACAGCAGGAAGAATTCTTTCAGGTTCAAGCCCTGGATCGAGCCCTCCACCGTGAGGACGGCGTCGGTATCGGAGATCGCGTTGAGCTTGCAGTCGCGACGCCAGGTGCCATCGATGGCCATGATGCAGACATCATAGCCACGACTGAAAGTCACGCGTTCGGTACCCTTGCCATCCTCGGCCATGTCTATCGTCCTGCTACCACCGCCAGGCGCGGCGCCGCGCCGGCGAGAACCGGCTTGGCGGCCGCGGCCCGTGGATCATTCGGCTTGTAGAGGCCGCGCCGCTCCGGAATCGGGCGGAACGTATCGGTCAGACCGACCACGGTTTCGGCCGCGCCCAGCACCAGGAAGCCGTCGGGCTCGATCTGGCGCGCCAACCGGTTGAAGATGTTGATCTTGGTGTCCTGGTCGAAATAGATCAGCACGTTGCGGCAGAAGATGACGTCGAAGGTGCCGAGCTGGGAAAAATCGTGCAGCAGGTTGAGCTGGCGATGCTGGATCATCGCCCGTAGTTCGGGATTGACCTGCCAGGTCTCGCCGGTCTGCTTGAAATATTTGACCAGCATCTGGATCGGCAGGCCGCGCTGTACCTCGAACTGGCTGTAGACGCCGGCCTTGGCCTTCTCCAGCACCTCTTGCGACAGATCGGTCGCGATGATCTCGACGCGCCAGCCGGTGAGGGCCGCGCCCATCTCCTTCAAGCACATCGCCAGCGAATAAGGCTCCTGCCCGGTCGATCCGGCGGCGCACCAGATGCGCACGCTGCGGCGGCCGGCGCGCGCCTTGACGATCTCCGGCATGATGGTGTCGCGGAAATGATCGAACGGGACCTTGTCGCGGAAGAAGAAGGTCTCGTTGGTGGTCATCGCTTCGACCACGTCGGTGATCAAGGCGCGCGAGCCACCTTGCAGCTTCTGCACGAGCTCGCCGATGCCGGAGAGCCCGGCCTTGCGGGCCAGCGGCAGCAAGCGGCTTTCGATCAGATATTGCTTGTCTGCGGACAGATCGAGACCGGAATTGTCCTTCAGGAATTTGCGCAGATACTCATACTCGGTCGAAGTCACGATGGCCTCTCGGAAAGCTGTACTGGAACACTCTGGCAGCAACATGCGGGCCAGACACACTCAGACCATGGCTTGTCCGACCGGCAGCAAGCCGACTTCAGCGAATTTGTCGGCGATGATGTCTTTGTCGAAGGGCTTCATGATGTACTCATTGGCGCCGCCGCTGAGCGCCTGGGCGATATGAGCCACATTGTTCTCGGTGGTGCAGAACACCACCTTGGGCTGGTCGCCGCCGGGCAGGCGGCGCATGTGGCCCATGAATTCGAAGCCGTCCATCACGGGCATGTTCCAGTCGAGCAGCACCGCATCGGGCAGCTGCCGCTGGCAGATCTCGAGCGCCTTGGAGCCGTCCTCGGCCTCGGTCACTTCGAATTCCAGGCCCTCCAGGATCCGGCGCGCGATCTTGCGCACCACGCTGGAATCATCGACCACCAAGCAGGTTTTCATTTTGGTTCTCCGACTCCGATGTTTCGTTGGTTCACGCAGCCATTTGCACTTTGGTTTCGAGTTCGAGGACGCTATCGACGTCGAGGACGACCATGAGCTGACGGTCGAGGCGGTGGACGCCGCCGGCGAGCTTGGCCATGCGGGGGTCGAGGTTGACGGGGTTCTCTTCCATGCCGGCCTCGGGCAGGCGCAGCACCTCGCCGATCTGGTCGATGAGCAGGCCATAGGATTCGCCGCGCAGGTCGACGCCGACCGCCATCGGCACCTTGCCGTCCTCGGCCCTGGGCAGGCCGAGACGGGCGCGCATGTCGAGCACGGTGACGATGCGGCCGCGCAGATTGAGCACGCCGGCGATCTCGTGCGAGGACAGCGGCACGCGGGTGACGCGCTCGGGCATGAACACGTCCTGGACGCGGGAGATCGGCAAGCCGAACAGCTGGCCGCCGATCATCGCGGTGACGTATTCGACCATGGCGCCTTCGCCGGACTGGGTCTTCTTGATCATAAGCGTGTCTCCTGATCCCGCGGGTTACGCCGCGGCCCGGCTCAGCTCGGAGGCGCCGGCGGCGCCCGCGGTCTGCTCCTTCAGCGCCGCGATCAGGCCGGGACGGTCGAACTTGGCGACATAGTCGTGGAAGCCGGCCTGGCGGCCGCGCTCGATCGCCGCCGGCGACACCAGCGCGGACAGACCGATGATCGGCATCGCGCCGAGATTGTTGTCCGAGCGGATGACTTCGGCGAACTCGAACCCGTTCATGTCGGGCATCTCGATGTCGGTCAGCACCACGTCGAAGCTCTGGGCGCGCAATGCGGCGAGGCCCTCCTGCGCGCCTCCCGCGGTGCGGACGCGGTAGCCGGCCGCTTTCAGCACCGGGGCCAGCATATTGCGGAAGAACGCGGAGTCGTCGACCAGCAGCACCGACTGCGCGTGCATCGACGGCTTCATCTCCTTGCGGGTGAACCAGTCGGCGAACGCCATCGGCAAGAAGTGGCCGACGTCGATCACCTCGGTGGCCTGGCCCTTGATCACGGCCGAGCCCAGAATGCCGGAGGCGGAGCCGCCGACCTCGATGTTGAGCCGTTCCTCGACGATGTCGATGATCTCGTCGACGACGAGGCCCATGGAGCGGCCGTCGTCGGCGAACACCAGGATCGGCTGGGCGCCCTGGGTCGCGATGGCGACGCCGTCCATGGCGACCAGCGGCATCAGCTGCTCGCGGTACTGCACCATGTAGCGGCCGTTGGAGAACTCGATCTTGTCGGCCGGCAGCTCTTCCAGGCGGGTGACGAGCCCGAGCGGGACCGCCTTGGGCTGCGACGAGCCGGCGCGGAACACCAGCAGCGAGGTGGTCTGCTCGCCGCTTCCGATGTGATGGGCCCCGGTCTCGTCGCCCATGTCATGGGCCGAGGAGCCGGCGGCGCCGAGCGCCTTGGCAATGCCGTTGGGATCGATGATCATGATCACCGCGCCATCGCCCAGAATGGTGTTGCCGGAGAACATGTCGATGTGACGCAGCTTGGTCGACATCGGCTTGACCACGATTTCTTCGGTGTGGAACACGCCGTCGACCACGATGCCGAAGGTCTGGCTGCCGACTTGCGTGACCACGATGAAGCCGTTCTCGGGATCGGATGCGGCGCCGTCATCGATCTTCAGCAGCTTCTTCAGATGGATCAGCGGCAACAGCTTGTTGCGCAGGCGCAGCACCGCGGTGTCCTTGATGCGCTCGATGCGGTGCTCGGAGTTGGCGCGGGCCCGCACCAGCTCGACCACCGAGAGCTGCGGGATCGCAAAGCGGTCGCCGGCGGCCTCCACGATCAGGGCGGAGACGATCGCCAGCGTCAGCGGGATCTTGATGGTGACCGAAGATCCCTCGCCGGCCACGCTCTTGATGTCGATGGTGCCGCCGATCTGGTCGATATTGGTGCGCACCACGTCCATGCCGACGCCGCGGCCGGAGACCGAGGTGATGGCGGCCGCGGTGGAGAAGCCCGGCGCGAAGATGAACTTGTGGATCTGCGCTTCGCTCATCTTCTCCAGCTCGGCCTCGGTGACGAGGCCGCTCGAGATCGCCTTGGCCTTGATCTTCTCGGTGTTGAGGCCTCTGCCGTTGTCGGCGATGCAGATGATGATGTGGCCGCCCTCGTGATAGGCGGACAGGCGAATGGTGCCCTGCTCGCCCTTGCCGGCCGCGAGGCGCTCGGCCGGGGTCTCCAGGCCATGATCGGCCGAGTTGCGCACCATGTGGGTGAGCGGGTCCTTGATCAGGTCGAGCACCTGGCGGTCGAGCTCGGTGTCGGCGCCGTGCATCTCCAGCTCGATCTGCTTGCCGAGCTCGCTCGACAGGTCGCGGACGATGCGGGGCAGCTTCTGCCAGGCATTGCCGATCGGCTGCATGCGCGTCTTCATGACGCCCTCCTGCAGCTCGGCGGTGACGTTGGACAGCCGCTGCAGCGGCACCTTGAACTCGCTGTCCTCGTTGCGGCGGGAGATCTCCAGAAGCTGGTTGCGGGTCAAGACCAGCTCGGAGACCATGGTCATCAAATGCTCCAGCGTATCCACGTTGACGCGGATCGACTGGTTGGCGATGCGGTCGCCCTCAGAGGCCCCCTCGTCGGCCATCGACTTCTTCGGCGCGGCCTTCTCCTTGGGTGCCTTTGCAGCTTCCCTGGCCACAGGCGCCGGCGCTTCGGCAGCGGGCTCGGCCTTGGCCAGCGGCGCGGGCGCTTCGATCGCGGTCTCGCGGAAGGCGCGCTCGAGCTCGTCGAGCGAGACTTCGCCCGGACGCAACGGGCGCTCCAGGGTCTGCTCGATCAGCGAGCCCGCGGTCATCGCTGTGGCCGGTGTGGCAACTGGTGCTTCCGGCACCAGCGGCGGTGCGTCGGCAACAGGAGCTGCACCGGAGGTCGGCATCGGCTCCGCCGAGCCTGACGCGATCGGCAAAGCCGAGCCTGACGCGATCGGCAAAGCCGACACTGACATGGCCGCCATGCCCTGCTCGACCATCGCTTCCAGCTTGTCGATGAGATCGCGGTCGTTGCCCTCCGGCTCGGCTTCGGTCGCCTCCAGCCCGGCGAGGATCTCCTTGATGCGGTCGATCGAGGACAGGATCACCGTCACCGCCTGCCCCGTCACCGGCATGCCGTCACGGAACTTGCCCATCAACGTCTCGCCGGCATGCGCCAGCGCTTCCAGACGCGGCAGGCCGAGGAAGCCGCAGGTGCCCTTGATGGTGTGGACCAGGCGGAAGATGTTATCCAGGATCTTGGCGTTGTTCGGCTCCTGCTCGAACTTCACCAATTGATTGTCCACCGTGTCCAGGCTCTCACTGGTCTCCGTCAAAAACTCCCGCAACAGATCATCCATGAGCTACGCCTTACTGACCTGAACCCGGACTCCGGCGCCTGAGCCACCCTTGGCATGGACGGAATCCTTCCTCTGGATCGTTAGACAACCCCTTTCACAGTCCCGTTAATTTCATCCTCCGTGCTAATACGGATATTGAAGAGAAGTGTGCAGTCTGGCGGCATGCGGCGGCGCTTTTCGGCAAAGCCGGCTCAGCGCCGCAGCGGCGACGAGGCATGAGGTGAACGAGCCGATAGCAGCGGGCCGGGCGCGCGGGAAAATCCTGCTCGTGAAGGACGATAGGCGCGGCCTGCGAGACGTTGAGCCGAGGCGTCCGCAACCGGGAGCGCACTCGCGGCCCTCGTTTCGCGTTGTCGCCGCGATCTGCAGGGTCCGCACATACGGTAAACGAATGGTTACCCCGTTCGCATAGCGGCTCGTGCCGCGCTAACCCAACCGCGCGGCCGAGGTCATGTCGCCGTCGGGACGATGCTCAGCCAAACAATCGTTGACGGCGGCGAGCAGCGCATGCGGCGTAAACGGCTTGCGCAGACAGCGTGCGGCACCGAGCTCCAGCGCCATCCGGAGGAAATCGGGTGCCGGCGAATTCAGATTTGCAAAAGCGTAGCCGGACATCGCGATCAACGGAATCACAGGCGCCAGCTCGTGGAAGATCCGGATCGATTCGAATCCGCGCATGTGCGGCATGAAGATGTCGATGATCATCAAGTCGAACTGTTCGTGTTCGAGGGCGCGCAGCCCGGCTTCACCGCCCTCGGCGATCGTCACCCGAAAATTGTTGCGCTGGAGATAGACCTCGATGGCCATGCAGACCATCGGATCGTCGTCGACCACAAGAATATGGCGTCGACTTTCGGTCCCCGTACGAGCTTCCCGCTTTGGCGATTCAATAGTTGAATCGTGGGGCACGCCTTTCTCCTTTGCTTTCAATCAAGAGAGGGATGGTCGCAAACGGCGCGGATCGACCGGCGTCCGATGGCAGCACGGATGCAATGCTTCCGGCTCATGAAGTCCCCCTTGCCGCAATGTTCTGCATGCGCTTGCAGGACACACGCTCCAACAATGAGCGAATCAGCGCGCCGCTCTTATTTCCGACGCAAATGAGACAAGCTGTCTGCCCTCTAACGGGTATATGGACGACACCACAACCTTTATAATAGAATTTGTTCGCCGTGCAACTGAACGACAAACGGGGCGCCACGCCGGTCGTCCCATCGAACCCGCCGGATGGACCTGGATGACCGCGAACGGCTATCCGCCCAATCGACTCCTGCAATTGCTCGGCGCGGCGGATTTCGATCTGCTGCGTCCGCATCTCGCGACAGTCGAAATGGTCAGGAAGTCTGTCTTGGGCGAGGCGGGCGCCGCGCCGAGATACGTCTATTTCCCACACGGCGGATCGCTTTCGATCACGGTGGGCCTGTCCGAAGGCCAGATGATCGAGGTTGCGCTGCTGGGACGCGACAGTGTCGTGGGCGGCGGCGCGGCGCTTGCCGACGGCAGCGCGCCGGCGGACGCGGTCGTGCTGTTCCCCGGCACTGCTTCCGTGCTTGAAATCGCGGCTTTCCGTGCCGTCGCTGCCGCAAGCGCGCCGTTTCGCAAGCTGGTGGCTCGCCATGAGCAGGCCTTGCTCGCGGATGCGCAGCAATCGTTGCTCTGCAATACACTGCACCCGGTCGAGGCGCGGCTCGCGCGCTGGCTCCTGCGTGCCCGCGACCTGTCCGACAGTGAAATCCTGCCGCTAACCCAGGAGGCGCTGGCGCAAATGATCGGCATGCGGCGCAATGCCGTTTCGCTGGCCGCGCATGCGCTGCAGCGCAGTCAACCATGTGTCGGCGTGCGTGCAGCGTCGCAGGACCGATTGCGCGGTCGGACTTGTCCCAATTGCCAATATGTCTCGTTGTGAAGATGATGGAATCTATCCGCGCAGGACGTGATTTCGCGTATGGCGATACGATCATGCGGGAACGGGAGGCAACTTTGGAAACAATGGTGCGCTCACCCAACGGTTTCCTGTCCGCACTGCCGGCAGACGATTATGAATTGATCCGCCCGCACCTGCGAACAGTCGATCTGCCCCATGAGGCGGTGCTGGTCGAGACCGGCGAGACGCTGAAGCGCGCCTATTTTCCCCACCGCGGCGTCATCTCGCTGGTGGTGGAACTCGCCAAGGGCGAGCATGTGCAAGTTGCCATGATCGGCCGGGACAGCCTGCTCGGGGCGCATTCGACCATGGGCGATGCATGCGCGTTGAACACCGCTACCGTGCTGGTTCCAGGCCTTGCGTCGGTGATGGATCTGGACCGGCTGCGGATCGCCGCCGATCAGAGCAGCGCTCTGCGCGCGTTGCTGACGCGCCACGGGCTGGCAGTCTACGCCCAGGTCCAGCAGACCGCGGGCTGCAACGTCGCCCATCCGGTCGAGTCACGGCTGTCGCGCTGCCTGTTGCAAACTCATGACCTGTCGGGCGACTACCAGCTGCTGCTGACCCAGGAGGCCATGGCACAGATGATCGGGGCGCGGCGCAACAGCGTGTCGCTGGTCGCCAATACCTTGCAACAGGCCAATTTCATCCATTACAGCCGCGGACACATCCAGATCGTCAACCTGGACGGCCTGCGCCAGACGGCGTGCGAATGCTACGCCACCGTGAAGGCCCAGTACGACCGGCTGCTCGGCCCGCGCTGACCGCGGCGCGCATGGTAAACCGCCGGCTAAGGCCGGCCTGCAAACACCTGATGTCCTGCTACCGGAACTGAAATCCGAATCCCGTAGACACGGGTCGTGCCCTCGCGCCGCGACTTGGCGCGCGACAAACGACCGTGATCAAGGCAGCAAAGCCATGTTTGAAGCCACCGTCGCGCCCGCGCGGAAGGCGCTCGATGCCGAACCTGCGCGCGAGCCGCGCGCATACGAAGCGCTGGTGCGCGAGATCGGCGAGGACAGCGCCTGTGAAGTACGCGACGTGTTCTGGAGCGAGACCTGCGCGCGTCTGCAGCTGTTCCGCACGCTCTCGCTGGCGCAGCACCACGCCAGGATCGCGCGCGAAGCGCATTCGCTGAAGAGCGCGGCCGGGACGTTCGGCTATGTCAGGCTCGCGGCGCTGGCGCTCGCGCTGGAGAAGACCGCGGAGACGCTCGGCGATGTTGAATTCCGCGGTCTCCTGGACCTGATGGACACCGCTTTTGCTGCTGCGCGCGCGCAGGAGCCGCCGCGCTAACCATTGGCGCGTGCATTCCCGCCGTACTTCTACGGCTCGGGATTTTTAGAGACGGCTAATCATAGGTGGCGATAGTCGCGGAAAACCAGGAGGGTTTCCATGTTCACCTACGAGACCGCGGACCTGAAGGAGGTTCGCCGCTTCCGCATCGCACAGTTCAATGGCCGGATGGCGACGGTGAAGGCCGGCGACTCGACGGTGACCGGCTTCGTGCGTTCGGTGCTGGAGCAGGAATCGAGCATGCCTCCCCGCTGGACCATCACCATCATCCCGAACGGGCCGAAAGAAGAGATCAAGCCGCTGCGCCCGGCGTCGCGCGCGCGTCCCTTCGCCGAAGACTATTTCTGAGCGCGATCGGGTGTCCCGAGTTCCGAGAGATATCTCTGGCCTTGTCCGCACCGCCTGCCGGCGATGCGACACGCCAGCCTCAGTCGATTGAATGCAGCAGCGCCGCACGGACGAGGTCCGCGGTGTTGCGCGCTCCGAGCTTGCGCATCGCCTCGGCACGATGGCTCTCGAACGTGCGCGGACTTATCTGCATCCGAAGCGCGCCCTGCTTGTTCGAATAACCTTCGCTGATGAGCCTCAGCACCTCGCGCTCGCGCTTGGTCAGCCGCTTCCGGCCCGACAAAGCGAGGAGTTCGACGCTGGGCACGCGCTGAGCTTGCTCCGCGCAGGCGGCTTTCGATTCTGTGGTCTTGGCGCTGGGCGGGATCGACAAGCCGGCCTGAGCGCCCCCAAGCTGCTTGACCAGGCCGCAAACGCGCTCGGTTTGTGCCAGCGCGTTCTCTACCACCCGCTGCAAATAGGCACGATCGCCGGTAACGGGCGCGAGTTGATCGCTGTGATGCTTGATCTCGCCCATATAGAGCAGCAGCGCAGTCAGGGGGCCGTTGAGCTCGCGGGCGATGGCAGCGGCCATTTCGTCGGCCGCCTTGGCCCGGGTGGCGCTCAGGCGGACGAAATCGAGCTCTTCCCTCGGAGCGGCGCTGTTCTCGTACCATTCCGACGGCCGCGAATCGGTGGCCGTATCATTCTGTGACCCCATGTCACTCATTTAGCGGAACCGGAGGCGATCTGTGGTTAACTTTTTACTCCGTAAGACTACGGTCATTTTGACGGTTTTGCGCTAAAACGGCGACGCCGGCACAATTTGTGCTTGCGTCGAGCGGCGGCCGACCACGCAATGGTTGAGTTTCCCGCCGAAATCCCAGGCGGACAGGCGAAAGGCTCCTAGCGCCGCCTTGCCCGACGTCGCCCCCCGTTTTTTACGGAATAATTAACGGCGACTTGCTTCTCTTAGGGAGGTTGAGAGCGCGCAAATGCCTCCACGCATTGGGCCCGCACGCCCGCGGGAAACGCTGCGAAAGATTGCGTGCCATGATGAATGAGATCAATCGGCTGTCGGAATTCCTGCAGAGGCTGACGCCGCTGTCGCGCAGCTGTCTGCTCAGCGAACTCGAGCGGCTCGAGCTGTGCGGCATCGACATGCCAGGTTCGGCCGAGATCCAATCCCGCTTGCGCGCCGAGTTTCGCAAGGACGGATCGACCCAGGCGCGCGCCACCAGCCCTTCGCGCTATTTCTTCGCGCCGCTCGAACTGCTCCTGATCGACGGCGCGCCCGAGCACGCCAATATGGGGCGGATCTCGCGCAACACCCTCACTCCGATCTGGGAGTGGATCTGCCGCGACCTGCTGCCGACCATGGCACGCGACTACATCAAGGCGATCAACGACCAGGTCGCCGCCAACAACTCGAAGGAAATCCTGAAGATCGCGTCGACCTTCCAGACCAAGGTCGGCAAGGTCCTCGAGAGCACCTTCGCTTCGGCGGAGAGCACCGAATTCGCGCGCGGCAAGCTCGCGCAATACACGGCGTCACGCAGCGCCTTCGACGACGTCAGGAAGATGCAGCATGTGCTGCGCGCAGGCGATGCGCTGCCGAAATTCAACGGAAAACTGCCCGAGAAGATCGCGAAGCTCGACGACAGCCGGGTTGTTCAGATCACCGCGCAACTCGACGCCTTCAAGAAGGCTCATCCCGAGGCACTCCCTTTCGCGCTGACGCTGGTGGCGAGGCGCCTGACGACGCCCTGGCAATTGGCGCGTCTGGCCACCAAGGCCGCCGCGAGCAAGAGCGCCGCCGACGTCGCCGCCACGCCCTATGCCTGCGTCGTTCACATGGTCCTCGACCGGCTCGACGACAAGCGCCTCGCGCTTCGGATCGCGCTCCGGCACAA
Source organism: Bradyrhizobium diazoefficiens (assembly GCF_016616425.1). Lineage (NCBI taxonomy): Bacteria > Pseudomonadati > Pseudomonadota > Alphaproteobacteria > Hyphomicrobiales > Nitrobacteraceae > Bradyrhizobium > Bradyrhizobium diazoefficiens. The sequence goes on from NZ_CP067101.1 coordinate 331,926, forward strand.
TCGGGTGCTGGTCGCCCGCGACCTGCTCGCCGAGATCTACGACACCGAATATGCGATCAAGGTGCGCATCGACGGAATTGAACATTGCGAGTGGGGCGTCCGCCTTCAGCAATTGATGGATGCGATCGCGGCGCTGGTGTCCGCCGAGGTGAGCCGCTTCCCCGATAAGGTCGGCCACATTCTCGGATCGCGCCGGCTGCGCAGCCACGACACGCTCGGCGGCAAGCTGACTTATCTGGCCTGGAAGGGACGCGACGCGATGCAGGACGGCGCGGCGGCGCTTCGCAAATTGATCGGGCAGAGCTGATATCGCCTCGCGCCTAGTGCGCACGAGGCAGGCACAGGAAGCGATCGAGAAATCGCCCCGACATCACCACTCTGAACCACCAATACATCAACCGCCGCGTCGTCATTGTCGTAATCCTCGACAGCCCACCACCGGCTGTGCGGAGCAATAGCGCAGTTGCAGCAATGCGCGTGTGATGCGTTTCACATTCGCGGACGCCGGCCCGGCCGCGTTGTCGCAGAACCGCGGCGAGCGAAGGCGGAACTTGCGCGCATCGCGCGAACACCGAAAACTCCAGCCCGGCAGTCGCTGAAGCGCATCGGAAAAACGCGCCGGGCGCCGACGACGCGGTCCTGTTCACCGTCTTCGTCGAGCACGACCGCGCACCTCGAAAAAGCCACCGCAATTAATCCGCCGGCGGTCTCGTCGTTGCTTCGAAAGGGCACGCGATCGCATTGCTCGCCTCCATTGGCCGGCGAGCGGGACGCACTTGCTTCGCGCGAGAGACATTTCGCATGTGCTGGCAGTCGTTGGGCGCGCGGTGCTCGGGTATGCAAATTCTTTTCGAAGAGTCTGTCGAAGATTTAGCTCGAATTGCAGGGTTTAACGTTACTCAAATAATTCAACAACGAAAGTGAAGCTCTCCTTATTTGAACCCACGCTCGCCGTTTAAAAAACCGTCACGGAACGGGAGTGGTAGACGATGAACGATGGGATGGTTGAACTCGTCGGACGAAGGCCTGTGACCTTCGGACGGCGAAAGGTGACGCCGCGCGCTTGCGTGGCGGACAGCAAGCGCCACTTGCGCGCCTTTCTCAGCGAGGTACTGGAGGATCTCGGCTTCGTCACCAGCGAATGCGCCAGTGCAGACGAGCTGGAGGCTGTGCTCGCCGCCGATCTGCCGGACCTGATCCTGCTCGGCGTCGCCGCCGATGGCATCGAGCCGGGAAGATTCCTCGAAATATTGGTGCGCGAGGCGTTTGCCGGCAAGGTTCTCGCCGTCGGCGCCCGCGAGTCGATCATCGTCAAAGCCGTGCGGCAGGTCGGCGAGGAATATGGCCTTGCCATGCTGCCGCCGCTCACCACGCCCTTTGCCGCGGAAACGCTGCGCGACCGCGTCGCGATGCTGCTGCCGGAGGAGCCGGCGCCGAGTCCGGCCGTCCATGTCGGCGAAGCCCTGCATGCCGGCTGGCTCGAGCTCTGGTATCAGTCCAAGATCGACGCACGCACCCTGGTCCGCAGCGGCGCCGAGGCGCTGGTGCGGATGCGGCATCCGACTTGGGGCGTGGTGCCGCCGGCCTATTTCATTCCCGAAGAGCACGATCCGCATCTGCGCGAACTCTCCGAATTCGTGATCGAGCGCGCCATGCAGGACTGGCACTATCTGCTGGAGCGGCAGAGCCCGGTCGATCTCTCGATCAACCTGCCGGCGTCCTATCTGAAGGAGCCGCAGGCGGTGCGCGATCTCTGCCGCCGCGTGCCGACGCATCCGGCCTTCGGCGGCCTGACGATCGAGATCGACGGCGAAGAGGCGATCCGCGATCTCGATCAGCTCGCCGAGGTCGCGCGCGAGGTCGGCCTGCACAATATCGGCCTGTCGATCGATAATCTCGGCGCCAACTGGCCGGCGCTGATGGACCTGGACAAGATTCCGTTCGTCAGCCTGAAGGCCGACCGGCAGTTCGTCAGCGGCAGCGGCAACGACCGGCTCAAGCGCACGGTGTGCCGTCACATCGTCGAGCTCGCGCAGGGTTATGGCGCGCGCAGCGTGGCCGAGGGGGTCGAGAGCCGCTCCGACCTCGTCGCGGCCAACGAGCTCGGCTTCGACCTCGTGCAGGGCTTCCTGTTCGGCAAGCCGATGCCGCTGAAGAAGTTTGCAAAGAGCGCGCTGACCCGGACGGTGATGGGGCAGGCGTGAGGCAGAGGCCTCACGCAAACCGCCGCGCGAAGAAAACGCAGGCAACCACGAGGGCAACGTGTTCAGCGTGTCGCAGACGGCGTCGCATTTCATGCGCTTCAACGTGGCGCAGATGCATGATCCATGGATGTGGGACGTGCTGCGGCGGGCATTGAAGGCCGGTTGCAAGGCATGACTCGCGGCAAACCAGCCTCAGTTCGAATCAAGTTCGCCCGTCCAACGGTCCCTGCCTTTCCAATATGGACAGTGCGGGCAGGACTCTCCCGTTGGATAATCAATGCCTTCTTCGTGCGGACATCCGATAATCCCGTCGACCATGGCTATCGAGTGCACCGAATGCTGCTTTAGAGAAGCGGCAATTTCCGCAAGCGTCGTCTGATTTGACCTCACATCTTCCGATGCCGAGAGCCAGCGGCGCACTTCCGGCTCGGCTCCTTCGGCCTGGATGCAGGAGACGGCGACCTTGGACGCGAACAGATTGTCAGGACCGTAGAAGGCGATCGTCCCGACGGGGTAGCCGCGCATGCCCTGCTTCGCCTTTTTTCGCAGCCATTTCTCAGGTTGCGGCCCGATCTTCATCGCCATGGCCAAATCCGTTCATAGGATTTTTTCGAACTGGTAGGGCATCCAAGCGGGCGGCGCCGGCCGGACATTTGACGATATGGCGGAGAGGGAGGGATTCGAACCCCCGATAGGCTTGCACCTATGCCGCATTTCGAGTGCGGTGCATTCAACCACTCTGCCACCTCTCCTGAAGGCGCCAAGGTAGGAGCAGAGCCCCTGTGGTTGGGGGCGTTAATAGGCGAGGATGGCGGGTCAGACAAGGCTGCGAGGGCGAAAATCAGGCCGGTTTTCCGCACCGACCCCACGATGTCGCGGTGGCGGTGGGTCGACTTGCGGATTTCGGCGGCAGTTTGAGCGAATTCGGCCCCAAGCATTCGCTCATCGAGCGGCGCGAGGGCTGAGGCTGCGCATGCGTTCCCGAATCACTGGTCAAGAACGGGGTGGGACCGCCAGACGCGGTAAACACTGGCGGTCCCGGTGCCGCTCATTGAAATACTGACCGTGAAGGGCGGCTTCGCCGGCCAGGCGAGGCGACGATTCGACCCTAGCGTGCGGCAGGCAGGCCGCAACGCAATCCGGCCCTTAACCTAACCGGTCAAGGTTACTCCTTGTCCGACTTGCTCTTTTTCTTGCCGTTCTCCGTGGAATCACGGTCCTTGCCGTTGTCCTTGCGACGGTTGGTGAAGCGCGCATTGCCGAGCCCGGTGCCGATGGTGAGCACGCCCCAGCGCTCGAAATCCTGCATGAACGGCACTTCCGAGAGGCCCTGCACCACGCCATCATTGTGCATCAGGATCGCGGTGTCGTGCTCGCCTATGACAGGGATGGCTTGGACGAGGCTCGCCGGCAGGTTGAACTTGCTGCTCTCCCAATTGCCGGGGAGATTCTGCGCGCCCTTCTCGATGGACCCGTCGGCGCTGATCACGCCGGGACAGGCGATGCCGATGAACGGCGCGAGCTTGAAGCCCTCGGCCTCGGCGTCCTCGACGAGGCCTTGAAGCATCTTGACCAGCCGCTTGACCGCGGCCTCGCGGCTCGGCTCGTCATCGGCGTGGCGCCACAAATCGGATTTGAAGACGAGCGCCTTGGACAGATCGGGCGCCTTCTTCCAGCGTGTCTCGACGATCCCGCAGCGGATGTTGGTTCCGCCGATATCGACCGCGAGGATGCTGTCATAGGCCTCGAAAATCCAGGACGGCGCGAGATGCAGCGCGCCGATCAGCCCGGCGTCGTCAGGATCGGAGCGGATTGGCACCAGATCGACCTTGAAGCCTTCCGATTTCAGGATGATCTCGGCCCGGGCAATGGCAATTTCGCCCAGCCGGCTGGCACGAAAGCCGCCGCCGACCACGATGCACTCGGTCCTGGCCCAAGCCTTGGTCTTGAGAAACCGCCGGGTGACATAAGCCAGCTCCTGCGCAAACTCCTCGATCGCGCTGTGCACGACGGCGGTGGCCTCGGTATCGTCGCCGACCAGAACGGCATCGAGGACCTTCTTGCTGATCTTGCCGGATGGCTCGTCGCCAAAGGGATCCTCGCCGCTCTTGCGCAGCGGCTTGCGCCATTCCTCGAGGATGTCGCGAAACGCCCCCTTGCTGGCGCGATCGCCGAGAAAGCCCTCGTCGTCCTTGATCTCGATGTTGAAGCTGTCGACATCGACCGACGGCAGGCGGCCCGCCCCGTGCTGGGCGATGCCTGTCGTCTTGACCAGTTCGTCTGTTGCCATGAGAGCCCTTGCCCGCTTACGTGTTGCGGCCGGGACAACGGCGCGGGAACCGGTTTGTTGCAAGGCCGATCGAGATTCCGCCGAAGGCCGGACGCACGGCCAAATCCTTCAATTCCGGGCGCTTTTCGCCCGCTTTTCCTTGACTCTTCGCGCGTGGCGGCTATAAGTCCCGCAACCGGCGCGGGGCGTTTCTCGCGCCGCTTGTTTTTGCGTGGGTTTTCAAAGGGATAACTCCCGCCCGCACAAGACTCGCATGAACCCCTAGCGACTGACAAAAAGCCGGCCCCGACAATCCGTCGCGAGGCCGGGATTGAACACGGAGAAAAAAACGATGTTCGCAGTCATCAAAACCGGCGGCAAGCAATACCGCGTCGAGCCGGATGATGTTCTCGAAGTAGGCAAGATCGAAGGCGAAGTCGGCACGATCCTGCAGCTGAATGAAGTTCTGGTGGTCGGCGGCGACACGCCGGTGCTGGGCGTTCCCACGGTCGCAGGTGCGTCCGTTGCGGTCGAGGTGCTCGACCACAAGCGCGGCCCCAAGGTCATCGCGTTCAAGAAGCGCCGCCGCAAGAACTCGCGCCGCAAGCGCGGTTACCGCGACGAGATCACGGTGCTTCGCATCAGCGAGATCCTGACGGACGGCGCCAAGCCCACCAAGGGCCCGCGTCCGAAGCGGGAGAAGGTGGCCAGGGAGCCGGCACAGGAAGCCGCCGAATAGCCAAGGATTGATCACGCCAGTTCACGAATTGATGCGTGAGAAATTTTGAAATGATTCCGTCAAGGAATTGATCTAGACATACGCAGGATTTCGGAGACGAGCCATGGCTCACAAAAAAGCAGGCGGTTCATCGCGTAACGGACGCGATTCCAAGGGCAAGCGCCTCGGTATCAAGGCGTTCGGCGGCGAGCTTGTCACTCCCGGCAACATCATTGCGCGTCAGCGCGGCACCACCTGGCACCCCGGCCTTAATGTCGGCATGGGCACGGACCACACTTTGTTCGCCAAGGTCGAAGGTCGTGTTGCGTTCCAGGCTAAAGCCAACGGCCGCACCTTCGTATCGGTACTCCCGATCGCAGAGGCTGCGGAATAGACGGTGGATCAAATTGGAATCCGCCGGGTCCTACCAAACCGGCGGAGTCCTTGAGATCGCAGAGATCGAAGGCTCCAGGGGAGGCGGGAAACCGGCCTCCCCTTTTCTTTTGACTTGCTCACTTTGACTTAGTGACTTTCACGGAGCCGGACATGTTGCAGGATTTCTCGAGCGTGACCTTGGCTGAGGCGAGACCAAGCGTCGTCGCCACCGAACGGCTGACCTTGCGGCGACCAACCCTCGCCGATGTCAGGACCATCGCCCGGCTCGCCAACGACCGCCGCGTGGCCGAAAACACCCGCCGCCTGCCGCATCCCTATTCGCAGGACGACGCCGTTGAGTTCGTCCGCGCCACCGCCGCGCTCGGCAGCGAGACCGTGTTCCTGATCGAGCACGACACCACGCCGGTCGGCATGGTCGGCATCGACTGCTCGACGCCCGACAATGCCGAGCTCGGCTACTGGCTCGGCGTCGAGCATTGGGGCCGGGGCTTTGCCACCGAGGCCGCGCGCGGCGCGATCGACTTCTTCTTCGAGGAGTTCGAGGACGAGCATCTCCATGCCGGGGCGCGCGTCACCAACCCCGCTTCGCGCAAGGTGCTGGAGAAGTGCGGCTTCCAGTGGAGCGGCGTGCAGCTGCATCGCTTCCTCGCGCTGGGCTCTTCGACGCCGGTCGACTGCTTCCGCCTCTCGCGCGGGGTATGGTCGTCGCTGAAGAGCTGGAGCAGTGCAAGAAGGGTGAGATAGGGCGCGAGGCTGCTTACCCTCGCTGGAGGGTAGGCATCAGGCCGGAGGATTCACTTCGGCACTCTCCCGCCCCAGATCGCGCTCCCGCAAGTAGATATAGAACCCGGCGCCGATGATGATGGCGGCGCCGATGATGGTGGCAAGCGACGGCACGTCGCCGAACACGACGAAGCCGAAGATCACGGCCCAGACGATCATGGAATATTGGTAGGGCACCACGACGCTGGCCGGCGCCAGCTTGAGCGAACGGTTGACGCAGAACAGCGCCGTTACCGAGACGCATCCCGCCAGCGCGAAGATCACGAGACTGCCCGATGTCGGCGGCACCCAGTGGAAAGCCGACAGCACCGCGCCCAGCGAGAACGTGCCGATGAATTGCGAGGAGGCCATCACGATATCGGGCGTCTTGCGCAGGCTGCGCGTGATCAGCATCAATGTTGCGAACGAGAGGCTGCCGCCAAGCGCGATCAGCGCCGGCAGGCTCACGGTCTGCGCCGACGGCCGTAGCGCGATCAGGACGCCGCAGAAGCCGATCAGGATCGCGGTCCAGCGCCGCCAGCCGACCTTCTCCCCCAAGACGATTGCCGACATCGCGGTGACGAAGATGGGCCCGGCGAGATAATAGGTGATGACGTCGGCGAGCGGCAGATAGACCGTGGCGAGGAAGAAGGCGGCAACTTCCAGCGTCGACAGCACGACGCGGACGAGCTGCAGGCGCGGCCGCTCCAGCTGCAGGAACTGGTGACGCTGCTTCCAGATCAGCGGCGACAGCAGGAGCAGCGCCGCGCAGGCGCGCAGGAACAGCAGCTGTCCCACCGAGTAGGTCCCGACCAGGAACTTGCCCATGGCATCGCCGAACGAGAACATGAAGATCGACAGCACCATGAGTCCGATGCCGGCCAGCCGCGCCGATCGGTCGTCATAGGCGGAGAGAGACTTGAACAGGGGCATCGAGCGCCGTTGTAATGGCATGGGCCACAGGGACAAGCCCGCCACGCTGAATTGAACGGATTGTCGCACTCTTCGCGGCGCGCTAGCGATGGGCGGCACATCACGAAAAGAGCCTCGACATGACCGACTTCGATCCGACCCGGCATCGCATGATCCCGACGCAACGCTGGTTTGAGGATTTCGTCGTCGGCGAACGCTTCGTGCTGCCGAGCCGCACCCAGACGTCGGCGGTGTTCGCCGCGTTCCAGACCGCGAGCGGCGACACCCATCCCGTGCACTACGACGTGGAATATTGCCGCAGCCGCGGCATGCCACATCTGCTGGCCCACGGCTTTCAGACCCTGATCCACACCGCGCCCGGCGCCGGCCTGTTTCCGTTCATGATCGAGGAATCGCTGGTCGGCTTCCTCGAGCAGTCGAGCCGGTTTCTCAAGCCGGTGTTCGCCGACGACACGATCTATCCGGCGCTCGAGGTCACCGAACTGGTGCCGGGACGCACGACCGGTGCGGTGACGCTCACAAGCACCGTGTTCAACCAGCGCAAGGAGCTGGTGCTGGAGGGGACGCAGAAATTCCTGATCCGGCGGCGTCCGGCGGGTTAAGCACGGGCCCAGAATCGCGCAAATTCCGCCGATCTGCGGGTCAATCCGGGTTGCCGCGCGGGTGCGCCTGCCCTACCTATGGCCCATGAAATTCCTCGACGAAGCAAAGGTCTATATCCGCTCCGGTGACGGCGGGAACGGCTGCGTGGCGTTCCGCCGCGAGAAGTTCATCGAATTCGGCGGCCCCTCCGGCGGCAATGGCGGCCGCGGCGGCAATGTCATCGTCGAGGTCGCCGACGGCCTCAACACGCTGATCGACTACCGCTACCAGCAGCACTTCAAGGCCCAGAAGGGCGAGAACGGCTCTGGCTCGGACCGCCACGGCGCCAACGGCAAGAACATCGTGCTGAAGGTGCCCGTTGGCACGCAGATCTTCGACGAGGACCGCGAGACCTTGATCCACGACTTCACCAAGGTCGGCGAAAAATTCGTGCTGGCCGAAGGCGGCAATGGCGGCTTCGGCAATGCGCATTTCAAGACCTCGACCAACCGCGCGCCGCGCAACGCCAATCCCGGCCAGGTGGGCGAGGAGCGCTGGATCTGGCTGCGGCTGAAGCTGATCGCGGACGCCGGCCTCGTCGGCCTGCCCAATGCCGGCAAGTCGACCTTGCTCTCCAAGGTCAGTGCGGCGAAGCCGAAGATCGCCGACTATCCCTTCACCACGCTGCATCCGCAGCTCGGCGTCGTCAACGCCGACGGCCGCGAATTCGTGCTGGCGGACATTCCCGGCCTGATCGAGGGCGCACATGAAGGCGCCGGCCTCGGCGACCGGTTCCTCGGCCATGTCGAGCGCTGCCGCGTGCTGCTGCATCTTGTCGACGCCACCTGCGAGCATGCCGGCAAGGCCTACAAGACCGTGCGCAAGGAGCTCGACGCCTATGGCGGGCAGCTCACCGACAAGATCGAGATCGTCGCGTTAAACAAGATCGACGCGGTCGAACCGGACGAATTGAAGAAGCAGAAGGACCGGCTGAAGCGCGCCGCCAGGAAGACGCCGCTGCTGCTCTCCGGCATCACCGGCCAGGGCGTGGCGGAAGCGCTGCGCGCGCTCGCCGAGCTGATCGGCGAGGCCCCGGTGTCCAGCAAGGCCAAGAGCGCCGCCGAGGCGGAGCCTTGGTCAGCCTGAACACTCTCGACGTCGTCCCCGCGAACGCGGGGACCCATACCGCGTGATGTCTCGATTGCGGATGGTTGCAGTACCGAACAACAAGTCTTCGCCAAACCAGTCCCTGTGGTTATGGGTCCCTGCTTTCGCAGGGACGACAGCCGCGTGTATGGCAGCGGGCGCGCGCATCACTGGCTTGTCTTCGCCGCCGCGATAGCGCAGCATCGAACGATCAAGAAAATGCAGGGGCGAGGCATGGCGCGCGCGAAGAACGTTCTCTGGATCATGTGCGACCAGCTTCGCTATGATTATCTCGGCTGCACCGGCCATCCCAGCCTGAAGACACCGAACATCGACGCCATGGCCGAGCGTGGCGTGCTCTTCAGCAAGGCCTATGTGCAGTCGCCGATCTGCGGCCCGTCGCGGATGTCGTTCTACACCGGCCGCTACATGCGCTCGCACGGCTCGCACTGGAACGGCTGGCCGCTGCGCGTCGGCGAGCCCACGCTCGGCGATCACCTGAAGAAGCTCGGCGTGCGCAACGTGCTGGTCGGCAAGACCCACATGGCGCCCGATCTCGAAGGCATGAAGGCGCTCGGCATCCCGCCGGAATCGATCATCGGCGTGCATGTCGCCGAATGCGGCTTCGAGCCGTATGAGCGCGACGACGGCTTGCACCCGACCGGCCGGCCGCGGCCGAGATACGACGAGTATCTGCGCCGGCAGGGTTTCGAAGCCACCAACCCCTGGGAGCATTGGGCGAATTCCGGCGCGGCAGAAGACGGTTCGTTGCAGAACGGCTGGCTCTTGGTGCATGCCGATAAGGCCGCGCGCGTCCCGGACGAGCATTCCGAGACGCCCTACATGACGCGCCGGGCAATGGACTTCATCGGCGAAGCCGAGACCGACGGCCGGCCATGGTGCCTGCATCTGTCCTACATCAAGCCGCACTGGCCCTACATCGCGCCAGAACCCTATGCGAGCATGTATTCGACCGATGACATGATCCCGGCGATCCGCTCCGAGCGTGAGCGGCAAAATCCGCATCCGGTGTTCGGCGCCTATATGGACATGCGCTACTCCCGCAACATGGCGCGCGACGATGCCCGCGAGAAAGTGATCCCGACCTATATGGGCCTGATCACCCAGATCGACGACCAGATGGGCGTGCTGATGAAGTTCTTGGGTGAACGCGGCCTGCTGGACACGACCATGATCGTGTTCACCTCCGATCACGGCGATTATCTCGGCGATCACTGGATGGGCGAGAAGGACCTGTTCCACGAGCAATCGGCGAAGATTCCGCTGATCGTGATCGACCCGTCGCAAGAGGCCGACGCCACGCGCGGCACACGCAGCGACGCGCTGGTCGAGGCGATCGACCTCGCCCCCACCTTCGTCGATTATTTCGGCGGCAAGGTGCCGGGCCATATCCTCGAAGGACGCTCGCTGCTGCCGCTGCTGCGTGGCGAGAGGCCGTCCGACTGGCGTAAGGTTGCCTTCTCCGAATACGATTACGCCATGCAGGACGTCAGGCTGAAGCTGAACCAGCCGATCGAGCGCTGCCGCCTGTTCATGGTGTTCGACGGCCGCTGGAAATACATCCACGCCTCCGGCTTCCGCCCGATGCTGTACGATCTCGAAACCGATCCGGAAGAATATCTGGATCGCGGCGACGATCCCGAATGTGCCGGCATCATCGCGCGATTGCAGGCAGAGCTGTTCGACTGGGCGCTGCATCCGAACGGCCACATCACCACGCCGCGCGAGAAGATCGCGGCCTATGCCGACAACCAGCTCCAGGTGAAGAACGGCGTCTTGATCGGCATCTGGGATGAAGCCGAGCTCGCGGCGATCAAGGACGGCATCGCCCAGCGCGCGAAGATGTGAGCGTAGCGCAACTCTCTCCGCGTCGTGCCTGGGCTTGACCCGGGCATCCACGTCTCACCTCAATTGCTGAAGCACGTGGATGGCCGGGTCAAGCCCGGCCATGACGACGGAGTGTGGAATGCGGGCGGAGATCAATTCTCGATCTTGTACCCCGTCGCCTTCACGATCGGCTGCCAGAGCGCGGTGTTCGCGGCCAGCTCCTTGGTGAGGCCCTCAGGGGTGCTGCCGACCGGGATCAGCCCGATCGCGGTGAGCTTCTGCTTCACCTCGGGCTTGGCAAGCGCGGCGCTTGCGGCCGCGCCGAGCTTGCTGGCGAAGTCCGGCGGGCTGCCGGCGGGAAGCCACATGCCGTACCAGGCGTCCGCGACGAGATCGATTCCGCTTTCCTTCAGTGTCGGGACCTCGGGTGCGAACGGCGAACGTTCTGCACTGCTGACCGCGACGATCTTCACGCCCTTGGCGCGATGCTGCGGCAGCGCATCCGCCAATGTCACGATGCCGAACGAGACATGGCCGCCGATGATGTCGTTGAGGATCGGCGCGCTGCCGCGATAGGGCACGCGGGTCAGGGCAATGCCGAGGTCCTTCTCGAGCTTGGAGCCCATGAAATGCGGAATGGTGCCGTTGCTCGGCACCCCGAACGAGGCCTTGTCCGGATGAGCCTTCAGCCAGGCGACAAACCCCTTGAAATCCGCGGCATCGATCCCCGGGCCGATCACGACAGCGAATTCGAACCGCGCCAGCAGCGACACCGGCATGAAGTCCTTGGCAGTGTCGAAGCTCGGCGTCGTCTCCACCATCGGCAGCAGGTACATGGTCGGGCCCGTGGTCACCAGCACCATGCTGCCATCGGGGCTTGCGCCCTTCACCGCCTTGATGCCGATCAGGCCGTCGCCGCCGGTGCGGTTCTCGACCACGATGGTCCGTTGCAACGACGGCGCCATCTCCTGCGCAATCAGCCGACACAGCGTGTCGCCGCCCGCGCCGGCCGCAAACGGGAAGATCATTTTGCTCAGTCCCGCCTGCGCTTGCGCCGCACCCGTTTGCGCCAGCAGCGGCAGACCCAGACATCCGGTCATGAATTTGCGGCGATCCATTCGTTTCCTCTTTTGGCCTATTTTTGGTTACCGGCATTAGAACCGGACTGGCGCCTAAAACAAGAGCTGAAGGCGAGGCTGAAGACAAGCCGACCTTGGCCGTTTGCCACGTCGCCCGCCTTGCGCCGGCCATCGTCCTGCTGCAAAAGCAGGCCTCACCGGCGCCGCTGTCCGCTCCGCCGCTTCCGATGCGCAGCAATCCGACCGACGCGCCAACGCACATATACACATGGCCAGCCCCGAACTCAGTCAATTCCGCCGTATCGTCGTCAAGGTCGGCTCCGCGCTGCTGGTCGATTCCGACAGGGGCGAGGTGCGGGCGTCCTGGCTCGCTGCCCTCGCCGACGACATGGCCAAGCTGCACAAGGAAGGGCGCGACCTCCTCGTCGTCTCCTCCGGCTCGATCGCGCTTGGCCGCAGCCGCCTCAAGCTGCCGCGCGGACCGCTGAAGCTCGAAGAGAGCCAGGCCGCCGCCGCCGTCGGCCAGATCGCGCTGGCGCGGATCTGGTCGGAGGTGTTAGGGGCGCACGGCATCGGCGCCGGCCAGATCCTGGTGACGCTCCAGGACACCGAGGAGCGGCGCCGCTATCTCAACGCCCGCTCCACCATCGGCAAGCTGCTGGAATGGCGCGCCATCCCCGTGATCAACGAGAACGACACGGTGGCGACCAACGAGATCCGCTACGGCGACAACGACCGCCTCGCCGCGCGCGTCGCCACCATGGCGAGCGCCGACCTCCTGGTGCTGCTGTCGGACATCGACGGCCTCTACGATGCCCCGCCGAAGAACAACCCGAACGCCAAGCTCATTCCGGTGGTCGAGAGCATCTCCTCGGAGATCGAGGCTGTGGCGGGCGACGCCGAGTCCGAACTGTCGCGCGGCGGCATGCGCACCAAGGTCGAGGCGGCCAAGATCGCCACCACTGGCGGCACGCACATGCTGATCGCCTCCGGCAAGATCGAGCATCCCCTGCAGGCGATCGCCGCTGGCGGCCGCTGCACCTGGTTCCTGACGCCCGCCAACCCCATCACCTCGCGAAAACGCTGGATCGCCGGGACGCTTGAGCCGAAGGGCACGCTGACGATCGACGCCGGCGCAGTCACGGCGCTGCGCGCCGGAGCAAGCCTGCTGCCGGCCGGCGTGATCAAGGTCGAGGGCCAGTTCGCCCGCGGCGATGCCGTGATCGTGCGCGGCCCCGACACCAGCGAGATCGGTCGCGGCCTGATCGCCTATGACGCCGAGGTCGCCGAGCGGATCAAGGGCCGCTCCTCGCCGGACGTGATGGCCATCCTCGGCATCAGCGGACGCGCGGAGATGATCCATCGCGACGATCTGGTGGTGGGCGGGTAGTCGCGAGCCGACCCTCGGCTATTGCATGTCCTCGGCGTTGATATCCTGACGACCGTGCATGACCTGGATCACCTCAATGCCATCGTGTAACGGGATATAGAAAATCACATAATTGCCGACCGGGAAGCTGCGAAGGTCCGCGCGCAATTCCCGCCGCTCGCGCCCGGCCGGATTCTCCACGAGCATCTCGAGAATATCGCCGATACGCTCGATCTGCTTCTCGGCGGCCCGAATGCTGTCCGAAGCGATGAACTCCCAGATCGAATCGAGATCGAGATCTGCTTGCGGAGCCTTGCGAAATCTATTCGCCACGTTTGCGCGCGGCCAAACGTTGCCGTCCCCGCGTCTTGACGTCGTTTATCCACTCCTGGACGTCGACCTCTTCCATCGGCCCGCTGTCAAAGCCTTTCTGGATTTCCGCCCGGAGCGCTTCCAGCTTGACCTTGCGGCGCTCCTCGCGCTCCTCGACCAGGCGCAGCCCTTCCCGCATCACCTCGCTCGCGGTGGCATAGCGCCCGCTCTCGACCAGAGTGTCGATCAGGTCCTCGAAATGCTTACCAATGCTGTAGCTACTCGCCATGGGACGGCCCCGTTATCAAATAATGATACTTATTGATAGTTTGGCGCCACGCAACCAATGGCCGACCTGCTGCGGGTGCTGGGAGACCTGCCATACCCTGTCCGCTCTTCGCAAAAGCGGGATTTCCGTGCTAGGACATCGCCTTAGCAGAAGGTTGAAACTCCAATGGCCGCCCCCCTCAAAGCCGTCGACGGCAATGCCGATCTTCAGGCCCTGATGACCGATCTCGGTACCCGTGCCCGCGCTGCCGCGCGCGTGCTGGCGCTGGCGCCGCCGGAGCAGAAGAACCGGGCGCTGGAAGCCATGGAGCGGGCAATCCTCAGCAATGCGGCGGCGATCCTCGCCGCCAATGCCGAGGACGTTGCGGAAGCCCGCGCGTCCGGCAATGCCACCTCCTCCTTCATCGACCGCCTGACGCTGACGCCGGCGCGCGTCGAGTCGATGGCCGAGGGCATCGGCATCGTGCGCGGCATCGCCGATCCGATCGGGGTCGTCACCGAGAGCTGGCAGCGGCCGAACGGCATGACGATCGAGCGCGTGCGCGTGCCGCTCGGCGTCGTCGGCGTGATCTTCGAGAGCCGGCCGAACGTTGCGGCCGATGCCGGCGTGCTGTGCCTGAAGTCGGGCAATGCGGTGATCCTGCGCGGCGGCTCCGACAGTTTTCGGTCCTGCCGTGCGATCCATGAATGTCTGGTTCAGGGCCTGCGTGAAGCCGGGCTGCCCGAAGCTGCGATCACGCTGGTGCCGACGCGCGACCGCGCCGCGGTCGGCATGATGCTGTCGGGATTGAACGGCGCCGTCGACGTGATCGTGCCCCGCGGGGGAAAAAGCCTCGTTGCGCGCGTCGAGCAGGAGGCGCGCGTGCCGGTATTCGCGCATCTCGAAGGCGTCAATCACGTCTATGTGGACGCTAGCGCCGACCTCGCGATGGCAAAGTCGATCGTGCTCAACGCGAAAATGCGCCGCACCGGCGTCTGCGGTGCGGCCGAGACGCTGCTGGTCGATCGCGCGGCTGCCGGGAAAAATCTGAAGCCGCTGGTCGAGATGCTGATCGAAGCCGGCTGCGAAGTGCGCGGCGACGCCGCCGTGCAGAAGACCGACGCGCGCGTAAAGCCCGCCAGCGAAGACGATTGGGACACCGAATATCTCGACGCGATCATCGCAGCGAAAGTCGTGGACGGCGTCGACGGCGCGATCGCGCACATCCAGAACCACGGCTCGCACCACACCGATGCGATCGTGAGCGCGGATGAGGCTGCCGCCAGGAAATTCCTCAGCGAAGTCGATTCCGCGATCGTGCTGCACAACGCCTCGACGCAGTTCGCCGACGGCGGCGAGTTCGGCTTCGGCGCCGAGATCGGCATTGCCACGGGCCGTTTCCACGCCCGCGGCCCTGTCGGCGCCGAGCAGTTGACGAGCTTCAAATATCGCGTCCACGGCACCGGTCAGACCCGGCCGTAAACGTCGCGAGGCGCGGGCATTGAGCAACAATTTCGTCGTGCCGCGTTTCCCGGCGCAAGCGGTCCCGCCCTACACGGAGGGCATGCGCATCGGCCTGCTCGGCGGCTCGTTCAATCCGCCGCATCAGGCCCATCGTGCCATCAGCCAGTTCGCGCTCAAGCGATTGCAACTCGATCGCATCTGGTGGCTGGTGACCCCCGGTAATCCGCTGAAGGAGAACGGCTCCCTGCATGAGCTCGGCGAGCGCATGCAGGCGGCGCGCGAGGTCGCGGACGATCCGCGCATCGAGGTCAGCTGTCTCGAATCCGTCATCCGTACGCGCTACACTATCGACACGATCAACACCTTGCGCCGCCGCTTCAGCGGCTTGCGCTTTGTCTGGATCATGGGCGCCGACAATCTCGCTCAATTCCATAGGTGGCAGGACTGGCGGCGCATCGCCGCCCAGGTTCCGATCGCGGTCATCGATCGCCCGCCGCAGAGTTTTCGCGCCCTCGCCTCCCCCGCAGCCCGGGCGTTATCGCGCTACCGCCTGCCCGAGAACAAGGCAGCACTGCTTGTGGATCGGCCGGCGCCGGCCTGGGTGTTTCTGACCGGATTGAAGCTGAATCTGTCCTCCACAGGCTTACGGAACCCGGACGGGAGCTGGAAAGGTACGACGTGAGGCGGAGTGTGCGGACGTGGTGGGGACTTCGGCTCTCTGGCATATTGAAACCCTTAACCCCACATGATGTAGTGTAACCGGTGAACGCCGGATTCGGTGTTCGCGATACAGTGAAAGGAATGGTCCCTGACCGCATCTGTATTGTCCAAGTCAGCTTCGTCTGTTTTACCCAAGGTTGCCAAGCCGGCGCGTAAAACATCGGCCAAAGCTGCGGTCTTGGAGGCGCAACCCGACGCCGACAAGACGCTGAGCCTGATCCTCTCCCGCCTCGAGGACATGAAGGCGGAAGAGACGGTCACCATCGACCTTCGCGGCAAATCGGCGTACTCCGACTACATGATCATCACCACCGGCCGGGTTAACCGGCACGTTGGCGCGATCGCGGAAAACGTCGCCAAGGGCCTCAAGGAAAACGGCATCAAGAACATCCATGTCGAGGGCTTGCCCAATTGCGACTGGGTGCTGATCGATTCCGGCGACGTGATCGTGCACGTGTTCCGACCCGAGGTCCGCGAGTTCTACAATCTCGAGCGATTGTACACCCAGGGGCCAGGGGCGGCGAAGGCGATCTAGGCTCATCGAGCCGATTTCGAATCGGCTGACGCGCATGCTAGCGTCGTGCGCGCGCTCATTGCGCGCTGTCTTGAAAACGCGACCCTGTAGATATCATGCGTATTGCCGTCATAGCGGTGGGCCGGCTGAAGCAGGGCCCCGAACGGGAGCTTGCCGACCGCTATTTCGAGCGGTTCGACGAGGCCGGCCGCAAGCTCGGATTCCGCGCGCTCTCGATCCACGAAATCCCCGAAAGCCGGGCACGGGACACCGCGACGCGGATGACCGAGGAGGCCGCGGCGATCTCCGCGCAAATTCCGGAAAGATCGATCCTGGTGGCGCTGGACGAGCACGGCCAGAATCTCGATTCCACCGTATTCGCACGGCATCTGGCGCGCTGGCGGGACGAAGGCACCGGACATACTATCTTCATGATCGGAGGGGCGGACGGACTTTCGCCCGAATTGCGCCGTAAGGCCAAGCTTGCGATCGCGTTCGGCTCTGCGACCTGGCCGCACCAAATGGTCCGCGTCATGCTTCTGGAACAGCTTTACCGGGCCGCCACCATTCTGGCCGGCCACCCCTATCACCGCGCGTGATGCGCGCCACAACGAGCACCCTTGCCTGAAGCGATGCGCGCGCCGATTCTCAACCTGCTGCTGATCGCCAATGTCGCCGGCGCAAGCCTCGCGCAAGCCCAGACGGCAGTGCCGACGCCGCAGACCGCAGCCGTTTCGCCCGATGCCATCAAGCAGCGCGAGCAGGAGCTGGAAGCCGCGCGCGCCAGGCAGAAGAGCGCAGAAGAAGCGCAGGCCAAGCTCAAGGCCGAGATCGCCTCGCTCGGCCAGGATCGCACTCAGCTCAATCAGCAACTGATCGACACCGCCGCCAATGTTCGCGCTGTGGAGACCAAGATCGACGACACCGAAGCGCGGCTGCGAAACCTGAACGGCCGCGAGCAGGAGATGCGCACTTCGCTGGATTCGCGCCGCGCCGACATCGTCGAGGTGCTGGCGGCGCTGCAGCGGGCCGGGCGGCGCACGCCGCCCGCGCTGCTGGTACGGCCTGAAGATGCGCTGCAATCGCTGCGCACGGCGATGCTGCTCGGCGCCGTGGTGCCGGAGTTGCGCAGCCGCGCCGAAAGGATCGCGGGCGAGCTCGGCGACCTCGTGGCCTTGCGCAAGGCCATCGCCACCGAGCGCGACCAGCTCGCCTCCGACCGCGACAGGGTCCGCAGCGACCAGACCCGGCTCGCGGCCCTCGTCGACGAGCGGCAGCGCCAGCAGGCCGCGCGTGAAAAGGACCTCGATGCCGAGAACTCGCGCGCCATCATGCTCTCAAAGCAGGTCGGCGATCTCCAGGGGCTGATCACCAAGATGGAGCAGGACCTGCAAAGCGCCGCCAGGGCAGCCGAGAAGGCTGCCGAGGCCGCAAGGCAGGCCGAAGCGAAGGCGGCTGCCAGCCTTAAGTCCGGCCCGGGCGCATTCAAGGACCGGTCCCGGACCGCCCCCGCGATTGCCTTCGCCTCGGCCAAGGGCCTCCTGCCGCTTCCGGTTAACGGTAACAAGATCAGGGATTTCGGCGGCTCCGACGGCGTCGGCGGGGTCCAGAAGGGCATTTCCCTGGCCACCAAGCCCGGCTCCCAGGTCACGACGCCGTGTGATGGCTGGGTGGTCTATTCCGGCCCGTTCCGCAGCTATGGACAACTCTTGATCCTCAATGCCGGGGGCGGGTATCATGTCCTGATCGCCGGGATGGAGCGCATTTCGGTCAACATCGGACAGTTTGTGCTCACGGGGGAGCCAGTCGCGACCATGGGGTCGACTTCTCAAGTCGCTTCCATTCTCGCGACGAACGCGAGTCAACCTGTGCTGTATGTCGAGTTCCGTAAGGACGGCACTCCAATCGATCCAGGCCCATGGTGGGCCGCAAATGAAGGCGAGAAGGTTCGCGGATGATGCGCAAGACTTCAGTAATCCTCCTCAGCGCGGCCACCGGTGCGGCGCTGACGCTGTTCGTGACCCAGCCGCGCGCGGTGTTCATGGGCTCGAGCGCGCGAGCTGCCACCGCGGACACCTATCGCCAGCTCAATCTGTTCGGCGACGTCTTCGAGCGCGTGCGCTCCGACTATGTCGAAAAGCCCGACGACACCAAGCTGATCGAATCCGCCATCAGCGGCATGCTCACCGGTCTCGATCCGCATTCGAGCTACATGGACGCCAAGAGCTTCCGCGACATGCAGGTTCAGACGCGTGGTGAGTTCGGCGGTCTCGGCATCGAGGTCACGATGGAAGACGGCCTCATCAAGGTGGTATCGCCGATCGACGACACACCGGCTTCGCGTGCCGGTGTCATGGCCAACGACATCATCACCAGTCTCGACGACGAGGCGGTGCAGGGGCTGACCCTGAACCAGGCGGTCGAGAAGATGCGGGGCCCGGTCAACACCAAGATCAAGCTCAAGATCATCCGCAAGGGCCAGGACAATCCGATCGACGTCACCCTGGTGCGCGACAACATCCGTGTCCGCTCGGTGCGCGCCCGCGTCGAGGCCGACGACATCGCCTATATCCGCATCACCACCTTCAACGAGCAGACCACCGAAGGCCTGAAGCGCGAGGTCGGCAATCTCTCGAATCAGATCGGCGACAAGCTCAAGGGCTACATCATCGACCTCCGCAACAACCCCGGCGGCCTGCTCGAGGAAGCGGTCACCGTCTCCGACTCCTTCCTGGAGAAGGGCGAGATCGTGTCGACCCGCGGCCGCAATGCCGAGGAGACCCAGCGCCGCACCGCGCATGCGGGCGACCTGACCAAGGGCAAGCCGGTCATCGTGCTTATCAATGGCGGCTCGGCCTCGGCGTCGGAAATCGTCGCCGGCGCGCTGCAGGACCATAAGCGCGCAACCATCGTCGGCACGCGCTCGTTCGGCAAGGGCTCGGTGCAGACCATCATTCCGCTCGGAAGCGGCAACGGCGCATTGCGGCTGACCACGGCGCGCTACTACACACCGTCGGGCAAGTCGATCCAGGCCAAGGGCATCGTTCCCGACATCGAAGTGCTTCAGGACGTGCCGGACGAGCTGAAGGCGCGCACCGACACCAAGGGCGAAGCTTCGCTGCGCGGCCATCTCAAGAACGACGGCGACGAGAAGACCGGCTCGCAGTCCTACGTCCCGCCGGACGCCAAGGACGACAAGGCGCTCAAGCTCGCCGACGACCTGCTCCACGGCATCAAGAACAGCGCCTCCGCCGCGCCTGCGTCCGGCGGCGACAACAAGACCACGACCGACAAGCCCAAAGCGGCGAACTAAGTCGGCGCCTCACCGCGATCCCACAAAGGGCGGCTCCTGGAGCCGCCCTTTTCGTTTGGAGATCCCGGCATCCCCGGCCTATCCCGGCCTGCCGCCGCTTGACCCCGCCGTGGTATCGTCATTGGCAGTGATTCGGGATCGCGCATGACTGAAACGGCCGATGATCTGAGCGCCCCGCTCGGACAGGACAAGCCGCGCCGGAAACGCCGGCTGCGGCTGCCGTTCACGGCCATGCAGGCTCTCGCCGGCCTGCTCGGCCTGTTCCTCGTCACCTTTGCCGGCTTTGCCATCTTCAACAAGGATCCGCTCGGCGGCGAGCCGATGACGCGGATCGCCATCCGCGAGAAGGGCGCTGGAAAGGCGACCGACGAGAAGCCGGCCGCCGGCCACGGCCAGGACGGCAAAAAGGACAACAAGCACGACAGCCAGGAAGCGCCGAAGCAGGCCGCTTCCGGCGAGCAGAAGACCGTCACCATGATCGACGGCTCCACCGGTGCGCGCCACGACGTGGTGATCGGCGCCGGCGAGGATGCGGGCGACAAGGCTGGGGCGGCGTCAGCCCCGCCGCCCGTCATGGCCGGGATCAATCCGAAACTGCTGGAGAAGTCACGCTACGGCATGATCCCGGTGGTCGCCGACGGGCTGAAGCCGTTCAACGTCTATGCGGCGGACTCCGACCGCGCCAAGGCTGCCAAGATGCCGGTGGTTGCCATCGTGATCGGCGGGCTCGGCGTCGGCGCCGCCAAGACCACGGACGCCATCATGAAGCTGCCGCCGGCGGTCACGCTGGCCTTCACGCCCTACGGCGCCGATCCCGGCAAGCTCGCCGAACGGGCGCGCGCGCAGCGCCACGAGATCTTCCTCCAGATCCCGATGGAGCCCTACGACTTCCCGGACAACGACCCGGGACCGCAGACGCTGCTGACCTCGCTCAGCACCGACCAGAACATGGACCGCCTGTACTGGCACCTCAGCCGGATGCAGGGCTATGCCGGCATCACCAATTTCATGGGCGCCCGCTTCATCGCAACGGAGCCGGCGGTGCAGCCGATCATCCGCGAGGCGGCCAAGCGCGGCCTCGGCTTCTTCGACGACGGCTCCTCGCCCCGCAGTATCGCGCCGCAGGCTGCGGCGAGCGAGGCCATGCCTTTCGGCAAGGGCGACATTGCGATCGACGTGGTGCCGACCCCGACCGAGATCGACCGCGCGCTGAACAAGCTCGAAGCGGCGGCGCGCGAGCGCGGCGTGGCCGTCGGCACCGCCTCCGCGCTTCCCGTTTCGATCGAGCGCATCAATGCCTGGACCAAGACATTGGGCGACCGGGGTATCCTTTTGGTGCCATTGACAACCGCGATGCTGAAATCAAAATCCAGCTAAATCAACGGATTGGTACGGCAAGGGTCCTCGCGGGGCCTCTTCGCGCCCTACCGACAGCATGCGAGGGCCTGGCGGAATGGCGCGTTACGAGGATCTGCCCTACCGGACCTGCGTCGGAGTGATGCTGATTAACACGAAGGGCCTGGTGTTCATCGGCCGCCGCGCAGGCGGCATCGAACATGTCGATGACACCCATGTCTGGCAGATGCCGCAAGGCGGCGTCGATCCCGGCGAAGACACCTGGGAGGCCGCCAAGCGTGAACTCTATGAGGAGACCAGCGTGCGCTCGGTCGAGCGGCTCGGCGAGGTCCCGGACTGGCTCACTTACGACATTCCGCGCACGGTCGCCGGGCGCGCCTGGAAGGGCCGCTACCGCGGCCAGCGCCAGAAATGGTACGCGGTGCGCTTCACCGGCAAGGATAGCGAGATCAACGTCGAACAGCCCGGCGGCGGCGGCCACAAGGCCGAATTCGTGAGCTGGCGCTGGGAGCCGATGCAAAATCTGACCGGGCTGATCATTCCCTTCAAGCGCCCGGTCTATGAGCGCGTGGTGAAGGAATTTTCCGCGCTGGCCGACCAATAATTGAAGTCGTCATCCGGTCTGCGATGCTAATGCGTCGCTTGGACCAGACGACGAAAGCTGCGCGCATGACCGATCAAAAGCCGTATCGCCCCAACGTGGGGATTGCCCTGTTCAATGCCGACGGCCGCGTGCTGATCGGCCACCGTTTCAAGGGCGACGGGCCCGAGATCATCCTGCCGGGACTCGACTGGCAGATGCCGCAAGGCGGCGTCGACGAGGGCGAGAACCTGCTCGATGCCGCGATGCGCGAGCTCTGGGAGGAGACCAGTGTCGTTAGCGCGGACTATCTCGGCGAGACCGACTGGCTCAGCTATGAATTCCCGCCCTTTGATGGCCCGCAGACGCACCGGCTGGCGAAGTTTCGCGGGCAGCGGCAAAAATGGTTCGCGCTGCGCTTCACCGGCAAGGATGACGAGATCGACCCGCTGACGCCGCGCAACGACCAGCCCGCGGAGTTCGACGCCTGGCGCTGGGAGCGCCTCGACCGCGTCGCCGACCTCGTGGTGCCATTCCGCCGCGACGTCTACCGCGCGGTGGCCGGGCAGTTTGCGCCGTTCGGAACCCAAAACTGCGAAAACAACCCCATGCACAGTAGAACGGGGTTGAAATCATGAGAGAATTTTCATCGGGAATTTGCGTGGCGCACGCCCCTCTCATTCCCTCCCCTCGTGCGGCACTCGCCGAGGTGTCGTCGAGGGTTCTCGGCGGGGCCGAAGGCGAGAACGAGGCTCGGGTCTCGCAGGCGGAGTTTCAGGCCGCTGCAGCCGGTCATAATAGCAACGAGGCTGCAAGCAATCCGCGGCCGCGGAATTCACCGACGCCGGGGATATTCGGGTTCAAGAGCCGAGCGGCGGCGCCTCATCCTCCTATCGTTCGAAAAAGACTGACCCAGGCGATCGTGGCGCAGCTGGTGGTGAACATCAGCCAGTGCACGGCCGCCGCTCCGTTTCTACGCAGCCTTTGCTGACGATCTCTGCTCATCTGACAGCTCCTGTAGGGTCGATATGTCCTTTCCTGGTTCGGGGCGTGGGTCCGTTACTTGCTAAGTCAGAAGTCCATCGGCGGCGCGGCCGGGGCTTCCGCCTTTTTCGGTTTCTCGGCGACCAGCGCTTCCGTGGTGATCAGAAGGGCAGCGATCGACGCAGCATCCTCCAAGGCTGTGCGAACCACCTTGGCCGGGTCGATCACGCCGGCTCGCACCAGATCCTGGTACTCGCCGGTCGCGGCGTTAAAGCCCCAATTGTAGTCGCCGTTCTCGATCAGCCTGCCGACCACCAGCGAACCGTCCTCGCCGGCATTCTCGACGATCTGGCGGGCCGGCATCTGGATCGCCCGGCGCACGATGTCGACGCCGGCCTTTTGGTCGGCATTGGCGGTCTTGACGTGTTCAAGCGCCTTGAGCGCGCGCAACAGCGCCACCCCGCCGCCGGGCAGGATGCCTTCTTCCACCGCCGCACGGGTCGCATGCATCGCGTCGTCGACCCGATCCTTGCGCTCCTTGACCTCGACTTCAGTGGCACCGCCGACCCGGATGACGGCCACGCCGCCGGCGAGCTTGGCAAGCCGCTCCTGCAACTTCTCGCGATCATAGTCCGAAGTGGTCTCCCCGATCTGCAGCTTGATCTGGGCAACGCGCGCCTCAATGTCCTTCTTGGCCCCGGCGCCGTTGACGATGGTCGTGTTCTCCTTGTCGATGACCACCTTCTTGGCCCGGCCGAGCATGTTGAGCGTGACGTTCTCGAGCTTGATGCCGAGATCTTCGGCGATCAACGTGCCGCCGGTGAGGATCGCGATGTCTTCCAGCATCGCCTTACGGCGATCGCCGAAGCCCGGCGCCTTGACGGCCGCGATCTTCAGCCCGCCGCGCAGCTTGTTGACGACCAGCGTCGCCAGCGCTTCGCCTTCGATGTCTTCGGCGATGATCAGCAGCGGCTTGCCCGACTGCACCACCGACTCGAGCAGCGGCAGCATCGATTGCAGTGCGGACAGCTTCTTCTCGTGAATCAGGATGTAGGGGTCTTCGAGTTCTGCCCGCATCTTTTCGGCATTGGTGACGAAATAGGGCGAGATATAGCCGCGGTCGAACTGCATGCCCTCGACCACCTCCAACTCCGTGTTGAGGCTCTTTGCCTCCTCCACCGTGATGACGCCTTCGTTGCCGACCTTCTTCATGGCCTCGGCGAGAAAGCGGCCGATCTCGGTGTCGCCGTTCGCCGAGATCGTTGCGACCTGGGCGATCTCGTCATTCGCGGTGACCTTCTTGGCGTGCGATTTGAGGTCGTTGACGATCGCCTCGACTGCCAGGTCGATGCCGCGCTTGAGGTCCATCGGGTTCATGCCCGCCGCAACCGATTTGGCGCCTTCCTTGACGACCGATTGGGCCAGCACGGTCGCAGTCGTCGTGCCATCGCCGGCAACGTCGCTGGTCTTGGACGCGACCTCGCGCACCATCTGCGCGCCCATGTTCTCGAACTTGTCTTCGAGCTCGATCTCCTTGGCGACGGTGACACCGTCCTTGGTGATGCGCGGCGCCCCGAACGATTTCTCCAGCACGACGTTGCGGCCTTTCGGTCCGAGCGTCACCTTGACGGCGTTTGCCAGCGTATCGACGCCGCGGAGCATGCGGTCGCGGGCTTCCGTCGAGAATTTGACATCCTTGGCAGCCATGACGTTCTCTCCTTTCCCCTTCAATGAGTGTCAGCGCTTCACGCGGCCTTCTTCGTCGCGGCGGTCTTCTCGACCACGCCCAGCAGATCGCTCTCCTTCATGATGAGAAGTTCTTTGCCGTCGATCTTCACCTCCGTGCCGGACCATTTGCCGAACAGCACCCGGTCGCCGACCTTGACGTCGAGCGGCACCAACTGGCCCTGTTCGTTGCGGCCACCCGGCCCGGCGGCGATCACCTCGCCCTCCTGCGGCTTTTCCTTCGCGCTATCCGGAATGATGATGCCGCCGGCAGTCCTCTCCTCGGCATCGAGGCGCCGCACCAGCACACGATCATGCGATGGACGGAAATGCATGCACATCCTCCCCTACAACTCAGCGATGTCAAAAAAACCGGGGCCGCAATCGGCCGTCCGGCAAAATCGAGCTAGGCGTGGCAAAGATGAGGTCAAGAGGGGCTACGAAAATTTTTCGATACTGCCGGCAGAAACTTCCGCGGCGGCTTGTCGTGACACTGCGGGACGGAGCGGCGGCCCTTGCCGGCTTTCGGCAGTGCCGCAGTCCGTCCCTTCCATGATCCTTTTACGCGGCCGTGGGCGATGCTTCCGGAGCGGTATCCATGGAGGGCGGCCGAACGCGGAGCGATTGCCGATAGCCGGAGCTGACCGTAACGCTGCGAAGCATCCTCTGGTAGATCCGGCTATACTCCGTCGCCATGCGAGCGGATGAGAAACGTTCCTCGAACCGGGCGCGGACGGCTTTGCGGTCGAGCGCCAGCAATCCGGGAATGGCCCGCACCGCCTCATCGAGGTCGGACACGATACGGCCGGTCAGTCCGTCGTCGACGATTTCCGGGACCGATCCGCAACGGAAGGCGAGCACCGGCGTCGCGCAGGCCATGGCTTCGATCACGACCAGGCCGAAAGGCTCCGGCCAGTCGATCGGAAAGAGCAGTGCTGCCGCTTGGCCGAGAAATTCGCTTTTGGCGCTCTCGTTGATCTCACCGATGAACTCGATTCCCGGCTCGTTCAGCATCGGCGCGATGACATCGCGAAAATAGGCTTGGTCGGCCTTGTCGACCTTGGCAGCTATCTTGAGCGGAAGCCCGGCCGCCCGCGCAATTGCAATCGCGCGGTCGGGACGCTTCTCCGGTGAGATGCGGCCGAGAAACGCCAGATAACCGCCTTTCGGGCTGAAGCTTGGGGTGTGCAGATCGAGCGGAAGGCCGTGGTAGACCGTCGCCACGAAGTTCGCCCCTGACAGCGGCGCCCGTTGCGCGTTCGAAATCGAAACCAGCGGCATGTCTGAAAACCGGCGGTAGAACGGCATGTGGTCCGGCAAATCCTGCCGGCCGTGCAATGTGGTCAGCATGCGGCCGCGCTGGGACCGGAACAGCGGAAAATGCAGATAGTCGGTGTGGAAGTGCAGGATGTCGAACTCATCGGCGCGCTCGCGCACCTTGTCGAGCATGACCATCTGATGGGGAATAGCATCCCGGACATCGGGATCGAGGCGCAGGGCGCGATTGGTGCAGGCAACGAGCTCGGCCGAGGTGATGGAGTCCTGGCTCGCGAACAGCGTCACCTGGTGACCCTGTCGCACCAGCTCCTCGGTCAGCCACGAAACCACCCGCTCCGTTCCTCCATAAAGCCGGGGCGGGACGCTCTCGAACAGCGGAGCAATCTGCGCAATCCTCATCGTCCTTCCTCCCGCGATTAACCGCTGCGCCAGCCAGCATCGGCAAGGCGCGGAGATCCATGCAAACGGGAGCACAGGGCGCTCCGGATCTTTTGTAGTGCGCGAACCTCGATCTGGCGGACCCGCTCGCGCGACACGCCGAAAAAGCCGGCAAGCTCCTCCAGGGTCTTCGGCTGTTCGGCCAAAAATCGCGCTCCGACGATATGGCGCTCGCGCGGGTTAAGGAGAGCGAGCGCGTCTTCCAGCGCGCTTCTTACCCGGTCGCGATCCTCCGCTTCCGACAGCAGCGTTTCCGGGTCGGGCGCAGGATCGATCAGCCAGTCCTGGAGCTCCTCGGCCCCGTTCTCCCGCGTCATGGGCACGTTGAGCGAAGTATCACCCCGTATCCTCCCGTTCATCTCGACGACCACACGCGGGGCTACTTTCAGTTCACCGGCGATGTATTCGGCCTGCTCCGGCGACAGGTCGACGTCCTCGCTCGCAGAAATTCGGCTCTTTAGCCTTCGCAAGTTGAAGAACAGCTTTTTCTGGGCGGCAGTCGTGCCCATTTTCACCAACGACCAAGATCTCAGAATGTATTCGTGGATCGTCGCCTTGATCCACCACATCGCATAGGTCGCAAGTCGAACGCCTTTGTCGGGTTGGAAACGTTTCACCGCCAGCATCAAACCGACATTCGCCTCCGAGATCAGGTCCGCGACGGGAAGACCATAGCCGCGATATCGCAGCGCCAGCTTGGCGGCCAGTCGAAGGTGACTTGTGACCAGGCGATAGGCCGCATCGCGATCGCCATGCTCACGCCAGCGCCGCGCGTACATTGCTTCCTCGGCGGCATCCAACAGCGGAAACTTGCGAATGGTGGTCAGGTAACGGCTGAGCCCGCTTTCCGATTGGATCGCGGGCAGATTCGATAGGACGGACAGGGTGCTCATTTCCAATTCCTCCTCAGAGCAAAGTGGGGTGAGCTAACCGAACATGCGCCTGGGCCCAGAAGCGGCGCCCAGGCGCGTCGTGCCGGCGGCGCTCACAAAATGTCGCATCTTCCAAATTGTTCCTTCGAGAAATGAGAAGCTGCGCCGGGCCCGTGTGAGCAGCGACGTGCAGACGGCGGTCGATTTAGGGAGCTCCCGTGCCGCCTCAAAAGGTGTGGGCCGGCGCAGCATGGGGTGGTTGCGCAGCGCGAAGGCGGCCGTGCGCAGTGGCGCTCATTCGAAGCGCACAATCTGCCGAAGCCGGGACGGGACGACAAAATGCAATTTGAGCGCGCACGGCGCTCTTGAAAACAACCCGCACCGTTCTAATTCTTTTGGTGCCACATGCGTGGCGCCGGACGCCGTCAGGGTCCGGCCGAGGTCGCCGGAAACCCGGCGTTGCTCCTATCCATGTTGCTCCAAGGAGGATGTGGTTATGAGAACTTACGAAATGCCCCCGTTCTGGCGCTCGAGCGTCGGCTTCGACCGCCTGTTCGACCTCGTCAACGACGCGGCGAAGGTGGGCGACGATTATCCGCCGTACGACATCGCGCGTACTGGTGAGAACCAGTACCAGATCACGCTGGCGCTGGCGGGCTTCAGCCCGGAAGAGATCACCATCACCGCCGAGCAATCGACGCTTACGGTTGAGGGGCGCGAGCCCAGCAAAGGTGATCAAGACTACCTGTACCAGGGTATTTCCCTGCGGCCGTTCCGCCGCTTTTTCAACCTGGCGGACTACGTCCAGGTCAAGGATGCGACGCTCGAAGGCGGCATGCTGAAGATTGCTCTGGTTCGGGAAGTCCCGGAGACGATGAAGCCGCGTCGTATCGCGATCGAAACCGCCGGTAACGATAACCAGCAAATCGAAGGGAAGCAGACCGCCTGACGGAGTTCCGTTCGGGCTGTCGAACCGCCTGCGCGGCGTGGCTGCGCGCGGCTGAACTTTGCCAAGTAAGTATGGAAAAACAGAAAGGAGGAAGGCTATGCCACTACGCGATCTCATTCCCCGGAACGACGGCTCTCGCGATGTGAGCCCGCACCGCAGTGAAGCCAATCCGTTCCTCGCGCTTCATCGCGAGATGAATCGGCTGTTCGATGATGCGTTCCGCACGTTCGACGTCACTCCGTTTGGCTCCCAGGCCATCGGATGGCCGAACATCGAAGTCAAGGAGACCGAGAAGGAAGTCAACGTCGTCGCCGAACTCCCCGGTATCGAGGAGAAGGACGTCAACATCGAACTGAGGGACGGCCTGTTGACCATCAGCGGCGAAAAACGGACCGAGACCGATGACAAGGAGCGCCGCTTCAGCGAACGCTACTACGGGCGCTTCGAGCGCTCCGTCCCGGTCGACGATGTCGATCAGGAGAAGGTCGAGGCGTCGTTCAAGAACGGCTTGCTCACGGTGACGCTGCCGAAGTTACCGACCGCGCAGCACAAGGTGAAACGGATCGCCATCAACGGAAAGTAACCGCCGGATGGGGCGGGACTTGCTTTCGCGCCGTCGCCGACTGGCCTGTACAGAGAGAGTGAGGAAAGGTCCCAGCGGCTCTGCGGGTCTGGCAACTGCATCAGAGCCATCCACGCGTGACGGCGTGAATGCTCGGCGCGGGGAGGCTGCGGCCAGCCTCCATTCGCAACTGACCTGCGCGAGTGCGTCATTGCTGGCCAGGCTTGTTGCCCGCGAGATGAACGATGAAGGGTGCTGCCGTGAAAGGGAACACGCCAATAGGTTCTCGGTCCGCCGTTGCGCCAAGCGAAGAGATCGTGCTGACGTCGCGCTTGTACACGCTTGATAAGAAGCGTCGACGGGTCCTTGCTGGCCTCACCCCTGAGGAGACGACTGAATTCGAACTGTTGGATGCTCAGCTTCCGCTGGATGACAAGCCGGCTTGGCGACATTCCGAGCGACCGCTCTCTCCGAAAGAGCAGCGGTGGCTGGAGCTCTTCCGAAGAATGGAGGCTGCCCGGAAGCAGACCGCTGCGTGAAGACGATTGCGTGTGGGGTGATCATGGAGGGTTGGCCCAAATACGCGTCCTTCGCAGGAATGCACTCTTGGGCAAGGAGTCTGTTCGCCGGCTTGCGCGAGAAAAACCGCTCACCGAGCACAGCGAGCGACAATGCGCTACGGCAAGCATGTCCGCCGATCGTCGCGCAAACGACGCCGCCCGCGGCCTCGGGACAGGAGGCCCCCGAGGACAATTATTCTCTTCCAGAAGGATTGAGAAGGCCGCGCAAAGGACCGCTCAATAAGCATACCGGCCGCAGGCCCGATTTGCGGATCTGAACTTCGTGGTTGAATGCCCCCTCGTGCTTGCCGATTTCGCCATCACCGATGCCTTGCACCGCTGCCTTGCAGCGCGTGTTGAAGGCCACCGGCTCCGGCTCTTGGTGGCCAATTGAAACGCTGAGAAGTTTCAGCGCCCGCCACGTTCGTGACGAGCGCTGAACCCATTCAGGAATCTTAGGCTTAAAGCCCCGGAGCGATGCCCCGGGGCTTAGTGCATAGCCGTGGTGCTGATCTGGTGCTGGATGCTCTTGAAGTGGTCGAGCCGCTCGATGGCCTGATCGAGCTCGCTGCCCTCGTGCTCCTTCAGCCCTTCTTCCATCTCCGAGATGGTCGCAGCGAACTGGGCGCGGTCGAGCTCGGCCAGCGACGTCGCGACGTCGGCGAGCACGGTCAGGCCCCTCTCGGAGACCTCCGCAAGACCGCCGAGCACGATGATCTTTTCGTGGCGGCCGCCGGTAGTGATGGTGAGAATGCCGGGCCGGATCGCCGCCACGACCGGCGCATGTCCTGCCAGCACGCCGAAGTCACCCTCGACGCCGGGGATGTCGACCTGGTCGACCTCGCCAGAGAAGGCGAGCTTTTCCGGAGACACGAGATCGAAGTGGAAGGTGGCCATGGTCTATCCGTTGTTTTCCGGTTGTCACCCGCGGGCCTGACCCGCGGGTCCATCCATCAAGAAGAGGCTGTTTCTGATGGATCGCGGGGTCAAGCCCGGCGATGACGAGCGAAAGATTAAGCGGCTTCCGCCGCCAGCTTCTTGCCCTTCTCGACCGCCTCTTCGATGGTGCCGACCATGTAGAAGGCGGCTTCCGGCAGGTGGTCGTACTTGCCTTCCACCAGGCCCTTGAAGCCCTTGATGGTGTCGGCAAGGTCGACGAACTTGCCCGGCGATCCCGTGAAGATTTCGGCGACGTGGAACGGCTGCGACAGGAAGCGCTCGATCTTGCGGGCGCGGGCGACCGTCAGCTTGTCCTCTTCCGAAAGCTCGTCCATGCCGAGAATGGCGATGATGTCCTGCAGCGACTTGTAGCGCTGGAGCACCTGCTGGACCTGGCGCGCGGTGTCGTAGTGCTCCTGACCGACGACGAGCGGCGAGAGCATGCGCGAGGTCGAGTCGAGCGGATCCACCGCGGGGTAGATGCCCTTTTCCGAGATCGCACGATTCAGCACCGTGGTGGCATCCAAATGCGCGAACGAGGTCGCAGGCGCCGGGTCGGTCAAGTCGTCGGCCGGCACGTAGATGGCCTGCACCGAGGTGATCGAGCCCTTCTGCGTGGTGGTGATGCGCTCCTGCAGCGCGCCCATGTCGGTGGCGAGCGTCGGCTGATAACCCACCGCCGAAGGAATACGGCCGAGCAGCGCCGACACTTCCGAGCCGGCCTGGGTGAAGCGGAAGATGTTGTCGACGAAGAACAGCACGTCCTGGCCCTGGTCGCGGAAGTGCTCGGCGACGGTCAGACCGGTGAGGCCGACGCGGGCGCGGGCGCCCGGCGGCTCGTTCATCTGACCGAACACCAGCGCGCACTTCGACTTCACGCTCGGGTCCGGGTTCTTCGGATCGGCGTTGACCTTGGACTCGATGAACTCGTGATAGAGATCGTTGCCTTCGCGGGTCCGCTCGCCGACGCCGGCGAACACGGAGTAACCGCCGTGCGCCTTGGCGACGTTGTTGATCAGCTCCTGGATCAGCACGGTCTTGCCGACGCCGGCGCCGCCGAACAGGCCGATCTTGCCGCCCTTCGCATACGGAGCAAGGAGGTCGACGACCTTGATGCCGGTGACGAGAATTTCAGCTTCGGTCGACTGATCGGTGTAGGTCGGCGCTTCCTGGTGGATGGCGCGCTTGCCTTCCGACTGGATCGGGCCGGCTTCGTCGATCGGCTCGCCGATCACGTTCATGATGCGCCCGAGCGTGCCTGCGCCCACCGGAACCGCGATCGGCTGGCCGGTGTCGGTCACTTCCTGGCCGCGCACCAGACCTTCGGTCACGTCCATCGCGATCGTGCGCACGGTGGACTCACCGAGATGCTGCGCAACTTCGAGCACCAGACGGATATTGCCGTTCTTGGTTTCCAGCGAATTGAGAATGGCCGGAAGGTGGCCCTCGAACTGAACGTCGACGACGGCGCCCATGACCTGGGTGACGCGACCGACCGGGTTAGCTGCTGTAGCCATGAAGCTCTCCTTCGAAATTCTGTACTTGAACGACCGTCGTTTAATTGGTGCGTCAGAGCGCCTCGGCGCCGGAGATGATCTCGATCAGCTCCTTGGTGATCTGGGCTTGACGGGTTCGGTTGTAGATTTGGGTTTGCTTGCGGATCATTTCACCGGCGTTGCGGGTGGCGTTGTCCATCGAGCTCATCTGCGCGCCGTAGAACGAGGCATTGTTCTCGAGCAGTGCGCGGAAGATCTGCACCGCGATATTGCGCGGCAACAGGCGGGAGAGGAGCTCGTCCTCCTCCGGCTCGTATTCGTAGGATGTCGCCGGCGCGTTCGCCGCCTTTTCTTCCACGGTCAGCGGAATGATCTGCTGCGCGGTCGGGATCTGGGCGATCACCGACTTGAATTGCGCGTAGAACAGCGTGCAGACATCGAACTCGCCGGCGTCGAAGCGCGCCAACACCTTCTTGGCGATATCCTCGGCGTTGACGAAGCCGAGCTGGCGAACGCCGCGCAGGTCGAGGTGCTCGACGATCTGCCTGTCGAACAGGCGGCGGAGCTGCTCATAGCCCTTGCGGCCGACGCAGAAGAATTTCACGTCCTTGCCCTGCGCCATCAGCGCCATGGCGCGCTCACGGGCAAGACGCACGATCGAGGAGTTGAAGGCGCCGGACAGGCCGCGCTCGCCGGTGCAGACGAGCAGCAGGTGAACCTGGTCCTTGCCAGTGCCGGCCAGCAATGCCGGCGCGCCGGGCGAGCCCGCGGCGGCGCCGGCGATATTGGCGATCACCGCGCTCATCTTGTCGGCATAGGGCCGCGCCGCCTCGGCCGCTTGCTGGGCGCGGCGCAATCTCGACGCCGCAACCATCTGCATGGCCTTGGTGATCTTTTGCGTCGCCTTGGTGGAGGCGATGCGGACGCGCATGTCTTTAAGTGACGCCATTCTTCGTTCACCCCGGCGGTTCGGCCCTTACGGCCAAGCCACTAGCCTATCCCACTCGTCATGCCCGGGCTCGTCCCGGGCATCCACGTCTTCGTCAGCCACGCGGTAAGGCGTGGATGGCCGAGACTTCAGATGCGAAGACGCGCTTCGCGCTTTAGCCCGGCCCTGACGGCCTTCTTATACGAAAGACTTCGCGTAGCCCTCGACCACCGACTTCAGCTTGGCAGCGGTATCGTCGGAGAGATCGCGGCTGTCGCGGATCACGTTGAGGATCTCGACGTGCTTGCCGCGCAGCAGCGAGAGCAGGCCGTCCTCGAACGCGCGCACCTTGTTGACCGGCAGCGGATCGAGATAGCCGTTGGTGCCGGCCCAAATGACGCAGACCTGCTCTTCCATCTTCAGCGGCGAGAACTGCGGCTGCTTCAAGAGCTCGGTGAGGCGTGAACCGCGGTTGAGCAGGCGCTGGGTCGAGGCGTCGAGGTCGGAGCCGAACTGCGCGAACGCCGCCATTTCGCGGTACTGCGCCAGTTCGCCTTTGATCTTGCCGGCGACCTTCTTGGTGGCCTTGGTCTGCGCCGAGGAGCCGACGCGCGACACCGACAGACCGACGTTCACCGCGGGACGGATGCCCTGGAAGAACAGGTCGGTTTCCAGGAAGATCTGGCCGTCGGTGATCGAGATGACGTTGGTCGGAATGTAGGCCGACACGTCGTTGGCCTGGGTTTCGATGACCGGCAGCGCCGTCAGCGAGCCCGAGCCCTGGTCCTTGTTCAGCTTCGCCGCGCGCTCGAGCAGGCGGGAGTGCAGATAGAACACGTCGCCGGGATAGGCTTCGCGGCCCGGCGGACGGCGCAGCAGCAGCGACATCTGGCGGTAGGCGACGGCCTGCTTGGACAGATCGTCATAGATGATGACGGCGTGCATGCCGTTGTCGCGGAAGTACTCGCCCATGGTGCAGCCGGTGAACGGCGCGATGTACTGCATCGGCGCCGGATCCGACGCGGTGGCGGCGACGACGATCGAGTATTCGAGTGCGCCCTGCTCTTCCAGAACCTTCACGAACTGGGCGACGGTCGAACGCTTCTGGCCGACCGCGACGTACACGCAATACAGCTTGATGTTCTCGTCGGGCTGCGCGTTGAGCGGCTTTTGGTTCAGGATGGTGTCGAGCGCGATCGCGGTCTTGCCGGTCTGACGGTCGCCGATGATCAGCTCGCGCTGGCCGCGACCGATCGGGATCAGGGCGTCGATCGCCTTGAGGCCGGTCGCCATCGGCTCGCTCACCGATTTGCGCGGAATGATGCCGGGCGCCTTGACGTCGACGCGCATGCGCTTGTCGGCCTGGATCGGGCCCTTGCCGTCGATCGGGTTGCCGAGCGCGTCGACGACGCGGCCGAGCAGACCCTTGCCCACAGGGGCGTCCACGATGGCGCGGGTGCGCTTGACGGTCTGGCCTTCCTTGATCTCGCGGTCGGCACCGAAAATAACGACGCCGACGTTGTCGGTCTCGAGGTTCAGCGCCATGCCGCGGGTGCCGTTCTCGAACTCGACCATTTCGCCGGCCTGGACGTTGTCCAGACCATAGACGCGGGCGATACCGTCGCCGACGGACAGCACCTGTCCGACTTCGGAGACTTCAGCTTCCTGGCCGAAATTCTTGATCTGGTCCTTGAGGATCGCGGAAATTTCCGCGGCGCGGATGTCCATCAGCCTGCCTCTTTCATCGCGTGCTTGATCGAATTGAGTTTGGTGCGAAGCGAACCATCGACCATGCGGCTGCCCAGCTTGACGACGAGGCCACCGATGATCGCGGGATCGACTTTCACGTTCAGCGCGACGTCCTTGCCGGTCACCGACTTCAGGGCAACCTTGAGGGCATCGAGATTCTTGTCCGAGAGCGCTTCCGCCACGGTGACGTCGGCCGTCGTCTCACCCTTGAACCTGGCGACGAGGGCGCGGTAGGCGCGGATAACGTCCGACACCGCGAACAGGCGGCGATTGGCAGTCAGCACTTTGAGGAAATTGGCGGAGATGCCGGCGATGCCGGCCTTGTCCAGCACGGCCGACAGAGCCCTGGACTGGGCCTCGGCGGCGAACACCGGGCTGCGGACGAGGCGCTTGAGATCGGCGCTTTCGTTCAGCAAAGCCTCGAATTTCTCGAGATCGGCTTTGATCTCGTCAACCACTTTCTGGTCGCGGGCCAGTTCAAACAAGGCCGTTGCATAACGACCGGACACACCTGAAACGGACGTATCTTCTGCAGCCACAGACGCGCTCTTTTTGCTGTCAAACTCGCAAGGGAAAAACCGTCGCCACGAAGCGGCGCCTAGCGATCCAAGCCCTTGGAATTCAAGCGGGACTTCGATTTTCGACCAGCACGGGAGGTGCCGGGCTCGTTAAAATCGCGGCTTTGCTAACATAGCAGGCGCGCAGGTGCAACATGACGCCAAATTAAAGGCACGAAGTTCTGTCGCCAGCTCGTCGCATGCGGCGATCGCCACCAGAGCAAGGACTGGATCAAGGGCTTGGCGGAAGACCGCCGCGTCACGGAATTGTCGCAGACCTCGGCGCGACCTTCGCGCGCTTGGTTCCTGCCCTCAGCGCATAGCGGCCATGAACACGGATCGCTGAAGCGTGATTCCGGCGCCGTCAGCTCCACTCGCCGAATACTTACCCAATCCTAAATGCTGGAAGCGATAACTTCAATTTACAGTATTTGTAAGTAATGACTGCGTTAATAGATCGTTAAAGCTGAAGGTTACGGGGCATCGGATGAATATCTGGTGCCGGTCACAAGATATTTCATGACGACATAGAACGGATTTACTGCCCAATTCACGCCTCATTAGGAATCGAAACGCCAACCCGCTCACAAACTGATGGGGGCTCCACTAGCCACATATGTGGCAATACTAGCTTAGGGACCACTAAATGCTGTCTTTGAAGACGCTGGGCACTGTGACCCGGCCGCGCACAGCGATCGCTTTCGTTGCCGCAACTCTGCTCATCGGTGGAACTGCCACCGAAGCTTCCGCCAAATCCCGGCATCACCGGCATTATCATCACCACCACCGTCACCATGCTCAGGCCGATACCAACGCGACCTCCGCTTGGCGCAACGCCAATGCCTCGATGACGCCATCGTCGGGCACCGGCCGCAGCTTCTCCGGCATGGCCTCCTATTATGGCAACGAGTCCGGCAGCCGCACGGCCTCGGGCCAGCGCTTCAACCAGCACGCCATGACCGCAGCGCACCGTTCGCTGCCGTTCGGCACCAAGCTGCGCGTCACCCACGGTGGCCAGAGCGTCATCGTCACCATCAATGACCGCGGTCCGTTCGTTCGCGGCCGCGTCCTCGACCTCTCCACGGGCGCTGCCCGCGCGATCGGCCTCACCGGCGCCGGCGTCGGCCGCGTCACTGCGGAAGTCGTCTCCTAAGGCGCGCGACGCGCCATCACGCGCGCAGTTTTCATCGGTTTGATGCGTGCGTGAAACAAGCCCGCGGTCTTGGGGG
Source organism: Bradyrhizobium diazoefficiens (assembly GCF_016616425.1). Taxonomy (NCBI): domain Bacteria; kingdom Pseudomonadati; phylum Pseudomonadota; class Alphaproteobacteria; order Hyphomicrobiales; family Nitrobacteraceae; genus Bradyrhizobium; species Bradyrhizobium diazoefficiens. The sequence goes on from NZ_CP067101.1 coordinate 368,025, forward strand.
ACCGCGGGCTTTTTATTTGGCTGTCATTGGCGCTCGTGTCCCGGACAAGCTGCAACGCCGCTTGGCGTTGCGGCGCAGAGCCGGGACCCAGGCGCCGCGAGCTCCTCTGCGACATGGGCCCCGGCTCTGCAGCGCATCGCCGAAGAAGCGTTGCGCTGCGTCCGGGGCACGAGAGGAGAGAGTGGCCTTACAAAAAGCTCTGCGGATCGACGTCAACTTCGAGCTTCTGATTGCCTGTCGGCTTCGGGCAGACCGCTAGCCAGTTGCGCAAATAGTCCGACAGATCGAAACCGCGGGCCGATTTAACCAGGATGCGGAAGCGGTAGCGGCCCTTGATCACGGCGAGCGGCGCTTCCGCCGGCCCGAGCACCGCGACGCGCTCGTCACGCGGCGCGAGCGCGACGAGGCGGCGGCCAAGTCCTTCGGCGCTTGGCCGGTCGCCCGCGGAGATGATCAGGCTGGCGAGCCGGCCGAACGGCGGATAGAGCGTCTTCTCGCGCAGATCGATCTCGCTATCGTAAAAGGCCTCGCGGTCGCAGGCGATCAGCGCCTTCATCACGGGATGATCGGGCTGGTGGGTCTGCAAGTACCCGACGCCGCGACCCTGCTCGCGCCCGGCGCGGCCGATTACCTGGTTGAGCAATTGCCAGGTGCGTTCCGCCGCGCGCGGATCGCCGTTGCTGAGGCCGAGATCCGCATCGACCACGCCGACGAGATTGAGCCGCGGGAAATTGTGGCCCTTGGCGACGAGCTGCGTGCCGATGATGATATCGACGCGACCCTCCGCGATCTCGGCAAGCTCGCTACGCATCGTCTCGATCGAAGTGATGAGATCGCTCGACAGCACCATGGTGCGGGCTTGCGGAAACAGCGCGGCGGCCTCCTCCTGCAAGCGCTCGACGCCGGGCCCGACCGCAACCAGCGATTCCTCGGCCGAACAGTTCAGACAGAGATGCGGACGCGGCATCGAGAAGCCGCAATGATGACAGACCAGGCGCTGGCGGAAGCGGTGATCGACCAGCCAGGCATCGCAGATGGTGCAGGCGAAGCGATGGCCGCAAGCACGGCACAGCGTCAGCGGTGCATAGCCGCGGCGATTGAGGAACAGCAGCGCCTGCCCGCGCCGCTCGATCGCGGTTCTGATCTCACCGGCAAGCCGCGGCGAGATGAAGCGGCCGCGCGCGGGCGGTTCGCGGCGCATGTCGATGGCCTCGATATGCGGCATGTGCTGGCCGCCGAAGCGCGAGGGCAGCGCGATGCGCTGATAGCGGTTCTTGCGCGCGTTGACCTCGGACTCCACCGAGGGCGTCGCAGAGGCCAGCACCACCGGGATCTTTGCGATATGCGCGCGCACCACCGCCATGTCGCGGGCGTGATAGTGCACGCCCTCGTCCTGCTTGTAGGCCTGGTCGTGCTCTTCATCGACGACGATGAGGCCGAGATTGGCATAAGGCAGAAACAGTGCCGAGCGCGCGCCGACCACGACCGGCGCGGTGCCTGCGGAGATCGCGGCCCAGTTGCGGGCGCGGATGCGCGGCGTGAGCTCGGAATGCCATTCGATCGGCCGTACGCCAAAGCGCTGCGCGAAACGGTCGAGGAACTGGCCGGTGAGCGCGATCTCCGGCATCAGGATCAGCGATTGCTTGCCGCGGCGGATGGCTCCCGCGACCGCCTCGAAATAGACCTCGGTCTTGCCCGAGCCAGTGACGCCGTCGAGCAGTGCGACGTGGAACGTTCCGTTGGCGGCGAGCGCGCGCATCGTGTCGACCGCGGCGCGCTGCAGCGGCGTAAAATCCGGCCGGCCGAAATCCGGATCGGGCGCGGGCGGCGGCGGAGGCGGCGGCATCGGCTCGACCGTGAGTGTGCCTTCGTCGACGAGGCCGTCGATCACGCCGGCCGAGACGCCAGCTTCCCTGGCCGCTTCGGACTTACCGTGCAGCAGCCGGTCCGACAACGCCTCGATCACGCGCTGGCGTGCCGGCGTCAGCCGCCGCGGCGGATCGCCGACCAGGCGCACGCCGGGGCGCACCCGCTCGGGGCCGAGATTCTCGCCCATCCGCAGGCACATGCGCAGCACCATGCCGCGCGGGCTCAGCGTGTAATTGGCAACCCAATCGACCACGGACCGCAGTTCGGGCTTGAGCGGCGCGATATCGAGCTTCTCGCTAACCTCCTTGAGACGGTTGTGCAGGCGCGGATCGGGATTGGCGTTTTCGCCCCAGACCACGGCGAGCACCTCGCGCGGCCCGAGCGGCACACCAACGAGATCGCCCGCCTTCAGCTCCATCCCCCGCGGCACCTTATAGGAATAGGTCTGGTCGAGCGCGACCGGCACCAGCACGTCGACCATGCCGGTCGTGTTGGTGGGGGCGGTCGTACTACGCGGCGTGTGATCCATGAACGGAGAATCGGAACCTGGGGCTTCAAGGCTAGCGCTCTGGGGCGGCCTTAGCGAACGATAAACGAGTGTGATGCGATATACTGTAGGGAATCACCACGTCCAGAGCGCATGAGCAAAGCGGCCGCCCCACCCACCGAGCTCGCCAGCGCCGATCCCTCGATCGCGCAGGAGATGACGCGCTGGCTGTCGCATCTCGGCGCCGAGCGGCGGCTGTCGCCGAAGACGCTGGAGGCCTATGGCCGCGACTTAAGGCAGTGCCTGGATTTCCTCTGTGCCCACTGGGGCGAGCGCGTCACGCTCAAGCGCTTCGCTGCGCTGGAAGCGACTGACGTCCGCGCCTTCATGGCGATGCGCCGCGCCGATGATATTGCCGGCCGCTCGCTGATGCGCGCGCTCGCGGGCCTGCGCTCGTTCGGCCGCTTCCTCGAGCGCGAGGGCAAGGGCAAGGTCGGCGCGCTCTCCGCGATCCGCGCGCCGAAAGTCGCAAAAAGCCTGCCGAAGCCGTTGCCGATGGCGTCGGCCAAGCGCCTTGCGGATGCCGACGAGCGCGCCGGCGAGGAACGCGAGACCTGGATCCTGGCGCGCGACGCTGCCGTGATGGCGCTGCTGTACGGATCCGGCCTGCGCATCTCCGAAGCGCTCGGTCTGAAGCGCCGGGAGGTGCCGCGGCCCGGCGAAGGCGACGTGCTCATCGTGACAGGCAAAGGCAACAAGACGCGCATGGTGCCGGTGCTGCAGAACGTGCTGGAGCTGGTGCAGGAATATGTTTCGATGTGCCCGTATCCGCTGCCGGCGGAAGGCCCGATCTTCGTCGGCGCGCGCGGCGGCCCTTTGAGCCCGCGCATCATCCAGCTCGCGATGGAGCGGCTGCGCGGTGCGCTCGGGCTACCCGACAGCGCGACGCCGCATGCGCTCCGTCACTCCTTCGCCACGCATCTGCTGTCGCGCGGCGGCGACTTGCGTGCCATCCAGGAATTGCTCGGCCATTCCTCGCTCTCGACCACGCAGGTCTACACCGGCATCGACTCCGAGCGCCTGCTCGAAGTCTACGCGAGTGCGCATCCGCGGCGGTGAATCCTGACATGAAGCTGTCATCCCGCGCGTGCCACTTGCGTCGCGTCTGCGGTTCGGTCAATCGTTGCGGAACCGAGGCAGGAGGAACTCATGAGCGCACATGAAAGCATGGAGCATGCCGAGCACGTCGAACACGCGTCCGGCTCGAACAAGAAGATCGCGCTCCTGATCGCCGTGCTGGCGCTGTTCCTGGCGATCTCGGAGACGCTCGGCAAGGGCGCCCAGACCGAATCGATCAGCAAGAATGTCCAGGCCGCCAATCTCTGGGCATTCTTCCAGGCCAAGAGCATCCGTCGCACCCTGGTGCTGACCGCAGCCGAGCAGGGCAAGCTCACGCTGGGATCTGCGACCGACGACACCAAGGCGGCGGTGCAGAAGCAGATCGACGACTGGACGAAGACTGCGCAGCGCTACCGCTCCGAGCCCGAGACCGGCGAGGGCACCGAGCAGCTCGCAGAGAGGGCCAAGCACGCCGAGCACGACCGCGACGAGGCAACCGCGAAATACCATCACTTCGAGCTGGCGTCGGCGGCGTTCCAGATCGGCATCGTGCTGGCCTCAGCCACCATCATCACCGGCATGTTCGCGCTGGCCTATATCAGCGGCGTGCTGACGCTCGCCGGTCTCTTGATGACCGCGCTCGGCCTGTGGTGGCCGCATCTGCTGCATTTGCATTGAGGGCGCGCTGCTACGCTCGCTTGAAGCTAAGCAGACAGTGTCATGCTCCGGCTTGCCGTCTTCGCTGAAGCTTCGCCGGCCGAGAAGCCGGGCGATGACAGTGAATGTGTGGCGAGCAGCGAATATGCAGCAGGCAGCTACCGCGCTTCGTGCACGCTCTTGCGGAAACGCTGGATCAGGCGGAGCGTGCGGGAGGACCAGCCCTCGCCGTTGCCGGCGATCAGCTCGCGGATGCGCCGCTTGACGGGGTCGACGAGCAGGTGCGCTTTGGCGCGCAACCTCAAGACGAACTCATAGAGCCGCTCGAACCAGTGCATCTCCAAAAGCTTGTCGCGCGTGACATCGAAGACGAAGGCGGTGACGCCGACGCCGAGCATTTTTGCGAACAGGATCGTGAAGACCGCGCTGGTCCAATATTCATGCGTGAGCAGCCACAGGCCGACCAGCTTGAGCGGAAACAGCGGGATGATGGGGACCGCGAACACGATCAGGGTCATCGCCGGCGACAGCGCGTCGACGCGTTCCGCCAGCCATGACTTGAACCGCGCGAGCGGGATCAATGCAACCACTCGCGCAACGATCGGCTCGAGATGGTCCCACAGCCAAGCCTCGACCAAAAAGACGATCGCAAGCAGGACCCAGACCGGTTGCAGAAGACGGCGCAGCATGTGTTTCCCGCCCGATTCGGTGCTGGGCGCGTAGCTACATATGGATGGCCCGCTTGCCGACTGCAAGCGCGGCTTCCTTGACGGCTTCCGAGCGGGTCGGATGGGCGTGGCAGGTGCGCGCGAGATCTTCCGCACTGCCGCCGAACTCCATGAGAACGCATGCTTCATGGATCATTTCGCCGGCTTCGCGGCCGATAATGTGCACGCCGAGCACGCGATCGGTCTTCGCATCTGCGAGAATCTTCACGAAGCCATCAGTCGTTTGGTTGACCTTGGAGCGACCGTTGGCGGTAAAGGGAAACTTCCCGACGGTATAGGCGACGCCTGCCTGCTTCAATTCCTCCTCCGTCTTGCCGACGGAGGACACTTCCGGCGTGGTATACACGACGCCCGGGATGACATCATAGTTCACGTGGCCGGCCTGCCCGGCGATGATCTCGGCGACCGCAACGCCTTCATCCTCGGCCTTGTGCGCAAGCATCGGGCCGGCGACGACGTCGCCGATGGCGTAGACGCCCTTCAGGCTGGTGGCGAAATGCGGGTCGATCTGCACGCGGCCGCGATTGTCGAGCGCGACGCCCGCTTCCTTGAGGCCGAGCCCATCGGTGTAGGGCACGCGGCCGATGCAGACGAGAACGACGTCGGCCTCGATCGTCTCGGCGGCACCGCCGGCAGCGGGTTCGATTTTCGCCAACAATGCCTTGCTGTTCGCTTCGACGCCGGTGACCTTCGAGCCCAGCTTGAAGGCAAAGCCCTGCTTTTCAAGGATGCGCTGGAATTGCTTGGCGATCTCGCCGTCCATGCCGGGCAGGATGCGGTCGAGGAATTCGACCACCATGACTTCGGACCCGAGCCTGCGCCACACCGAGCCAAGCTCAAGACCGATCACGCCGGCGCCGATGACCAGCAACCTGCCGGGCACCTTGTCCAGCGACAGCGCGCCGGTCGAGGAGACGATGCGCTTCTCGTCGATCTCGATGCCCTTGAGACGCGCGATGTCCGAGCCGGTGGCGATGACGATGTTCTTGGTCTCGACCACCTGGGACTTGCCGTCGGCGGAGGCCTCGAGCTTGCCGGTGCCGAGGATCCTGCCGGTGCCCTTGAGCACGTCGACCTTGTTCTTCTTCATCAGGAACTCGACGCCCTTGACGTTGCCGTCGATGCCCTGCTGCTTGAAGTTCATCATCGCCGGCAGGTCGAGCTTCGGCGCCGGGACGCTGACGCCCATCTTGGCGAAGGAATGGCCGGCTTCCTCGAACATCTCGGAGGCGTGCAGCAGCGCCTTCGACGGCATGCAGCCGACATTGAGGCAGGTGCCGCCGAGCGTGGCGTTCTTTTCGACCACGGCGACTTTCATGCCGAGCTGGGCTGCGCGCACCGCGCAGACATAACCGCCAGGTCCGGTGCCGATGACGACGAGATCGTAGGTAGCCATGAGAGGAAGTCCCGTAGGTTTAGCGTGATGAGGATGTGTCAGCGTCCGCCGGTGCGTCAGCGTCCGCCGGACACGTCGAGAATGGCTGAGGTGACGTAGGAGGCATCGTCCGACATCAGCCAGACGATGGCGTTGGCGACTTCCTCGGCGGCGCCGACGCGCTTCATCGGCACCATGTGGGCCAGACGATGGGCGCGGTCGGGCTCGCCGCCGGCCGCGTGGATCTCGGTGTCGATCAGGCCGGGACGGATGCCGGCGACACGAATGCCTTCGCCGGCGACCTCATAGCCAAGACCGATGGTGAAGGAATCGATCGCGCCTTTTGACGCCGCGTAGTCAACATAGGTGTTGGGTGCGCCGAGCTTGGCGGCGACCGACGACAGATTGACGATGACGCCACCCTGGCCGCCGTGCTTGGTCGACATCCGCTTCACCGCCTCGCGCGCGCAGAGGATCGAGCCGGTGACGTTGACCGCCATGACGCGCTGGATGCGCCCGGCCGACATCTCGTCGACGCGCACGCCGCTCTGGCCGACGATGCCGCCATTGTTGACGAGTGCCCCGAGCGTGCCGAACTTGTCCGCCGCCTTGAACAGTTCGAGGATGTCGCGTTCCTCGGCGACATCGCATTTCACCGCGATGGCCTTGCCGTTGCTGGCCTCGATCTGCGCGACCACCTCGTCGGCGGCCGTCTTGTTGATGGCGTAACCGACGACAACGCGGAAACCGCGCGCGGCCGCCGCGATCGCGGTCGCCCGCCCGATGCCGCGGCTGCCGCCGGTGATGACAACGATCTTATCCGTCACGCGCGCCTCCATGGTTCGACCCGCGCCGCCGCGAATGGCGACGGCGCTCGCAGGGCATCAGGGATCAGAGCTCGAGCACCAGGCGCGCCGGATCTTCCAGGCTCTCCTTGACGCGAACCAGGAAGGTGACGGCTTCCTTGCCGTCAATGACGCGGTGATCGTAGGACAGCGCCAGATACATCATCGGCCGGACCTCGATCTTGCCGCCGACGACCATCGGCCGCTCCTGGATCTTGTGCATGCCCAGAATGCCGGACTGCGGCGCGTTCAGGATCGGGGTCGACATCAGGGAGCCGTAGATGCCGCCATTCGTGATGGTGAAGGTGCCGCCCTGCATCTCGTCGATCTTGAGCTGGCCGTCGCGGGCACGGCGACCGAAATCGGCGATGCCCTTCTCGATGTCGGCGATCGACTTGTGGTCGCAGTCGCGCACGACCGGCACGACGAGCCCCTTGTCGGTGCCGACGGCAACGCCGATGTGGTAGTAGTTCTTGTAGATCAGGTCGGTGCCGTCGATCTCGGCGTTGACGGCCGGAATATCCTTCAGCGCCTGCACGACGGCCTTGGTGAAGAAGCCCATGAAGCCGAGCTTGGAGCCGTGCTTCTTCTCGAACGCATCCTTGTAGTGCGCGCGCAGCGCCATGACGTTGGTCATGTCGACCTCGTTGAAGGTCGTCAGCATGGCCGCGGTGTTCTGCACGTCCTTGAGGCGGCGCGCGATGGTCTGGCGCAGGCGGGTCATCTTGACGCGCTCTTCGCGGGCGGCGTCATCGGCCGGTGACGGCGCGCGGACCTGCACCGCGGCGGCGGGCTGATTGACCGGGGTCGGCGCGGAGGCCGCACGCTCGATCGCAGCGAGCATGTCGCCCTTGGTCACGCGGCCGTCCTTGCCGGAGCCCGGAACGGTGGAGGCGTCGATCCCGGTCTCGGCCGACAGCTTGCGCACCGACGGCGCGAGCGGCGCATCGGCCGGCGCCGCCTTCGGCGCAGCAGCGGCAGGAGTAGCAGCGGCCGCTGCGGGAGCCGCAGCCGCGGCGGACTTGGCGGGAGCGGCGGCGGGCTTGGCTGCACCAGCGCCCTCAGTGATCTGGCCGAGCAGCGCACCGACCGCGACAGTCGCACCATCGGCGGCGATGATCTCGCTCAGCGTGCCGGCGGAAGGCGCGGGGACTTCGATGGTGACCTTGTCGGTCTCGAGCTCCACCAGGGGCTCGTCGACGGCGACGGGATCGCCGGCCTTCTTGAACCAGCGGCCGATGGTGGCCTCGGTGACGGATTCGCCGAGCGTCGGCACACGAATTTCAGTCATGGTCTTTTCCTTAAGGAGATCGCGAGGAGCGGTCATGAATTCTCAGGTGTCATCGCCCGCGGAGGCGGGCGATCCAGTACGCCGTGACGTTCGTGATGACCACGGGCGGCGCGGAATACTGGAATGCCCCGCCCCCGTGCGCAATTGCGCACTAGGCGGGGCATGACGACGTCTTAAAAACCTATTAGCTCAGTGCTTCGTCCAGGAACGCCTTCAACTGAGCCTGATGCTTGGACATCAGACCCGTGGCGGTCGCGGCGGAAGCGGCGCGGCCGACATAACGCGGACGCCGGCTCACGCCGTTCACCTGGTTCAGCACCCATTCCAGATAGGGCTCGATGAAGTGCCAGGCACCCATGTTGCGGGGCTCTTCCTGACACCACACCACTTCGGCCTTCTTGAAGCGCGACAGCTCGGCCACCAGCGCCTTCAGCGGCACCGGATAGAGCTGCTCGACGCGCATCAGATAGATGTCGTCGATGCCGCGCTTCTCGCGTTCCTCGTAGAGGTCGTAATAGACCTTGCCGGAGCAGAGCACGATGCGGCGGACCTTCTCGTCGGGAACGAGCTTGACCGCCTCGTTCGGCAGCATCTGCGCGTCATCGTAGAGGATGCGGTGGAAGGTCGTGCCCTTCGCGAGCTCCTCGAGGCGCGACACCGCCCGCTTGTGACGCAGCAGCGACTTCGGCGTCATCACGATCAACGGCTTGCGGATCTCGCGGTGAAGCTGGCGCCTCAGCACGTGGAAATAGTTCGCCGGCGTGGTCGGGTAGACCACCTGCATGTTGTCTTCGGCGCACATCTGCAGATAACGCTCCAGACGCGCCGAGGAGTGCTCCGGTCCCTGGCCCTCATAGCCGTGCGGCAGGAGGCAGACGAGGCCGGACATACGCAGCCATTTGCGCTCGCCCGAGGAGATGAACTGGTCGAACACGACCTGCGCGCCGTTAGCGAAGTCGCCGAACTGGGCTTCCCACAGCGTCAGCGTATTCGGCTCCGCGAGCGAATAGCCGTATTCGAAGCCGAGCACGGCTTCTTCCGACAGCAGCGAGTTGATGACCTCGTAATGGCCCTGCTCGCTGCCGAGATGGTTGAACGGCGTGTAGCGGCTCTCGTCCTCCTGGTCGATCAGGACCGAGTGACGCTGCGAGAAGGTGCCGCGCTCGGAATCCTGTCCGGACAGACGGACGTGGTGGTTTTCCTGGAGCAGCGTGCAGAACGCCAACGCCTCGCCGGTCGCCCAGTCGATGCCGGCGCCGCCGTCGATCGCCTTGGAACGGTTTTCCAGGAAGCGCTGGATGGTACGGTGAACGCGAAAGCCGTCCGGCACCTTGGTGATCTTGCGGCCGATGTCCTTCAGAACAGGCAAATCGACGCCGGTGACGCCGCGGCGGGCGTCCTCTTCCTGGTCAGCGATCTTGAAGCCCGCCCACTTGCCATCGAGCCAGTCGGCCTTGTTCGGCTTGTAGGAGGTGCCGGCTTCGAACTCGGCATCGAGCCGCGCGCGCCAGTCGGCCTTGGCCTTGTCGACCTCGCCCTGGGTCATCACGCCTTCGCTGATCAGGCGGCGGGCGTAGAGCTCGAGCGTCGAGGGATGCGCGGCGATCCGCTTGTACATCACCGGCTGGGTGAAAGCCGGCTCGTCGCCCTCGTTATGGCCATGTCTGCGATAGCAGAACATGTCGATGACGACGGGCTTGTGGAATTTCTGCCGGAACTCGGTCGCGACCTTGGCCGCGAACACCACGGCTTCGGGATCATCGCCATTCACGTGGAAGATCGGCGCGTCGATCATCTTCGCCACGTCCGACGGATAGGGCGAGGAGCGCGAGTAACGCGGATAGGTGGTGAAGCCGATCTGGTTGTTGACGATGAAGTGCACCGAGCCGCCGGTGCGGTAGCCCTTCAGGTCCGACAGACCGAAGCACTCCGCGACCACGCCCTGGCCGGCGAACGCGGCGTCGCCGTGCATCAAGAGCGGCATCACCGAGATGCGCATATCAGGGGGATCGCCGTGCTGGTCCTGCTTGGCGCGGACCTTGCCGAGCACCACGGGATCGACGATCTCGAGATGCGAGGGGTTGGCGGTCAGCGACAGATGAATCCGGTTGCCGTCGAACTCGCGGTCCGAGGACGCACCGAGGTGATACTTGACGTCGCCGGAGCCTTCGACCGCGTCGGGGTTGGCCGAACCGCCCTTGAACTCGTGGAACAGCGCGCGGTGCGCCTTGCCCATCACCTGCGTCAGCACGTTGAGCCGGCCGCGATGCGGCATGCCCAGCACGATCTCCTTCACGCCGAGATTGCCGCCGCGCTTGATGATCTGCTCGAGCGCAGGGATCAGCGATTCGCCGCCGTCGAGACCAAAGCGCTTGGTGCCGGTGAATTTGGTGTCGCAGAATTTCTCGAAGCCTTCGGCCTCGACCAGCTTCATCAGGATGGCGCGGCGACCTTCGCGGGTGAAGGAGATCTCCTTGTCCGGCCCTTCGATGCGCTCCTGGATCCAGGCCTTCTGCGCGGCGTTGCTGATGTGCATGAACTCGACGCCGAGCGTCTGGCAGTAGGTGCGCTCGCAGATCGCGGTGATCTCGCGCAAGCTGCCGTATTCGAGACCGAGCACGTGATCGAGGAAGATTTTTCGGTCGAAATCGGCTTCGCTGAAACCGTAGGTGCGCGGGTCGAGCTCTTCGCGGTTGCGCGGGGCTTCGATGCCGAGCGGATCGAGCTTGGCGTGGAAGTGGCCGCGCATGCGATAGGAGCGGATCAGCATCAGCGCACGCACGGAGTCGCGCGTGGCCTGGAGCAGGTCGGCGGACGAAAGGCCGGCCCCCTTGTCGCCTCCCTTGGCCTGCGCCTTGGCGGCGATCTTGGCACCGACCGCCTTCTCGACTTCCGCCCAATTGCCGTCGAGCGCGGAGGTGAGATCGTCCTGCGGGGTCAGCGGCCAGTTGTCCCGCTCCCAGGACGGGCCCTCGGCGTTCTTCCGGACGTCGGCGGGCTGGTCGTTCAGGCTCTTGAAGAACTCCTGCCACTCGGCGTCGACCGAGGATGGGTCCTTCTCGTAGCGGGCGTAGATTTCGTCGATGTAGGTGGCGTTGGTGCCCTGCAAGAAGGATGACAAGGCAAAGGCTGCGTTCGCGTCCTGGCGAGACATACTGAAGTTCCTGGCGATTTCGGTTCGCGCATCGTAAACGGCGCTGGCACCGAGCTCCCGGCAGAGGCTCGGCGCGACAGGCACCCTTTACCCTATTTGGTGCGAAACTTCGCCCGGAAAAGCACGAAGAAGTGAATTAACCTTTCAACTTTTCGGCAAGCGTGTGGCCGAGCCGCGCAGGCGACGGAGAGACCGTGATTCCGGCCGATTTCATCGCCTCGGTCTTGGAACCGGCGTCGCCCTTGCCGCCCGAGATAATCGCGCCGGCATGGCCCATGCGGCGGCCGGGAGGCGCGGTGACACCGGCAATGAAGCCGACCATCGGCTTCTTGCGGCCGCGCTTGGCCTCGTCCTTGAGGAACTGGGCGGCATCCTCCTCGGCGGAACCGCCGATCTCGCCAATCATGATGATCGACTCGGTCTTGGGGTCGGCGAGCAACATTTCGAGGACGTCGATAAACTCGGTTCCCTTGACCGGGTCGCCCCCAATGCCGACCGCGGTGGTCTGGCCGAGGCCTTCCTGGGAAGTCTGGAACACGGCTTCGTAAGTCAGCGTGCCGGAGCGGGAGACGATGCCGACCGAGCCGGTCTTGAAGATGTTGGCCGGCATGATGCCGATCTTGCACTCGCCGGCGGTCATGACGCCCGGACAGTTCGGCCCGATCAGGCGCGACTTGGAGCCGGCCAGCGACCGCTTCACCCGGACCATGTCGATGACGGGAATGCCCTCGGTGATGCAGACGATCAGCGCGATCTCGGCATCGATGGCCTCACAGATCGCATCAGCTGCGCCCGGCGGCGGCACGTAGATCACCGACGCATCGGCGCCGGTCTTCTCACGCGCGTCGCGGACGGTGTCGAACACCGGCAGGCCCAGATGCGTCGAGCCGCCTTTGCCCGGCGAGGTGCCGCCGACCATCTTGGTGCCATAGGCCATCGCGGCCTCCGAGTGGAAGGTGCCGTTCTTGCCGGTAAAGCCCTGGCAGATGACCTTGGTGTTCTTGTCGATCAGGATGGACATGAGGTCTGCTTTCGCGAACTAACGAGTGAGAGGTCAGTGGATGCGGCGGTAGACGCCGGTGAGCACGTCGGCCCAGCCTTCCGCGTCCGGCGAGAACTGGATCTTCAACGAATAGGAATTGTCGTCGATGATTTCGTAGACGTGGCGCGCATTGCCGCGGAGCGAGCCGCGCACCAGCGTCAGGGTCTTGCCGACCCACCCGCCGGAGGCGGGCGAGGGCGGCGTGTAGCCGAGCGAATCGTACCAGAACAATTTGTAGGTCCGGTCGTCGCGGTCGAAGGTGAAGATGCCATGGGTGGCAAAGACCTGCTTGCCGTCGCGCATCTGGACACTGTCCTGGATCAGGTAGAACCCGTTGAGATCCATGCGCGCGACGGTGCGCGAGGTGGCCGGCCCGCCCGCCGTCCAGCGCGACGGGAAGACCACCTCTTCGCCATCCCATTCGCCGGCGAACGCGGCGAGACGCGCGTGCTCGGGGAGCGGAGACGATGCGGCGAGGTGGTCCTGGGCCATGGCGTTAGCCTCCCTTGACGGCCTTCACGATCTTCTGCGCGGCGTCGTCGAGATTGTCGGCCGGCACCACGTTCAATCCGGATTCACGGATGATCTTCTTGCCGAGCTCGACATTGGTGCCTTCGAGGCGGACCACCAGCGGTACGCTGAGACCGACCTCGCGCACCGCGGCCGTGACGCCTTCGGCAATCACGTCGCACTTCATGATGCCGCCGAAGATGTTGACCAGGATGCCCTTCACGTTGGGATCGGCGGTGATGATCTTGAAGGCGGCCGCGACCTTCTCCTTGCTGGCGCTGCCGCCGACGTCGAGGAAGTTGGCCGGCGCCATGCCGTAGAGCTTGATGATGTCCATCGTCGCCATGGCGAGACCGGCGCCGTTGACCATGCAGCCGATGTTGCCGTCGAGCGTGACGTAGTTGAGGTCGTATTTCGACGCCTCGATTTCCTTGGCGTCCTCCTCGGTCTCGTCGCGCAGCGCGAGCACCTCGGGGTGACGGAACAGCGCGTTGTCGTCGAACGAGACCTTGGCGTCGAGCACGCGGAGCTGGCCCTGCCTGGTCACGACCAGCGGGTTGATCTCCAGCATCGACATGTCCTTGGCGACGAAGGCGGCGTAGAGCTGTGCGGTGAGCTTCTCGGCCTGCTTGGCGAGATCGCCGGAGAGTTTCAGCGCCTTGGCAACGGTGCGGCCATGATGGCCCATGATGCCGGTGGCGGGATCGACCGAGAAGGTCACGATCTTCTCAGGACTGTTGTGCGCGACGTCCTCGATGTTGACGCCGCCTTCGGTCGAGACGACGAAGGAGACGCGCGAGGTCTCGCGGTCGACCAGGATCGAGAGGTAGAACTCCTTGTCGATGTCGGAGCCGTCCTCGATGTAGAGGCGGTTGACCTGCTTGCCGGCGGGGCCGGTCTGCACGGTCACCAGCGTGGCGCCCAGCATCTGCTTGGCGAATTCGGCGACCTCGGCGGCCGACTTGGCGATACGGACACCGCCCTTGTCCCCGGCCGAGGCTTCCTTGAACTTGCCCTTGCCGCGGCCGCCGGCATGGATCTGGCTCTTCACCACCCAGACCGGGCCCGGCAGGGCCATGGCCGCCGCGTCTGCGTCGGTGGCGCTGAGGACCGGCACGCCCTTGGAGATCGGCACGCCGAACTCGTTCAGCAGCGCTTTGGCCTGATATTCATGGATATTCATATGGTCGCTCCCTGAACCCGCGGGCGGTGACCTCTAGGGCCCACCTCAGTCTTGTGGCTGGCATACCATATACCACAGGAACTGCAACCCGGATTCTCTGACATCGATCTCTGGACTGCCGAACCCGATGCCCGTCCGTCGGCAGGCCTCGGAAATGAAACCGCCGAAGACCGGGTTTTCGGTCTTCGGCGAGGTTGTTTGCCCTTAGCGGCCGAGAAGATCGGGGGCGATCTTCTTGCAGGCGTCGACCAGGCCCTGCACCGCGCCGACCGACTTGTCGAAGGCCTCGCGATCCTTGCCGGCGAGTTCGATCTCGACGACGCGCTCGACGCCCTTGGAGCCGATCACGACGGGCACGCCGACATACATGTCCTTCACACCGTATTCGCCGTTCAGGTAGGCCGCGGAGGGCAGCACGCGCTTCTTGTCGCGCAGATAGCTCTCGGCCATCGCGATCGCGGACGCGGCCGGCGCATAGAAGGCCGAGCCGGTCTTGAGCAGATTGACGATCTCGGCGCCGCCGTTGCGGGTACGGTCGACGATCTGGTCGAGGCGCGCCTGCGAGGTCCAGCCCATCTTGACGAGGTCGGGCAGCGGAATGCCGGCGACGGTGGAGTACTTCACCAGCGGCACCATGGTGTCGCCATGGCCGCCGAGCACGAAGGCGGTGACGTCTTCAACGGAGACGTTGAACTCGTCGGCCAGGAAGTAGCGGAAGCGCGCCGAATCCAGCACGCCGGCCATGCCGACCACCTTCTTGTGCGGCAGGCTTGATGCCTTCTGCAGCGCCCAGACCATCGCGTCGAGCGGGTTGGTGATGCAGATGACGAAGGCGTCGGGCGCGTATTTCTTGATGCCGGCACCGACCTGCTCCATGACCTTGAGGTTGATGGAGAGCAGGTCGTCGCGGCTCATGCCGGGCTTGCGCGGCACGCCGGCGGTGACGATGCAGACCTTCGCATTGTCGAGCGCCTCGTAGGAGTTGGCGCCGGCGTAGTGCGCATCAAAGCCGTCGACCGGCGAGGACTGTGCGATGTCGAGCGCCTTGCCCTGCGGCACGCCCTCGGCGATGTCGAACATCACGACGTCGCCCAGTTCTTTCAGGCCGATGAGGTGAGCCAGCGTTCCACCGATCTGACCGGAGCCAATCAAAGCAATCTTGTCGCGCGCCATGTGAGCCTGTCCTTTAGACACGTAAGGAGGGGAAAACTGAGAGGGTGGTTATCCCTTTCGCCTCCCCCGTTCAAGTCGGCGGATGCCCAATTGTCGGGCTTGGCGCGGCCTCGGGCACGCGGCCCCGTCATTCCGGGGCGTCGCGCGACACAGTGCGCTGATCAATGGATTCCGGGCTCGCGACTTCGTCGCGCCCGGAATGACAGCTAATAGGACTTAAGTCTCCACCAGGCCCTTGGTCGAGCCGCTGGCGGTGGAATCCTTGCGGCCGTGAGGCAGCGCCAGATAGGATTCCGAGCTCATTTCGATCAGGCGCGAGGCGGTCCGCTTGAACTCGTTGGCCTCGTTGCCCTCATGGGCAAGGTAGAGCGAGATCGGATTGGCATCGGCCGAGGCCATCAGCTTCACGGCATTGTCATAGAGCGTGTCGATCAGCGTGATGAAGCGCTTGGCGGCGTTGCGCTGGGAGAAGTCCATCACTGGAATATGGTCGACCAGGATGGTGTGATAGTCGTGCGCCAGCCTGAGGTAGTCGGATGCCCCCAGCGGCTTTTCGCAGAGGTCGGCGAACGAGAACCGCGCCACGCCATGGGCCGAGCACGGCACATGCAGGATGCGGCCCTTGATCGAAATGTCGCGCGACTTGCATCTGGCGCTGCCTGACATCCTCGACCAAGCGCGGTCGAGCGCTGCGTCCGCATCGGCGTCCGCCGGCGTCAGCCACATCGGCACGCCCTGAAGTTTCTCCAGCCGGAAATCGGTGCGCGCATCGAGCCGCGCGACGTCCATGTGATCGGTGATCTGCTTGATGAAGGGCAGGAACAGCGACCGGTTCAGGCCGCCCTTGTAGAGATCGTCAGGCGCGACGTTGGAGGTCGCGACCACGACGGTGCCGAGCTCGAACAATTTCGCGAACAGGCGTCCCAGGATCATCGCATCAGCGATATCGGTGACGTGGAATTCGTCGAAGCAGAGCAGCCAGCTCTCCTCGAAGATCGCGTTCGCGGTCAGCGCGATGACGTCGCCGTCGGCGATCTCGCCGCGCGCGATGCTCTGGCGATAGTCGTAGATGCGCTCGTGCACGTCGGCCATGAATTCGTGGAAATGCGCGCGCCGCTTGTGCTCGACGGAAGAGTGCTGGAAGAACAGATCCATCAGCATGGTCTTGCCGCGACCGACCTCGCCATGGATGTAGAGCCCGCGCGGCGCCTCGTCCTTGTCGCTGTTGAACAGGCGGCTGAGCAGGCCGTGCTTGCGCGCAGGCTTGTAGCTTGCGAGCCGCACGTCCAGTGCCGCATAGGCTTCGGCGACCTCGGCCTGCGCGGCATCGGGCTCGATCGCGCCGGAGGCGATCTGGGCTTGATACGCTTCGCTGAATGGGGAACTGGGGGTGGAGAGCATCGCCCTTTACCGCCAGAGACGGACGGAAATTGCAAGCAGGTATTGGCGCAACGGCTTATGCGCTTGTTCGCCTCCTCGAATTAACCGGACGTAAGTTGGAATCTCAAGGAGTTAGGCCACATTCTGGGGTTCTCGTTCGTATCCGACGGCGCTAAAGTTTGCCCGCCCGCGAGCGAGAAGATCCGACATGGCCCTCATTATCGAGGATTCCGAGACCGAGCACCTAGCTCAGAGCCTCGCAAAGCTGACGGGCGAAACCCTTGCAATGGCCACGAGGCGAGCCATTGAAGAGCGGCTTTGTCGAGTTGGAAGCCGGTCCGACCGAGCACGCTTGCTGGAGGACATGGCGAAGATTCGGCGGCGCTGGAGCCAACTGCCGGTGATCGACGATCGGACGCCCGAAGAGATTGTTGGTTACGACGAACACGGCTTGCCGCGCTGAACCGCCGCCCACAGCGATGACTTCAAGCACACAGCTCGTAGGCGTCCTCGACCACATACGGGCCGCCGCCGGTTGACGCCCGCGAGGAGAACAGTACGAACCGTTCGGCCATGAACGCCTTGCTCGGGAAGTAGCCGCGCATCGAGAGATAGTCGGCGACGTCGCGGTCGGAGGCGTCGTGCAGCCGGGCCAGCGTCACATGCGGGATGAACTTGCGGCCTTCAGGATTGAGGCCGATCCGCTGCATCATGCGTTCGAGCTCGGCCTGCAATTCCATCAGGGGCCTGCTCGGCGCGATGGTGGCGACCACCGCACGCGGCTTGCGGCCGCCGAAGCTCGTCAGCCCTTGCACCTTCACCTCGAACGGCTTGCGGTCGACGCGAAACAGCATCGATGCGATCTCGTTGGCTGACAGGCCGTCGATATCGCCGATGAAGCGCAGAGTGACGTGATAATTTTCGGGATCGATCCAGCGGGCGCCGGGAAGGCCACCCCGCAAATTGGAAAGCGTCTGGCCGACTTCGGCCGGGATTTCCAGACCAGTGAACAAACGCGGCATCGTTTCGCACTCCCGATGCTTGGGCATGATCCTTGAGAGGACCATATCCAAATTTTAGAGCCGGTGACGAATCACCGGTACCCTGATTCCTATCGCAGTTGTGTGACTCTGCGAAGCTCAGGCCGCCTCACCCCCGGTAAATCCCTTGGGAATTGGGTTACCTCTGCCTGCTTTTCAATGTCGTTGCTCAGCTAGCGTGCCGAGGAATGCCTCCACCGTGGGCATGATGTTGCCGACGATGATGTCGACGCCGGCCGCAGTCGGATGAATGCCGTCGGCCTGGTTGAGCTTGGCGTCGGCCGCAACGCCCTCGAGGAAGAACGGATAGAGCGGCACGTCGAATTTTTTCGCCAGATCCGGATAAATCGAATTGAAGCGCGCGGCATAGTCGGCGCCGTAATTCGGCGGCGCCAGCATGCCGCACAGCATCACCGCAATCTTGCGCGCCTTCAGCCGCTGGATGATGTCGGTGAGCGCGGCGCGCGTCAAATCGGGATCGATGCCGCGCAAGGCGTCGTTGGCGCCGAGCTCGACGATGACGCCGTCGGTTCCATCGGGGACCGACCAGTCCAGCCGGTCGCGGCCCCCCGAAGCGGTGTCGCCGGACACGCCGGCATTGGTCATTTGGATAGCTATACCTTTGTCTTGCAACGATTTTTTGAGCCTGGCCGGGAACGCGTCCTGGGCTGGAAGACCAAGACCCGCACTCAAGGAATCCCCGAGGACCACGACCCTGATCGGCTTGGCCGCCGGCTGTGCCTGTGACGACGCCGTCGGCGCAATCGTCATCAAAGCGAGCATCAACACGGCTATGTGCATGAACAATCCGTAACGCCTCTCGACCGCGCTATCGCAGTTGCCATATGACCGGACCATGGACACTCGCATCGAATCCTCATCGCTCGCCGCCTCGGCGGACACCATCGCCATCTCCAACGTCAATCTCTCATTGGGCACGGGCGCGGCACGCGTTCACATCCTCAAGGATATCAGCTTGCGGGTTGCCTCGGGCGAGGCGATCGGCCTGATCGGCCCGTCAGGCTCGGGCAAATCCACGCTGCTGATGGTGATGGCAGGGCTGGAGCGTCCTGATAGCGGAGAGGTGGTGGTATCGGGCACGCCTTTCAATGCCCTCGACGAGGACGCGCTGGCGCGCTTTCGCGGCCGCCAGGTCGGCATCGTCTTCCAGTCGTTTCACCTGATCCCGACCATGACTGCGCTCGAGAACGTCGCGGTGCCGCTCGAGCTTGCCGGCAATCCAGACGCGGCGAAGCGCGCGGCGCAGGAGCTGCAATCGGTCGGGCTCGGCGACCGCCTGCATCATTATCCGACGCAGCTGTCCGGCGGCGAGCAGCAGCGCGTTGCGCTGGCGCGCGCGCTGGCGCCCGATCCCGCGATCCTCGTCGCCGACGAGCCGACCGGCAATCTCGACGAGACCACCGGAAAGCAGATCATCGATCTGCTGTTCAGCAAGCACGCCGAGCGCGGCATGACCTTGGTGCTGGTCACGCACGATTCTTCGCTGGCGCATCGCTGCGATCGCGTGATCCGCCTGCGTTCTGGCCGCATCGACACGCAGTCGGCGCCGGCATGAGCACGGCTGCCGAACCCTTCGCCAAGCCCAGTGGCGTCGCGCTGTCGCTGCGTTATGCGCTGCGCGAGTTGCGCGGCGGCCTGCGCGGCTTCTACGTCTTCATCGCCTGCATCGCGCTTGGCGTAATGGCGATAGCCGGCGTCGGCTCGGTGTCGGCGAGCCTCTCCGACGGCCTTGCCCGCGAGGGCCGCACGCTGCTCGGCGGCGACGTCTCCTTCGTGCTGTTCCAGCGCGAAGCAAAACCTGAAGAGGTCGGCTTCCTGCGCTCGCGCGGCACGGTGTCGACCGCCGCCACCCTGCGCGCCATGGCGCGCTCGGCCGATGGCCAGCTCGCACTGGTCGAGATGAAGGCGGTCGACGACACCTATCCCATGCTGGGCCAGCTGACGCTGGTGCCGCCATTGCCGATGCCCGAATTGCTGGCCGAGCGCGACGGCGCCTTTGGCGCCGCCGCCGATCCGGCGCTGCTGGCGCGGCTGTCGCTGAGGACCGGCGACCGCGTCACTATCGGCTCCGCGACCTTCCAGATCCGTAGCACGGTCGAAGCCGAGCCGGACAAGCTCGCCGGCGGCATCGGCTTCGGCCCGCGCTTCCTGATCAGCGAGGCGGGCCTGCGCGCCACCGGCCTGCTCCAGCCCGGCAGCCTGGTGCGCTGGATCTACCGGGTGAAGCTGCCCGATGCTGCGAATAACGAGCGCGCCACCGAAGCCTTCATCGCTGATGCGCGGAACGCCGCGCCGCAGGCCGGCTGGGAGATCCGCAGCCGCTCCAACGCTTCGCCGCAGCTCGAACGCAACATCAATCGCTTCACGCAGTTCCTGACGCTGGTCGGCCTTGCCGCGCTGCTGGTCGGCGGCGTCGGCGTGGCCAATGCCGTGAAGAGCCATATCGACCGCCGGCTCGAAGTGATCGCGGCCCTCAAGGCCGTCGGCGCCACCGGGCGCGACGTGTTCGGCATCTATCTTGCGCAGGTCCTCCTGCTCGCGGGCGTCGGCTCGGTGATCGGCCTTGCGCTCGGCGCCGCCATGCCGTTCGCGATCGTCGGCCTTTTCGGCAAGCTGCTGCCGCTGCCGGTGGCGGCGGCCGTGCATCCCGACGAGCTCGCGCTGTCCTTCGTCTATGGCCTCCTCACCGCGCTCGCCTTCGGCTTGTGGCCGCTCGGGCGCGTCCACGACGTGCCGGTCGCCGTGCTGTTCCGCGACACCATCAGCTCGGAATGGCACCGGCCGCGCGCGGGCTATGTCGTGTTCATGGGCGTCGTGATCGCGCTGCTGATCGCGGTCGTGATCGGATTGTCGTTCGACAAGCGCATCGCGGCGGTGTTCGTGGCCTCCTCGGTCGTCGTGTTCGCCCTGCTGCGCGGCATTGCCGCCCTGCTGATGGCGATCGCACGGCGGCTGCCGCGGACGCGACTGCCGATGCTGCGGCTGGCGGTCGCCAACATCCATCGGCCGGGCGCGCTGACGCCCTCCGTCGTGCTGTCGCTGGGGCTCGGGCTCGCCGTGCTGGTCACCATCACCCAGATCGACGGCAATCTGCGACGGCAGTTCCTCGCAGCCCTCCCCGATCGGGCGCCATCCTTCTTCTTCATCGACATCCCGAGCGCGCAGGCCGAGCAGTTCGACGGCTATCTGCGCCGGATCGCGCCCGGCGCGAAGGTCGAGGACGTGCCGATGCTGCGCGGACGCATCGTCGCCGCGCGCGGGCTGCGCGCCGAGGAGCTCAAGCCGACCACCGATTCCGAATGGGTGCTGCAGAGCGACCGCGGCCTGTCCTATACCGGCGAATTGCCGAAAGGCTCCAAGGTGGTCGAGGGCAAATGGTGGAGCGCCGACTATTCCGGCCCGCCGCTGGTCTCGATGGAGAAGAAGATCGCGGACGGATTGGGCCTCAAGCTCGGCGATGAGGTCGTGGTCAACGTGCTTGGCCGCGACATTCCGGCTAAAATCGGCAATCTGCGCACCATCGACTGGCAGGGGCTCGGCATCAACTTCGTTCTGGTGTTCTCGCCGAACGCCTTCAAGGGCGCGCCGCACACCCACATCGCAACGCTGACGGAAGCGGGCGGAAATGCCGCGGGCGACGGCAAGATCGTCAAGCAGGTCGCCGACGCCTATCCGATGGTGACGAGCGTGCGCGTGCGCGAGGTGATGGAGACGGTCGGCTCGGTCGTGACCAATCTGGCGCTGGCGATCCGCGGCGCGAGCGCCGTGACCCTGATCTCGGCGATCCTGGTGCTCGGCGGGGCGCTCGCCGCCGGCCATCGGCACCGGGTCTACGATGCCGTGATCCTGAAGACGCTGGGCGCGACGCGGCTGCGGCTGCTCGGGGCCTATGCGCTCGAATACCTCATGATCGGGCTCGCGACCGCGGTGTTCGGCGTGATCTCCGGCAGCATCGCCGCCTGGATGATCGTGACGCGGCTGATGACGCTGAGCTTCGTCTGGCAGGCCGGCAGCGCGGCTGGAGTGGTGGCGGCCGCGCTCGTCGTCACTGTCGGGCTCGGGCTCGTGGGCACGCTGCTGGCGTTGAACAAAAAGCCCGCCACGGTGTTGCGGAATTTGTGACAAAATGTAGCGGACGGCCGCACCGGAGCGGAATCACACGATTTCTGCAGTTAACCACACCTGCTCGTCAGGTTCGCGTCAGGATTGCCGCCAAGGGCGACATTCAGCCGCGCGTGGAAGGTTGCATCGAATGTGTTAGTTTCCCACATATCGAATGGGTTCGGAGCCCCGATTGTTAGCCAGAATTTAGTCGGCAGGCATCGGTATCCGAGATAGAATTTGACGAACCGGCGGCGTGGCGACCCTCATGCTGGACCGGACCAACCAACGGGAATTCGACCATGTCGGACCTAGACCGTAACTACGCTTCTCCTTTCGGCAGGGCCGCCGGGCGTGTTGACGCCGCGACGGTCGATGCCGGCCTGCGCGCCTATATGCTGCGCATCTACAACTACATGAGCATTGGCCTCGCCATCACGGGCCTTGCCGCGCTCGGCGTCTACATGGCCGCCGTGACCGACGTTCCGACCCCGGAAGCCGTCCGCGTCGGCAAGCTGTTCCTGACGCCGTTCGGCTACGCGATGTTCGTCAGCCCCTTGAAATGGCTGTTCATGCTCGCGCCGCTCGCCATGGTGTTCGTGATCTCGGCGGGTATCAACCGTCTCGCCCCCTCGACCGCCCAGATCCTGTTCTGGGTGTTCGCAGCGCTGATGGGCGTCTCGCTGTCCTCGATCTTCCTGGTGTTCACGCACACCTCGATCGTGCGGGTGTTCTTCATCACCGCGGCCACCTTCGGTGCGCTGAGCCTCTACGGCTACACCACCAAGCGTGACATGAGCGGGATGGGCTCGTTCCTGTTCATGGGCCTGATCGGCATCATCATCGCGAGCCTGGTGAACTTGTTCCTGGCCAGCTCGATGCTGCAGTTCATCGTGTCGGTGGCCGGCGTGCTTGTGTTCGCGGGCCTCACCGCCTGGGACACCCAGCGGCTGAAGAACGACTACATCTACGGCTACGCCTCCGCCGGCGGTGACATCGCAGAGCGTGCGGCCATCACCGGTGCGCTGTCGCTGTACCTGAACTTCATCAACCTGTTCACGCTGCTGCTGCAGCTCCTCGGTCAGCGCGATTAACGCCAAGACGAGGGAACGATATGAACCCCGGCCGAGAGGCCGGGGTTTTGTTTTGGGGGCACGGTGTCGCACATACCCGGTGTCATCGCCCGCCACCGGGTCTCGCCTTCGGCGAGCCCGATGACAGGCTCCGGCGGGCGGTGCAGTATTCCAGAGGCAGTCGTGATTGACCGAGAGGCCGCGGCGTACTGGGTTGCCCGCTTTCGCGGGGAATGACGACGGAGAAAGCGGGGGGTCCCAACTCGCGGTGACGGAGTATGGGGATGCGCCGTTGCCTCTTCCAGCGGCCGCGGGAAGGCCCTAATCTTCCGCGCATGTCCGCACCTGAAATCAGGCCCACCACCGAGGCCGACCTTCCCGCCATCACCGCCATCTACCAGCAGGCCGTCCGCGAGGGCACCGCGACGTTCGAGCTGGAGCCGCCCGATCTCGCAGAGATGACGCGCCGCTACCGTGCGCTGATCGACGGCGGCTATCCCTATTTCGTCGCCATCGTCGATGGTGGCGTGGCCGGCTATGCCTATGCCGGCGCCTACCGGCCGCGGCCGGCCTACCGTTTCACGGTCGAGAACTCGATCTATCTCGATCCCTCCTTCCACCGCCGCGGCCTCGGGCTTCTGCTGCTGGAGCGGCTGGTCAGCGAATGCGAGGCACGCGGCTTTCGCCAGATGATCGCGGTGATCGGCGATTCCGCCAATGCCGGCTCAATCGGCGTGCACACCAAGGGCGGCTTCAAGATGATCGGCACGCATCCCAGCGTCGGGCTGAAATTCGGCCGCTGGCTGGATACGGTGATGATGCAGCGCGACCTCGGCGAGGGCGCGAGCACGGTGCCGGAGAAGTAGGTCGCTTCTCGTCATTCCGGGGCGTGCGTAGCGCGAGCCCGGAAACCATTGAACGGCAGAGACGGTGGATGAATGGATTCCGGGGTCGCGACTTCGTCGCGTCCCGGAATGACGACCGTCGCGCCGCTACACCACCGCCAGCTTCCGATCGATCGCCAGCAGCACGCGCTCCAGCTCGTGGCCGCGGCGCAGGATCAGGCCCGTCGCCGAGATCACGCTGTACATGCCCTGCTTGCGCGCCAGCCGAGGATCCTTCTCGATGCGATAGATCGGCACTTCAGAGGCACGGCGATAGACCGAGAACACGGCGCGATCCCTCAGAAAATCGATGGCATAATCGCGCCACTCGCCATCGGCGACCATGCGGCCGTAGAGATTGAGAATGCGGTGCAGCTCGAGCCGGTTGAACGTCACGCGGTTCAGTTGCGCAGTTGCAGCGGCGGGGCGCGCCGCCGCGCGCTGCTCGCTCGGATCGGCATCCTCCGGCATCAGACTCATGGGAAGCGTCTCCTCATCGCAGGGCACGATCCGCGTCCGCGAAGACCGTCCCTGGAACCTCGGATCATGACAGTTGCATGATTGCGCCAACCGGTCACCGCCGCAAGGGGCTCCTCGTTCAACCGGTCGAGCCGGGCGCCAATCGGGACACACGCAATGGTGGAACTCTGTCGCGGCAAACCGTCACGGGATCGTTAGCAGGAATCATAGTCTCGCCGCTTTTCCGCCTAGCGACTGCCGCCCTGCATTGCGAAAAGACTCGAGTGCGTTGACCCGGTCCTTTCGGTTCCGGATTCCTCAGCCCCCAGCCCCCCGGGGTCGAACAGGATCGGGTCTGTACGCGCGACAAGGAGGGCCAACGCAAGTTGGTCCTTTTTTGTTTGTGTCGGGACGTTTCCCCGTCAGAACGAATCTCTCTCCACGACAACGCACACTCTCTCTCCTCATCCGAGGAGCGCGCGCTTGCGCGCATCTCGAAGGATGAAGGCCGAGCTGCATCAGCGCGGGTCTACATGGTTCGAGACGACGCTGACGCGCCCCCTCACCATGAGGAGTTGGAGCGGGCGCAGCGATGGAGAGAAATCCGAATCAGTGCAGCGACGTGTACGCCGCGCCCAGCATCGGACCGGGCCTGTCACGACTGCCGTCCTGGACATAGACCACCGCGCCATCGACGCCGTCGCGCGTGAGGTTCTCGATCGGCACCGTCCAGCTTTCCGGACGTCCGGTCCAGTCACCGACCTTGAGCAGGTTGCGCACCACGTTGTGATAGGTGACTTGCTGCCCGCGATTCTCGCCGCGGGTGATTGCGATCGGCACCGACTTGGCGATCGAGCAGATCCAGACCTCGCCATGCGAGACTGCCGGCTCCTTGCTCGCGGCTACCGACACGCTGATCTGCTTGCCCGCGAGCGACATCGTCACCGGCACGCTCATCACGCCGGCATCCTTGTTGGTCTTGCCGATCGCCCTCTCGATGCCGACACGGTCGCTGCCGACGACATGCGTGGAGCCGTTGACCACAACCTGCGGGGTGTAGACCTCGCGGTCGCCGCGCATGCGCGAATAGGCGCGCTGCCGTGCAGAGAAACGCGAATCCGCCAGCGTGTCCTTCCAACCAAGATAGTCCCAATAATCAATCGGCATGCTCAACGCGATGATCGAGGGATCGCTGGAGAGATCGCCGATGATCTTGTCGGCGGGCGGGCAGGACGAGCAGCCTTGCGAGGTGAACAGTTCGACGACGGCGCGAGGATCGGCTGCGGCGGGACGGATGACGGCGACGATCGCACAGATGCCGAGAGCTCCCGACCAGAAGGCACCGGACCAACGTGAAACCAGATGAGAAGCCGTCATTGTCGTCATGTCGAACGCCGCACACCATTGCTCGTGAGAAGGGGATCTTACCGCCGGATGGTCACCGTAGTCTTACGGGGCGCGGCACATTCGTCCTTCCGGGCAACCGGCCGGCAAGAGATCTCCCACCGGCTGCGCCCATCCGAAACGTGCCGCAAACGCACGAAGGCGGCCTTGTGATAGGCCGCCTTCGTCTAACCTTCTACTCACTTCGCAGTGAGCCACCGTTCACAAATCCGCGCTTAAGCCGCGAGCTTGCGCAGCACGTAGTGCAGGATACCGCCGTTGCGGTAGTAGTCGAGTTCGTCCAGCGTATCGATGCGGCAGAGCAGCGAAACGCGCTGCAACGAGCCGTCGCCGGAGACGATCTCCGCGGTCAGCTTCTGGCGCGGCTTGAGGTCGCCGACGAGGCCGCGCAGCGTGACCTTCTCGTCGCCCTTCAGACCCAGCGACGACCACGAGGTGCCTTCCTCGAAAGTCAGCGGCAGCACGCCCATGCCGACCAGGTTGGAGCGATGGATGCGCTCGAAGCTCTGGCAGATCACGGCGCGCACGCCGAGCAGGCGCGTGCCCTTGGCAGCCCAGTCGCGCGAGGAGCCGTTGCCGTATTCGGCACCGGCGAACACCACCAGCGGCACCTTCTCTTCCTGGTACTTCATCGCGGCGTCGTAAATCGACATCTGCTCGCCGTCGGGCCAGTGTTTCGTCAAACCGCCCTCAGGGATGTTTCCATCTGCGCCCTTGAGCATGAAGTTCTTGATGCGGATGTTGGCGAAGGTGCCGCGCATCATCACTTCATGGTTGCCGCGGCGCGTGCCGTACTGGTTGAAGTCGGCGGGACGCACCTGGTGCTCGCTGAGATACTTGCCCGCGGGCGAGGTGAGCTTGATCGAGCCGGCCGGCGAGATGTGGTCGGTGGTGATCTTGTCGCCGAACATGGCGAGGATGCGCGCCTCGACGATGTCGGTGACCGGCTCCGGCTCCTTCTTCATGCCTTCGAAATAGGGCGGGTTCTGCACGTAGGTCGAAGACATGTTCCAGCGATAGGTCTCGCTTTCGACCGTCTTGATCTTGCGCCAGTTGGTGTCGCCCTTGAACACGTCGGCATATTTCTTCTTGAAGATCGACGCGGTCACGAACTTCTTCATGAAGGCGTTGATCTCTTTCGTCGTCGGCCAAATGTCCTTCAGGTAGACGGGCTTGCCGTCCTTGCCCTCGCCGAGCGGCTCGGTGGCGAGGTTCCTGGTCACGCTGCCGGCGAGCGCATAGGCGACGACCAGCGGCGGCGAGGCCAGGTAATTCGCCTGCACGTCCGGCGAGACACGGCCTTCGAAGTTGCGATTGCCGGAGAGCACGGCGGCCGCGACGACGCCGTTGTCGTTGATCGACTTCGAGATCTCCTCAGGCAGCGGACCGGAATTGCCGATGCAGGTGGTGCAGCCGAAACCGACCAGGTTGAAGCCGACCTTGTCGAGATGGGGCTGGAGACCGGAATTGGCGAGATATTCCGCAACCACCTGACTGCCTGGGGCGAGCGAGGTCTTGACCCACGGCTTGGCCTTGAGACCCTTCGCAGCGGCGTTGCGCGCGAGCAGGCCGGCGCCGATCAGCACGCTCGGATTCGACGTGTTAGTGCAGGAGGTGATCGCGGCGATCACGACGTCGCCATGGCCGATGTCGAAGTTCTTGCCTTCGACGGCGAAGCGCCCGGCGGGCTCTTCGGCCTTCTTGTATTCGCTGGCGAGCGCAAGCGAGAAGCCGTCTGGGACGGTGGGCAGTGCAATGCGGCCTTCGGGGCGCTTCGGGCCGGCCATCGACGGCACGACGTCGCCGAGGTCGAGGGTCAGCGTTTCCGTAAACACAGGGTCGGCCGACTTGGCGGTGCGGAACAGCCCTTGCGCCTTGGCGTAGGCCTGCACCAGCGCGACGCGCGCCGAAGCGCGGCCGGAGGTCTTGAGGTAATCGAGCGCAGCGGCATCGACCGGGAAGAACCCGCAGGTCGCGCCGTATTCAGGCGCCATGTTGGCGATCGTGGCTTTGTCGGCGACGGAGAGATGATCGAGGCCGGGGCCGAAGAACTCGACGAACTTGCCGACGACGCCGAGCTTGCGCAGCATCTGCGTGACCGTGAGCACGAGGTCGGTCGCAGTGACGCCTTCCTTCATCGCGCCCTTCAGCTTGAAGCCGACGACGTTGGGCAGCAGCATCGACAGCGGCTGACCGAGCATGCAGGCTTCCGCCTCGATGCCGCCGACGCCCCAGCCGAGCACGGCGAGACCGTTGACCATGGTGGTATGGGAATCGGTACCGACGAGCGAATCGGGATAGGCGACCTCGAAGGTGCCGGTCTTCTTGCCGACCGTCATCTTCTCCTTCCTGGTCCAGACCGTCTGGGCCAGATATTCGAGATTGACCTGATGGCAGATGCCGGTGCCGGGCGGCACGACGGAGAAGTTCGAGAAGGCCTTCTGGCCCCACTTCAGGAACTCGTAGCGCTCCTGGTTCTGCTTGTATTCCTCGGTGACGTTCTTGCCGAAAGCCTTGTTGTCGCCGAAGAAGTTCACGATCACGGAGTGGTCGATGACGAGGTCGACCGGCACCAGCGGATTGATCTTCTCGGCATCGCCGCCGAGCTTCTGCATCGCGTTGCGCATTGCGGCGAGGTCGACCACCGCCGGCACGCCGGTGAAGTCCTGCATCAACACGCGCGCCGGGCGGAACGCGATCTCGTGCTCCAGCGATTTCTTGCGCAGCCATTTCGAGACGGCGACGATGTCCTCTTTCTTGACCGACCGCCCGTCTTCATTGCGCAGCAGGTTCTCGAGCAGGACCTTCATTGAGTAGGGAAGTTTGGAAATCCCCTTCAGACCATTCTTCTCGGCCGTGGGCAGGCTGTAATAGACATAGGTCTTGGCGCCGACCTTGAGGGTCTTTTTGCATTTGAAGCTGTCGAGCGAGGTCATGTAGGAAATCCCAATCGTTAGTTATACCCGGGAGGGTATCTTGACACCGTCAGCGTATCAGGCTGGGGTCGCTTGCAGGGGCAGGTTGAGTTGCTGCATCAAGTAGTTCCGGGCTTATAGAAGCTTTCTAACCGCGCCGCCACAGCCACAATCGTGCCGCAGCAATCGCGAGCCAAAAATTCCCATGCGCTACCCCAAGTTTTCCTGAGGCCAGCTTGAACGGATCGAAACGAGGCGAGATGCAGCTCTCCGGACAGGGAGTTACCTGCGTGCGGGGCGGCCGCGAAGTGTTTGCCGGGCTCGATTTCTCGGCTGTCCCCGGCGAGGCCGTCGCCGTCGTTGGCCGCAATGGATCGGGCAAGACCTCGCTGCTGCGGCTGATCGCGGGGCTGCTCGTTCCCGCGGGGGGCAAGATCGCGCTGGAGGGTGGCGATGCCGAACTGACCCTGTCCGAGCAGTGCCACTATCTCGGCCATCGCGATGCCCTGAAGCCGGCCCTCAGCGTCGCCGAAAATCTGACATTCTGGGCCGATTTTCTCGGCGGAAAGCGTTTCGACGCGGCTGAGAGCCTCTCCACCGTCGGGCTCGACCATGCCGCCCAACTGCCCGCGGCTTTCCTGTCGGCCGGCCAGTGCCGCCGGCTCTCGCTGGCCCGCCTGTTGACCGTCCGCCGCCCGGTCTGGCTGCTGGACGAGCCGACCACGGCTCTGGACGTGGCCGGCCAGGACATGTTCGGTGGCCTGATGCGCGAGCATCTGGCGCGTGGCGGCCTGATCATCGCCGCCACCCACGCCCCGCTCGGGATCGAATCGCGGGAGCTGCGGATCGGGGGAATGGTGTGATGCGGCCTCACCCTCAGCTTTTCGAGCGCCTAGGCCTCGCTCCCTCCGTTCCCTCCCCCCTTGTGGGGGAGGGTCAGGGAGGGGGGCGCCACACGGTTCGCCCTCGCGGCTCTAGCGTTATGGAAGCGGCCGCTCTGTTGCTGCAGACGCACGCAAAACAAGCATCTTGCCCGGGGCTACCCCCCTCCCCCACCCTCCCCCACAAGGGGGGAGGGAGCGCAGCGTGCGCCTCGGCGGCGGCAGATTCGCATTTCGCGAGGAGCCCCCCATGACCGCCCTGTCCGCCCTCATCCGCCGGGACATCCGGATCGCGCTGCGCGTCGGCGGCGGGGCGCTGATCGGCGTGCTGTTCTTCCTGACCGTGGTGGTGCTGATGCCGTTCGCGGTCGGGCCGGATCTGGCGCTGCTGTCGCGGCTGGGGCCCGCCATTCTCTGGCTCGGCGCGCTGCTGGCGAGCCTGCTCACGCTCGACCGGCTGTTCATGGCCGACCATGAGGACGGCTCGCTCGACCTGATCACGATGAGCCGGACGCCGCTGGAACTCGCCTGCGCCGCCAAGGCGCTGGCGCATTGGCTGGCGGCGGGCCTGCCGCTGATCGTCGCAACCCCCGTGCTCGGCCTGCTGCTCAACCTCGACATGGTCGCGACCAGCGCGGTGGCGCTGACGCTGCTGGCAGGCACCCCGGCGCTGACCTTTACCGGCATGATCGGCGCGGCGCTGGCGGTGACGCTGCACCGCGGCGGGCTGCTGATGGCGGTGCTGGTATTGCCGCTGTCGATCCCGGTGCTGATTTTCGGCGTGGCGGCCTCGCAGGCTGCGATCGTCGGCCCGATGTCGTTCGGTGCGCCGTTCTCGATCCTGTGTGCGCTGTCCCTGATCAGCCTCGTGGTCGGCCCCTTTGCAGCCGCAGCGAGCCTGCGGCATGGACTCGACTGAGATGCGCTCGACCGACCTTGACTCCGATCAACTTTCGCTGCGGGCTTGCGTGCTGATTGCCTGAGCGGCCACCGATGATTATCAGGGTACCATGACGCTGATCGACCTCGCCAACCCCACGCGGTTCCTCGCGCTGACAGCGCGGGTCTTGCCGTGGCTTGCGGCCGCGACCGCCCTCGTGCTTGCGATCGGGCTCTATCAGTCCGCGCTTGCGCCCGACGACTACCAGCAGGGCGCGACAGTGAAGATCATGTTCATCCACGTGCCCAATGCCTGGCTGTCGATGTTCGTCTGGGGCGTGATGAGCATCGCCTCGCTGGGCACGCTGGTGTGGCGGCATCCGTTGGCCGACGTCGCCGCCAAAGCCGCGGCGCCGATCGGCGCCGCCTTCACCTTCCTTGCGCTGCTCACGGGCTCGCTGTGGGGCCGCCCGATGTGGGGCACCTATTGGGAATGGGATGCGCGGCTGACCTCGGTGCTGATCCTCTTCCTGATGTATCTCGGCCTGATGGCGCTGTGGCGCGCGGTCGACGATCCCTCGCGCGCGGCACGCGCCGCCGCCGTGCTGACCCTGGTCGGCGCGATCAATCTGCCCATCATCAAGTTCTCGGTCGACTGGTGGAACACGCTGCACCAGCCGGCCTCGGTGATGCGCATGGGGGGATCGACCCTCGACAAGTCGTTCCTGATTCCGCTGCTGGTGATGGCGATCGCCTTCACGCTGCTGTTCGTCACGTTGCATATTGCGGCGATGCGCAACGAGATCTTGCGCCGTCGCGTCCGCTCCCTGCAAATGATGCAGGCGAGCCGCGTGGCGTTCTCGAGTGAGGCGAGCGCCGGTTCGCGCGGACAAAATGCGTCGGAAGAAGTTGGGGCCGCATGATCATGTCGCTTGGTCCCTATGCACCCTTCATCGTGACGTCCTATGCCGCAGTGGCCCTCGTGGTTGCGATCCTGATCGGCTGGATCGCGCTCGACTATCGCAACCAGACCCAGCGCCTGCGCGACCTCGAGCGCAGCGGCATCACCCGCCGCTCCGGCCGTAGCGCCGTGGATCGGCCATGAGGCATCAATCATGAGCGATCAATCCACCTCCGCAACGCCGCAGCGCCGCAGCTTCCTGATGGTGCTGCCGCTGATCGCCTTCATCGGACTTGCGCTCCTGTTCTGGTTCCGGCTCGGCAGCGGCGATCCTTCGCGGATTCCCTCCGCGCTGATCGGTCGTCCTGCGCCACAGACCGCGCTGCCGCCGCTCGAGGGATTGCAGATCGATAACGCGCAGGTGCCCGGCATCGACCCCGCTGCGTTCAAGGGCAAGGTCAGCCTCGTCAACGTCTGGGCGTCCTGGTGCGTGCCGTGCCACGATGAGGCGCCGCTTCTGACCGAATTCGCCAAGGACAAGCGCTTCCAGCTCGTCGGCATCAATTACAAGGACGCGGCCGACAATGCACGGCGCTTCCTGGGGCGCTACGGCAACCCGTTCGGCCGCGTCGGCGTCGATGCCAACGGCCGCGCCTCGATCGAATGGGGCGTCTACGGCGTGCCCGAAACCTTCGTCGTCGGCCGCGAAGGCACGATTCTCTACAAGCTGGTCGGCCCGATCACTGCCGACAATCTGCGCACCGTGTTGTTGCCGCAGATGGAGAAGGCGTTGAAGGCGGGGAGCTGAGTGCCGCTCTGGTGCCCCGGACGCAGCGCAGCGCTTCTTCAGCGGTGCGCTGCAGAGCCGGGGCCCATCTCACCACGACGTCACTTCTGGAGAGAGACTGGGTCCCGGCTCTGCGCAGCAGCGCAAGAGCGCTGCAGCGCGTCCGGGACACGAGACCGTCACCCCTTGCTCACATCCCCCGCCTCGGCCTCGCTCGCTTCCAGCGACACCGGATCGAGATGGTAGCGCTTGATCAGCGGCATCTGGGCTACGGCGAAGATCATGGTCAGCGGAAAGACGCCAAAGACCTTGAAGCTCACCCAGAAATCCGTGCTCTGGGTGCGCCAGATGATCTCGTTCAGCACCGCCAGGCCGGCGAAGAACAGCGCCCAGCGCAAGGTGAGGATGCGCCAGCCCTGCGGCGTGAGGTTGAACACCTGATCGAACAGAATCGCGAGGAAGGAACGGCCAAACAATAGCCCGCCGCCGAGAATCGCGGCGAACAGGCCATAGATGATGGTCGCCTTGACCTTGATGAAGGTCTCGTCGTGCAGCACCAGGGTCAGCGTGCCGAACACCAGCACGATCACGCCCGTCACGATCGCCATGATCGGCACGTGGCGTGTCACCACATAGGACGCGATCATCGCCGCCACGATCGCGACCATGAACGCGCCGGTCGCGGCGAAGAGGTGGAATTTCGCATTCACCACGAAGAACACCATTAGCGGGCCAAGCTCGGTCGCCAGCTTGAACAGCGGATGCGGCTGGGTCTTGTCCATTCTCTCTTTCGTCTCTCCCATCCTTCGAGATAACCGCTTCGCGGTCTCCTCAGGATGGGGACCTCATGTATGGCACGACTTCATCCGGAGGAGCTGCGCAAGCGGCGTCTCGAAGGATGACGCTACTCGATTCCGGCGATGGCGCGGGCGAAATCGCGCGCGGTGAACGGCGCGAGATCGTCGACGCCTTCGCCGACGCCGATGAAATGCACCGGCAGTTTGAATTTCTCCGCGAGCGCCACCAAGATGCCGCCGCGCGCAGTGCCGTCGAGCTTCGTCATCACGAGGCCGGTGACGCCGGCGGTGCGATGGAAGGCCTCGACCTGGGACAGCGCGTTCTGGCCGACGGTGGCGTCCAGCACCAGCAGCACGGCATGGGGCGCCGTGGCATCCACCTTGCGGATGACGCGCACGATCTTTTCGAGCTCGTTCATCAGCTCGGCCTTGTTCTGCAGGCGCCCGGCGGTGTCGATCAGGAGCACGTCGACGCTCTGCTCCTTCGCCGCGGTCAGCGCATTGAAGGCGAGGCTCGCCGAATCCGAACCCTGCGCGCCTGCGATGACGGGCGTTTTGGTGCGCTCGCCCCAGACCTTGAGCTGCTCGATCGCCGCCGCCCGAAACGTGTCGCCGGCGGCCAGCATCACCTTGCGGCCTTCGGATGCGAATTTTTGCGAGAGCTTGCCGATGGTGGTGGTCTTGCCGGAGCCATTGACCCCGACCACCAGGATCACGAACGGCTTCTTGGCGGCATCGATCTCGAGCGGCCTCGCCACCGGCGCCAGCACCTTCTCGACCTCGGTGGCAACGACGTCCTTGACCTCGTCGGCCGAGATCGCCTTGTCATAGCGTCCCGTGCCGACGGCCTCGGCGATCCGCACCGCAACCTGGGTGCCGAGGTCGGCGCGCAGCAGCACGTCCTCGATGTCGTCGAGCATGGCGCGGTCGAGCTTGCGCTTGATGACGAGGTCGGCGACCGCGGTCCCGAGCGAGGACGAGGTGCGCTTCAGCCCGTTGGACAGGCGACGCCACCAGCTCAGCTTGGGGGGATCTGACGTGGTATCGTTCATGGTGGGGGTGTGTTAGCCGTTCCCGCCCCTAAACGAAAGTCTTGACCGAAGGCCTTGCAATTGCTCGATGTTCCCGAATTGACCGCCGATGAAATCCTGGCCCGCGTGCTTCATCGCGACGGCTTGATGCTGATCATCGACAAGCCGGCCGGCCTTCCCGTGCACCGCGGCCCCAAGGGCGGGGCCAATCTGGAAGACTCCTTCGACGCGCTGCGATTCGGTCTGCCGCGACCGCCGGTGCTGGCCCACCGGCTGGACAAGGACACTTCCGGTTGCCTCGTGCTCGGCCGCCATCGCAAGGCGACCGCCTCGCTCGGCCTTCTGTTCAAGCACGGCAAGATCGGCAAGACCTACTGGACCGTGGTCGAGGGCGGACCTGCGGAAGACGAAGGCACCATCGACATGCCGCTTGGCCGGCTCAATGCCGAGCGTGGCTGGTGGCAGAAGCCCGATCCCGAGGGCCAAAAGGCGGTCACCAACTGGAAAGTGATGGGCCGGGGTAACGGCCTGACCTGGCTCGCCATGGAACCGGTGACCGGGCGGACCCACCAATTGCGGGTGCATGCGGCCGCGAGCGGCTGGCCGATCTTCGGCGATAACATTTACGGCAACGGCCCGCGCTTCGGCGAGCCGCGGCTGCACCTGCATTCCCGCGAGATCGTGGTGCCGATCTCCCGGAACAAGGAGCCGATCCGCGTCGTGGCGCCGGCCCCACCCCACATGCAGGAGCGGCTTCGCGCCTGCGGGTGGAACGGGGAATAGCGGTGCGGTTCACCTCTCCCGCTTGCGGGAGAGGTCGGTGCGTCCCGGGCGATGCGAAGCATCGTCCCGCGCGCCGGGTGAGGGTTCTTTCCTCTGGGGGAGTATCCCGTTGCGGAGACACCCTCTCCCCATCCCTCTCCCGCAAGCGGGAGAGGGAGCGCACCTGTGTTTTGGCAGCGAACCTTTCACGCGCCTCCCGCCCATGGTTTACGAAACGTTCAGTGCTCGCCGCTAATGATGACGGTTGCTTAGAACAAGCTTCTGTAACCGCTCAGGACGAGCAAGGCGTGATGTCCAAGGCCGAGCTATCGATCATCGACGAGGTCGAATCCGCCATTCGGGCAGGCTCGGCGGAAAAGGGCCTGGAAACCGCCCGGCGCGTCACCGACTTGTTCCTCTCCTCCGCCGGCAGCTTCGACGACGAGCAGATCGCGCTGTTCGACGAGGTGCTGGAGCGCCTGATCGGCACCATCGAGCTGCGGGCGCTTGCCGACATCGGCGCACGCATCGCGCTCGCCGAGATCAGCGCGCAGCTTGCGCCGATCGCGCAGGCGCCGCCTTCCGTGATCCGCCGCCTCGCCGGCAACGACGAGATCCGCATCGCCGGTCCCGTGCTGCAGGAATCCGCCCGCCTCGACGACGGCGAGCTGGTGAAGATCGCGGCATCCAAGGGCGAGCCGCATCTGCTTGCGATCGCCGGCCGCTGGTGGCTGAAGGAGACCGTCACCGACGCCTTGCTGGCACGCCGCTATCCCAGCGTCAGCCGGCGGCTCGCCGCCAATCCGGGTGCGCGCGTTTCAGGCAATGGATTCGCCGTCATTGTCGGACAGGCCGAGAGCGATCCGGAACTCGCCCTGAGCGTCGGCGTGCGTGTCGACCTGCCCTCGGAGCTGCGCCGCCAATTGCTGCGTTCGGCGACGGATGCTGTTCGCGCCCGCCTGCTGACGCGCGCGCCGCCGGATCTGTTTGAGGAGATCCAGAGCGCGATCGCCGCCGTCACCGCCGGCGTCGAACGCGAGATGTCGGGTGTCCGTGACTTCGAAGGCGCCAAGCGGGCGATTGCAAATCTCAAGGCGACCGGCCAGCTCAACGAAGCGACGCTGCTCGGCTTCGCCACGCAGCGGCGCTATGAAGAGACCGCCGCTGCTCTGGCGGCACTGTCCGGATCGACCGTCGAGGTGATTCGCCCGCTGATGCAGAGCCTGCGCGACGACGGCCTGCTGGTGCCGTGCAAGGCGGCGCAGCTGAGCTGGGAAACCACGGCGGCCGTCCTCGAAAGCCGTTTTGCGACGGGCGCGATGAAGCCGGCGGATCTTGCCCGCGCGCAAGGCCATTTTGCGAGAATGACGATGGAGAACGCGCGGCGAACGTTGCGGTTCTGGCAGGTGCGGGCGTCGTAGGGCCTATCTGCCAAACCAGCGGTGTCATCCTCCGCGAAAGCGGGGGATCCAGTATTCCAGAGACATTATTAACATTATTAAGAGGCGGAGAAGCCGCGGCGTACCGGGTCGCCCGGTCAAGCCCAGGGGTATCGCATTTGAGGCGGCCTCCCCGCGGCACATCCTTCGAGACGCCCGCCGTTGGCGGGCCCTCAGGATGAGGGCGGAGTGCGCGGCTGCAGTTTCCAAGCACAGCGATGCAAGTTCAGCCTCATCCTGAGGAGACCGCGAAGCGGTCGTCTCGAAGGACGGGGCGTGCGCTCAGGTCGCGCAAATTGCCAAATGCGATAGCCCTGCGGTCAAGCCAGGCGATGACAGCGCGCTAAACAATCAGCCGCTCACCGTCGCTGCCAACAATCTTCCGCGACACGACACTGCCCACACGCCCGCCGGCAATCGCCACCGGCAGATAGTGCTCCGTGCGGCCCTGCCCGTCACTCTCGATCAGCACATCGCGCGTCGCGCCGATCTCGGCTTGCAGCCGCTTCCGCAATACCGTTTCACCGGCCGCACGCAACCGCTTCGCGCGCTCCTTGATGACAGGCCGGGCCACCTGCGGCATCCGCGCGGCGGGCGTGCCGGGGCGTGGCGAATAGGGGAAGACGTGCAGGAACGTCAGACCGCACTCCTCGACAAGATCGAGCGAACGCGAGAACATCTCATCCGTCTCGGTCGGGAAGCCCGCGATGATGTCGGCCCCGAAGACGATGTCAGGGCGCAGGCGGCGCACCTGGTCGCAGAATGCGAGCGCATCCTGCCGCGAATGCCGCCGCTTCATACGCTTCAAGATCATGTCGTCGCCAGATTGCAGCGACAGATGCAGATGCGGCATCAAGCGCGCATCGTCCGCGATGGCGTCTAACAGATCGCCGTCGGCCTCGATCGAATCGATCGAGGAGATGCGCAGGCGCCTCAACTCCGGCACATGCCGCAGAATCTGCTTCGTCAGCATGCCGAGCTTTGGTGCACCCGGCAGGTCGGCGCCGTAGCTGGTGAGATCGACGCCGGTCAGCACGATCTCGGCATGGCCGCGCGCGACCAGCGCCCGCACCTGGTCGACCACCGCGCCCATCGGCACCGAGCGCGAATTGCCGCGGCCATAGGGAATGATGCAGAAGGTGCAGCGATGGTCGCAGCCGTTCTGCACCTGCACGAACACCCGCGGCAGGCCGGCCGCAAAGCCGTCGACGAGATGCGGCGCCATTTCCTTCACCGCCATGATGTCGCTGACGGCGATCTTCTCGCCGGCGCCAAGATCGAACGCGTCGCGGACCTCGCGCCAGGCTTCGCAGCGCATCTTGTCGTCATTGCCGACGACGCGATCGACCTCGGCCATGTCGGCGAACATCCGGCTTTGCGTCTGGGCGGCGCAGCCGGTGACGACGATGCGCGTGCCCGGCCGTTCGCGCTTCAATTTGCGGATCGACTGGCGCGCCTGCGCCACCGCCTCATTGGTGACGGCGCAGCTGTTGATGACGACGGTATCTGCGAGCCCCGCACTTTCGGCCTCGCGGCGGATCACCTCGGCCTCGAAGGCGTTGAGGCGGCAGCCGAAGGTGACGACGTCGATGGCCATCAGGCGACCGGCGCAAACAGCGCCGGATCGAATCTGCCCTCATATTCGAAGGTCGCCGTGCCCGTCATCAGCACGTGGTCGTCTCGCTCGCGCCATTCGATGCCGAGCTTGCCGCCGGGCAGCGTGATCTCGACATTGCGCTCGACGCGCTTCAGGCGCGCCGCGGCCACCGCCGTGGCGCAGGCCGCCGAGCCGCAGGCCCTTGTCAGGCCGGCACCGCGTTCCCAGGTGCGGATCGTGACGTGGTCGCGATCGACGATATGGGCGAGTGTGATGTTGGCGCGCTCCGGGAAGATCGGATGGTTTTCGAGCAGCGGACCGAAACGCGCGAGATCGTAGGCGTCGACGTCATCGACCCAGAAGATCGCGTGCGGATTGCCCATGCTCACCACGGAGGGCGAATGCAGGATCGGATTGTCGATCGGCCCGATCTGCAATTCGATGTAGCGGGTGTCGCGGAACTCTTCGGCCAGCGGAATGTCCTGCCAGCCGAACTTCGGCGCACCCATGTCCACGGTGTAGAGATCCGGCGACGGGCCCTGCCAGCAATTGAGCAGGCCCGCAGCCGTCTCGAACGTCGCCGCGGTCTGCCCGTTCTTCTCGAAGATGCGCCGCACCACACAACGCATGCCGTTGCCGCAGGCGCCGGCCTCCGAGCCGTCATTGTTGTAGATGCGGATGAAGGCTTCGGTGCCGTCGAGGCGCGGCTTCTGGAGCACCATGAGCTGGTCATAGGCCACGCCGCCGTTCGCTGACGCCACCGCGCGAGCGTCATCCGGCGTCACCAGGCCCGCGGAATCGCGCATGTCGACAACGACGATCTCGTTGCCGATGCCGTTCATCTTGGCAAATGCCTGGTTGGCCAGCGCGCTCATGAAAATTCCCGAATTTCGCCTGCCTTATATGGCGATCCTTGCCGGCTTGGCCAGTGTTTTGCCGTCTAGAGCCGGCCATGACGCATCTGTCATGGGACGAATTCGGCGCTCGCGTGTTAGAACGGCGCGGTTCGCGCGAACCGGGACGTGCGGCCGTGCGCAAAGCCGGATTTGGCCTTGGTGGTTAGGGCCTTGGCGATTAGGGCCTTGGTGGTTAAACGCCTTGGTGGTTAAGGCCTTGGTGGTTAAGGCCTTGGGGAGAATAAAATGTTCAGGTTTCGCCGTCTCGCTCTGGCCGCGCTGGTCCCGGCAGCAGCCTTGTCGTTAGGTCTGGCCGGCGCTCTGGCGCAGACCGCGAGCCCCGCGCCAGCCGCATCAGCAAGTCCCTCGCCGGCTCCGTCGGCTTCACCTGCTCCGGCCGCGAGTGCCTCGCCTGCGCCTGCGGCAACGTCCTCACCCGCGCCATCACCGGCGGCCAGCGCTTCGCCTACCCCGGCAGCGTCGCCCTCGCCCGCAGCCAGCGCCTCACCCAGTCCGGCGACACCGCCGCCTGCCGCGGCCGCGCCCGCGGCCCCGGTGCAGACCGCAGATCCCTTTGGCCTCGAGACCACGCTCGAGCCCAGGAAGGTCGTGATGGTCAAAGGCACGGCCAATTGGGATTCGGCCTTCGACACGCTGATGGATGCCTTCAAGGCGCTGAACACGTTGCTCGACAAGCAGGGCATCAAGCACGCCGGCAATTCGATGATCGTCTACACTTCGACGGACGACACCGGGTTCACCTTCCTCGCCGAGATCCCGGTCGAGCAGGACCCGAAAAACCTGCCCAAGGACATGAGCATCGGCAAATCGCCTGAAGGCAAGGCGCTGAAATTCGTCCATCGCGGCTCCTACGACAACATGGACAACACCTACGAGGCGATCACCAATTACCTCGACGACAAGAAGCTCGAAGCCAGAGACACCTTCATCGAGGAATACCTCACCGATCCCCTGAAGACCGCTGAGGACAAGCTCGTGATCAACGTTTTCGTGCCGCTGAAGTGAGAATGATGAAAAAGCCTGCCGTCCTCGCCACGGTTTTCGCCGTGCTGCTGGCAACGCCTGCGCTCGCCGACGATTTTCCGTCCGCCATTTCGGTGAGCGGCGAAGCCAATATTTCCGTGGCGCCGGATCTCGCGCAGATCGATGCGGGCGTCGCCAATGACGCCAAGACGGCGAAGGAAGCCTCCGATGCCAACAATGCCGCCATGGGCAAGGTGCTGCTGGCGCTGAAGGGCGCCGGCATCGCCGAGAAGGACTACCGGACCTCGCGCCTGTCGCTGCAGCCGCAATATGGACAGAACAAATCCACCGGCGCATCGCCGGTGGTCGGCTTCCGCGCCTCCAACCGTGTCACCGTAAAAATTCGCGACGTG
This sequence comes from Bradyrhizobium diazoefficiens, assembly GCF_016616425.1. Taxonomy (NCBI): domain Bacteria; kingdom Pseudomonadati; phylum Pseudomonadota; class Alphaproteobacteria; order Hyphomicrobiales; family Nitrobacteraceae; genus Bradyrhizobium; species Bradyrhizobium diazoefficiens. The sequence continues at coordinate 408,102 of NZ_CP067101.1, forward strand.
ACCAAGGTCGCCGGCATCATCGACGCGCTGGTCGGCGCCGGCGCCAACGACATCGGCAACATCTCTTTCGAGGTGACGCAAGCCTCGAAGCTGCTCGACGACGCGCGCGAGCAGGCGGTCGCGGACGCCCGCCGCAAGGCCGAGATCTACGCCAAGGCCACCGGCGTAATGCTGGGCGCGCCGCTCAGCGTCACCGAGGGCGGCGCCCCGGTGCCGCTGTTCAAGGCGCGGATGGCGACAGCGCCGATGGCTGCGACGGCTGCCGTTGCACCGGGCGAGGAGACGCTGTCGGTGACGGTGAATGTGAGCTGGGCGATCAAGCCGAAAGAATAATAGTTTTCGCGTCCGGCGCACGAGCTGTAGGCGGAGAGACCTAAATCTCCACCACCTGGCCCGGCTTCATCGCGACGAACCGCTCCTGCGGAATCTTCGCGGCGTCCAGCGCTTCCACCAGCGCCTTGGCCGGCGCATCGATCGCTTCGTCGGTGAGCTGGAACGTACCGTGGTGATGCCCGAGCGCGGCTTGCGCGCCGCAATCGAGCAGCGCCTTCACCGCATCCTCCGGGTTCATGTGCTGGTCGCGCATGAACCAGCGCGGCTCGTAGGCGCCGATGGGAAGGATCGCCAGGCGCAGCGGCCCGTGCTTCTCGGCAACGCGTCGAAAGTGCCTGCCATCGCCATAGCCGGAATCGCAGACGATGTAGATTTTCCCGGCCGGCGTCTCCAGCACAAAGCTCGCCCACAGCGCCTTGTTGCGATCGAACATGCCGCGCGCCGTCCAGTGCCGGGTCGGCACCAGATGCACGGCGACGCCCCCGCCGAGCTCGACGCGATCGTGCCAGTCGAACGCGTCGACCTTGATCGTCGAATCGGCGCTGCGCATCGTCACGTCGTTGCCGAGCGGGGTGACCACGCGCGGGGCAAAATTCTTGGCGAGCCGCGACAGCGTCGCGATATCGAGATGATCGTAGTGCCCGTGCGAGACCAGCACGACGTCGATCTCGGGCAAATGATCGAACGCGATGCCGGGATCGTTGTGCCGCTTCGGCCCTGCCCACGCGACCGGCGAAACCCGCATCGACCAGACCGGATCGACCAGGATGTTGAGCCCGCCGGTCTGGATCAGCCAGCTGGCGTGGCCGACAAAGGAGAGCCGCAACCTATCGCCTTCGACCCGCGCCGGCGGGGTGTCGGCATGGGGACTGGGGGCCCAATCCGGCCATTTCGCGCGCTGCCGCTGGCCGCCGAACTGCCAGCGCAGCACCTCGCGAAGCGATTTCGGCGGCGCGCCATCGGGATCGAAGAAGTGCAGGCCGTTGAAATGGTCGGAGGCGGGACCGTCATAGATTTTCATGCGGGACATCCAGAGGGAGGGCACGCCGACCAGCGCGCCGGCCCCGGCGAAGAACCCGAAAACGCGGCGGCGGGTGACAGACATCGACTGACGTCAGGAACGAGAGCGGAGGTAAGTCATCATCTGCTATATGGGTGGGGCCGAAGAAAAGGGAACCGGCCGGCAAAAGGAGCGTCTTTTCAGGGCCTTGCCTTGGCAAGGGCGTCCCGGCACCCTAACTTTCCTTGACTTTTGAGCGGGAGCGGCGTTTAACCCCGCCACTTTCTCGGAAAGGCTTTCTTTTCGACCCGCCGACTGGCCCTGGAGGTCAGAGGTCAACGCCCGACAGCGCTGTGCGCCCTCGGGCGCAAAGGTGTTTGGAAGATCGCCGACCCAAGCGAGTGGTCATCGCAGTTGATCGGACGATCCAGTATCCCAGAGGCAGTTCGGCTGGAACCGAGGTGCCACGGCGTACTGGATGCCCCGGTCAGGCCGGGGCATGACAGCGGTGAATGCGGCAACCCTGCGCGAGCAGGACAAGGGACAACGGCATTGTTCGACAATCTGTCGGAACGGCTTGGTGGCATTCTCGATCGTCTGACGGGGCGCGGCGCGCTGACCGAAAAGGACGTCGATGCCGCGATGCGCGAGGTGCGCCGCGCGCTGCTGGAGGCCGACGTCGCGCTTGAAGTGGTACGCAGCTTCACCGAGCGCGTCCGCGAGCAGGCGATCGGCGCCACCGTCGTCAAGTCGGTCACCCCCGGCCAGATGGTGGTCAAGATCGTCCATGACGAGCTGATCAACACGCTCGGCGCCGAGAGCCAGACCATCGACGTCAATTCCGTTCCGCCGGTGCCGATCATGATGGTCGGCCTGCAAGGCTCGGGCAAGACCACCACCACCGCAAAGCTCGCCCGCCGCCTGGTCCAGCGCGACAAGCGCAAGGTGCTGATGGCCTCGCTCGACGTCTATCGCCCGGCGGCGATGGAGCAGCTGGCGGTGCTCGGCCGCGATCTCGACATTCCCACCCTGCCGATCGTGGCGGGACAGCAGCCGCCGCAGATTGCGAAACGCGCACTGGAAGCCGGCAAGCTCGGCGGCTACGACATCGTGCTGCTCGACACCGCCGGCCGCACCACGCTCGACGAAGAGATGATGGCGGAAGCGGCCGCGATCAAAGCCGCCGCCAATCCGCATGAAGTGCTGCTGGTCGCCGACAGCCTCACCGGCCAGGACGCAGTGAATCTCGCGCGCGCGTTCGATCAGCGCGTCGGCCTCACCGGCATCGTGCTGACCCGCGTGGACGGCGACGGCCGCGGCGGCGCTGCGCTGTCGATGCGCGCGGTCACCGGCAAGCCGATCAAGCTGATCGGCACCGGTGAAAAGACCGACGCGCTGGAAGATTTCCATCCCGATCGTATCGCCGGCCGTATCCTCGGCATGGGCGACGTGGTCTCGCTGGTCGAGCGTGCTGCCGCAAACATCGACGCCGAAAAGGCCGCGCGCACCGCCGAGCGCATGCGCAAGGGTCAGTTCGACCTCAACGACATGCGCGAGCAGCTGCTGCAGATGGCCAGCATGGGTGGCATCAGCGGGCTGATGGGCATGATGCCCGGAATCGCCAAGATGAAGAACCAGATCGCGGCGGCCGGCATCGACGACAAGATTTTGAAGCGCCAGGTCGCGGTAATCGATTCCATGACGCGCGACGAGCGCCGGCATCCCGACCTGCTCAAGGCCAGCCGCAAGAGGCGCATCGCCGCAGGTTCCGGCCAGAGCGTCGAGCAGGTCAACAAGCTGCTCAAAATGCACCGGAACATGGCCGACGTGATGAAGGCGATGGGTTCGGGCAAGCGCGGCCCGCTCGCCGGCATCGCGCAGGCGATGGGCTTTGGCGGCGGCACGAAGATGCCGTCTCCTGAGGAGATGAAGGCGCTGCAGGAGAAAATGCAGAGCGGCGGCGGGCAGGGTCTGCCCAGTCTGCCGAAGGATTTGCCGGCGGGTCTTCGCACCGGCCTGCCCAATGTTCCTGGCCTGACCGGGCTGAGCGGCAAGCCGATGCTGCCGGGCCTCGGCGGCTTTCCCGGCAAGAAGAAATGAGGAATTCGTCGCGGGGGACCGCAAGCGTCCTGCGCAACGCGAAAATACCAATCAACCGACAAAACGTACTTTGAAGGAGAACCTGATGTCCGTCGTTATCCGCCTCGCTCGCGCAGGCACCAAGAAGCGTCCCGTCTACCACGTCGTCGTTGCCGATTCGCGCTTTCCGCGCGATGGCCGCTTCATCGAGCGTCTCGGCCATTTCAACCCGCTGCTGCCGAAGGACAACGAAGCCCGCCTCAAGCTCGACATGGACAAGGTGAAGGCCTGGGTCGCCAAGGGCGCGCAGCCGTCGGACCGCGTGGCGCGCTTCCTCGACGCTGCCGGCGTCAAGAAGCGCGAAGTGCGCAACAACCCGCAGAAGGCCGTGCCGCGCAAGGAGCGCAAGGCGCAGGCCGAAGCCGCCGCAAAGGGCTAAGGCCAGGCCATGTCGGCGCTGGTCTGCGTCGCGCGGATCGGCGCCGCGCATGGCGTGCGCGGTGCGGTCAAACTCTGGACCTTCACCGAAGATCCCTTTGCCGTCAGGTGCTACGGTCTGCTCTCGTCCAAGGACGGCAAGCGCCAGTTCGAGGTCGCGACGGCGCGCGAGGCCAAGGACCATCTGGTCGCGACGTTCAAGGGCGTCACGACCCGCGATGAGGCCGAGCGCCTCAATGGCATCGAGCTCTACGTCGCGCGCGACAAGCTGCCCGCGACCGACGCGGACGAATATTACCACACCGACCTGATCGGGCTCGCTGCCGTCACCACGGACGGCGATGCGCTCGGCCGCGTGCTCGCGATCCATAATTTCGGCGCCGGCGACATCATCGAGATCGCGCCGCTCAAGGGCACGACGCTGCTGCTGCCGTTCACCAACGCAGTGGTGCCGGAGGTCGATATTGCCGGCGGTCGGGTGGTGATCGCGCTGCCGCGGGAGATCGAGGGTGAGGATGGCTCCCCGGGTCATTCGCGCGAGAGCAGGGACTCATAACCACAGGCCGTGGTTTTGGCTAAGCTGGCTGCGATGACAAATCCCTCACCCTGGCGCGCGACGGTGCTGACGCTGTTTCCGGAGATGTTTCCGGGACCGCTCGGCGTGAGCCTCGCCGGGCGCGCGCTGGCCTCCGGGCTCTGGGAGATCGAGGCACGGGACATCCGGGCCTCCGCCACCGACCGCCACCGCAGCGTTGACGACACCCCGGCCGGCGGCGGCCCGGGCATGGTGCTGCGGGCAGACGTCCTGGCCGCCGCCATCGATGCCGCCGAGATCGGCCCGGAGCGGCCGCGCCTGCTGATGAGTCCGCGGGGTCGGCCATTGACCCAGGCGCGGGTCGCGGAGCTCGCCCGAGGCCCTGGCCCGCTGATCGTCTGCGGCCGGTTCGAGGGCATCGACCAGCGGGTGATCGACGGACGGGGTCTGGAGGAGATCTCCATCGGCGATTACGTGCTGTCCGGGGGCGAAATCGCCGCTTTGGCGCTGATCGACGCCTGCGTGCGGCTGTTGCCGGGAGTGATGGGCAGGGAAGCCTCGGGAACCGAGGAAAGCTTCTCCGATGGCCTTCTGGAGTACCCCCAATACACCCGCCCGCAGTTGTTCGAGGGGGTTCCGATCCCGGAGATCCTGACCTCGGGCGACCACGCCAAGGTTGCCCGCTGGCGGCGGGCGCAATCCGACGCCCTGACGGCGGCCCGGCGGCCCGATCTGTGGGCTCAAATCCCGAGCAAGCCCCCGACTCGAGCCGGTAGCCAAAAAACGCCAAAAAACAAGACAGACGGGTGACAAACGCTCTCGCTTGCCTTATAGGAGCGGCCACATCCGCAATGGCTGGATAGACGAATTTTGCGCAGCCCCCCGTTTCCAGGGCTGGGCGCGCTGATGGAGATTTACCCATGAACCTGATCAAGCAGCTCGAACAAGAGCAATTCGACAAGCTGTCCGCCGGCAAGGACATCCCGGAATTCGGTCCCGGCGACACCGTGATCGTCAACGTGAAGGTCGTCGAAGGCGACCGCACTCGCGTGCAGGCCTATGAAGGCGTCTGCATCGGCCGTTCGGGCGGCGGCCTCAACGAGAGCTTCACGGTGCGCAAGATCTCCTATGGCGAGGGCGTGGAGCGCGTGTTCCCGGTGATGTCGCCGATGATCGATTCGATCAAGGTGGTGCGCCGCGGCAAGGTGCGCCGTGCCAAGCTCTATTACCTCCGCAGCCTTCGCGGCAAGTCGGCCCGCATCGTCGAGAAGACTGAGCACGCCAAGGCCGTCAACGAGTAAGCTCTCGCTTATTGGTGGGTTTCGAAAGCGCGGGGCTTGGCCCCGCGCTTTTTTGTTGCGTCAGCCGTGCGCGTCAAAGCCCTCGCGCTTCCGAAGCGGCCTGCTATATATTCCTGGAATGTTTCCAGATCTGACCAGCCTCGTCCCCGTCAAGCGCATCGTCATCGACGACCGCTCGCGGCTGCCTGGCCGGTTCTTCGGGCGCTTCGCGACCTCGGCAACGTCAGAGCTTAGCCGCGCAGCCTGAAAAGCTGCGTTGACGATTTTGTTGCCCGCGCTGTCTGCGCACATCCGCTTACACAACATTCTCCGGAGCTGACGCTCATGTCCAAGCCGACCACATTGTACGACAAGATCTGGAACGACCATCTGGTGCACGAAGCCGAGGACGGCACCTGCCTGCTCTATATCGACCGCCATCTGGTGCACGAGGTGACCTCGCCCCAGGCGTTCGAAGGCCTGCGTGCGACGGGCCGCAAGGTCCGCGCGCCCGAGAAGACACTCGCCGTCGTCGACCACAACGTGCCGACCACCGACCGCACCAAGCCGAATCCCGATCCTGAGAGCATCGAGCAGATCAAGGCGCTGGCCGAGAACGCCAGGGAATTCGGCATCGAATATTACGACGAGTTCGACAAGCGCCAGGGCGTCGTCCACGTCATCGGCCCCGAGCAGGGTTTTACACTGCCCGGCACCACCATCGTCTGCGGTGACAGCCACACCTCGACGCATGGCGCGTTCGGCGCGCTCGCGCACGGCATCGGCACTTCCGAGGTCGAGCACGTGCTGGCGACGCAGACGCTGATCCAGAAGAAGGCGAAGAACATGCGCGTCACCGTCGACGGCAAATTGCCTGACGGCGTGACGGGCAAGGACATCATCCTGGCCATCATCGGCGAGATCGGCACCGCGGGCGGCACCGGCTACGTGCTGGAATACGCCGGCGATGCGATCAGCGCGCTCAGCATGGAAGGCCGCATGACGGTCTGCAACATGTCGATCGAAGGCGGCGCCCGCGCCGGCCTCGTTGCGCCCGACCAGAAGGCCTACGATTTCCTGCGTGGCCGCCCGAAGGCGCCGAAGGGCGCGGACTGGGATGCGGCCATGCGCTATTGGGAGAAGCTGCGTTCCGACGACGGCGCGCATTTCGACAACGAGCTGCGCCTCGATGCGGCCAAGCTGCCGCCGATCGTGACCTGGGGCACGAGCCCCGAGGACGTCATCTCGGTGACCGGCATCGTGCCCGATCCGGACAAGATCGCAGACGAGGCCAAGCGTCTCTCCAAGCACCGCGCGCTGAAATACATGGGGCTGACCGCGGGGACGAAGATCACCGACATCAAGGTCGACCGCATCTTCATCGGCTCCTGCACCAACGGCCGCATCGAGGATTTGCGCGCCGCCGCCAAGATCGCGGAAGGCAAGACCGTTTCAGCGCATGTCAACGCCATGGTCGTGCCAGGCTCCGGCATCGTGAAGGAGCAGGCCGAGGCTGAGGGTCTCGACAAGATCTTCATCAAGGCCGGCTTCGAATGGCGCGAGCCCGGCTGCTCGATGTGCCTCGCGATGAACCCGGACAAGCTGGCCCCGGAAGAGCGCTGCGCCTCGACCTCGAACCGCAACTTCGAGGGTCGCCAGGGTTTCAAGGGCCGCACCCATCTGGTGTCGCCGGCAATGGCGGCAGCCGCCGCCATTGCGGGCCATTTCGTCGACGTCAGGGACTGGCGCTAAGCTGGTCCGTGCAATTGTAGCGATCGCGGCAAACCGCCGTTAATCGCCACCGCCGACATTGCGTCCTCGCGAGGATTTCGCGAGGACGCAAGCCATGGCCAACAAGCCTGAATATGTCGACCTGATCAGCGAGGCCACGCGCCAGCACCGCCGGCGCGCGACGCCGCTGCGTATCGTCGCCAAGCCGGAGGTCGAGGAGAGCTCGAAGCTCAGCCGCTGGCCGCCCGCGATGTTCAAGCAATGGAAGCTCGATAACCTGATGCGCTGGAAATCAGCGTCGTGGAAGCTGAAGGATTGGCTCTAACCGCATTCGTCATGCCCGGGCTTGTCCCGCCATGACGCGTGCAGAGCTAGCAGCTCACTCACATCACCAATAGTACCGGTACGGATGGTGCCAGCGATGCCAGCGGCAGATGCGGCGCGGGCCGTAATAGGTCCAGATGATCCGGCAGCGGCGCGGATGATGGTAGTAGGGATAATAGCCGCCGTAATAATAGCGCCGGTGGAAGTGGCGATGGCGGTAGTGAGGCCGATAGATGCCGTAGCGATGAAATCCGCCATAGCGGTGAACGCCACCATAGCGGTAGCTGCCGCCATGGAAGGCCGGCGCGGCGCGGAAGCCGCCGACATGGCCGCCGCGAAATCCACCGCCGCGGAAACCGCCACTATGTCCTCCGCCACCGCGGAAACCTCCGCCGTGAAAGCCGCCATGTCCGCCGGGTCCACCACCGCCATGCCGAACCTGCGTGACGAGATCGTCGGTCGTAGCTTTCGTTGCGGGTGACGTCACGGGATTGATCAAGCTCGCCGCTTCGGCACGGCGCGCGGTTCCGGCCGACAGCATCAATGTCGCGGCCGCCGCAATCCCGAGCAAGCGCATCGGGCTTGCTCTGAAACCCAATATCCTCGGCATGGAATCCTCCCTGGATCCGCACAGCGGAGTTGCGATGCTCGTTCCCGGCCCGCGTCATCGCTGTTCATTTGCAGTCGCTCCCAAGGTCAAGCTAGGGACAGCGACGTGAACGCCTCGTGAATGAACGGTGTTGCTGGCGTCGCGCTGCGAGGTCACCAATGAGGCCCGTAGCCGAACACGAATGGTGCGGGCACGCCATAGGGATAGGGACGGTAGTAGACCGGCCGCGCGTAATAACGGGGCTCGTCAGGCGCGGCGTGGCGCACGGCGTCATGATGGCGCGCGTAGCGCCGCGCACCGGCGTCTGTTGTCGCCGCCGATGCCTTTGACGTCCTGGCGATGGCGACGTCGGGCAAGGTGACGATCAGCCCGAGAACGACCGCGATGCCGATCCCCCTCGCCATGATCAATCTCAGCCGCGGCGCCAGTAGCAGCTCATACGCGGCACGATCACCGTGCCGCTCGGGCGGTACTCCTGCACATACGTCGCGTTGCATTCGCGCACCGCATCCGGACCGGGATCGTAGCGCGGATAGACGCCGTCAGGGCTGTAATAGGGCGTAATGCGCAAGCGCGCCGGGGGCCGCTTACGCAGCGGCGGCGCGTCAGGCAGGGCCGCCTGGGGGAGGCGGATCTCCGGGCCCGCCGTCTGGGCCTCCGCGCCAACGCAAAATGGCGAAAACAACCCCATGCACAGTAGCGTCAGCACTGTTTTCGCTCGCATTTTTCCGCCCACTTGAAACGTCCCATTCGAGACCCCACGCTCCCCGTTTTGGAAGCGCCCGTCAACCTCGCCGCGTTTATAAAGCCGGATGCATCGCCAAGGAACCCGCGCGAGAGCCCGTTCCGATGGAATCGGAATGGGCTCTCGATTGTCGTTTTGACGCGTTTTCTTTACGCGAACCGGTATCCACTTCGCTCGAAAACGCTTTATGAGAAGCCCATGTGGACGGAATTGAAAGCGCCCTCGCTGGCCGAGATGGAAGCGACGGCGCACGACATCTTCGAGCGCCTGCCGGCGGAGTTTCGCACCCTGTGCGAGGGCGTGATCATCCGCGTCGACGACTTCCCCACCGAGGAGGTCCTGGACGAGATGGAATGCGAGAGCGAGTTCGACCTGCTCGGCCTGTTCCAGGGTGTCGGCCTGCCGCAGCAGAGCCTTGGCGACGTGGCGCGGCTGCCCAACATGGTCTGGCTCTACCGTCGTCCGATCCTGGATTACTGGGCCGAGCACGACGAAAGCCTCGGCCACATCGTCCGCCACGTCCTGATCCACGAGATCGGTCACCATTTCGGTCTTTCGGACGACGATATGGCCGCGATTGAGGCTCAGGCAGAGTAGAGCGCGGAAGAAGGTGCGCTCCCTCTCCCGCTTGCGGGAGAGGGTTGGGGAGAGCGTGTTTCCGCGATGGGACAATCCCCCAGCGGAAAGAACCCTCACCCGGCGCGCGGGACGATGCTGCGCATCGCCCGGGGCGCGCCGACCTCTCCCGCAAGCGGGAGAGGTGCAATTCCGACGCCGCACCGGATCCGCAAAGCAGACGAGACCTGCCGAATTCGGCCTAGGATTTCCGCTCCAATCGCGATAAATACCCGTTCCCCTGAACCACGTGCGGAAAGCGCAACCATGGACAAGTTCACCACGCTGGAAGGCGTCGCGGCGCCGCTGAAGATCATCAATGTCGACACCGACATGATCATTCCGAAGCAGTACCTCAAGACCATCAAGCGCACCGGCCTTGGCAAGGGACTCTTCTCCGAGCAGCGCTACAAGGACGACGGCAGCGAGAACCCCGATTTCGTGCTGAACCAGCCCGCCTATCGCAACGCCAAGGTGCTGGTCGCCGGCGACAATTTCGGCTGCGGCTCGAGCCGCGAGCACGCACCCTGGGCGCTGCTCGACTTCGGCATCCGCTGCGTGATCTCGACCTCGTTCGGCGACATCTTCTACAACAATTGCTTCAAGAACGGCATTCTGCCGATCCGTGTCTCCCAGGAAGACCTCGACAAGCTGTTCGACGATGCCGAGCGCGGCGCCAATGCGACGCTGACGATCGACCTGCCGAACCAGGAGATCCGCGGCCCCGACGGCGGCAAGGTCAAGTTCGAGATCGATCCGTTCCGCAAGCACTGCCTGATCAACGGCCTCGACGACATCGGCCTGACCATGGAGAAGAAGGCCTCGATCGACAGCTACGAGGACAAGCTCAAGCGCGAGCGCGCCTGGGCCTGAGATCGCCTCTCTGTTCGAGCCCCGGTGCTGTCAGCGCCGGGGCTTTTTCTTTGCCCCGCTTATCCCTATAGCTGACCCATGCTGCCCGACATCGTCACCTTCTGGCACGGCCCGATGGACGCGCTGCGCCAGACCTGTCTGCGCTCGCAGCTGGCGGCCGGCCACAAGGTCACGGTCTACAGCTTCGACACCATTCCCGGTCTTCCCTCGGGCGTCGAGAACGCGGACGCAGAAGCGATCCTGCCGCACGCGTTCTCCGAACGTCTGCGGCCGCCGCAGCCGGACGGCAGCTGGCGCGACTGGACCACGCTGCAGTTCAGCGACTTCTTCCGCATGAAGCTGATGGCGAAGGGCCTCGGCCTCTGGCTCGATGCCGACGTGCTGCTCTTGAAGCCGGTCGAGATCGATCCGGCAAAGCCCTACTTCGCCTGGGAGCGGCCGCGTCAGCTCGGCAATTCCGTGATCTATCTGCCGCCGAAGCACGGCATCGTCGCCGCGTTCGAGGAGCTGATCGAGCAGGAGGAACTGACGCCGAACTGGCTGTCGGTCCGCCACCGCATCACCTTCATGATGCGCCGCCTGCGCGGCGGCTCGAACCGTCTCTCCGATATCCGCGTTGCAATCTTCGGGCCCGCGGCGCTGACCGCGCTGGCGCGCCGCACTGGCGAGTTGCAGAACGCGCTGCCGAAGCAGTCGTTCTATGCCGTGCATGCCGAGCCCAAACTGTTCTTCGATCCCTCCAGCTATCTCGGCCTCGTCGCCAACCCCGAGATCATCGGCCTGCACATCTCGCCCAAGGGCCGCGGCGGCGAAAAGCCGATACCGGGCAGCCTGTATGCCTGGGCGGCGGAGCGGTTCGGCTAGCTCTCGTGCCCCGGACGCAGCGCAGCGCTTCTTCAGCGGTGCGCTGCAGAGCGGGGGCCCGCGAGCGATCCAGGATCGCGCCTGACGATCTGGAAGAGCTGGTGCGCCACGGCAGGCACGCCGCCGACGAACCGCCGAAGATGCTCGAACAGCTCGGCATCAACGCAGACGGGCTCGGTTGCGCACAGCCGCTGCTGCTCCGCGACATGGAGCGAGTCTGCTCGCTGTGCAATCACAAGGGACAGTGCGACCGCGATCTCGCCGCCGGCACCGCCGCGGAGAACTATCACGGCTATTGCGCGAATGCCTCGACGCTGGAGTCGCTCGCTCGCGCCGATCTCGCGCCGCGCTGAGTTACGACTGCGTCTATCCGTCCAACATCGATAGAACCGCGCGCGCGAGATCAGCGGGCTGCTCCACCAATTGATCCGCGCCGGCCGTTTCCAGCTCGCCCCGGCTGCCATATCCCCAGAGCACGCCGAGGCCGGGCATCTTGACCGCATGCGCTCCGGCGATGTCATGGCGGCGATCTCCGACCATGAGGCCGTCCGAAGCTGAGATCCCCTGCTCGGACAGGACATGGGCGAGCAGCTCCGGCTTGTGATCGAGTGCACCGCCGGTCACAGAGCCATAGATTCCGTCGAAATATGGCGCCAGCTTGAGGTTCTCCAGGATCCGTCGCGCAAAGGCCTCGCGCTTCGATGTGGCAAGATAAATTCGCAATCCGGCGTGATGCATCTCGTCAAGCGCATCCCTGATTCCGGGATAGAGCTCGCTTCCGAGCAGACCGGTTTTGCCGTAGTGCTGACGATAGGCGACGGCGGCGTCATCGATCCGGTCGTCGCTGTACGCCGCAAGCAATACGCGCAAGATGTCTTCGAGCGGCGGTCCGATGACAATAGCGGGCGCCTTGCCGGGATCGTGCCCGAGCACACGCAATGCAGCTGAGCAGCTCGCGACGATGCCCGGCCGCGAGTCGACCAGCGTTCCGTCGAGATCGAGGAGGACGGAACGGGTCGGAGGCACCCCTCAGCCCTTCCCCATCGCCGCGATCGCGTCCGCAATTTCGATCGTCCGCCTCGCCATGTCGGCATGCAGGCGTTCCACCATGGCGCCGTCGAGCCGAATTGCGCCACGCGAGGCGTTCTCCGGCAATTCGAACGCCGCGATGATCTTTCGCGCGCGCGCGACCTCCTCTTCCGGCGGCGTGAAAATCGCGTTGCAGGCCTCGATCTGCGAGGGGTGGATCAGCGTCTTGCCGTCGAAGCCGAGATCCCGCGCTTGCGCGCATTCGGTGGCAAAGCCGTCGGAATTGGCGATATCGCTGTAGGGGCCGTCGAGGATTTCGAGGCCGTGGGCGCGCGTCGCCAGGATGCAGTGGGTGATCATCGGAATCATCGCGGCGCGACCGGGCAGCATCCTGATGCGCGTTTCCCGCGAGATATCGTTGGGGCCGAACACGAAACCGGAGAGCCGCCGCGATGGATCGCGCCCGGCCTCGGCCAGCTCCTCCGCATGCAGCACGGCGCGCGCGGTTTCGATCATGGCCCAGACTTTCACCGTCGGCGCTGCGCCAAGCTCGGCCAACTTGCGGCCGATCGTGTCGAGATCCTCGATGCTTGAAACTTTTGGAACCAGAATGCCGTCGGGCGAAGCCTCGGCCGCCATGGCAACATCGTCGGCCCACCAGGGGGTGTCGAGGCCGTTGGTCCGGATCAGGACCTCGCGCCTGCCAAAGCCCTTGGCCGCGATTGCCGCAGCGATGCCGTCGCGCGCCACCGCCTTGGCGTCGGGGGCGACGGAATCTTCGAGATCCAGAATCAGGCCATCGGCGGCGAGATTGCGCGCCTTTTCCAGTGCGCGGGGATTGGAGCCTGGCATGAACAGATGGCTGCGGCGCGGGCGGGTCATGCAAGCGTTCCTTCCGGTTTCCTCGGGGCGGGCTCTTACCGGAGCCGATAGCATCTGGCCTGCCTGTTCGAAAGGCTTGTTCGCCCCTGCGGTCTATGATTAGGCATAGGTATGATGACATTCCCGAAGCATTTGCTGGAAGGCTACAAGGCCTTCGCCACCCAGCGGCTGCCGACCGAGCAGAACCGCTATCGCGAACTCTCTGTCAAAGGGCAATCGCCGGAGACGATGGTGATCGGCTGCTGCGACTCGCGGGTCTCCCCCGAGGCGATCTTCGACGCGGGGCCTGGCGAATTGTTCGTGGTCCGCAACATCGCCAACCTGGTGCCGACCTATCAGCCCGACGAGAACGCACACGGCGTCTCGGCGGCTCTGGAGTTTGCGGTGACGGTGCTGAAGGTGAAGCACATCGTGGTACTCGGCCACGCACAATGTGGCGGCATCCGTGCCTTTATCGACAAGATCGAGCCACTGACGCCGGGCGATTTTATCGGCCGCTGGATGCAGATGTTCATCAAGCCCGGCGAAGTGGTAGAGCAGCGCGACCACGAGACCATGGCGCAGTTCGTCGAGCGCATCGAGAAGGCCGCGGTGTTCCGCAGCCTGGAGAACCTGATGACCTTCCCGTTCGTGCGCAAGGCCGTGGAAAGCGGCCAAATGCAGCTGCACGGCGCCTATTTCGGCGTCGCGGAGGGAACGCTGTTCGTGCTGGACAAGGCGAGCAAGGAATTCAAGAACGCGCGGAGCGTGGCGTAGGCTGCCGCTCGAAGGTGGGCGACTGCCGGCCTCAACTGCGATCGTCGTCCCGGACAAGCGCAAGCGCAGATCCGGGACCCAGAGCCACAGGCCTACTTGTCGCGCGAACTGGTCACCACGAATTTTCGTCAAACCACATCCTGTGGTTCTGGGTCCCGGATCTGCGCGCGCTTTGGCGCGCTTGTCCGGGACGACGAGGGAGTGTGTGACAGCCGGATTGAGGCTTACGCCGCCTTCTTCTTCGCGGCTATCAGCTTGCGATTGATCAGCACTTCCGCGATCTGGATCGCGTTGAGCGCGGCGCCCTTGCGTAGGTTGTCGGACACGCACCAGAGCACGAGGCCGTTTTCCACCGTCGCGTCCTCGCGGATGCGGCTGATATAGGTCGCGTCCTCGCCGGCCGCTTCATACGGCGTGGCGTAGCCGCCGGGCTCCTGCTTGTCGATGACGAGACAGCCGGGCGCCTTGCGCAGGACCTCGCGCGCTTCGTCCGCACTGATCGGATTCTCGAACTCGATGTTGACCGCTTCGGAGTGGCCGACGAACACCGGCACGCGCACGCAGGTCGCGGAGAGCTTGATCTTGGGATCAAGGATCTTCTTGGTCTCCGCCATCATCTTCCACTCTTCCTTGGTGTAGCCGTCCTCCATGAAGACGTCGATGTGGGGGATGACGTTGAAGGCGATGCGCTTGGGAAACTTCTTCGCGATCAATTCGTCATTGGTGTAGACGGCCTTGGTCTGCGAGAACAGCTCGTCCATCGCATCCTTGCCGGCACCGGACACCGATTGATAGGTCGAGACCACGACGCGCTTGATGGTCGCCTTGTCGTGCAACGGCTTCAGCGCGACGACGAGCTGCGCGGTCGAGCAGTTCGGGTTGGCGATGATGTTCTTCTTCCTGAAGCCTTCGGTCGCGGCCGCGTTCACCTCCGGCACGATCAGCGGCACGTCCGGATCCATGCGCCAGGCCGACGAGTTGTCGATCACCACAGTACCGGCGGCGCCGATCTTCGGCGACCATTCCGTCGACACCGACCCACCCGCCGACATCAGGCAGATGTCGACATCGGAGAAGTCGTAATGCTCGAGCGCTTTGACCTTCAGGGTGCGGTCGCCATAGGAGACCTCGACGCCCATGCTGCGGCGTGACGCCAGGGCCACGACCTCGTCCGCGGGGAATTTGCGCTCATCCAGAATGTTGAGCATTTCCCGTCCGACATTGCCGGTCGCGCCGACGACTGCGACTTTGTAACCCATCGTTCACTCTCCGATGAAAAAGCCCGTTCCTGAAGCTGACGCTTAAACAGGAAGAGCAGCGCTTCTATGCGAGAACCGGCCTCAAGACAACGTTGGACCATGCCTGAAGGCCGTGGATGCAGTCGCCTGAGGCCAGCACGGCCGCAATCTCCACCCGGACCAGTCTCCATCTGGCGTTGGCAGCCTTCGCCGACGAGGTCGTCGGCACGCTGGCGCACCTGCTCGCCTATGTGGGGGCCCTCGCTCTGCTTGCCATCCTTGGCCTTGCCGCGCTCGGCCAGCTGCCAAACTTGCGTGCCGATGAGCCGCCGGAAAGACCGGGCTGGAGCGTGGCCGACCGCTCGCATCCGGCCTTTGCCCTCAGCCGGTTCGATTCATCAGAGAGAACAGCCTCTTACATCATTCTTCGGCATCCCGAAGGCGGCCGCAGGGACGTGATGCGCTGGACCGGCGCAGCGGGCAAGCCGCTGGCCGAGCTCGACATTTATCGGGAAGGCGGCGAATTCGATGTGACCCGTCCGGCAAGGGCGGACCTCGCCGTCCAGATGGGCCTGGGTGCGGACGCCGCGCTTGAGCAGGCCGGCCTGATCGAGACGAAATTCGGTCCCGTCGCCCTGTTCCGGCCGGTCGCTACAGCGGACGGAACGCGGGCTTGCCTGGGCTATCTCGAGCGCAACGAAGAGCCGGGCCTGCAGATCTCCGGCTTCTCCTGCCAGGGCGACACCCTGCCCGCCCGCCGCGCGGCCATCGCCTGCACGCTGAACCGGCTGACGCTGCTGACCTCGGGCAACGAGCCGAAGCTGGCGGAATTGTTCGCCCATGCCGAGCTGAAGCGCCGCGGCTGTGATCTCGCGGGCTCACCGGACTGGCTGCTTGGCGCCGCGAACGCCCAATTGCGCGGGGCGCTTTGAGCTCGTCAAGCTCCTGCATCAAGCTCAAGTGGCTGGTATTGATGCAACTTTTGCTGGCGCGCGCGATTATTCCGAGCTGGTGTGACCCAATAGACCTAGTTGCGGTCACGCTCACCGGGCTAGTATGGGGCGACATCGACTGGCGGTGCACCGCCTGAAGGGGACGTGATGAGCTCGAAATTTTCCACGGCGAACAAACTGGCGACCTGGCTTGCGGCGGGCGCCGTGATTGCCATGTCCTCTGCCATTGGTTTGGCGACGCCGGCCTCGGCCGACACCAGGACCAAGCGCTATGACGATCGCGGCCGCCACTATTACGGCCCGAGCGGCCCCAACGCGGTCTATCAGCAGGGGCGTACCCGCATCTATGTCAGCAGGCGCTCCTGGCTCGACGGCGGCACCGAGGTCAATCCGGGCGACCGCAAATTCTCCGACTACGCCTTCCCGCCGGCCGTTGGCTATCCGTCCTTCGCCCGCGAAAACCTCAACCGCCCGATCGATCGCCAGCCGCTCTCGCCGCCGAGCGATGTCGGTGGTTACCCGCAGAACTTCCCGCTGTATTGAGGCGGACGTTTCGACCGAATCAAAAGGCCGGGCTCACGCCCGGCCTTTTTGTTTCGCGAGGTGCCGTAGGGTGGGCAAAGGCGCACGGCGCCGTGCCCACCATGTTTCGGCAATCGCGATCGAAATGGTGGGCACGCTTGCGCCTTGCCCACCCTACGGTTGCGGTGCGCGCGGTCACGCGTGCAGCTTCTGCAATTCCTTCAGGATGGCTTCGCCCATCTGCGTGGTCGAGGCGGCTGTCGTGCCCTCCGACTTGATGTCTGCGGTGCGCAGGCCGCTCGCCAGCACCGCGGCGATCGCGGCGTCGACCTTGTCGGCGAGCGCGCCCATGTCGAAGGAATAGCGCAGCGCCATACCAAAGGACGAGATCATCGCGATCGGATTGGCGAGGCCTTGGCCTGCGATATCGGGCGCCGAGCCGTGCACCGGCTCGTACAACGCCTTGCGCTTCTTGCTCTTCACATCCACTTCGCCGAGCGAGGCCGAGGGCAGCATGCCGAGCGATCCCGTCAGCATCGCCGCGATGTCGGACAGCATGTCGCCGAACAGATTGTCGGTGACAATGACGTCGAACTGCTTCGGCCATTTCACCAGCATCATGCCGCCGGAATCGGCAAGCTGATGTTCGAGCGTGACATCGGGATATTCGCGCTTGTGGAGCTGGGTCATGACCTCGTTCCAGAGCACGCCCGACTTCATGACGTTGCGCTTCTCCATCGAGGTCACCTTGTTCCTGCGCTTCCTGGCAAGCTCGAAGGCGACGCGGCCAATGCGCTCGATCTCATAGGTGTCGTAGACCTGGGTGTCGACGGCGCGCTTCTGGCCGTTGCCGAGATCTGTGATGGTCTTGGGCTCGCCGAAATAGACGCCGCCGGTGAGCTCACGCACGATCATGATATCGAGTCCCTCGACCGCCTCGCGCTTCAGGCTCGAGGCATCTGCCAGCGCCGGATAGCACTCGGCGGGACGGAGGTTGGCGAACAAAGCGAGATCCTTGCGCAGACGGAGCAGTCCGGCTTCGGGGCGCACCTCGTAAGGCACCGCATCCCATTTCGGGCCGCCGACCGCGCCGAAGATGATGGCATCAGCCGCAAGCGCCTTGGCCATGTCGCCCTCGGAGATCGACACCTTGTGCGCATCATAGGCCGAACCGCCGACGAGGCCGGTATCCGTCTCGAATTTGGCGATCCCGGCCGAATTGAGCCAGTCGATCAGCCGCTTCACCTCGCCCATCACCTCGGGGCCGATACCGTCGCCGGGAAGCAACAGCAGTTTGTGGGTCGCCATGGTCGTTTCCCTTTCGATCCTCTCTCGTCATTCCGGGGCGCGAGCAAAGCGAGCGAGCCCGGAATCCATCAGGCCACCGCGCAAGCGGGGAAATGGATTCCGGGCTCGCGCTGCGCGCGCCCCGGAATGACGGTCGGCCGGAGTGCTAGAGCGGCGTTGCGCGCTTGGCAAGACACCATTGCCGCGCCGCGGCTGTGCAACGCGGGCAGGGCCTGCCACAGTGGAGGCTGCCGGAGTACCCCTTGCACGCCCCTGATCGCCCACCGCCAAACCCGCATCCCGCGCGGCTGATCCTGACGCTGTCGCTGGCCGCCACCGTCGGGCTCGGCATCGGCCGCTTTGCCTATGCGCTGGTGCTGCCAGACATGCGCGAGACCCTCGGCTGGTCCTACTCGGCGGCCGGGTTCATGAACACAATCAACGCCGTCGGCTATCTCGTGGGCGCGCTTTTGGCATCCCGGCTGATCCAGCGCGTCGGTTGGGCGGCCGCGATCCGCCTGGGAACCCTGGCCTGCGTCGCCGCGCTCGCCGTTTGCGCGCTGACCGGCAATTTCGTCGCGCTGAGCCTGGCACGCCTCGTGCTGGGCTTAGGCGCCGCGGCTGGCTTCGTCGCCGGTGGAGCGCTCGCCGCCACCATCGCCCAGTCGCGCCCCGAGCGGGCCAATTTCCTGCTCAGCCTGTTCTATGCCGGGCCCGGCATCGGCATTCTGTCCTCGGGGCTGATCGCCCCGTTCATGCTGCAGCATTTCGGGCCGGGCTCGTGGTGGTTGGTGTGGTGGGTACTGACGCTGCTCTCGGCCGCGATGACCGTGCCGCTGTTCCTGATCCGCATCGAAAGCGGCGCGCGTTTCTCGGAGGGCAGCCACGCCACCTTTGCGATCCGTCCCGTGCTGATCTACCTCGCCGGCTACTTTCTATTCGGCGCGGGCTACATCGCCTACATGACCTTCATGATCGCCTATGTGCGCGACGGCGGCGGCGGCGCCGCGGCGCAGGCGGCATTCTGGAGCCTGATCGGCCTGTCCGCCTTTGCGACGCCCTGGGCCTGGCGCGGCGTGCTGGCGCTCGACCGCGGCGGACTTGCCACCGCCATCATCCTCGGCACCAACGCGCTCGGCGCGGCCTTGCCGATGCTCGGGCACTCGCCGGCATGGCTTGCGGTCTCAGCCGTGGTGTTCGGCGTCGCCTTCTTCGCCGTGGTCGGCTCGACCACGGCCTTCGTCCGCTTCAACTATCCGCCGCAGGTATGGCCGACCGCGATTGCGGCAATGACGATCTCGTTCGGCGTCGGCCAGACGCTCGGGCCGATCGTGGTCGGCGCCATCACGGACGCGCTGGGCAGCTTGAGCTACGCACTGAATGTATCGGCGGCGCTGCTGGCTCTGGGGGCGGTGGCGGCGTTGTGTCAGCGCAAGGTGGGACCAGCCAAGCAATCGGTGCCGTAGGGTGGGTTAGCCGAAGGCGTAACCCACCAACTTCGTTCGGCAAGCGCGGAAACATGGTGGGTTACGCTTTCCGGACTGCGCTTCGCGCATCCGCAAAGCTAACCCACCCTACGGCAGCGGAGCTAGCTCCCGCTGAACGAATTGTAGCCCTGGTCTTCCCAATAGCCGCCCTTGTAGTCGTTGGTGACTTCCATCGAGACCACGTATTTCGGGTTCTTGAAGCCGAGTTTGGTCGGCACGCGGATCTTCATCGGGTAGCCGTAGGCGCGCGGCAAAATCTCGTCCGCATATTTAAGCGTCATCTGGGTCTGCGGATGCAGCGCGCTGCGCATGTCCAAAGGCGAATTGTACCCGTCCTTGTCGGCGCACTGGAACCAGACGTATTTCGCACGGGTGTCGGCGCCGATCAGCTTGAGGAAATCGCGCAAGGGCGTGCCGGTCCAGCTGCCGATCGCGCTCCAGCCCTCGACGCAAATGTGGCGCGTGATCTGGCTGACCTGCGGCAGCTTGTAGAGCTCGTCCAGCGTCCAGGACTTCTTGTTGTCGACGAGACCGCGGACCTCGAGCTTCCAGTCTTTGCCGTCGACATCAGGCGCGTCGTCGAGATCGTAATAGGCGTTGAACGGAAACGGTTTTGTGATCGCGCTCTCGGGAAAGGTCGGCGCCAGCGCGTCGGGATTGAAGATGAAAGCCTGCACGGCATCGTTGAACTTCGACACCTGCTTCAGCATCTCCTCGGCCGACGACGAATCGACGACGTCGCAGCCGGTCAGCAGCGTCAATGCGCCGAGGCTGGCGCCACCCGCGATGAACCGGCGGCGGGTGACATCAGGCATCGTCTTGATGGAATCCTTGATCAGCAGTCGCTTGTCGACGCCGGGGATCAGGAATGAACGCTTGGCCATGATGATCCTCCTTACCGGCCGATGATCATCGCGCGCAGGCTCTTCGGCACGAGCAGCGCGAGCAGAACGTGAACGACGAGGAACGCGCAGATCGCGGCCATGCAGAAGAAATGGACGTAGCGCGCGGTTGGGTAATCGCCGAACAGCACCACGAGCCAGTGCAATTGCACCGGCTTCCACATCCCGAGCCCCGTGAGCACGATCAGCACGCCGACCAGGATGATGCCGGCATAGAGCAGGCGCTGCACGTAATTGTAGACGGTGAGATCGTCATGGCCGAGCTTGAAGGTCAGCGCCGCCCTGACGTCGTGGAGCACGCCCGACGGCGTGATCGGCAGCAGCTTCTTGCGGAAGCGGCCGGTGGCAAAACCCGTGACGAGATAGGCGAGGCCGTTGATCATCAAGAGCCACATCGCCGCAAAGTGCCAGAGCAGGCCGCCGGCGAGCCAGCCACCCAGCGTGTACTCGCGCGGAAAACTGAAGCCGAACAGCGGCGAGGCGTTGTAGATCTGCCAGCCGGACAGGATCATCAGGATCATGGCAAGGGCGTTGATCCAGTGCATGACCCGTACCCAGGCTGGCTGGATCGCTCTGGCCGGGGTGGCCCTGACCTGCTGGTCGGTGACTGTGAGGCTCGCCATGATGGTTCCGTCCTGGGATCGTGTCTCGGCCGATTATACGCCGATGCTTCCGCTTTCGTTACGCCCTGTCCGGCATCGAATCGATGCCGTCAGGCCATAGTGGTCACAAAAAAGCGAACCGGGCACCCCGGCTCGCCATTTCGTCGCATCCTGTTCGGGGCAGGAAACAGGGATACGCGGGGTTAGGTCGCCGGCATCAGCACGGTGTCGACCACATGGATGACGCCGTTCGACTGGTTGACGTTGGAGATGTCACCATCGAGGTGCCGCCCTGGGCATCGACGATCCAGACCTTGCCGTCCATCTTCTTCACGGTGAGCTCCTCGCCCTCGGCGGTCTTCAGCTTCTTGCCGTCGGTGAGGTCGGCAGCCTCGAGCTTGCCCGGCACGACGTGGTAGGTGAGAATCTTGGTCAGCGTGGCCTTGTTCTCGGGCTTGACCAGATTGTCGACGATGCCGGCCGGCAGCTTGCCGAAGGCGCCGTTGGTCGGCGCGAACACCGTGAACGGCCCCTTGCCTTCCAGCGTCGACACCAGGCCCGCCGCCTTCACCGCCGCCACCAACGTGGTGTGGTCCTTCGAGTTGACGGCGTTCTGGACGATGTTCTTGGACGGGAACATCGCGGCGCCGCCGACCATGACGGTCTTTTCCTTGGCACTTACGGGTGCGACGACGGTTGCGGTGATGGCCAGGGCGCTGACGGCGGCAGCAGCGAGACAGGCAATGCGTTTCGACATGGAAAGTCTCCCGATTGAATTGTAACCGGCGGTCGCCGGTGTTTGAGTTGGGGCAACAACGGCGGCTGCGGCATGCGAAGTGATGCAGCAGTGCCGTCGTTGGACCGAACTACGGGAGGGTCTGCGACGCGGTTTCGAGGAAAAATTCTTTGTGATGGGCGAAACTATGGGAGAGGGATTCCGTGTGGAGCGCGCGCCAGGCGGTGCTGTAGGGTGGGCAAAGCGCAGCGTGCCCACCATGCGCCTCCTCGAATGCGGAGAGATGGTGGGCACGGCGCTTCGCGCCTTTGCCCACCCTGCGGCAGTGCGCCCGCGCTAGTCCCTGCTCTGCGGCGTCTGGATGAAGCCGCGATTATGCGTCGGGCTGATCAGGAGCTCGTTGATGCAGACTCTGGCCGGCATGCTCGCGATGAACGCAATGGTGCGCCCCAGATCTTCGGATTGCAGCATCCTGGCCTGCTCCTCGTCGCTCGGTACCACCGGGCGCAGCTTCAAAATGGGGGTCGCCACCTCGCCCGGCATCAGGCAGCAGGCACGCAGGCCGTTGACGCATTCGTCCATGTTGAAGGAATGGGTCAGCGCCAGCACCGCATGCTTGGTCGTGGTGTAGGCCGGCCCCGGCATCTTCGAGACGTGGCGGCCGGCCCAGGACGACACGTTGATGATCGAGCCGTCCTGCTGCTTGCGCATCGTCGGCAGCACTGCGCGCATGCAATAGAGCACGCCGTTGAGATTGACCTGGACCAGCCTGTCCCAGCCCTCCAGTTCCATGTCCTTCCAGCTTCGCTTGGGGACATTGATGCCGGCATTGTTCACGAGCAGGTCGATCCGGCCAAGTTTCGCGACGATGTGATCGGCCGCGTTCTGAGCCGCGGCGGCGTCAGACACGTCCAGCGCAATGGCCTCGGCCGCCCCGCCGGCCTTGGTGATCTTGGCGACCACGGTGTCCAGGGCTGGCTGGCGGCGGCCGGACACCACGACCGTCCAGCCGTCGGCCGCAAGTGCCTCGGCGCCGGCCTCCCCGATCCCGCTGCCGCCGCCCGTGACCCAGGCCACGCGTTTCCCACTTTTTGTCATGCAAACTGTCTCCGTTGCTTCATCGGGGCGGTTTTTGCTAATCCAGCCCTCGGTTTTGACCGGCCTCCGCCGGCGAGGAATGTTGCATGAACCAAGCTGCCAACGCCAACCTGTTTTCCCGCCTCTTCGACGGCCTGGACGATCCCAAACGCCTCGCGATCGAGACGCATGACGGCGCGCGTATCAGCTATGGCGACCTCATTGCCCGCGCCGGGCAGATGGCGAATGTGCTGGTCGCGCGCGGCGTGAAGACGGGCGACCGCGTCGCGGTGCAGGTGGAGAAGTCGGTCGCTAACATCGTGCTGTATCTGGCCACGGTGCGGGCCGGCGCGGTCTATCTGCCGCTCAACACCGCCTATACGCTCAACGAGCTCGATTATTTCATCGGCGATGCCGAGCCTTCGCTGGTGGTTTGCGATCCAACCAAGGCCGAAGGCCTTGCCCCGATCGCTGCCAAGGTGAACGCCAGGATCGAGACGCTCGGGCCTGACGGCAAGGGCTCGCTGACGGAGGCCGCCGACAAGGCCGGCAGCGAGTTTGCAACGGTGCCGCGCGAAAACGACGATCTCGCCGCGATTCTCTACACGTCGGGCACCACCGGCCGCTCCAAGGGCGCGATGCTGACCCACGACAATCTCGCGTCGAACTCGCTCTCGCTCGTCGGCTACTGGCGCTTCACCGACAAGGACGTCTTGATCCACGCGCTGCCGATCTATCACACCCATGGCCTGTTCGTGGCCACCAACGTGACGCTGTTCGCGCGCGCGTCGATGATCTTCCTGCCCAAGCTTGATCCGGACCTGATGATCAAGCTGATGGCGCGCGCCACCGTGCTGATGGGCGTGCCGACGTTCTATACCCGTCTGCTTCAGAACCCCGCACTGTCGCGCGACACGACAAGACACATGAGACTGTTCATCTCGGGCTCGGCGCCGCTGCTCGCCGAAACCCATCGCGAATGGTCGGCGCGCACCGGTCACGCCGTGCTCGAGCGCTACGGCATGACCGAGACCAACATGAACACGTCGAACCCCTATGACGGCGAGCGCGTGCCCGGCGCGGTGGGCTTTCCGCTCCCCGGCGTCTCCGTGCGGGTGACAGAGCCCGAGACCGGCAAGGAGCTGCCGCGCGAGGAGATCGGCATGATCGAGGTGAAGGGCCCGAACGTCTTCAAGGGCTACTGGCGCATGCCGGACAAGACCAAATCCGAATTCCGGCCCGACGGCTTCTTCATCACCGGCGATCTCGGCAAGATCGACAACAAGGGCTACGTCCACATTCTCGGCCGCGGCAAGGATCTGGTGATCTCCGGCGGCTTCAACGTCTATCCGAAGGAGATCGAGAGCGAGATCGACGCCATGCCGGGCGTGATCGAATCCGCGGTGATCGGTGTGCCTCATGCCGATTTCGGCGAGGCCGTCACGGCCGTTCTGGTCTGCAACAAGGGCGCCGATGTCACTGAAGCTGCGGTCCTCAAGGCGCTCGACGGTCGGCTCGCAAAATTCAAGATGCCCAAGCGCGTCTTCGTCGTCGACGAACTGCCGCGCAACACCATGGGCAAGGTGCAGAAGAACATTTTGCGCGATACGTACAAGGATATCTACGCGAAGAAATAGAGCGCAATTGCTTCGAGGTTGGGGGACATGAACCGAGAGCAAGCAAAGAAGATACACAAGCACCTTCTCGAAGCTGCCGACGCATTTCGGCGAGCGGAGGCCGCGATCGTCGACGTTGGCGATGACGGCAGAAAGCTGTTTGCAGAGCCGCTCGTAACGGCGGTTTTCCATTTGCAATTCAAACTTCTGCGGCTGATCTACAAAAGATATCCGGACCTCAAGCCGCCGGGCCCGCCTCCCACAATCGACAGCACACTCCGATGGGAGGATGTTTCTCTTCCATCGTCTGTGCTCGAGACCGATTTGGATCGCGTCATCTTCTCCGTCATGAAGCCACGATGGCAGAAGGTCGCAATGGTTCTATACTGTGCGGTTGAAAAGGTTGAAGAAGAGGAAGCGCTGGCGGCTCCTGTCGATTTTGATGTCTTTGCGGCCCGCATTCAGGCCTTGGTCGAGGCCGATCTTCTGGAAGCACAAGGCGATCTTCAGATGTGGGGCCACAGCGAAGTGAGATTGAAGGACCGGTCCGTCAATTAGTGTCCGCCCGCCAGACTCAGCACGAACCGGCTTCCAACGATAAACAGATAACACCCGAACGCCAGTTCCAGCGTGCGCTTCGACATCGCGTGCGCGGCTCTCACGCCGAGCGGCGCCGTAACGAGGCTCATCGGCATCACCAGCGCGGCGCCAAGCAGCGAGACGTAGCCGAGCGCGAACGGAACTTGTAGCGCTGCAACGCTGGGATAATTCGCCGCTGCCGGCCAGCCGGCATAGATGTAGCCGAGCGCGCCGGGGATCGAGATCAGCACCGCGAGCGCCGACGAGGTCGCCACCGCCTGATGGATCGGACGGCCGTAGAACGTCATCAGAAGATTGGAGAACAGCCCGCCGCCGATGCCCATCAGCGTCGAGAGGATGCCGACGCAGAAACCGTAGACACGCATCAGAAATCCCTCTGGCAGGTCACCTCCAAGCTTCCAGCTCTCGCGCGCGAACATGAGCCGCGCTGCAGCGGCGTAGGCGACGCAGACGAAGACGATCTTGAACAGCCGCTCCGGCGCGTAGCGTGCCACCACGCTGCCGGCGACAACGCCGATGACGATCGGCAGCCACCAGAGGCGCAGGATCGCCATGTCGACCGCGCCACGCCGGTAGTGCGCCTGGAATGAGCGAAGCGAGGTCGGAACGATGATCGCGAGCGAGGTGCCGATGCAGAGCGGCATCCGTACCTCCAGCGGCACGCCGACGATGCGGAAGCATTCGTAGAGCACCGGCACGAGAATCGCGCCGCCGCCGATGCCAAACACGCCGGCCAGGAATCCCGAGAGCGCGCCGGTTGCAATCAGCAGCAGCGCAAGCTCGACGATCTCCCTGATATCAAGACCGGCAATCACCCTGACCTATCCCACGACGGGCCGCAGTTCCTCGATATTTTGCGATCGGAACCGGGCGCCAAGCTGTAGGAGATTTGATTTGCCCGGTCGACAGGTCGCAGTTGCCGTCTTGGGTGGGATGCAGGTTGCGCATATCCGCCGTTGTGCGGAAAATTGGCGCGCATGGCGGAAATGGGACGAGGCTCGTGGTTCGCCCATGCGGCCTCCGGCATCGTGAGCCTTACCCGGCTGGAGCGACACTCCAGCCGCCATTGCCCGGGGCGTTCCAACAATAATTTCAATGCGCCTCGACCACGCCGAGAAAGGGTGAATATCCGTTCGATCTTTCGTTGGCGGACCGCCCTTCTGGTATACCAAGCCTCTGATTGGCCTTGGTTCATCAAGATTCTAGGGCTGAACCCCGGTTCGATTTATGGCGAATTGGTGATTGCGCCGGCGAAATCGACTCCGTAAATAGGGCCGACCTTTCCGATCCCCGCGCGCCCATGTTGGGCCGCAGCAAACATCAAAAGTCGCCCATGACCGCACGGATCGAACGACCGCTCTCGCCACACATGCAAGTCTACCGCTGGACGCTGACGATGGCGCTGTCCATCGTCCACCGCGCGACCGGCATCGCCCTTTATGTCGGCACCCTGCTGCTGGCCTGGTGGCTGATTGCAGCGGCCTCCGGCCCGGCCGCTTATGCGCATGTCCAGGCCTTCACCGGCAGCATCATCGGCCGTCTGATCGTGTTCGGCTACACCTGGGCGCTGATGCACCATATGCTGAGCGGCATCCGGCACTTCGTGTGGGACCTCGGCTACGGCTTCAAGGCCAATGAGCGCGAAGCGCTGACCTGGAGCGCGCTGATCGGCGGTATCGTGCTGACGATGCTGGTCTGGATCATCGCCTATGCGATCGGAGGCGGACGATGAGCGCGACCGATACGCCCAAGCGCAGCATGCGCACCCCGCTCGGCCGCGTCCGCAATCTCGGCGCGGCGCATTCCGGCACCTCCGATTTCTGGCGCCAGCGCCTCACCGGCGTCGCCATGACGCTGCTGATGATCCCGGTGCTGGTGATCGTCATGATGCTGCTCGGCCGCAACCAGGCCGGCGCCGCGCAAATCCTCGGCTCGCTGCCGATCGCGGTGATCCTCCTGCTCTTCATCTTCGCCAGCACCTGGCACATGAAGATCGGCATGCAGGTGGTGATCGAGGACTACGTCCATAACGAGAAGCTGAAGCTCACCGCGATCATGCTCAACAACTTCTTCTCGATCGCCGTGGCACTCGCCTCGACCTACGCGATCCTGAAACTGTCCTCCGGAGTGTAACCCATGGCCACCACAACGAATGGCTCGGGCAACGGCGCTCCGGCCACCAACGGCAAAGCCTATCCGATCGAAGACCACACCTATGACGTCGTCGTGGTCGGCGCCGGCGGCGCGGGCTTGCGCGCGGTGGTCGGCTGCAGCGAAGCCGGTCTTCGTACCGCCTGCATCACAAAAGTGTTTCCGACCCGCTCGCACACGGTTGCGGCGCAGGGCGGTATCTCGGCTTCGCTCGGCAACATGCACAAGGACGATTGGCGCTGGCACATGTACGACACCGTGAAGGGGTCGGACTGGCTCGGCGACCAGGACGCGATCGAATACATGGTGCGCAACGCGCCTGACGCGGTTTACGAGCTGGAGCATTGGGGCGTGCCGTTCTCGCGCACCGAGGACGGCAAGATCTACCAGCGTCCGTTCGGCGGCATGACCATGGACTATGGCAAGGGCCAAGCGCAGCGCACCTGCGCCGCCGCCGACCGCACCGGCCACGCCATGCTGCACACGATGTACGGCCAGTCGCTGCGCCACGCAGCCGAGTTCTTCATCGAGTTCTTCGCCATCGACTTGATCATGGACGATCAGGGGGTTTGTCGCGGCGTCATCGCGCTCAGGCTCGACGACGGCACGCTGCATCGCTTCCGCGCCCAGACCGTGATCCTGGCCACCGGCGGCTACGGCCGCGCTTACGCCTCCTGCACCTCCGCGCACACCTGCACCGGCGATGGCGGCGGCATGGTGCTGCGCGCCGGCCTGCCGATGCAGGACATGGAGTTCGTGCAGTTCCACCCGACCGGCATCTACGGCTCGGGCTGTCTCGTCACCGAAGGCGCGCGCGGCGAAGGCGGCTATCTCGTCAACTCCGAAGGCGAGCGCTTCATGGAGCGCTATGCGCCGTCAGCCAAGGACCTCGCTTCGCGCGACGTCGTCTCGCGCGCGATGACCATCGAGATCCGCGAAGGGCGCGGCGTCGGCAAGAAGAAGGACCACATCTTCCTGCATCTCGACCACCTCGATCCCGCGGTGCTGGCCGAGCGGCTGCCGGGCATCTCCGAGTCCGCAAAGATCTTCGCCAATGTCGACGTGACACGCGAGCCGATCCCGATCGTGCCGACCGTGCACTACAATATGGGCGGCATCCCCACGAACTATCACGGTGAGGTGCTGACCAAGAAGAACGGCGACGACAACGCAATCATCCCCGGCCTGATGGCGATCGGCGAAGCCGCCTGCGTCTCCGTGCACGGCGCCAACCGGCTCGGCTCGAACTCGCTGATCGATCTCGTCGTGTTCGGGCGCGCCGCGGCGCTCCGCCTCGCCGAGAAGCTCACGCCCAACGCCGAACAGCCGGAGCTGCCGGCGAACTCGGCCGAACTCGCGCTCGGTCGTCTCGACCATTACCGCTACGCCTCCGGCGGCACGCCAACCGCGAAACTGCGCGAAGGCATGCAGCACGTGATGCAGAACAATTGCGCGGTGTTCCGCACCGGCGAGGTGCTGAGCGAAGGCCAGAACCTGATCGCGAAGGTCCACAGCGGCATCACCGACATCGCCGTGTCCGACCGCTCGCTGGTGTGGAATTCGGACCTCGTCGAGACGCTCGAGTTCGACAATCTGATCTCGCAGGCGGTGGTGACGATGAACTCGGCCGCCAACCGCACCGAGAGCCGCGGCGCCCATGCCCGCGAGGACTTCTCCGAACGCGACGACAAGAATTGGATGAAGCACACGCTGGCCTGGCTGGACGATGCCGGCAAGGTCAAGATCGAGTACCGCCCGGTTCACGACTACACCATGACCAACGACGTGCAGTACATCCCGCCGAAGGCGCGCGTGTACTGATCAAACAGCAGCCGTCATTCCGGGGCGATGCGCAGCATCGAACCCGGAATGACGAAAGGTTAGAGCAATGGTTGAATTCGCACTTCCGAAGAACTCCAAGATTTCCGGCGGCAAGACCTGGCCGAAGCCCCCGGGCGCGACAGAGGTTCGCGAGTTCCGCATCTATCGCTGGAATCCGGACGACGGCAAGAATCCGAGCGTCGATACCTACTATGTCGATACCAACGATTGCGGTCCGATGGTGCTGGACGGCCTGATCTGGATCAAGAACCACATCGACCCGTCGCTGACCTTTCGCCGCTCCTGCCGCGAGGGCGTCTGCGGCTCCTGTGCCATGAATATCGACGGCCAGAACACGCTCGCCTGCACCCGCTCGATGCACGACGTGAAGGACGGCGCGGTGAAGATCAACCCGCTGCCGCACCAGCCTGTCGTGAAGGACCTCGTTCCTGATCTGACCAACTTCTATGCGCAATACGCCTCGATCGAGCCGTGGCTGAAGACGACCTCGCCGACGCCGCAGAAGGAATGGCGCCAGACCCACGAGGATCGCGAGAAGCTCGACGGCCTCTACGAGTGCATCCTCTGCGCCTGCTGCTCGACCTCCTGCCCGAGCTATTGGTGGAACAGCGAACGCTATCTCGGTCCCGCCGCGCTGCTCCAGGCCAATCGCTGGGTCTCCGATTCGCGCGACGAGGCGACCGGCGAACGGCTCGACAATCTCGAGGATCCGTTCCGCCTCTACCGCTGCCACACCATCATGAACTGCGCCAAGGCCTGCCCGAAGGGGCTGAACCCGGCCGAAGCCATCGCCGAGCTCAAGCTCAAGATGGTCGAGCGCCAGATCTGAGACGCAGTTCATGCTTCGCATCCCGGCCAAACTGGCCGGGACGTTCTGAGATCGCAGTCAATTCGAGTAGAATTTTCTCCGACCCGTCGCGCGCGCAAATTTTCGGCTCGCAACCAACGGTTCCCGCATAAGCTGCTTCCTTCCCCGCGCGAGATTCAGTTAAGCTCCGTTTCAGGGACGGAGCGACTGTGCAGAGGGCGCAACGCAACTCGCTGAGGCTGTTGCAGTGGATGATGGCGGCATCCCTGGCGCTGCCGGTTGCGCTGTTCGTGATCGCCGCCGCGATCTCCTATAATTCGACCAGGGACATTGCCGACCGGGAGATCGAGCGCACGCTTGACGTCGTACATGAGCACGCGCTCAAGGTGTTCGAGACCATCGATCGCAGCCTTTCCGAGCTCAACGAGGTGGTCCGCGGCCTCCCCGACGAAACCATCCGGGCGCGCGAGCCGGCGCTGCACCGCCGCCTGAAACGGCTGACCGATTCGCTGCCACAGCTCAAATCGGCCTGGATCTTCGGCGCGGATGGAAAAGCGCTGGTCAACAGCCTCGCCTCGCCGCCGCCGGAGGTGAGCTTTGCAGACCGCGACTATTTCTACGCCCATGTCGACCAGGCCATCGGCACATTCATCGGCATGGCCCTGACGCCCCGCCCGCCCTATCAGGGCGCGCGCTTCTTTGGGGTGAGCCGCCGCCGCGACAGCGACGATGGCAGCTTCATCGGCGTGATCCAGGCCTCGGTCCTCCCCGAATATTTCGAGAGTTTCTATGCGCGCATCGGCTCCGATGCCGGCAGCTTCTTCGCGATGGGGCGCACCGACGGCGCGCTGCTCGCGCAATTTCCGCGGCTCGACCGCGACCTTCGGCTCGATCCGACAGGACCGGTCGGCCGGGAAATCGCGGCTCACCCCGAGCACAGTCTCATCACCGTCGCCTGGCCGTCGGACGGGATCGAGCGTCGCATTGGCTACCGACGCGTCTCGAACTACCCGATCTATGTCAGCGCCGGGCTCGAAACCTCGGCGATCCGCGCGCGCTGGTTCGCCACAATGGGCCAGCATCTGGTGTTCGGTGTTCCCGCCACCGCACTTCTGTTTCTGTTGCTGGCGCTGGCGTTGCGGCGCACCCAGCACCTTCAGGCCGAAGCCGCAAAGCGGCATGAGGCCGAGGAGGCACTCAAGCATAGCCAGCGTCTGGAGGCGCTCGGACAGCTCACCGGCGGCGTCGCGCACGATTTCAACAATTTGCTGACGGTGATCCGTGCCTCGGTCGACCTGCTGAACCGGCCGCAACTGACCGAGGAGCGGCGCCAGCGCTACATTACCGCGATCGTCGATGCGGTCGCGCGCGCCGCCAAGCTGACCTCGCAGCTGCTCGCCTTTGCGCGGCGTCAGACCCTGAAGCCGGAGGTGTTCGACGTCGGCGAGCGGATGCAGGCGCTGCACGACATGCTTGCGCCCCTGCTGGGGTCGGCCATCGAGATCGCCATGCGCCTGCCCACGGAGCCCTGCCTCGTCCGTGCCGATGCCGGCCAGTTCGAGACGGCGCTGATCAACATGGCGACCAACGCGCGCGATGCCATGCAGGGCAAGGGCAGGATCACCTTCAAGGTCGAGCCCGCGACGGTCGTTCCGGACACGCTCGCCGGCGCCTCGGGCAACCGGATCCCGGTCAATCATGGTTTCGTCCGCGTGACCGTCAGCGACACCGGCGTCGGCATTCCCGCCGCCCGACTCGGGCGCATCTTCGAGCCGTTCTTCACCACCAAGCAGGTCGGCCACGGCACCGGCCTCGGCCTGTCCCAGGTGTTCGGCTTCGCCCGGCAATCCGGCGGCGAAGTGACGGTCACGAGCGAGGTGGGGCATGGCAGCACCTTCTCGCTCTATCTGCCGCGCGTGTCGCCGGATCTGGTGCCGCAGCGGCAGGCGCCGAATACCGCACCGGCGGTAGCCGGCAGCGGCATGTCGGTCTTGGTGGTCGAGGACAATATCGAGCTCGCCAATTTCGCCGCCGACGGCCTCACCGAGCTCGGCTACAGCATCACGCTGGTTGACAATGCAGCCGATGCACTCGCCGAGCTCGTCGTGGACGCGGATCGCTTCGACGTCGTGTTCTCGGATGTCGTGATGCCCGGGATGACCGGACTCGATCTGGCGCAGGCCATCCGCGACCGCGGCATCGGCGTGCCGGTCGTGCTGACCACGGGCTACAGCCAGGCCCTGTCACAAGATGGCGTTGCCGGCTTCGATCTCGTGCAAAAGCCCTATTCGATCGAGGAGCTGTCGCGCGTTCTGCATCGGGCGGCCCGGGTCCGGCGCGTCCGGGACGGTGCCGCCGAATAGCGCTGCGATGCAGCCCGCATCGAACGTTGGAGTCCTCATCAAAACCGGCTATGCATGCGCCGCTTGCAACGAGGATCGCCTGCTTGACGACCGACAACACGCCTTCGTCCGCGCCGTTCGGCGCGTTTGCGCCCAATGCGGC
The DNA here is from genome assembly GCF_016616425.1 of Bradyrhizobium diazoefficiens. NCBI lineage: Bacteria > Pseudomonadati > Pseudomonadota > Alphaproteobacteria > Hyphomicrobiales > Nitrobacteraceae > Bradyrhizobium > Bradyrhizobium diazoefficiens. The sequence continues at coordinate 440,522 of NZ_CP067101.1, forward strand.
GCAGGCCGCGATCATCCGCCTCGCGTCGCGATCAGGGCTGAAGCGCGGCGCATTCCGGCCGTGGCTGTCGCGGCTGGTCGATCTGCTGCGCGGCGGTCCGCTCGACGTGCAATATCAGGGCGCCTCGTTCCGGCTCTATCACCAGGGCAGCGCGACCGAGCGCGGTGCGCTGTTCAATCCCGACTACAATCTCGACGAGCTCGACTTCCTGCGCCAGCACACTCCCGCAGGCGGCGTGTTCGTCGATGTCGGCGCCAATGTCGGCACCTTTGCGCTGGTGATGGCGCGACAGGTCGGCAGCACGGGCAAGGTGGTTGCGATCGAGCCCCATCCGATCACGTTTGGACGACTCTCCTTCAATCAAGCCGCATCGAAGGCGAGCCAGGTGCATCTGGTACAGGCCGCAGCCGGCGAGAGCGACGGCGAGCTGATGATCGAGAGCGGCGGCGGCAATCTCGGCGCCACCCACGTCGTCACCGGCGCGGCCAGCACTGACGCGATTAAGGTGCCGTCGCTGCGGCTGACGCGCATTCTCGACGAGGCCGGCGTCCGCCAAGTCGATTCGCTGAAGATCGACGTCGAAGGTTTCGAGGACCGCGTGCTGATCGCCTTCTTCCGTCACGCGCCGCAATCGCTGTGGCCACGGGCGGTGGTGATCGAGCACCTGTCACAACAGGAATGGCAGCAGGATTGTATCGCTGACATGGTCGCGCGCGGCTTTGCGATCGTGCGGAGGACACGGAGCAATACGTTCCTGTCGCGCTGACGAGAACGAACAAGGGAGGCCAGCGATGATCGACCATTTGGGTTTTTCCGTCTCCGACTATGAGCGCGCGAAAGCGTTCTACGCCGAGGCGCTGGCGCCCCTCGGCTACGGCCTGATCATGGAAGTCACGGCGGAGCAGACCGGCCACGCTTCCGCCGCAGGTTTCGGCGCCGACGGCAAGCCGGACTTCTGGATCGGCGGCGAAGGCGCGATGAACAAGCCGGTGCATGTCGCGATCGCGGCCCCAAGGACCGTGCCACCGTCGACGCCTTCTACAGGGCGGCCATCGCGGCGGGCGGACGCGACAACGGTCCGCCCGGCATCCGCCCGCATTACCATCCGAACTACTATGGCGCCTTCGTGCTCGATCCTGACGGCCACAACATCGAGGCCGTCTGCCACACTCCGGAATAAGGCAGATCCAGCGCGCTGCGATGCGGGAACATCGGCGCGGCATCATCGTTGTCGTCTTTCGGACAACTGAACTCGATGATGCTGATGCCGATCGAACCGCCCGAGATTCCGCCGTCAACGCCCGGTACTCCCGTCGAGCCACCGCCCGGAATTCCGCCAGGCAATCCGCAGCCTGAGATTACGCCGCCGGTGCGCGAGCCCGGCTCGCCATCGCGGCCCGACGAATTACCGGGCCGCATGCCGGAAGAGATTCCGCCACGCGGGCCGAACGGACCACGCACGCCAAGTCCTGCGACGGATGCAAATCCGCCGCGGGATTGCGCATAAGCCGCCCATCGCATGTAGGGCAATTGCAACCAGCGTCTGAATGCGCAATGAACGTCGCTTGAGTGACGTGATTTCCGTGCAGAAATAAATCGGGCCGCGATCTCTTCACCCGCCACAATCCGGCCTAACGCGTAGCTGTTCATCCCAACACTTCGTCAAAGAACCTTCCGGGGAAGCTCACCACCATGACCAATCTTCGTTTCGTGCTGCTTGCGACCACGGCTCTGACCGCGATGCAGGTCGCAAGCTCTGCATCGCACGCACAAAACGCGCCGCCGCTCGTGGTCGCGCAGGCCCAGACGGAAGAGAAGGGCCCTGAGGGAAAACCGAAGGCGCCGCCAAAGGGTCCGGCGGCCGCGCCGAGCGCGCGCCCGGCCGCACCGCCCCATCCGCCCGCTGCGCCTCCGCCCGCAGCCGCGCCGTCGCGTCCAGCTGCGCCGCCACCTGCGGCCCGTCCCGCTCCACCGCCGCCTGCCGCGCCGAAGCAGCCTTCGCCTCCGGTTGCGGCCCCGCAGCAGCATGCCCCGACACCGCCTCCTCCGGCACCGCCTGCAGCACGTCCGTCTCCCACGCCGCCTGCCACAGCGAAGCAACCATCGCGGCCTCCCGCCGCGGCTCCGCAACAACACGCGCCCACGCCACCCCCGCCGGCAGCTCGCCCGACTCCGACACCGCCTCCTCCTGCAGCGGGGCCCGCCGGGCGGCCCACGCCTACGCCCACCGCGAAGCCTCCTGCTCCGACAGCAGCGCCCACGGCTCACCCGGGCACACCTGCCCCGGCGGCCACACCGACGCCGACTGCGACCCCGTCCCCCGGCAGCACGCCGCCGGGCCGGCCGGGCGCACGGCCGTCCGGCGGACGTCCCGGCGCGCCTTCTGCAGCATCACCGTCCCCGGCTCCCGGTGCCACGCCCGCTCCGACGGCCTCGCCGACACCAGGTGGCGGCACCCCCACGCCGCCGCCCGGACGTCCCGGTGCAGCACAGACGCCTGCACCTGGCGCGACCCCGGCCCCGGCCGCGACGCCGACCCCTGCGACACCGACGCCCGGTCCTCGGGGCGGAACGCCTCCTGCCGGCGGGCCCGCCGCCGGAACTCCGCCCGCGTCACCGCAAGCTGGCGCGCCGCCCCGGCCGCCGGCACCTCCCCCGGGCGCCGCGGCGCCCACCGTCGTCCCTGGCACGCCGGCTGCAGCGCCACCCCCGAACAAAGCGGAGTTCGCCCCGCCGACGGTGGCGCCGGCCTTCCGGACCGCGCCCACGGTCGCAGCCCCGTTGCCGCCGCCGCCGCGTCCGCCGCAGCGTGACCTGACGCCGCTCGCGATCGGTGCGGGCGTGGTGGCCGGTGCCGTGATTGGCGCGACCATCGCCGACCTCCACAACCAGCGGCGCGAGACCGTCGAAGGTGGGCGCACCATCTACACCGAGCCGGACCGCATCATCATCCGCGATCCGGGCGGCCAGGCCTACGTCCGCAGTAGCGATCTCTATCGCTTCCGTTATGGCGCACGCGACATCCGCACCGACACCGTCGGCGGCGAAACCCGCACCGTCGTGGTGCGGCCCGATGGCAGCGAGATCATCACAGTGGTCGGCGCCGACGGTCGGTTGATGCGTCGCATCCGCCGGGACCCCCGCGGGCGCGAGATCATCATCATCGACAACACCTACCGCGACCCGCGGGCGGTCGGCGGCTTCTATGTCGACGTACCGCCGCCGGTCGTCAATATCCCTTACGACCGCTACATCGTCAGCGCCGAGGATGCATCGCCCGACGTGATCTACGAGACGATGGAGGCTCCGCCGGTACAACGGATCGAACGGCGTTACTCGCTCGACGAGATCCGCTACAGCCCCAATGTCCGCATGCGGATGCCGAGCATCGATCTCAACACGATCAACTTCGAGACGGGATCGTGGACCATCCCGCCGGACCAGGCTGCGAAGCTGCAAGTGATCGCCGACGGACTTAACCGTGCAATCCAGCGCAACCCGCGCGAGGTGTTCCTGATCGAGGGACACACCGACGCGGTCGGCAACGACATCGACAATCTGTCGCTGTCGGACCGCCGTGCGCAGGCCACAGCCGAATTGCTGACGCAGCAGTTCGGCGTGCCGGCGGAAAACCTGACGTCGCAAGGCTATGGCGAGCAATATCTGAAGGAGCAGACGCAGGGGCCAAGCGCGATCAACCGTCGCGTTACCATCCGCAACATCACGCCGCTGCTCAACGGCGGCCAGGCCTCGCTGCCGCCGCCCCCGCCCGGCACCGCGCCGCCGCGGTAACGGCGCACACAAACGCAAATGGCCGGGAGCGCTCCCGGCCATTTTTTTCGTCATTGCAAAGCAATGACGACTGAACCATCTCTCGACATCGTGGTTCGTAGCCCGGATGGAGCGCAATCCGGAAGTCTTGACGAGCGACAAGATTCCTGAATTTCGCTGCGCTCCATCCAGGCTACGGGAATCTCACCCCTTGTCGCTTTCGAGACGGAATATCTGCGAGCCTTCGCTGCCCGACAAAAGCCCGGTCTTCGAATAGAGACCGAGCTTGGTGCGGGTGTCGGCGATGTCGAGGTTGCGCATGGTGAGCTGGCCGATGCGGTCGGCCGGGGTGAACGCTGCATCCTCGACCTTCTCCATGCTGAGCCGCTCCGGCGCATAAGTGAGGTTCGGGCTCTCGGTATTGAGGATCGAATAATCGTTGCCGCGGCGCAGCTCGAGCGTGACTTCGCCGGTGACGGCGCGCGCGACCCAGCGCTGCGCGGTCTCGCGCAGCATCAGGGCCTGCGAGTCGAACCAGCGGCCCTGATAGAGCAGGCGACCGAGGCGCATGCCGCTGATGCGGTACTGCTCGATGGTATCCTCGTTGTGGATACCGGTGACGAGGCGCTCATAGGCGATGTGCAAGAGCGCCATGCCCGGCGCCTCATAGATGCCGCGGCTCTTGGCCTCGATGATGCGGTTCTCGATCTGGTCGCTCATGCCGAGGCCGTGACGGCCGCCGATCGCATTGGCTTCCAGGAACAGCGCGACAGGATCGCTGAAGGTCTGGCCGTTCAGCGCCGTGGGCTGGCCTTCCTCGAAGCGCACCACGACCTTCTCGGCCTTGACGTTGCAGTCGTCGCGCCAGAACGGCACGCCCATGATCGGGTTGACGATCTTGATGCCGCTGTCGAGGCTCTCGAGATCCTTGGCTTCGTGCGTGGCACCGAGCAGATTGCTGTCGGTCGAGTACGCCTTCTCCGCACTCATCTTATAGGCAAAACCCTGAGCGGTCATGAACGCCGACATTTCGGCGCGACCGCCGAGTTCGTCGATGAACTGCTGGTCGAGCCAGGGCTTGTAGATCTTCAGGCCCGGATTGGTGAGCAGGCCGTAGCGGTAGAAGCGTTCGATGTCGTTGCCCTTGAAGGTCGAGCCGTCGCCCCAGATGTTGACGCCGTCTTCCTTCATCGCCGCGACCAGCATCGTACCGGTCACGGCACGGCCGAGCGGGGTGGTGTTGAAATAGGTGATGCCACCCGTCGAGATGTGGAAGGCGCCGGACTGGATCGCGGCGATGCCCTCATGGACGAGCTGCATGCGGCAATCGACCAGCCGGGCCTTCTCGGCACCAAACTCCATCGCCTTGCGCGGGATCTCGTTGTAGTCGGCCTCATCAGGCTGACCGAGATTGGCGGTGTAGGCGTAGCAGCGCGCGCCCTTCTGCTTCATCCAGAGCAGCGCCGCGCTGGTGTCGAGGCCGCCCGAAAAAGCGATGCCGACTTTCTCGCCCTTGGGCAGGCTTTTCAGGATCGTGGTCATGGGGCTTCCAATCGGATCTCAAGGAGCTGATGTCATGGGCGAACTTGACCGCGCGAATATCAAATTTCGCAGGGCTCGGCACCCATTTAATGGCCTAAACCGACGGCTCGGGACCGGTCTTGCGGCCGAACAGGCGCTGGCGGAGCCGGTAGGCAGGCCAGTTCAGCCGGGTCAGGGCGGCATCGACCGCCTCGTCCGAAAGCCGCGTCCGCGGCCAGCGGTAGATCAGCGCGTAGGCGAACCAGATCACGACGAAGGTCACGAGGCCGGCAATCGACACGTCGGTGAAGAAGTGTCCGCCGAACGCCATGCGCAGCCCGCTCGTCACGAGGCCGAACACAACCGCGCCGGCATAGGCGAGCGGCCGCCATGCCGGCGGCGCCAGCGCGGCCGGCGCCAGCGTCCAGAACGCGGTCGCGCCTTCGCCCGAGAAGAACGAGCAGTTGCGCGCGCAGCCGCCGCGCGGATCCCACCACGGCACGAATTGCTGGTCGCCGGCGAACTGCGTTACCGCCACCGGGCGCGGTCGGCCCCAATAGGTCTTGAAGGTGAGGTTGGTCAGAACGCCGGCCGACATGATGATCGTGACCAGCAGGAACACGATCGCGCGCCCCGACATCATCAGCGGCCGGTCGGGCCGGATCATCTTGACCACGAGTGCGACGAGCGACGGCAGCACGAATGCCCAGGCGACCCACATCGCCGCGTCACGCGCAATGCCGGCCCAGTCGTTCAGCTTGAGCGGAAAGGTTTTCGTCCGGGGATCGAAGAACAGCGACGCGAGCTTGAGATCGAGCTCGGGATAGAGGCCGAAGACGACGCCGATCACAAGCCAGAGCGCCAGGGCAATGAAAAGTCCGGTCCGGTTCATGGCGCGCGGTTTACCGGAGTGGGACGGGGATGGAAACCCCAACGGAGGTGCTCATCCTCCCCTGGAGGGACCCTCCAGGGCAGGGTAGGAGAGTCACCGCACATCCGGTCTTGAATTCGATGGCAGCGGCGGGGGCGGCATCCGCGAAGGCGGCGGGTTGCGCCAGGCACCGGCGTTGCGGCCGGCGATCAGCCAGTAGACGACACCGGCGACTATGCCGGCCCCGGTCATGATCTCGAGGTGACGGCGCACGATGCCTTCGAACTGCAAGGTGTCGGAGTGGAAGGGAACGAGGCCGAGGTAGCAGGCGAGCCCGACCAGGCCGCCGCCAACGGCATAGGCGAGCGCGCTGCGGATGTAGAGCGCTTCCGTGATCGCAACGATCACCGCCGCCGGCACCAGCGCAAACCCCGAGACGAAGATGAAGCCGAAGCCGAGCAGGATGTCGATCGTGCCCTGATCGACCGGACCGGCGCCGAGATCGGCAAACTCCGGAAACAGCAGCGCGACGACCACGATCATGCCGCCAACGAAGCAGGCGGCGAGAAAGCCGATGACGATGACGAAGAGGCGGCCGATCAGGGACATGACGCAAGCCTCACCCTCGTTGCGAGCGAAGCGAAGCGATCCAGTCCGCCCCACCGGGAAGATTCTGGATTGCTTCGCTTCGCTCGCAATGACGAGGATGCGGGAGCAAGGGCAGGCATCCTCAATCCGTCATCGCCATGGCGCGCAGCGCCTGGCGTTCCCTGGCGGACAGCTTCTCGGTTTCCGACTTGAGCTGGCCGCAGGCGGCGAGAATGTCGCGGCCGCGCGGGGTGCGCACCGGCGAGGAATAGCCGGCGTTGAAGATGTATTCGGAAAACTGTTCGATCTGGTCCCAGTCCGAACATTCATAGGCCGTGCCGGGCCAGGGATTGAACGGAATCAGATTGATTTTGGCCGGGATGCCCTTGAGCAGCTTGACCAGCAATTTTGCATCCTCAAGCGAATCGTTGACACCCTTGAGCATCACATATTCGAAGGTGATGCGGCGCGCATTCGAGGCGCCGGGATAGTCGCGGCAGGCCTGCAGCAGCTCCTTGATCGGGTATTTGCGATTGAGCGGCACGAGCTCGTTGCGCAGCTCGTCACGCACCGCATGCAGCGAGATCGCGAGCATGACGCCGATTTCCTCGCCGGCGCGCACGATGTTCGGCACCACGCCCGAGGTCGACAACGTGATGCGGCGGCGGGAGATTCCGATGCCTTCATTGTCGCCGACGATAAGCAGCGCATCGCGCACCGCGTCGAAATTGTAGAGCGGCTCGCCCATCCCCATCATCACGATGTTGGTGACGCGGCGCGTGCCGTCCTCGCGATCGGCCCAGTCGTTCAGGCGATCCCGCGCGACCATCACCTGCCCGACGATCTCGCCCGCGGTGAGATTGCGCACGAGGCGCTGCGTGCCGGTGTGGCAGAAGGAACAATTCAGCGTGCAGCCAACCTGCGAGGAGACGCAGAGCGTGCCGCGATCGGTCTCGGGAATGTAGACGCACTCGACTTCATGCGCACGCTCGACATTGTCGCCGCTCGGCAGACGGAGCAGCCATTTGCGGGTGCCGTCGTTGGAGATCTGCTCGGCCACGACTTCGGGACGGTCGACCGTAAAATGCTGCGCGAGCTCGGCGCGAATGCCCTTCGAGATCGAGGTCATCTCGTCGAAGTTCTGGGCGCCGCGGAAATAGAGCCAGTGCCACAGCTGCTGCACCCGCATCTTGCGCTGTGCCGGGGCAACGCCGATCTCGCCGAGGCGATCGGCAAGCTCGGTTCGCGACAGGCCGATCAGCGAGGGCTTGGCCAGCGGCACATAGCTCTCGAGCGGCGTCTTCTCCACCAGTATTGCGTGCGGCTCGGTCGTCGGTTGCATCGGTTGCCTGAGGTTGTTGCTGTTTCGTCATGCCCGGGCTTGTCCCGCCTGCGCGGCCGAAGCCGCTTCGGCGAGGCGAAGGCCCGGGCATCCACGTTCTTCTTCCGCCTGCGGCCAGCGCGTGGATGGCCGGGTCAAGCCCGGCCGTGACGGCGAAAAATCTGGAACCGCCACTATATAGCAACCGGAATTGCCGATTGCGACCGTGATTACCGCCCGCAGGCTTGACGCCGGCGGCGTTATCGTCGGCAATCGTGGGCGATCTTGTCGAGCGCCTGGGAGAGGCCCTTCAGCGAAAATGTGTCGGTCGTCTCCGTGCCCTTGGCCGAAACGCCCTTGACCACGAGATCGGCGGATTTGCGCATGGCTTCCACCATCCGCTCCTCCTCGGCCGCGTTCTTGATCCAGAGCCCATCGCCCTGCGTGTACATCGCGAAGGAGGCTCCGCCGACCTCGATCGACGATTCCGAACCCGGCTTCAGCGCGTAACCGATCATGACCGAGACTTCGTTGTTCACCTTCTCGGCCGGCCGGGTCGAGACGAAGGCATAGGCGGGATCGCGCGGCCGATTCGGCGGATTGGTCTTCGACGACGAAGGCTTGGCCAGCGCGAAACAGACCTTCTTGCCGTTGGGCGTCGCCGAATAGGCGCCCCAGGTGCCGAATTGGCCGATCAGGGTCGGCTCCGCACCGCCCGCAACCGCGGGCGGGGTTGCCGGCTTGCTCTCGTGCTTTGCAGCCGACTTCGCAGCCGTATGGGCCGCCGGCGCAGCCGATTTCGGTGCAGTCTTCGGCGCCGTCTGCGCCCGCGCGGAACCAGCGATTCCCCCGGCCGCCACGCCAGTCATCAAAGCTAAAATCAGCACCCGCCACATGCTGGAGTGGTTCCCTCAATATTGTGACTGGAAGATGGCCCGGCTGCGCTTTGTCCCGTGGCAGGGATAGCCGGGAAAGTTCAACTTGGGAAGGCGGTTAGCGGTATCGCTACCCGACTAGGCCTTGGACCGCGCAGCGCGCTGCTCGGCCCATTGGGTCTCGGTCCAGCACAACAGATCCTCGGCGCCGGAACTGCGCAAATGCGCGCCACCGTCGATGACGACCATCTCGCCATTGATGTAACCAGCGCGATCCGAAACCAGGAAGCTGGCGAGATCGGCAAGCTCGCTGTGCTCTCCGGTACGGCCAAGCGGATTGCGCGCGGTCCAGCCTTCGTCGCGACCTTCGGGGCGGAGCTGCCCCGATGCGCCCGCGGTCGGGAACGGACCCGGCGCAATGGCGACGGTGCGGATGCCTTTCGGCCCCCATTCCACTGCAAGACTTTTGGTCATCGCCAGCAGCGCCGATTTCGCCATCGCCGACGGCACGGTGAAGGCGCGGCCGGTGATGGTCGAGGTCGAGAGGATCGAGAGCACGACGCCGCGATGCTTGTCCTCGATCCAACGCCTGCCGGCAGCAAGCGTGCAATACATCGCGCCGTGCAGCGTCGGCGCCAGGATCGCATCGGCCGCTCGGAACGACAGATGCTCGCTCTGTGCGATGAAAGTCGCGGCAGCGTTGTTGACGAGGATATCGAGCGGCGCCTCACGCCAGACCTGATCCATCATGTTGTCGACCGCACCACCGTCGCGGACGTCGCAGGCGATCGTCATGACCTTGCCCCGGCTCTGCGCGCGCATCTCCGCAGCCGTTGCTTCCAACCGATCGAGCTTGCGGCCGCAGATCACGAGCTCGGCGCCAAGCGCGAGGAAGCGGCGTCCCATTGCAGCTCCCAGGCCCGAGCCGCCACCGGTGACGAGGATGCGCTTGTCCCTGAGCAGGCCTGTTTCAAACATCGTTTGAATCCTCCCTGTTTCCATACACTCGGTCATTGCAAGCAACGCAAGGAGTCCAGAATCCGTCCCGCGGAATTGGTCTGGATTGCTCAGCTTCGCTCGCAATGACGCGAGGATAGGCCGATGCGCGGTCTCTGATAAAGAATCCGGATTGTCGGGCCGCGCCAAATCCGGCAGAAACGGCCAAACTATAATTCCACCCGAAACGCCCAAGGTGCCGCCATGAAAGCCATCCTCTGCTCGCAATACGGCCAGCCCGACGATCTCGTGCTGGCCGACGTGCCGGATCCGGTGGCCGGTCCCGGCGAAGCGGTGATCGCGATCAAGGCCGCGGCGCTCAACTTCTTCGACATCCTGATGATCCAGGGCAAGTACCAGATCAAGCCGCCGTTCCCGTTCTCGCCGGCCGCGGAAGTCGCGGGTGTGATCGAGAGCATCGGCCCTGGTGTGACCGACCTGAAAGTCGGCGATCGCGTCGTCGCGTCCTGCGGTCACAACGGCGCGCGCGAAAAGATCGCGCTGCCGGCGGCTTCGATCGTGAAGATTCCCGATAATCTCGACTACGATCGCGCGGCCGGCATCATCATCATCTACGGCACCGCACTGCATGCACTGGAAGATCGCGCCAGCCCGAAGCCGGGCGAGACGCTCGCGGTGCTCGGCGCGGCCGGCGGCACGGGCCTGGCGGCGTGCGAGCTCGGCAAGCTGATGGGATTGAAGGTTATCGCCTGCGCCTCGTCGGACGAGAAGCTCGAATTCGCCAAAGCGCATGGTGCCGAGCTGACGCTGAACTACGCCAAGGAAGATCTGAAGGAAGGCTTGCGCAAACTCACCGACGGCAAGGGCGTCGACATCATCTTCGATCCCGTGGGCGGTGCGTATGCGGAAGCGGCGCTGCGCTCGATTGCGTGGGAAGGCCGCTTCCTCGTCATCGGCTTTGCCGCCGGCGACATTCCGAAGATGCCGCTGAATCTTGCGCTGCTGAAGGGCTGCGACATCCGCGGCGTGTTCTGGGGCGCCTGGACCAGGCTCAACCCCGCAAAGAATCGTGCCAATCTCGAGAAGCTCGTGAAGTGGACGGCGGAAGGAAAGATTTCATCGCATGTCGATCGCATCTTCCCGCTGGCGCAAACCGCGGACGCGCTGAAGGTCCTTGCCGGACGCCAGGCCATGGGCAAGGTGATCTTGCATCCGTGAGGATGTGCGCGGCCGTGGCTTTGTCGCGACCTGCGCGCCACCGACTCCGCTGTCGTCGCCCGGCCTGCCGCCTTCGCTGAAGCTTCGGCGGCCGAGCACCCACCGGGCGACCCGGTATCCCAGAGAGATTGGACCGGGAAGCCGCCCTGGATGCCCCGGTCAAGCCGGGGCATGACGTCAGTGCGTGTGGCTGAATCTGCGTCTGCTATCCAGCGTCGGCGTCTTCTTCCGCCTCACTCATCCCGCGCTTCAGCACAGCACGCGCGGCCTCGCGATGCTCGGTGGTAATGTGACTGGCGACCATGCGGATGGCGGTGGCGAGGACGGCCGCGTCATCGGTGAAGCCGAGGATCGGCATCACGTCGGGAACGAAGTCGAACGGCAGGATGAAATAGGCGATCGCCCCGAGCAGCGAGGCCTGGACGTGGCGCGGCGTCTGCCGGTCGAACGCGCAGTAATAGGCAGCAAGCAGGTCTTCTGCGAATGGCAGATGCGCGGCAACACGCTTCAGCTTGCGCCAGAAGCGGCGGCGCACCTTCTCGCGATCTTCCGCGAGCCGATCGGCCGGCTCGAAACCGACACTGTGTTCGGCTGCCATTTTCGACAAACTCCCCGTTCAGCCAGGGGCGGCGGATCGCCGCATCCTAGCTGATCACCAGATGGGGGTGCGGGCAATCCCTGCAAGACGTCGGCCCGGTCCGGTCTCAGCCCGCGATCGCGTTCATCGACCTCGCCAGCGCGATGTCGAGCGCAGTGACGCCGCCGGCGTCGTGGGTCGACAGCACCACCTCCACCGTCTTGTAGACGTTGCGCCATTCGGGGTGGTGATCCATCTTCTCGGCGGCGAGCGCGGCGCGGGTCATGAAGCCGAACGCCTCGTTGAAATCCTTGAAGACAAAGGTTTTCCCGATAGCATCCCGACCCTGAACCTCGCTCCAGCCCGAGAGTCCGCCCAGCGCCTGCTTGCGCGCCTCTGCCGAGAGCCGTTCTGCCATGGTCATCTCCGTCCTTCCAGGGGGGAACTTTACCCTAACACCGTGCTGACGCCCGGGTTCATACGGGGATTTCCTTCATCCGCTAACCATGACGGAGATGTAACCCCGCAGAACAAGAAATTTGCTACAATTGCGGGCGTAAATCGCCGGCCAGGATGAAACCGAGCCTGAAGCGCCTGTTTGGGAGATCGATGACCGGGGGATTGAACCTGGCCGATGCGCCGCCTTCGCCGCGATCCGCGGCGCGGAAGACGGCGTTGGTGTCACTCGCATTCGTGCTGGCGATCATCGGCGCGCTCGCCGGTGGCTATTACTTCGCGATGCGGCCCGTGACGCTGAAGATCGCGGTCGGTCCCGCCAACAGCGACGATCTCAAGATCGTGCAGGCACTGACGCAGGCGTTCACGCAGACCAAGGGTCAGGTGCGGCTGCGGCCGCTCCAGACCGACGGCGCCACGGCCAGCGCCAACGCGCTCGCGGAAGGCAAGGCCGATCTCGCCATCGTGCGCGGCGACCTCGACGTGCCCAAGAACGCGCAGGCGGTCGCGACCCTGCGCAAGAACGTGGTGGTGCTGTGGTCGGTACCGGGCAAGGGCAAGAAGCGAAGCCCGAAGATCACCAAGATCGCGCAGCTCGCCGGCCATCGCGTCGGGGTGGTCGGGCGCACCCAGGCCAACGTCAATCTGCTCAAGGTGATCCTCCAACAATACGGCATCGACCCCGCCAAGGTCGAGATCGTGCAATTCCCGGCCAACGAAGCCGCCGAGGCGATCAAGGCCCAGAAGGCCGACGTCTATCTCGCGGCCGGCCCTGTCAACAGCAAGATCACGTCCGATGCGATCGCCGCCTCGACCAAGGATTTCGGCGCACCCAGCTTCATCGCGATCGATTCGGCGGATGCGATCGCGCAGAACCATCCGGTCTACGAAGCGTCAGAGATTCCCGCCGGCACCTATGGCGGTTCGCCCGCTCGCCCGGAGGACGAGGTCAAGACCATCAGCTTCTCGCACCACATCGTGGCGCGCAAAGGCGTGTCCGATACCACCATCGCAGCGTTCACGCGCCAGCTCTTCGCCGTGCGCCAGCAAGTGGTGACGGAATTCCCGCTGGCGGCGAAGATCGAAACGCCCGACACCGACAAGGATGCGGTGATCCCGGTGCATCCCGGCGCGGCCGCCTTCGTCGATGGCGAGGAAAAGACCTTCCTCGACAAATACAGCGATTACATCTGGTGGAGCCTGATGGCACTTTCCGCCATGGGCTCGATCGGCGCCTGGTTTGCGGGCTATCTGAAGAAGGACGAGCGCGACAACAACAGCTATCTGCGCGAACGGCTGCTGGACATGATCGCGGCAGCGCGCAAGAGCGAGACGACCGAAGAGCTCGACCAGATGCAGGCCGAGGCCGACGAGATGCTGCGCGACACGCTGCGCTGCTTCGACCATGGCGCGATCGAGGAAGGCTCGCTTACCGCCTTCAACATCGCGCTGGATCAGTTCCACGCCGCCGTCGCCGACCGCAAGGCGGTGCTGTTCAGCCTGCCGCACAACCTGCAACGCGTGGGCCCACAGTTCCGAGCCGCCGGGAACGCGTAAGCACTCGCGCGTAACCACTGCGTCACATTGTCCCGATATAGCTTTGCCGTCATTCCCCGGGCGCGCCTGACGGCACGCCCAGGGAATGACGGACCTTCCTGCGAGCTCGGTTCGGAGCCATCCTTCATGAACATCAAATTCTCGCGCCGCCGTTTCCTCGCCACCGGCGCCGGTGCGCTCGGCACGGTCGCGATGCCCTATCTCTCGCGCGCAGCCGACCGGCCGGCGGTCACTCATGGCGTGCAGTCCGGCGACGTCACGGTCGACGGCGGCGTGGTGTGGGCGCGCGCCGACCGGCCCGCGCAGATGCTGGTCGAGGTGGCGACGACGGAATCGTTCATGGATGCCCGCGCGCTGCCGCCGATCGCGGCGCTGCCTGAGAGCGACTTCACCGCAAAGATGCTGCTGGAGGACCTTCCGGGCGGCCAGGACATCTTCTACCGCGTCCGCTTCCGCGATCTCTCGCACAGCGCGGTTGAGGGCGAGCCGGTCGTCGGCCGCTTCCGCACCGCGCCAGCCGACCGCCGCGACGTCAGCTTCGTCTGGGGCGGAGATGTCGCCGGCCAGGGCTGGGGCATCAATCCCGACGACGGCGGCATGCTGACCTTCTCGACGATGCGCACGCATCGTCCGGACTTCTTCCTGCATTCCGGCGACACCATCTACGCCGACGGCCCGATTGTATCCGAGGTGAAGCTCGCCGACGGCAAGATCTGGAAGAACGTCACCATCCCCGAGAAGGCCAAGGTTGCCGAGACGCTGGACGAGTACCGCGCCGCTCACAAATACAATTTCACCGACGACAACGTTCGCGCCTTCAATGCCGAGGTGCCGATTTTCGTGCAGTGGGACGACCACGAGGTGACCAACAACTGGTCACTGTCGAAGGAATTGCCGGCCAGCTACAAGGAGCGCGACATCGCGCTGCTCGCCGCGCGCGGCGCGCGCGCCTTCCACGAGATGTATCCGCTGCGCGAGAGCATCAATGAGCCCGGCCGGGTCTATCGCCAGATCTCATACGGCCCGCACCTCGACGTTTTCGTGCTCGACGAGCGCAGCTATCGCGGCCCGAACGGTCCCAATCTCGAAACCGCTTACGGCCCCGCCAGCTATTTCCTCGGCCCGGACCAGATCGCCTGGCTCAAGCGCGGCCTGCTCAACTCACGCGCGACCTGGAAGGTGATCGCCTCCGACATGCCGCTCAGTCTCGTCGTATCAGACACGCCGAAGGGCGGCTCGGAAGCAATTGCGCAAGGCGACGGCCCGGTGCGCGGCCGCGAGTTCGAGATCGCCGACATCCTGCGTTTCATCAAGATGGCGCCGATCAGCAACACGGTGTGGCTGACCGCCGACGTGCACTACGCCGCCGCGCATTATTACGATCCGAACAAGGCGCAATTCCAGGAGTTCGAGCCATTCTGGGAATTCGTGTCGGGCCCGCTGCATGCCGGCACCTTCGGTCCGAACGCGCTCGACAACACCTTTGGACCCGAGGTGCGCTTCGTCAAGGCGCCGGGCAAGGACAGCCAGAATCTGCCGCCGTCCGCCGGCATGCAGTTCTTCGGTCACGTCAAAATCGACGGCGCTTCGGGCCAGATGACGGTAACCTTGCGCGACCGCGCCGACGTCGCGCTGTGGTCGACCACGCTCGATCCGAAGCAGAGCTGACCGGCGGAGCTTCTTCCTTCGCTGGAAACCGCTCTAGTCGGTGGCACGCAGCTTTAGCGCCGCCTCCAGCGCGTCGCTCGAACACGGCTTCTGCAACCGTGGATGGCCGGAAAGTTCCGGCGGAATGCGTGCCTCGGCGCCATGGCCGGTGACGAAGACGAACGGGATCTTCAGCGCAACCAGCCGCGCGGCGACCGCAAAGCTCGTCTCGCGGATCAGCTCGACATCGAGCAGCGCGAAATCGGGCACCTGCTTCGCGATGGCGGCCAGCGCCTGCGTCACCGAACCGACGGTGCGTACGCTCGTCACACCGAAGCCGATCAGACGGTCCTCGAAATCGATCGCAATGATCGGATCGTCCTCGACGATCAGAACATCGGCGGGCCGGCCTGAGCCGTCGGAAGGTGCGGGTGTCATGATCGCATCTTGAGCGTGAGACTTTTCGGATCAGGACAGCCGCGACACGATGCCTGCGCCCAGCGCATCGGAGGGTTCCCGGAACGAAACCCACCACATCCAAGTTCTTCCGTCTGTCCACTTGTGCACACAGGAAACGGGCGGAACTCGGTATTGTGAGGTGGAGGACAGGGGTTTCACGATGGATGCGCGCATAGACGGTACAAGGGAGGTCGAGAGCCGGCCGGCCAACAATTTGTTGCGGCGCTTGAGCGCGGCAGACTATGCGCTGCTTGCGCCGCACGTCTCTGTCGAAGACTGCGCGGCCAGCCAGCTACTCTACAATCCCGGCGACGACATCCAGGTCGTCCACTTCCCTTGCGGACCGGCGCTCGCGACCTTTCTCGTCCCCAACGAAGACGGCCGCGACGTCGAAGCAATCCTGGTCGGGCGCGAAGGCGCGGTGGGCGGCATCGTCAGCGAGGGGTTCTTGCCGGCCTATACCCGGATCTGCGTAAAATTCGGCGGGCCGCTCGCACGCGTTCATGTCGCCAAGCTGGAAGCGGCCAAGCTGCGCTCGGCATCGCTGCGCAACATCTTTGCCCGCTATGCCGATTGCATGCTGGCGCAGATCTTCCAGTCGACCGCCTGCAACGCGATCCATTCGATCGAGCAGCGCACCGCCAAGTGGATTTTGGCGGCCATGGAGCGGACCGGCGACGAAAGTAGCGTGCCGCTCACCCACGAGCAGCTTGCGACGCTGCTCGGCGTCGGCCGCTCCTATGCCAGCCGCGTGCTTCAGTCGTTCAGGGCAGAACGGATTCTCGACACAAGGCGCGGATCGATCCTGGTTCGCAGCCGCGACGGCCTGAAGCTTCGCGCCTGCCTTTGCAACGACGCGGTGAAGATGCATTTCGAGGAAGTGCTGTGCGGCGTCTATCCGACCGAGGAGCAAGAGGCCGGGTAGCGGTCCGCTCCGTTTGCTCGGCGGGAGAACTTCGGGATCTTCATGATCCTGTCGAGTCTCTGCGCACTCCTGTTCGGCGGAATGTCCGTGTTCGAGAATGGCCGGATCGCCTCCGACATCGCGCCGCTGGTCTTGCTGGGTCTGGTCGTGAGAATAGGCGGCCGCCTCGATCTGGGCGGCGACACGGTTACGTCCGTCCGTCTAACCCCCGGAGATTCCCGGACAAAATTCAGTCAACCAACTGGCAAAGAACGCATTGTTTTTTGGCGTTTTTTGCATATATTGCGCCGCAACGCGTAGGGTGCCCGGTCGAGATGGCCGGGCTTCCCTTTTGGGCGGCGAGCGCCCGTTTCCAGTCTTCCAGCGTTGTTTCGAGAAGAGGTCCCGGTCCGACCGGCGAGATCGCGCTTAACCCATTGTTCGAACGCAAAGAAGCTCACTCATGAACCTCCGCAACGTCGCCATCATCGCCCACGTCGACCACGGCAAGACGACCCTGGTCGATAAACTCCTCCAGCAGTCCGGCACGTTCCGCGAGAACCAGAAGGTGACCGATCGCGCCATGGATTCCAACGACCTGGAGCGTGAGCGCGGCATCACCATCCTGGCCAAGGCAGCCTCGGTGCAGTGGAAGGACACCCGCATCAACATCGTCGACACTCCCGGCCACGCCGATTTCGGCGGTGAGGTCGAGCGCATCCTCAACATGGTGGACGGCGCGCTCGTGCTGGTCGACGCCGCCGAAGGTCCGTTGCCGCAGACCAAGTTCGTGGTCTCCAAGGCGCTCAAGGTCGGCCTGAAGCCGATCGTCGTCATCAACAAGGTCGACCGGCCCGACGCGCGCCCGACCGAAGTCATCAACGAGGTGTTCGACCTGTTCGCGGCGCTCGACGCCAGCGAGGAGCAGCTCGACTTCCCGATCCTGTACGGGTCGGCCAAGCAGGGCTGGATGGCCGAGAGCCCGGAGGGTCCGAAGGACAAGGGCATGGAGCCGCTGTTCGACCTGATCCTGCGCCACGTCGCGCCGCCGAAGGTCGAGCAAGGTCCGTTCAAGATGATCGGCACCATCCTGGAGGCCAATCCCTATCTCGGCCGCATCATCACCGGCCGCATCTCCTCCGGCGTGCTCAAGCCGAACCAGCAGGTCAAGGTTCTCAACGCCGACGGCAAGCTGGTCGAGTCCGGGCGTGTCACGAAGATCCTGGCCTTCCGCGGCCTCGAGCGCACCCCGCTCGAGGAGGCCGAAGCCGGCGATATCGTCGCGATTGCCGGCCTGACCAAGGGCACTGTGGCCGATACCTTCTGCGATCCGACCGTCGAGGTGCCGCTGCCGGCGCAGCCGATCGACCCGCCGACCGTGTCGATGTCCTTCATCGTCAACAACTCCCCGCTCGCCGGCACCGAAGGCGACAAGGTGACGAGCCGCATGATCCGCGACCGCCTGCTGCGCGAAGCCGAAGGCAATGTCGCGCTGCGCGTGGTCGAAGCCTCCGACAAGGACGCTATGGAAGTGTCGGGCCGCGGCGAATTGCAGCTCGCGATCCTGATCGAGACCATGCGCCGCGAAGGTTTCGAGCTCTCGGTGTCGCGCCCGCGCGTCGTCTATCAGAAGGACGAAGCGACCGGCGCCACCATGGAGCCGATCGAGGAAGTCGTGATCGACGTCGACGAGGAGCACTCCGGCGTCGTCGTGCAGAAGATGAGCGAGCGCAAGTCCGAGCTGATCGAGATGAAGCCCTCGGGCGGCAACCGCTTGCGCCTGGTGTTCTACGCGCCGACCCGTGGCCTGATCGGCTATCAGGGCGAGCTGCTCACCGACACCCGCGGCACCGCGATCATGAACCGCCTGTTCCACGGCTATGCACCGTACAAGGGCGAGATCCAGGGTCGTCGCAACGGCGTCTTGATCTCCAACGACCAGGGCGAAGCGGTGGCCTACGCCATGTTCAAGCTGGAAGACCGCGGCCCGATGATGATCGAGCCGGGCTGGAAGGTCTACAAGGGCATGATCGTCGGCGAGCACACCCGCGACAACGATCTCGAGATCAACGTTCTCAAGGGCAAGCAGCTCACCAACATCCGCACGACCTCCAAGGATGAAGCCGTGCGTCTGACCCCCCCGATCCGCATGACGCTGGAAAAGGCGCTCGCCTATATCGAGGACGACGAGCTCGTCGAGGTCACGCCGAAGTCGATCCGCCTGCGCAAGAAGCACCTCGATCCGAACGAGCGTAAGCGCGCGGAGAAAGCCAAGGAAGCGGTGGCGTAAAGGCGGCGAATAGGGGCGAGTAGCGAATAGGAGCGATTGGCCTCGGCGGTCGTTTCCTGTACGCTATTCGCCATTCGCCACTGACTACTCGCGTCCATGTCCCTTCCCTCCGCGGTCGACGTCGCAATCATCGGTGCCGGTGCCGCCGGACTCGGTGCCGCTCATGCGCTGCAGGGCTCCGGACTCTCCGTGATCGTGCTCGAAGCGCGCGATCGGCTCGGCGGCCGCGCCTGGACGGTGCAGGCCTCGCCCGAAGTCACCTTCGACGTCGGCTGCGGCTGGCTGCACTCGGCCGACAAAAATTCCTTCGTTCCGATTGCCCGCCAGCTCGGCTTCGACATCAACACCGATTTACCGCCCTGGGGCGATCGCGCCTATGGCGACGTATTTCCGGAAGCCGACCGCAAGGCCTTCGTGCTCGCGATCGACGAATTCTACGAGCGTCTCTGGGACGCAGCGGCAAATGGCGAGGATCGGGCGGCCGATTGCTATCTCGAGCCGGGCAATCGCTGGAATCCGATGATCGACGCGGTCTCGACCTATGTGAACGGGTGCGAACTCGATCAGGTCTCGATCCTCGACATGGAGGCCTATGAGGACACCTATTTCAACTGGCGCGTGCGGGCTGGATATGGGACGCTGATCGCGGCCTATGGCGCGGCCTGTCCAGTCGCGCTGAGCTGCAATGTCACGCTGGTCGATCATTCCGATCAGCGCATTCGGCTCGAGACTTCGCAGGGCACGCTGATCGCGGACAAGGCGATCATCACCGTACCCACCAGCCTGATTGCCGATGAAGCGATCCGCTTCTCGCCGCCCCTGCCCGCCAAGGTCGATGCGGCGCGAGGCCTGCCGCTCGGTGTCGACGACAAGGTGACGCTGGCGCTGGCAGATGCCGAAGCCTTTCCGAAAGAAGGCAATCTGCGCGGTGCCACGATGCGCACCGCGATGGGCACCTACCACATCCGTCCCTTCGGACAGCCCTGTATCGATGGTTTCTTCGGCGGCCGCTTTGCCAGGGAGCTGGAGGATGGCGGCGATGGCGCTTTCGCCGCCCAGAGTATCGACGAGATCGCCGACTATCTCGGCAACGACATCCGCCGCAAGCTCAAGCCGCTCGCGGAATCCCGCTGGGCAAAGGACCCCTTCGCCAGAGGTTCCTATTCGCACGCGCTGCCAGGCCATGCCGGCGCCCGTGCGGTGCTCGCCGCACCCGTGGACGACCGGCTGTTCTTCGCGGGCGAAGCGACCTCGCCGAACTTCTTCTCGACGGCGCATGGAGCAAGGGACTCGGGCGAGCGGGCGGCGAAGGAAGCAGTGGCGGCTGTTCGGAAGCCGTAATCACGAACTCCGTCAATTGCGAGCGCCGCGACTTGTCCGCCGAAGCCTTGGCGAAGGCGGAAGCAATCCAGACTGCCGCCGCGGAACGATTCTGGATTTCTTGGTCGCAAGGGCGCCTCGCAATGACGAACTACTCAATCACCCGTGCCTTGAGCTCCGCGTCCGGCACGAAGCACGCATCGTACTTGCCGAAGATGCGATAGCGGTTGCGCGCGACGAGGCTGTAGATGGCATTCCGCAGCGGCTTTGGCACCGCGAACAGGACACGCACCCAGCTCCACCCCGGAAGTTGCGACAGCACCGTCAGCGCAGCGTCGGACTTCATGAAGACGTCGCCGCCATGGACTACGGCATTGGTGTCAGGGTCCTCCGGGTCGATGCCGAACGTGCGCGCGAGCCGAGCCCCATAATCCGACTGAATCGGCGTGAAGCGAAACCGCCTCGCGGTGTCGCGCTTCGCGACGAAGCGGACCCAGCGTGAGCAGAAGATGCAGATGCCGTCAAACAGGATCACATCGTCGTCGGGACATGTGGGCATCAGCGATTGTCCAACACGAGCAGCGCGACCAGCATCAGCACGATCGCCGGACCGGTCTTCACCAGTGCGCCGAGCGGCTCGATCCAGAGGTCCGGCGTCAAGATGGCCGCGCCGACCATGTAGCCGAGCGAAGCGACGATGCCAGCAACGAGCCCGACTGCGGCCGTTCGGCGGAAGGCGATAAGCACGCCGATACTCATGTCCATCAGGCTCGTGCCGATTGTGATGGGATCGACCAGCGCCGGCGGAAAATTGTGCGCGCTCAGGATCCCGGCGGCGGCGCGATAGGACACGAACAGCGCGATGAAGCCGGAGACGAACCAGAACGCGACCAGGCTCGCGAAAATCAGCGCCTTGATCAGGAACAGGCGCGCGAACCATTTGTCTTGGATAGTGGCAGGGTGGCGCCCTATCGCCCCGAACAGCGTCTTCGGCGCGATGCCGGTGGCGGTGATCCACGCTGAGGGATCACCTCGCACGCCACGGCGCAGTTCGGCGACGGCGGTGGAACGCATCGGCGGCATCCAGCCGAAATAGCTGGCGAGATCGCCGATTCTCGCTCCGAGATCGAGCAGGAAGGCCGGCATTGCTATACGCGGCCAACCGGCCGTGCCGAACGCGAGACGAAACGACTTGATGACGCCGGCCATCGTGACCGGCTCAACTTGCATCAGGTCCCAGCTCGCCGCTTTCACGGATGCGTCGTCGATGCCACACGTGGCGAGCCAGGCGATGGTGGCGGCAATGTCTTCCACCGCGACGGGCTGGAACGGCGTTGCCATCTCCTTGTCCGGAAGGTCGAGCGGCAAGGCGGCGAGCGCCCGGAGCATAGCGCTGCCGCCATACGCTGCAGGTGCAATGACGAAGCCAGGTCGCAGGATGGCGTGGGGAATGCCGGAGGCGGCGATCAGGCGCTCGGCCTCGCGCTTGGTCGTCGCAAAAGCGGTGCGGTCGGCCGCCGCCGTTCCCGGGATTGAGATGTGCGCCAGCCGGATCGCGCGACCACTACCGTCGATCGCCTGAAGCAGCCGCGCGACGAAATCGCGATGCACGGCGTTGGTATCGCTGCCCGGACCGTCCTGGAGCACGCCAAGGCAATTCACGACGACATCGACGGCATGCTCGCAGAGCAGGCGCATCAGGGCGGCTGTATCGAGGGAGAGGATTGGCAGATCGAAATCCTCTACGTCCATCCTCTGTGCCGGCGACAGGCTGCGTGCCACCCCGACGACGCGAAATCCCCTCGCGCGCAGATCGTCGGTGACGAAACGGCCAATCAGGCCGGAGGCGCCGAGCACCAGGATGGATCGCGCACTCATCGCGCCTCTCAAAACGGTTTTACAATCATCAGCCAGAGGATCAGCATCGTCGCGCCAAAGCCGGGGAAGCCGAATGCGAACCAGCGGCGAAACAGCACGAAATAACGCTGCGGAAGCGCGCTACGCTGATCGGCGGCGGCCTGGCGCGCAAGATCACGCATCTCGACCTGCATGAAGACGACGGGGACCCAGAACAGGCCCGCGACAACGTAGAGCGCGAGCGAGGCGAGCAGCCAGTGCTCCGTAATCGGCGTCGCTGAGAGCATCATCAGCAGGCCGCCTGTCAGCGGCTGGAGGATCACGGCCGACAGCGTGAAGATTGCGTCCGCGACCACCACCACTGAGGCCGTGAGCGCGATGAACGCCACGTCATTCGTGCGATGCGCCATCAGCATGAAGAAGGCGATGCCGGTTCCGGTGCCAAGGATGACGATGGCGCCGAGCACATGGATAAATTTGACCAGCAAATATAGCGTCATGGCTTCTTGCTCGCCATCGGCTTCGGCGGGTTCAGCGCACGTGCGAGCTCGCGGCTCGCGGCTTTGACCCCGGCCTCGCTCTCGATCATCCAATGGCCTTCGCTGCCGACGGCTTGCAAGGCGCGGAAGTCGGCCTTGCCGCCGCTGCCGCGAAACGCGTCGACCAACGCTTTCGAAAATGCCGGCGCGAAGTAGCTGTCGTTGTCCGCAACGAGCCATGAGACGGGAATGCGCGCCCCCTTCCCGAACTCGGCGGCGGCTGCAAGAAGCGTATGCTTGGCGCAGATCCGGTTCGGCTCATCATTGGCGTGGCCACCGCGCCCCGGTGCAAACACTGTGATCGCGGAGATCGCCTTCGGATCGGCAGTCGCGAGCGCCAGCGCGCCCCAGCCGCCGGCGGAATGGCCGAGCACGACGGCAGGAGCCTTGCGGATGAAATCCTGCTTCCGCAAATAGTCCAGCGCGAGCCAGATTTCCTCGGCCGTTGCACGGCCCGAACGCACATAGTCGGCCTCGTCACATCCACCCTGGTCCTCGATATACCGGCCGCCGGTCGCACCATGGCCGAGCCGCTCCGGCACCAGCACGGCAAAACCGCGCGCGACGAGATAGGCGGCGAGCGCACGGTATTCCGGCTGCGGCATTTGCGCCCGACGCAAGCCATTCTGCGTCGAGGCGTGTGCAACCACTGCAAGCCTGAATGGACCTGCGCCGGCAGGGCGAAACAGCAGGGCATGCGCAGCAATCTCGGTATCCGGCGATGGCACCAGCCATTCCTGTCGGCGAAGCGGTTCGCCCTCCTCGCCCGATGGGCCAAACGTGACCTGAGCGCACAAAGATGGCGCAGTCAGCAAGGTCAGCAGAGGCAGGAGCGCGAGGATGTTGAGGAGCCGCATGAATGGCCGAGAGCGAACACGAACAGCGACAGCCACACTAGTAGGAACGAATCACTATGGGCGGACTTTCTGCGTTGCCATTGCCGTTCATTCGTTGCCGCAGAAGGAGTTTTGCACCGACGCACGGCAAGCCGGTGCCATTTAAGTTGGCGTCTTGTCTTTTTTCGGTACAACACGGTTAGTATACTGATGCACAAAGTCCACACGTTAACCGATAATTAACGATAGGTCTTGCCGCGGACGCGGCGACTTGGTTTGATTGCGTCCATGAGCACAACCCTGATCGAGGTCCGGCCGGCTAAAGCTGCAGACGCAACTGCGGTGGCGTCCACCCATGACGAAGCCTGGCGCGCCGCCTATCAGGGCATCATTCCCGGCTCCGAGCTGGAGAAGCTCATCAATCGCCGCGGTCCGCAGTGGTGGGACAGCGCGATCCGCAAAGGCAGCCGCGTCAGCGTACTCGTGTTCGGCGACAAGATCGCAGGCTACGCCAATTACGGTCGCAACCGCGCCCGCAGCCTGCATTTTGACGGCGAGATCTACGAGCTCTATCTCCGTCCTGAGTTCCAGGGCCTCGGCTTCGGCCGGCGCCTGTTCGCCGCCGCCCGCCGCGATCTGATGCAGAGCGGGCTGAAGAGCATGGTGGTGTGGGCGCTCTCGGACAACGACCCGGCCACTGAGTTCTACCGGGCGCTGGGCGGCCGCATGGTGGCGCGCTCGTCGGAGCGGTTCGGGCCGAAGTCGCTCGACAAGGTTGCCTTCGCTTGGACCAATTGAGCTGCTGAAAGCCTAGCCGGCAGCGTTTCCCTTCCGTCGATACCGTTGCCTTCGAGCCGGTGATTTCCGGATTCATTATTTCACAAAAACGCGATGGATCAGCGGGCCAAGCCCGCGTATGACAGCGCCAAAATCGCTGCCGGGCGCGATTTCACCTCGGCAACAACGGAGCCTTGAATGCGTATCGATGCGGTCTCGATCGGGAAAAATGTCCCACATGACGTCAACGTCGTCATCGAAGTGCCCGTGGGCGGCGAACCGATCAAATACGAGATGGACAAGGAGGCCGGCACGCTGGTGGTCGACCGCTTCCTCTACACGCCGATGCGTTACCCCGGCAACTACGGCTTCATTCCGCACACTTTGTCGGATGACGGCGACCCCTGCGACGTCCTGATCGTCAACACCCGCGCCATCATTCCCGGCGCCGTCATGAGCGTGCGTCCGGTCGGTGTGCTGTTCATGGAGGACGAAGCCGGCGGCGACGAGAAGATTCTGGCGGTGCCGTCGTCAAAGCTCACGCAGCGCTATGACAAGGTGAGATCGTACTCCGACCTGCCTGACATCACGCTGCAGCAGATCCAGCACTTCTTCGAGCACTACAAGGATCTCGAGAAGGGCAAATGGGTGAAGATCCTGCGCTGGGGTGGCCCGGAGGACGCGCACAAGCTGATTCTCGAAGGCATGGATCGCGAGAAGAAGAATAAGGTAACGACGTAACCGTCATTCCAGGGCGCGCGAAGCGCGAACTACGGTGCGCAATTGCGCACCTGAGCATCCGGAAGTTTGTGGCCCGTAATTTTGGGTTCGGCTCCTTGAGCCATCCCGGAATGACGCAACTTACACCGCCGGCTTCGGCAGCCCCGCGATGGCGCAGGCCGCTCGCAGCGTGTTCACCAGCAGGCACGCCACCGTCATCTGACCGACGCCGCCCGGCACCGGCGTAATTGCGCCGGCAATCGCAAGCGCTTCCTGATAGGCGACGTCGCCGACGAGACGTGTCTTGCCGTCGTCCTTCGGAATCCGGTTGATGCCGACGTCGATCACGGTCGCACCCGGCTTCAGCCAGTCGCCGCGCACCATCTCGGGCCTTCCGACCGCGGCATAGACGAGATCGGCCTTCTTCACAAGCCCTGGCAGGTCGCGCGAGCGCGAATGCGCGATCGTGACCGTGGCGTTCTCGTTCAACAGCAATTGCACCAGCGGCCGACCGACCAGATTGGAGCGGCCGATGACGATCGCGTTCATGCCCTCCAGTGAGGCGTGCACGCTTCTGGTCAGGATGATGCAGCCGAGCGGCGTGCAGGGCGACAGTGCCGCAAAGCCGCCGGCGAGCCGGCCGGCATTGTTCGGATGCAGGCCGTCGACGTCCTTGGCGGGGTCGATGGCGTTGATGACGGCTTCGGTGTTCAATCCCTTCGGCAGCGGCAGCTGCACCAGAATGCCGTGCACGGCCGGATCGCGGTTGAGCTTTGCGACCAGCGCGAGGAGGTCCGCCTGCGAGACGTCGGCCGGCAATTTGTACTCGAACGAGGCCATGCCTGCGCCTTGCGTCTGGGCGTGCTTGGAGCGGACATAAACCTCGCTGGCGGGGTCGCTGCCGACCAGCACGACCGCCAGCCCCGGCACCAGATTGTGCTCGCGCTTGACGCGGGCGACCTCTTCGGTGACGCGGGCCCGAAGCTCCGCGGCGA
Organism: Bradyrhizobium diazoefficiens; assembly: GCF_016616425.1. NCBI lineage: Bacteria > Pseudomonadati > Pseudomonadota > Alphaproteobacteria > Hyphomicrobiales > Nitrobacteraceae > Bradyrhizobium > Bradyrhizobium diazoefficiens. Next base: position 466,578 of record NZ_CP067101.1, read on the forward strand.
TGATTTTTCCATCGATGATTTTGGCGGTCATGTCGGTTCCCTCAGTCTCTCGATTTGGCCGAGGCAAGCTGGCGCAGGGCTTCGCCGAGCCGTGCCGGATCGCCGTCAACCGCGATCTGCTTCAGCCGCGAAGCGGCTCCGGATAGCAGCTTGACGCTGGCCTTGGGGACGCCAAGCGATTTCGCCAAAAGGACCAAAACGGCCTTGTTGGCCTCGCCGCCATCGGCGATTGCGCGCACCCGCACCTTCAGCACGCTGCGGCCGTCGGCCAATTGCTCGATCCCCTCGATGTCGTCGCGGCCGCCACGCGGCGTCACCCGCAGCGCGATGCTGATTCCCGCTGCCGAGTAACGCCAGGGTTCCTTGCAAGCTTGTTTGGCAACCAAGGCGCTCCAGCCTGCTCAGATCACGTTCGGATAGATGTAGTACAGAATCACCCGCTCGATGAACATGATGAGCAGGATCAGGATGATCGGCGAGATGTCGAGGCCGCCGAGACTGGGCAGGAAATTGCGGATCGGTGCCAGCAACGGCTCGGTGATCCGGTACAGGAACTCCGCCACCGCCGAGACGAACTGGTTACGGGTGTTCACGACGTTGAAGGCGATCAGCCAGGATAGGATCGCGGAGGCGATCAGCAGCCAGACGTAGAGGTCGAGCACGATGATGACGATGTCGAGAACGGCACGCATGGCTTTTGAGGCCTCTGGCTTTTGAAAACTCTGGCTGCGGTCGGGATTGACGCCCCTCTTGCTAGATATCGGTTCCCCCCCGCCCAAACAAGGGAAGTCGGCGTCCCGAATGGCTAAAACCCGGATTACACCCGTCCTTGACTTGACCTTGGCGGGGACTTAAATGGCGCCCGGTTGTCGGCCGCATTCACCAGAGCGGCCAGCAAACGGGGCCATAGCTCAGCTGGGAGAGCGCGTCGTTCGCAATGACGAGGTCGGCGGTTCGATCCCGCCTGGCTCCACCACGCTTCGCCCTTCGGGCTACGCGTGGCGCAGCCACGAGGCCCGAAGGGCGAAGCGTGGTGTCCGACGAAGCCCGCAGGGCGAAGACGGACTGGTTGAGGAATTCTCCCCCTACTTCCCCGTGAACCTCGGCGGCCGCTTCTCCATGAAGCTCGCCACGCCTTCCTGGAAATCGCTGCCGCCCAGCGCCACCATCATTTCCCGGTTGGCTTCGATCGTTGCCTCGGCCAGCGTCTGGAACGGCACCTCGTAGAGCTGGCGCTTGATAACGGCCATCGCACTCGGCGAAACGAAATCGGCGAGATCGCGCGCATAGGCGCAGGTCTCCTCGCGGAGCTTTTCAGGCGAGCAGAGACGGTTCACCAAACCCATCCGCAGCGCCTCCTCGCTCGTTACGCGCCGGGCCGAGAGCAACAGATCCATTGCATTGGCATGACCGACGATGCGCGGCAGCATCCAGCTGATGCCGTGCTCGGCAATCAGACCGCGCCGCGCGAAAGCCGTCGTGAACACGGTGTTGTCGGCGGCAAAGCGCAGGTCGCAATAGAGCGCGTGGACGAGGCCGATGCCCGCCGTGGCACCATTGAGCATGGCGATGACCGGCTTCCTGATCGACGGATAGAAACCGTAGCGCGTCTGCCAGTCCGGACGCCGGTTCATGTCGAACGGCGGCAGGTTCGACGCGCGCCTGACGTCATCGGGATCGAGTCCCTTCAAAGCATCCATGTCGGCGCCGGCGCAAAACGCGCGGCCCGCGCCGGTGAGGATGATGACGCGGACATCGTCATCGGCGCTTGACGCTTCCATCGCATGACGCACGTCGCGCTCCATGATCGGCGTCCACGCATTCATCCGATCGGGACGATTGAGCGTGATGGTCGCGATCTTGTCGCTCACCTCATAGAGAATGTGCTCATAGGCCATGACGCTCTCCCTGTATCTGCCGGCGCACGTTCTTGCGCGCTCGTTGGGAGCGAGCCTAGCATATAAAGGGACGAGGCAAGGGCTTCGCGCGAACCGTGCGGATTACTCGGCCGCTTGCGCCAGCACCGGCCGGCGCGCCAGCCAGCCAGTGATGAAATGGTCGAGCCAGGCGCGCTCCGCGGCATCGTACACGGCACGATCCGCGAAATGATGGTGCCGCTGCCGCGCACCGGGCGCGCTGAAGCCGTCATAGCCGCGCGTGGTCCAGCGATGCATCATCGCGTAGGTTACATCAGGATGAAACTGCACGCCGAAGGCATTGCCGGTACGGAACGCCTGCACCGGAAAATCATCGCCTTCCGCGAGCAACTCGGCGCCGACCGGCAGCTCGAATCCCTCGCGATGCCAGTGATAGACCTGGGCCGGCCAGGCCGGGCAGAGCGCGTGGCCCGCGGCGGTCGGGCGGATCGGATAGTAGCCGATCTGGGTCAGCGCATCGGCATGCGGCGCGACGCGCGCACCGAGCTGCATTGCGAGCATCTGGCCACCGAGGCAGATGCCGAGGAACGGCCGCTGCTCGCGCAGCGGAATTTCGATCCAGTCGATCTCGCGCCGAATATAGTCGTCGCAATCATTGGCGCTCATCGGACCGCCGAAGACCACGGCGCCGGCATGCTGATCGAGCGTCTCGGGCAGGGGGTCGCCGAAGCGGGGACGGCGGATGTCGAGGCGGTGGCCGAGCGCGCGTAGCGCATTGCCGACGCGGCCGGGGGTCGATGATTCCTGATGCAGGATAATGAGAAACGGGAGGCCGCTCGCCGAATCAGAGGCAGCTGCCCCGGGCGCCCTTCGTGGGAAGGGCACCACCTCTGCGCCACCAAACCTGTCCGTCCGGAACGACATTGTCCTTGCGAAAGCTATTGGTTCAGGCCGCCAGCATAGCTAAGCGGTGGTTAACATCGTGTGAGCTTGCGCACACACATGCCTGATATTGGGGGCAAACTCCGGGCCACTACGGGGGCTGTCGGACTTCTCTAATGCCAGCGCCTCTGCAACCGGCTCGTAGCGGCCAGGATGAAGCTGCGCGGAAAGAAGCGCAGGGCGAATGGCACAATCTTGATGCCAACACCGGGCAGCACTGCCCGCTTGTTGACCATCAGGCCACGATAGGCCTCCCGCGCGACATCGGCAGCCGAAACATTAAGCAGGGCCGTATCATGTTGAGATCCGACACCGGCACGCGCCTGGAATTCGGTGGACACCGGACCCGGGCAGAGCACGGTAACGCGAACGCCGAGCGGTGCGAGCTCGGCCCGCAGCGCTTCCGTGAAGGAAATCACATAGGCCTTGGACGCGTAGTAGACGGCCATGCCGGGACCGGGCAGGAAGCCCGCGACCGAGCCCACATTAAGAAGGCCGCCCTTGTTCCTGATCAGCTGATCGGCAAAGCGCAGCGACAGATCCGTCAAGGCCCGGACGTTGACATCGACGATGCCCAGCTGCTCGTCGCGGTCGCGCTCGACTGCATCGCCGAACACGCCGAAGCCCGCATTGTTGACGAGGTGATCGAGCTCGACGCCTTCGACAGCGAGCGCTGCTGCGATCCTCTCGCCGGCGTCCTTATCCTGGAGATCGCAGGCGATCACGATCGGCTTCTTGCCACCCTTGGCGGCGAGCTCGTTCGCGAGCGCCTCTAGTCGATCCGCGCGTCGCCCCGTCAACGCGAGGCGGTGTCCATTGGCGGCAAACACGCGCGCCAGCTCCGCACCAATGCCCGACGAGGCACCGGTGATCAACGTTACTCGCTCAATCACGATCGCAGTCTCATAAAGTGAAGGTTTCGGCCCCGCAATGGCGGAACGAGAGCATACGACGTGCGTGACAGGCAAGCGTCATTGACAGCATGGCCACTTGAGCCGGGATCAGAGCGAGCAAGAAACCGCGGATTTGCGGATGAATCCGGACGCGAGGGCGGCCGGCAGGCACATTAAAGTTTCGTCATGATCCGCGCAACCGGCCGTCCGCCCGGTTTGCAGGGTCAGCCACCGACGGCGCTGTCCTTCAGTTGACCGCCGGCACGGACGGCAACAGCGTGCTTCAGGTCGATCCGGTCCCGCTGGGATATCCCGAGCAGGTCGGAGGCGCGCCAGACGACATTGTCTTCGAATTCGGTGACCTGGCCGTCGGCATAGACCAGCTCCCACATCATCCGGACGATGCGCTTGCGTCCCTGTTCGTCGAGCGAGCGCATGATGACACTGGTGAAGTGATAGAGGTCCACCGCCTCGCCTTCGACCTGGGTGGCGTCAGCGATCAGACGATCCGCGCTGCCGTGGTCGAGCCCAAAATGGCTTTCGATCAGGCTGTGCAGCTTGCGCTGCTCGGCCGCCGTCGGCTGGCCGTCCAGCGAGATCACGTGGACCAGCAGGGCGGTGGCCGCCAGCCGATAATCGCTGTCATCGAACGTGCGGGTCTGGTCGTGGGGGGCGACAATGTCGGCGATGAATTGGCGCAAGCCGTCGAGCATAAGGTCCTACCGAAAGCGATGCAGCAGCGAGGAGCGCGGCTGTTACCAGCAATATATGAGCAGGAAATTCAACCGGCGCAACGTGCGTCAGTTCCGCGCGCTGCATTACGTTTCGGCAATCTGTTCGCCGTTTGGGACCTACGGAATCTCGTACACCACCATCTTGTCGGCGATGCCGCGCAGCGCCGCCTGTTTCTGGATTGGCTTGATCGCGCGCTGTTCCAGCACCTCGGCAACCGCGGGCGCATCGAGCACCGGGCCAGTGATGTGAATCTCCTGCGCAGTGGACAGGCTCTGCACGCGGGCGGCGATGTTGACGGTCTGGCCGAAATAATCCTGGCGCTCGTTCAGCATCACCGCGAGGCAGGGACCTTCATGGATGCCGATCTTGAGAACGAGGTCGTTGGCGCCACGTTGCCTGTTCAATTCGTCCATCGCTGCACGCATGCGCAGTCCCGCAGTGATGGCGTGCTCGGGCCTGACGAAGGTCGCCATCACGGCGTCGCCGATCGTCTTCACCACGGCCCCCTTCTCGGCGGCGATGATCTCCAGCAGCGCTCGAAAGTGCGCTCGCACGAGATCGAAGGCACTGAGATCGCCGACCCGCTCATAAAGGGCCGTCGACCCCTTCAGGTCGGTGAACAGGAACGTCAGGGACGTGATCTTCAGTCGCTGGTCGACGTTAAGGTTGTCGGCCTTGAAGACGTCGCGGAACGTCTGATTGGACAGCATCCGCTTGGCGGTCAGGATCGGCTTGCGCTTGCCGATCATCTCATGCAACGCGTCCGCGGCAATCCAAACCGAAGGCAACACGCGATTGTCCGATTGGTTCTCGAGCGTGAGACGCAACGGTCCGGGGCGCATGACGGTGGTCCCCGTCGGCGCCTCCAGCTTGTTGAACATGATCGAAAGCTGCTGACGCTCGCTCGTCGGCTCGCCCTGAACATCCAGGAAATGGGCGGAATGGGTGACCGGCTCGAAGATGATGATGAACTGGCTGGGCAGGTTCAGCGAGAGGATCGCCTTTTCGCCAGCGGGCAATTCGAGCGCTTCGAGCGTCACTTCGTTGATCAGGCGGGAAAAGGATTCCTCGTTGATGTCGACGCCGGAGCTCCAGAACATCTGCCGTACATACTCCCAGATCGGCAGCGTGTCGGGATCATGAGCTCCAATCCGACGGACCCGCGGATTGACGGTAAAGGCCACCTCGACCATCTCGTCGACGGACGCCTCGTATCCGGCTGCACAGAGCGCGCAGTTGTAGTCGTCGTGCTTCAACGACTTCAACGTTGCGTGCGCACCCAACACCCCTCCGCACCCGGGACACAGCACGTTCCAGCTCATGTCGAACAGGCCGAGCCGCGAGGCGTGCAGGAATCCGGAAATGACCTTCTCCTGGTCGAGCCCGGTCCGATTGGCAAAATCCAGCGCATTGATACGGTTGAGATCGCGATCATGACCCTTGGCGATCAACTGCGCTATGGCCTCCACGACAACGGGATCGGCGGTCTGTTTCAGAACGGAAAGCTGGGCCTGGATGTCGCTCATGGCGAAACTCTATCTAGGGTGGATCACGCCATCGGCCAGACGAGACCTGTCACCGACGCGTGATGCGGAACATGGGTGAGCGGTCCGGCTGCGTCGTGACGACGCCGAGGGGGATTACGGGATTCGTCGTATCGGCAAGTTCGACGCGGAACGCGCCGATCAGCCGGGCCAGCGCCAGCACGGATTCGGCTTGCGCGAATGGCGCGCCGACGCAGACGCGCGGGCCAGCGCCGAACGGCAAATAGGCGAACCGGTCGGGCGCCTCTCTCGACATGAAGCGTTTTGGAATGAACGCGTTCGGTTGATCCCACAGCTTCTCGTGTCGGTGCAGGAGCCAGGGCGCGATCATGATGATGTCGCCCTTGCCGATCTCGACGCCGGCCGCATTGTCCTTCTCGCGCGCCGCACGCGCGATCAGGAACGCCGGCGGATAGAGCCGCATCGTCTCCTCGATGACCGCACGGGTGAATTTCTGCCGGTCGATGTCGGCGATGCTGTCGAGATGTTCGCCGTGCGTTTCGGAGGCGACCTCCTCCTGCGCGTCCGGATCGAGCGCGAGCAGGTAGAGCGCCCAGAACAGCGCCGTCGCCGTGGTCTCGTGACCCGCAAGGATCATGGTCGCGACCTCGTCGACGAGCTGCTCGTCGGAAAAGCCCTTGCCGGTTTCAGGATCGCGCGCCGCGTCCATCAGATCGAACAGATCCCGCGGCGGCGCGCCGTCCTTCTTGCCAGCCGCGCGCCGCTCGGCGATCAGCATCGCGACGAACTCAGTCCAGCGCTTGCGGAAACGAGCGCGGGCAAGATCCATCGGGCTCGGCCACGACACCGGCAGCAGCATGTCGAGGAAATAAGGCCGCCCCAGCCGCGAGGCATATTCCATGACGAAGTTGCGCAAGGTCGGGCCATGCCGGTCCATGCCGAACGAGAACATCGTACGCCCGGCGATTTCGAGCGTCATGCGCTGCATGACCTCGCGCAGGTCGACCGTCTCGCCCGTACCGGCATCGAGCTTTGCGATGGTCTCGTCGAGCACTACTGTCATATGCGGGACGAGATTGGCGGTGGCGCGCGGCGTAAAGGCTGGTGCAAGGGTGCGGCGCTGAAACGTCCATGAATGACCTTCCGCGATCAGAAGACCGTCACCGAGCACGGGTCGCAGCATGCGGATTCCCGCCGGCGTGCGCGAATAGTTCTCGTAATTGGTGAGGAGGACGTGCCGGATTGCGTCGGGCCGGTTCAGGATGAAGCTGTCGCGGAGGAAGAAGCGGCCCTTGATGACGTCTTCCTCATAAGCGCGCTGTCCCCAGGTGGCGATCATGTTCTGGCGGATCACCGCGACGCGGCCGAGGAACGACATGTCGTCGGGCGCACGCGGCGGGGTCGGAGGGATGATGGGCCGACGCACGCTGGCGATATTCATGGCTCTCTCCCGCAAATGTGACGCAGGCAAACAGCTAGTAAGTCAGCTCGGCAATCGCAATCCTGTTCTCTGGGGCGGGCCAGGCACGCGCCACAATTCGTTCTTCGCCGAATTGAGCGACGATGTTACGTCCAGCCTCGCCGGCCGCAAGCCGCAATGTTGCGGTCGAATCCGTGGGCACGCCCGGCTTGACGTCGGCTGGCTCCCGGCCGTCCAGCAACACCACGTCCCGCGGCAAGCCGAAATAGCCGCGCGGCCGCGACATGATCACGACCGCGCCGGCGTCCTTGTCGGCCGGTCCGAGCGGACGCGCGGCGCGCAGGTGGACGACGTCGGACGAACGCGGGAACGGCGAGCGGTAGATGTGTGTGATCGGCGCACCCGGCGATGTCAGCACGAATTCGAGCGACCAGGAGGGATCGACCTGCGCGGGGCCCCAGCGACCGTCGGCGCCAGTCTTCGCACTGTGCACTGCGCCGCCTTTGCGCTCTCCCGTTTCGGGATCGACGCGGAAGATATCGACGGTTGCGCCCGCCACCGGGCGATTGGTCGGCACGCCGCCCGGCGTCCCCGTGACGAGGCCGCTCAGCCGGACGCCTGGCTCCGGTACGATCGCAATTCGGGCGGGCTCGCGGCCGGCGATGAACTTGTAAATCTCGCGGAAGGCTCTGGGGTGAAACGCCACCTCGCGATGGTCGAGCGCGCCGAGCACGAGGTTGGTGGCGCCGTTCAGCTCCGGCCCTTCACCGGTGACACCGGTCGGCGTGCCGGGCTTGCCGATGAAACGGCCATCGGCCTGGGCATATTTGTCGAGGCCGTCGCTGCGCAAGGTGAGGAAGGCCGTGCCCGGTGTCACCTCGCTCTCGCCCTCGTTGAGGCCGCGCAGGAATTTGCCGCGGCCGTTGAACTCGCTGTTGGGCGTATCGTCGGTTGCGAACACGCCGTGATTGGGCGTGCCGCACAGCACGGCATGGCTGACGTCGCCGGCACCGCCGTTCTTGACGACGTTCCGGATCGCGTAGCCGCCGCGGGAGCTGCCGACCAGCGCCACGCGGGAGGCCCCGGTCCGGCGCTTCAGCTCAGCAATGGCGGCGGCGAGCTCGCGGCGCTGGTCCTCGGTCGAGGAGCGGTTCGCCTGCTCGACCTTGTCGTCGCTGCGCGCCAAAGGATCGGTGAAATTGATTGCCGCCATGCGATCAGGTGCGACACCGTTGGATTCCATCCGCCAAAGCGTCGTCATCCAGAGCGCGTCGTAGTCCCCATTGCCGTGGACGAACAGAATCGGCGGCAGCTCGGTGCCCGGCGTGGCGGCGGGCGGGGTCTGGGCGAGCGCCCCCGTTCGCAAGCTCGCAAGCGCGAAAGGCAAGCTTCCGGCGGCTTGCAGGATCCTCCGTCGCGACAGCTTCATCTGTTCCTCCCCGGTAAACCGCCTCTTTGCACCGCTTATAGCGGCCTAACCACTGGACAGCGAAGGACTTTCGCAGGCATCACTGAACTTGCCGGAATCGCCAGGACCACGTCTGCCAGCCGATATGGAAGGGGATATGACCGAGCAGCCAAACCGTCAGACAATGGCCGCCCACGGCATCACCGCGCCTCTGCGGTACACCGTGTTCCGGCGCATCTGGCTCGCCAGCCTGCTCTCCAACCTCGGCCTCCTGATCCAGGGCGTCGGCGCAGCCTGGGCCATGACGCAGATGGCGGCCTCGGCCGACAAGGTGGCGCTGGTGCAGACTGCCCTGATGCTGCCGATCATGCTGATCTCGATGCCGGCTGGCGCCATCGCCGACATGTATGACCGCCGCATCGTCACGCTGGTCTCGTTGATGATTGCGCTCACCGGCGCGACTTCGCTGACGGTGCTGGCCGGGTTCAATCTCATCACTCCGGAAACACTGCTCGCCTTCTGCTTCGTGGTGGGCAGCGGCAACGCGCTGTTCGGCCCGGCGTGGCAGTCTTCGGTCAGCGAACAGGTGCCGCCCGATGCGCTGCCTTCGGCGGTCGCGCTAAATGGCATCAGCTACAACATTGCACGCAGCTTCGGTCCCGCGGTCGGTGGCGTCATCGTCGCCGCGCTCGGCGCGGTAGCCGCCTTTGCCTGCAACGCGATCCTCTATCTGCCGCTGCTGGTGGTGTTGCTGCTCTGGCGGCGCAGCACCGAGCCGTCCCGCCTGCCGCGGGAAAAGCTCAACCGCGCCATGGTCTCGGGCTTCCGCTACATCACCAATTCCCCGCCGATCAAGATCGTGCTGTTGCGCACGCTGGTGATGGGCCTGATCGGCGGCGCCATCATGGCGCTGATGCCGCTGGTCGCGCGCGACCTGCTGCATGGCGGCGCGCAGACCTACGGCATCATGCTGGGGGCCTTTGGCATGGGCGCCGTCATCGGCGCGCTGAATATCCACGAATTGCGCAAGCGCATGAGCGGCGAGGCCGCGATCCGCGCCTGCACCATCTCGATGGCGTTCGCGATGGCTGCGCTTGCCTTGAGCACGGAGCCGGTGCTGACGGCAGCTGCGCTGGTGCTGGCCGGCGCGGTCTGGATGGCCGCGGTCGCGCTGTTCAATATCGGCGTGCAGCTCTCGGCGCCGCGCTGGGTCGCCGGCCGCTCGCTCGCGGCGTTCCAGGCTTCGATCTCCGGCGGCATCGCCATCGGCGCCTGGGGCTGGGGCCATCTCACCGACTTTGCCGGAGTCGAGGCCGCGTTGCTGACTGCGGCAGGCCTGATGCTGGTCTCGCCGCTGCTCGGGCTCTGGCTCACGATGCCGCGCGTCGGTGCCCGCAACGAGGATGCCGATGTCCTGGCCGATCCTGAGGTGAAGCTGTCCCTGACGGGGCGCAGCGGCCCCCTGGTCGTCGAGATCGAATATCGCGTCGCACAGGAGAACGCGCGCGCGTTCCACAATGTGATGCAGGACGTGCAACTCTCCCGGCAACGCAACGGCGCCTATGGCTGGTCGATCGCTCGCGACATTGCCGATCCCGAATTATGGACCGAGCGCTATCACTGCCCGACCTGGTTGGACTACTTGCGGCAGCGCAACCGTTCGACCCAGTCGGAACGCGCGCTGCATCAGCAAGCGATCGATTTCCACATCGGCGCCGAGCCGGTACGGATCCGGCGCATGCTGGAGCGCCCGTTCGGCTCGGTACGCTGGAACGAGGCGACGCCGGACCGTGCAAGCGCCGAGGTGTTGCCGGTGGTCGCGAGCGCGGCGGGAAGCAGCACGTAGTTTTTGGTCCGGGGATGTCGCTTCCCGCCTTTGCTCTCCGAGCTACGGCGGACAAGTCGCTCATCCGGCGCTACGACGCTACTGCCCGTGTTCGGTCAGTACCTTGTCGCAGCCTTTGCTCAGCCGGGCGCGGTTCTGCCTTAGGCAGGCCAGCACGGCGGCATCGCCATTGTTCATCACGGCGCGGCAGAAGCGGCTGACATCGCGAGCGCAGGCGTCGTGGCCGGGCTGCTGCTGCGCGGATACGGCCGACGCGCAGAGGAGCAAAGGAATGATGAAAACGAATCTGGTCATCGCGTAATGCCTCTTACCCGGAAAGACGTGCGGGGAAGCTAGTGCGACGATCCCGGAGCTGCAACGGCTTTATCGCGGAGCGGAACGAGTGCCACAGCGTGGCCCCGGCCGATGCCGGGGCACATCGCGAGCGCAACGATGTCGTTGCTCGCTCTTACTTGCTGTCCTGCGCGTCAGCAACCTTGCGCGACGCGCCCTTGGCGAGATCCCTGTCCATCACCGCGCGGCAGCCGGCGCTCAGATCCGAGCGATGCTTGATCATGCACGCTGTAATCTTCGGAATGTTCGGGATTTCCGACGAACACAGGCGGAAGGCGTCGCCGGTACACATCTGCTGCGCTTCGGCCGAGAAGGCGAAGCTCGAACCCGTCGAAGCGATCGAGACGATGGCGGCAAAGCCCAGAGCCAGACTGATGTCGCGGATCCTGCTGGTCAACGACTTGATGGTCAGAGACTTGGTGGTCAGAGATTTGGTCATTTGAAGCTCCCATTGGCGCCGTCGGAATGACGCCCGTTGTTGATGGGAACTACGATGCTTCAATAGAGCAATTTGCACTGTGATGACGGTCACAGGCCGCACCCCGACCGTGACCTCGATCACTTTGGCGCACCTCCTGAAATTCCTTCGCAACCGCCGTCGCGTTGGTGTCACGTTAACTGTTACTTCGCATTAATGGCTCGTCGCGCGGGAAATTCCGCCAGTTTGGTTGCGTAATTGGAAAGAGTAGCGATGCGTAATGCGTTGGGCCTGATGTTGGCCAGTGTAGTTGCGGCGGTCGTGATCGCCGCTGGCGGTTGGTTTTACTATTCCGCGCGCGCCGATCAGGCCGCTCCCAGGACAATTGCCGCCCGTGCCGCCGATCCATTGCCGGCACCGGCGAAGCTCGCCGCCAGGGATGACGTCGAGACCACCGCGGCGATCGCTGCCAAGCCGGCGGCACCTGCCCCAGCGCCCGTCCCGGCCATGCCGGTGCAGCAGAAATCGACCTGCGCCAATCCGAATGCGCTCGGCGTCTCTCGCGTAGTCGAGATCGACACCACCGGCGGACCCGGATTCGGTTTCGAGCACTTCAAGCAGTTCGACTTCCTCACCGACAAGGAGGTCGTGCTGACCTTCGACGACGGTCCCTGGCCGGTGAACACGCCTGCCGTGTTGAAGGCGCTTGCGGACGAATGCACCAAGGGCCTGTTCTTCTCGGTCGGCAAGCACGCGACCTACCATCCGGAGATCCTGCGCCAGGTGCTGGCGCAGGGCCATACGGTCGGCGCACACACCTGGTCGCACGTCAATCTGAACGGCAAGAAGATGACGGAGCAAATGGCCAAGGACGAGGTCGAGAAGGGCTTCAGCGCAGTGAGATACGCGCTCGGCACCAACCCGGCGCCGTTCTTCCGTTTCCCGCAGCTTCAGCATAATCCGGCTATTGTGAGCTATTTTGGCACCCGCAACGTTGCGATGTTCTCGACCGACATCGATTCTTTCGACTTCAGGAAGGGCGCTACACCGGAGAAGATCATCGAGACCGTCATGACCCGGCTCGACAAGCTCGGCAAGGGCATCATCCTGATGCACGACTTCCAGAAGCATACCGGCGAAGCCATGCCGGCGTTGCTCGCGCGTCTCAAGGCGGGCGGCTACAAGGTCGTGCAGATCAAGGCCAAGACGACGTTCCAGACGCTGCCGGAGTATGACGAGGCGCTGATGAAGGAGCTGAAAGTGCCGACCGCAAGCACGAACGCGCGTCCGATCTCGAGCGTGGTGCAGACGGTGTCGCAGTAAGCGCGACCGCCGCTTCAAGAATGCGCATGGCCGGGCTTTTGCCCGGCCATTTGCTTTGGGCGGGCGGCCTACCAGTAGATGCCGTGGCGATGCAGCTCGCTGATGATGCGGCGTTCGGTCGAGCTGCGCCTGTGCTTCGGCTTGTCCGCCCCTGCCGTGGTCTTGGTGACGCGCTCGGTCGTCGTGACCGGCCCGGAGGTCGTCGTCACGGTCGGTGCGGTCGCTGCAGCCGGCGCAGAGAGCGACACTGCCGGCGGACGATCGGAATATTTTGGCGCCTCATTGGCTGGCGCAACTTCGCTCATCTGTGCCGTGGCGGTGGTCGCCGACGTCGTCGTGGTTTGCGGAGCGGCGGTCTGAGCGCCCGCCGCGGATAGCGACAGGCTGCGCGAGCCGTCGGCCTGGGCAGATGCGGCGGTCAGGACCATGGCGGCAACCAGAACGATCTTGCGCATGTGAAATCTCCCGTGTTGGTGTGCCCGACACGATAGGGAAATGTGCCAAAGGTTAAGTGATCAGGATCACTCAGATCGCCGTGCAGCCTTGAACCGTATGCTCAAGCAGGCTGGATGCGTTCGTCGAAATGTCGGGCTTGCGGGGGGTGTCCGGGCTGGACACTTTGAGGCTGGTGCCGCAAGAGGGATTCGAACCCCCGACCCCGTCATTACGAATGACGTGCTCTACCGACTGAGCTATTGCGGCGAACCCTGCCGGGGCCTAAGCGATGCCGGCCCCGATACACGCGCTCCTGATATCGGGCATGGCCCGAATTGGCAAGGACAAGCCGGATTCGAAATGCGGCTCATGCGCCCCAGCGGGACCAGAATCCGCGCCAGCCCCCGGCCTGGGCCTTGGGTGTGCCGATTTGTTCCGTGAATTCATCGCTCGGCCCCTCGTCATCGATCCCTGGATCGTCGGGAGCGCGGACGATCGGAATGACCGCGGGAATCGGCGCTGGAGCGGGTTTGCCGAGGTCGGCGCGGGTCCGGAACACCGGCGTCGCCGCCGGAGGCAATGATTCGGCGGGCTCGGGAGCTGATTGGACCGGCTCGGCGGTCGCAACCGCCGGCTCTTCTTTGGCGATCGGGGGGGCATTGTCCTGGGCGGCCGGCGTTGCGGCAGGCGCAGTCACGGCCGGTTCCGCCGGGCCTTCGCTGGGAGCCGCGGTGACCCGCTTCGGCGGCGGCGCCGCCAGCATGGCTTCCTCGAAGGCCGAGGATTCGATGGTCGCGCCCTTGTCCGAGGGCAGGCTCGCGACCGGTGTCTGCCACTGGAACGCATCGAGGCGGCCGGTGACCGGGGAGACCGGGCGCCAGCGGTCGCTGACGTAACCATCCGCAGTCCAGGCCGGATCGTGCCGGGCGCGTACCGCGCGCAAGGTCCAGGCGCGGGCCCGGCCGCCGTCGCCGTGCTCGGTGCGCTCGATCTCGGCCATCAGCAGCGCGATGCGCTGGGTCGGATCGTTGACGTAAGGCGCCAGCACCTCGCGCGCGCGGGCGAAGTCGGACGCATCGATCGCGGCGCGTGCGATCGCGAGCTGGCCCTCGATGTGTCCGGGCGCGTTCGCAGACAGCTTGGCGGCGAGCGTCTCGACCCGCTGCAGGCGCTGCCGCGCCGAATCGCCCAGCTTCACATGCGCATAGGCATCGGCGAGATCGGGATGCGGATTGGCGAGCCAGGCGGCTTCGATCAGCTTCATGGCACGGCGCACCTGATGCGCCTCGCTCTCGAACTTTGCGGCGAGCACCGCGGCCGGCACCAGGGTCGGCGCGAGCTTGACGGCTTCCATCACGCTCTCGCGCGCGACGTCGCGGTCCATCGTTTCCAGTTCCAGCGCGCGTGCGGCGAGCAGCACGCCGCGCTGCCGGCGATAGGCCGGCTTGTCGATCAGGCCCGCGGACAAATTCGAATCGAGGATGGCGAGCGCACCGCTCCAGTCGCCGCGCGCGCAGCGGAAGCCGAGCACCGCATGCGAGGCCCAGGTCGAGGACGGCGACAGCTTGATCGCTTCCTCCGCGATCATCACGGCGCCGACCGCGTCGTCGGCGCGTTGCGCCTCGATGAACAGGCCGCGCAGGCCGAGCAGGCGCGTATCCTCGCGCTCGGCCATGGCGCGGAAGACCCGCCGCGCCTCGTTTGGATTGCCCTCGAGCTGCGCCGACTGCGCATGCAGGAGCAACGCGAGCGGATCATTCGGCGCATGCCGCCGCGCCGCCTCGGCGTGACGGCGGGCGAGCGCAGCGTCGCCATGACCGATCGCGAGCAGGCCGTGGGTGATGGCGTGGCGGCCCCGCGCCTGGCGCTTTTCGTTGCGGCGGCGCCGCAGACGCCCCGGCGTCCGCCAGATCATGGTCAGGATGCTCCAGACGAGCACCACTGCCGCGGCGAAGAGGCCGAGCAAGAACACGAATCTGGGAAGCGTCGTCGAGATGCGGAAACCGCCCGCGGTCAGGACGAGATCGCCAGGCTGATCGGCAACCCAGGCCGCGCCGGCCGCCGCCAGCGCGATCAGGACGAGGAAAAGGACGATGCGGAGCATGGCGATCCCTATACGCGCTGAATATTGCGCGAACCTTTATTGAGCAGGCTTGACGAGATCCGCCATGGCATCGTCGGCGAACTTGCGTGAGGCGGCGAGCGCGGCATCGCGGGCATCGGTCTTGTCGAGCCAGGCCTGTGCCGGTGCACGATCGGCCTCCGGCAGCGTCTTGAGCTCGCGCCGCGCTTCCACGAAATCATTGCGAAGCGCCGCAGCCGTCACCCGCGCGACGATGGCGCCGCGATCGTTGCCGACCCCGCCGGTGCGCTCGATGCGAACCAGTTTTGACGCTCCTGCCTTGAGACGCTCGACGATGCCCGTGTCGCTGGGCTGGGCTTCCGCCGGCGGCGACAGTTTCGGCACGATGTTGAGGAGCTCGCGGCTCAGCGCGACCGGCGTCGGGATACCGGACGATGCGAAGGCGTCGAGCGGCTTCAGCATATCGGGCTCTGCCGTCATTAACCGCGCCGCGGCCAATTGCGGCTCGTAAGGATCGCCGTGACGAACGGCGACATCGAGCAGAGCCGCCGCCACCACATGGCGCAGCGGCTTGTCGTCCATCGCCTTATTATCGGCGATCTTCTCGCCCTGCTGCGCGAGCTCGGCTCGTTCGGTCTTGCTGGCCCGCTCGAGCTGCGCGATGCGGTCGTTGAGAGCGGCAAGGTCGGGCGCGGCCGCAGGGGATTTCGCATCGTTCAACGCGCTCGCGGTCTTGTCGAGCTGCGTACGCAGATTGGCGACGTCGCTGCGCAAGCTATTTGCGGATTTCTCCAGCGCGTCGATCCGCGCCGCCGTGGCCGGATCGGCGGCGGGCTTGGCGGCCTTGGCTTCGACCGCCGCAACGCGACCGCTCAGCGCATCGACCGTCGCGGCGGTGACTTGCGGTGCGGCCGGCGGCGCCTGTACGGCGGGCCAGCCCAGCATCCAGCCGACCGCGATCACGACTGCCGCTGCGACGGCGCCGGAGAACGGCGCAATGACCCAGGGCGAAATCGACGACGCGGAGGCCTGAGCTTCGATACGCTCCGGCTCCGGGTCAATCTGGTCGGATTTTGCCTGCTCAGGCTCGGCGTGCTCTGGCGCCGGCTGAGCCTCGGGCTCGGCCGCCGTCTCCTGCGGCTGGTTCGAAATTTCGGTGGCTTCAAGGTCGATGGTGGGCGGGGCGCGCTTGGCACGACCAGGCTCGGGAGCCAATCCTGCGTCTTCAGGCTTGTCGTCGGCCATCGTGACAGTTCCTCACAATTCCATACCTTCCGCATAGATCCTTGGGCGGATCCGATTGCGTCGGATTCGGCCCGACCTCTTACGCCAAACGGGTGCGCAACGCACGCTCCAAGGTGGCAAATAAGGCATTTTCATCCGGCGTCGCGGCGACCAGAACCTGCGACGCGCCGGCATCGCGCAACGCGCTCGCAACCGTCTCGGACAGGCAGCATTGCGGTATGGCCAGCGCCGAAATTTCGACGCCTTCGTCCCTGGCAGCATCCAGGAATGCCCGGGCGCTGCGCCGGGAGTAGTGCAACACCGCCTCGACCCCGTGGGCGGCAAAGCCCTCGCAGACCTCGCGCGGCAGATGCCTGACCGGTGCCATGCGATAGGTCGTTTGCGTGACCACAGAGAAACCCTCCGCACCGAGTTCGCCGCCGAGGTCGTGCGACAGATCAGCGCCCGCGAGATACAGCAGCGTGCTCTTTTTCTTTAGCACCTTGTCGCGCGCGCTCTGCATCACCTTGTCGCGCAGGGAAGCGGCATCGCCGTCAGCGACGATCAGCCGGGCAAAGCCGGCGTCGCGCGCCGCTGCGGCCGTATGCTCGCCGACCGCAAACAACGGCAGCTCCAGGAGACCAAGATCCCGCAATTGTGGCGCAACGGCACGGATCGCGTTGGCCGACGTGACGAGGATGGCACCGTAGCGAGCTTCACTTTCGTCATGGAAGGCGACCGGCTCGAACTTGAGCGCCGGCGCAAGCAGCACCGCATGCCCCCGCGCGCGCAGGCTTTCCGCTGTCGCCTCATTGTCGGGATGCGGCCGTGTGACAAGAATGGACATCGCTGGTGTTCCCGAACCGCGTGGCGGTGACACATGAGGAGGACGGTTGCGCGTGACGATTGCGCAAGGCGACCCTGGAATGCTACCGGACGTACCAGAACTCCGCTTTACGGATGAGCGCAAGGGCGCAAATTGGATAACAATTCGCCAATGCTGATACTGGGCATCGAAACCACCTGCGACGAGACCGCCGCGGCCGTGATCGCGCGCGCGGGCGACGGCAGCGGCAAGATCCTGTCCAACATCGTGCGGTCGCAGGTCGAGGAGCACGCCCGCTTCGGCGGCGTGGTGCCGGAGATTGCCGCCCGGGCCCATGTCGACCTGCTCGACGGCATCGTCGATCGCGCCATGCGCGAAGCCGGCATCGGCTTCGCGCAGCTGAGCGGTGTCGCGGCCGCCGCGGGGCCTGGGCTGATCGGCGGCGTCATCGTCGGGCTCACCACCGCGAAGGCGATCGCGATGGTGCACGACACGCCGCTGGTCGCAGTGAATCATCTGGAGGCGCATGCGCTGACGCCGCGCCTCACCGACGGAATCGAGTTTCCCTATTGCCTGTTTCTCGCCTCCGGCGGCCATACCCAGATCGTCGCCGTCACCGGCGTCGGACAATATGTGCGGCTCGGCACCACCGTCGACGACGCGATCGGCGAGGCGTTCGACAAGGTCGCGAAGATGCTGGGCCTGCCCTATCCCGGCGGCCCGCAGGTCGAGCGCGCGGCGGCAAGCGGCGATGCCGCGCGCTTTGCGTTTCCGCGGCCGATGCAAGGACGCGCCGATGCCAATTTCTCGCTGTCGGGACTGAAGACCGCGGTGCGAACCGAGGCGAGCCGGTTGGCTGAGATCACGCCGCAGGACATCAGCGATCTCTGCGCGAGTTTTCAGGCCGCCGTGCTCGATTCGACGGCCGACCGGTTGAGCGTCGGTCTCAGGCTTTTCCGCGAAAAATTCGGCGCGCCGCGCGCCCTGGTCGCGGCCGGCGGCGTCGCCGCCAATCAGGCGATCCGCGGCGCCCTCGATGACGTTGCGAAGCAGGCGCAAACGCAATTGATCATGCCGCCGCCCGCGCTCTGCACCGACAACGGCGCGATGATCGCCTGGGCCGGCGCCGAACGCCTCGCGCTCGGCATGACCGACACGATGGAAGCCCAACCCCGCGCGCGGTGGCTGCTCGATGCCAACGCGGCAGCGCCGGCAGGTTACGGCAATACGCGGGCGGGATTCTAGCCATGGCCGCGTTCCAGTCCGTGGCGGTGATCGGTGCCGGCGCCTGGGGTACGGCGCTGGCCATGGTGGCGGCGCGGGCCGGGCGGAGCGTAACGCTGTGGGCGCGCAATGCCGAACATGCGACGCGGATTTCCTCGACCCGCGACAATCCGCGGCTGCCGGGCGTTCGGATTGCGCCGGATATTGTCGTGACGAGCGAGCTCGGGCTCGCCGCGCGCGCGGACATGCTGCTGATCGCAACGCCGGCGCAGCATCTGCGCGGAGCCGTCAATATGCTGGCCTCGCACATTCCAAGGCCGACGCCGGTCGTGGCCTGCGCCAAGGGCATCGAGCACGGCACCCACAGATTCATGTCCGATGTGATCGCCGAGGCCGCGCCTCACGCGCAGCCGGCGATCCTGTCGGGCCCGAGCTTTGCCGACGACGTCGCGCGCGGCCTGCCGACGGCGGTGACGCTCGCGGCGAAGGATGAAGAATTGGCGAGCCACCTGGTGCAGGCGCTGGGCTCGCCGACATTCCGTCCTTATCACTCGACCGACATCCGCGGCGTCGAGATCGGTGGCGCCGCCAAGAACGTGCTGGCGATCGCGGTTGGCATCGCGGTCGGGCGCAGGCTCGGCGCCTCCGCCCAGGCCGCGCTCACGACCCGTGGCTTCGCCGAGCTGACGCGTCTGGGTCGCGCGCTCGGCGCACGCAGCGAGACGCTTACCGGGCTGTCCGGTCTCGGCGATCTGATCCTGACCTGCTCGAGCCCGCAATCACGCAATTTCGCGCTCGGCCTTGCACTGGGCCGCGGTGAGCAGCCGCCCGCCGGCAAGCTCGCCGAGGGCGAGTTCACCGCCCCGGTTCTGATCGAACTCGCCGCTTCGCAAAACATCGAGATGCCGGTATCAGAGGCGGTCGCCGCGATCCTGAGCGGCCGGAGCACGATCGAGGCCGCGATCTCGGGGCTGCTGACGCGCCCCTTCAAGGCAGAGGAATGAGCATTTGGTCGCAAAAGGCGATGTCGACCTTGTTCATCTTGGCATTTGTTAGTGCCGCAGGAGTTGTTGGCATTGACTATCTGCAGATCGGCCGAAAATCTCCAGACCTGGTACCGCCCGAGGAACAGGCCGACTTGATCAGGGTAGACAAGGCAAGCCGTACGCTCACTCTACTTCGCGGCGCGAATGCAATACGGATTTATCAGATCTCTCTCGGTCCGGTACCCGCCGGACACAAATTGGAAGAAGGCGACGGACGAACGCCGGAGGGACGGTACTCCATTGATTCGAGAAATAGCCGGAGCCACTTTCATCTGGCGCTACACATTTCATATCCGAACAAAGGCGATCGCATTGATGCGGAGCGAAGGGGCGTCTCTCCGGGCAGCGACATCATGATCCATGGTCTCCCAAACGGGCTGAGTTGGCTTGGAAGACTCCATCTGAAACGAGACTGGACGAACGGTTGCATTGCCGTCACGAACCAGGAAATGGACGACCTCTGGTCGCATGTAGCGACAGGCGTCGAGGTTAGAATCTACCCGTAGGAGGAATGGGGATGGCGTATTGGCTGGTGAAATCCGAACCGTCGGTGTGGTCCTGGGACCAGCAGGTGGCGAAGGGCGCCAAGGGCGAAGCCTGGACCGGCGTGCGCAATTACACCGCGCGCCAGAACCTCGTCGCCATGAAGAAAGGCGACAAGGCGTTCTATTATCATTCCAACGAGGGCAAGGAGATCGTCGGCATCGCGGAGGTCATCAAGGAGGCCTATCCCGATCCGACCGACAAGACGGGTAAGTTCGTTTGCGTCGACATCAAGGCCGACAAGCCCTTGAAGACGCCGGTGACGATGGCCGCGATCAAGGCCGAGAAGAAGCTTGCAGAGATGGCGTTGGTGAAATATTCGCGCCTCTCGGTGCAGCCGGTGACGGCGGAGGAGTGGAAGCTTGTCTGCAAGATGGGCGGGATTTAATCGCTCACGTCTCCGGCAGCGTAAACACCTCACATGGCGCGGCGATGCCGCGCAGCGAATGCGACCCGAGCGCAACCAGCGGCATGTCCGTCTCGGCGGCGAGCGCGCCCGAGACCAGCACGGTCCTGCCGAGCGGCTTGCACAATCCTTCAAGGCGACTGGCGAGATTGACGGCGGGACCGATCGCCGTGAAGTCCAGCCGGTTGGCCGCGCCGATGTTGCCCCAGAGCATCTCACCAAGATGAAGCGCGGCACCGAACGCCAGCGGCGGCAGGCCCTTGGCGCCGCGCTCCGCGTTGAGATAGGCCATCCCGGCCTCGGCTGCGCCTGCAGCGCGCAAAGCGGCCTCGCAGGCGCGGCCCGGTGACGCCCCGACCACCGGAAAGATCGCGAGCACGCCGTCGCCGATGAATTTCAGCACCTCGCCGCCGAAGGCGTGGACGGCGCCTGCGATGCGATCGAACCAGGCGTCGAGCGCAGCGATGACCTGGGCAGGCGGGGAGCTTTCCGACAAGGTCGTGAAATTGCGCAGGTCCGCATAGAGCAGCGCGGCCTGAATGGTCTCGCCGAGATCGCGCCGCAAGGGTGCCGCCAGCACCCGCTCTGCGCTGCGTTTGCCGAGATAGGCATCCAACGTTGCCCGTAACGTGGCGCGCGCGGCGAGCACGGCGAGGGGCGTTACGGCAAAACGCGCGGCCTGGCGCAACTGCCCGATTTCGTCTGCGCTGAACGGACGCGGCCCGATCCAGCCGAGTTGCGGTCCATCGGGCGGTCCGACAATGTCTTCGTGCAGCTCGCCGGGCGCGATGTCGTGCAACCAGCGGCGACCGGCATCGTTGGGCAGATCCGGTGCCAGCCCGCCAGGCGCGAAGCCGAGCGCTTCGATCACCTGGCCGCTGTCGGCACGCCACAACCAGGTCCGCTTCGCGATCAGCGGGTGCGGCACCTCCAGCGTCAGGGCGCCCGCCGCAAGCGGCACGCCGTCGGCGACCAGATGCGCGCCAAGTTCCGCGAGCAGGCGGTCCGCCCCGGCACTATCCGAGGCAGCATCGACGAGCCAGGCGAGGGTCGGGGAAAGCTGCATGGCTCGATCATGGCGAAGGCAGGCGGTCTTTGTCACGGGCAATCCTTGACGGGGCGCTTTGCCACCGCCATGTCCCAATGTCAGCCCAGGGATGATTTGCCGATGACCGAAACGTTCCTCGTGCGACGCGAGACCCAGATCGCAGCGCCACGCGCCACCGTTTTCGCGTACCTGACGGATCCTGAGAAGATCTTGAGCTGGATGGGTTCCGACGCGACCACAGAGCCGCATCCCGGCGGCGTCTATCTGCTCAAAGGCGTCGGCCCGCGCGGCGGCGGCGCCCGCGGAACTTTCCGTGAGGTCGTGCCGGTGCACCGTCTCGCGTACACGTTCGGATGGGAGGGCGGTCAGGAAGTGCCGCCCGGTTCGAGCCTGATCGAGATCGACCTGATCGAGCGCGATGGCGGCACGCTGCTGCGGATGACCCATAGCGGCCTGCCGACCGCGGAACAGGCCGCCGCGCACGCGACGGGGTGGGCGCATTATATGGACCGGCTCACCATTGCAGCCGCCGGCGGCGATCCCGGTCCCGACCGCGGCGTGTCCAACAAGGCGTAACGACCGGAGGTCAGACCGCCGCAGTCGCCACCACCTGCGCCAGAAGCTGCTCGCGCCTCGCCTGCGAGCGCTGACCCTTCATGGTCGCGGCGAAGCGTTCGAGGATGCCGTCCTCGAAGGCGGTGACGATGGTGTCGTGGACGTAGCTCTTGCGGCAGATCGCCGGCGTATTGGACAGCTGGTCGGCTGCGGCACGGATCGCATCCAGCACCTGCTTCTTGCGGCCGCGCTGGCTGGTCGCCGGCGTGATCCGCGACAAGGATTCCATGACCACGGCAGACGCCATCAGTGTGCGAAAATCCTTCAACGAGATCTTGATGCCGGCGATCTCGCGCAAGAACGCGTTCACCTGCGTGGTGTTGACCGCGCGCACGATGCCGTAGGCATCGCGATACTGGAACATGCGCTTGCCGGGGACGCCCTGCAAAATGCCGATGGCGCGCACCAGCTTGGCCGCGTCGCACTCTTTACGCACCGCCTTGCCGCCCTTCGCCTTGAAGGTCAGCACGAAACAGTCGTCTTCCAGCGTGACGTTGGACTTCAGCAGCGTGGTCGCGCCGCGGGTGCCGTTGAGGCGGGCATAGGATTCGTTGCCGGGGCGGATCGCGGTGCGCGCGATCAACTCGATCACGGCCGACAACGCAAATTCACGCGTCGGCTCATCGCCCGACAGGAACGCCGAGACCTTGCGCCGGATCTTTGGCAGCGCGCCGACGAGCTTTTCCAGGCGATGCGCCTTGCGATGCTCGCGGACCTTCTCCCAATCGGCATGATAGCGATATTGCAGCCGGCCCGCGGCATCGCGGCCCACGGCCTGGAGATGTGAGCTCGGATCGGCCGAGTAGCGCACCTCGCGATAGGCCGGCGGCACTGCCATGGCGTGCAGCCGTCGGATGGTGCGTGCGTCGCGGATGTGTGCGCCATTGGGACGGACGAACGAATAGCCCGTGCCGCGCTTGATGCGGCGGATAGTCAGCTCGTTCTGGTCGCCGAGCCGCAGGCCGAGCTCCCTGGCGAGCGCCTCAACCGTCGCCGAAGGCGCCGTGTTGAAGACTTTCTTCGGGCTCGGACGCCTGAAAGAGACCGGTTTCGGCCATTGTCCGAGGGCTTTGGCCAGTGCAATGGCGGCAGGATCGGCTGAAGCGGGCCGCATCGTCCCGAGATTCCGCTGATCCATCATAGCCTTATGCCTTAGTCCTGTCTGCGGTCGGTCAATGCCGCTGCTCTGGTTTTCGTTCCGAGGAGTCCCTTGAGACCCGGGTTGGCCATTTAGGGTGCTCCGAACCGTATTGCGAGTCCCGAATCAGCGGGACGCGGTTTCTAAATACCTCTCTTGACGCATCAGGCTCCGGGAAGGCTGTTCCGTGGATCTGGGGTAGAGGCCCCGAAAGCCGCCCGCGGCCTGTTTCAGATCTGCGACAATCACACCGGGTGGCCTTGATCCTCCGCATGGCCGGCGGCTCGCCGAAGGTCCAGCTTGTGCTCCTTGTCGGGCCCGGTTAGCCCGACGCATAATCAGTCGATGATCAAGTCGGCTCGCCCGTCGCTACCGTTCGGCCTGCCGTATGTGGAGGAAAGCATGTCCGAGAAGATCTACGACGTCCCCGCGGAGTGGGCAAAGCGCGCCTGGGTCGACCAGGCCAAGTACAAGGAGATGTACGCTCGCTCGATCTCGGACCCGAATGGTTTCTGGGCGGAGCAGGCCAAGCGCATCGACTGGATGCACGCGCCGACAAAAATCGAGAACGCCTCGTTTGCGCCCGGCAACATTTCGATCAAATGGTTCGAGGACGGCGTGCTCAACGTCGCCTACAACTGCATTGACCGGCATCTCGCGAAGCGCGCAAACCAGACCGCGATCATCTGGGAGGGCGATGATCCCTCGCAGTCCAAGCACATCACCTATCAGGAGCTGCATGACGAGGTCTGCCGGATGGCCAACATCCTGCGCACCCGCAACGTCAAGAAGGGCGACCGCGTCACCATCTACCTGCCGATGATTCCGGAAGCTGCCTATGCGATGCTCGCCTGCGCACGCATCGGCGCGATCCACTCCGTGGTGTTCGCCGGCTTCTCGCCCGACAGCCTTGCTCAGCGCATCAACGACTGCCAATCCAAGGTGATCATCACCGCGGACGAAGGCCTTCGCGGCGGCAAGACGGTGCCTCTCAAGGCCAATGTCGACGCGGCGCTCGCCAAGGCCGACGGCGTCGACTGGGTCGTCGTGGTCAAGCGCACCGGCGCCAAGATCGACATGAACCCGACGCGCGACCTCTGGTATCACCAGGCCGCCGCGATGGTGACGACGGAATGCCCGGTCGAGCACATGCACGCCGAGGACCCGCTGTTCATCCTCTACACCTCGGGCTCGACCGGCCAGCCCAAGGGCGTGCTGCACACCTCCGCCGGCTATCTCGTGTTCGCCTCGATGACGCATCGATACGTCTTCGATTATCACGATGGCGACATCTACTGGTGCACCGCGGACGTCGGCTGGGTCACCGGTCACAGCTACATCCTCTACGGGCCGCTGGCGAACGGCGCGACCACGCTGATGTTCGAAGGCGTGCCGAATTACCCGGACAATTCCCGATTCTGGAACGTCATCGACAAGCACAAGGTCAACATCTTCTACACCGCGCCGACCGCGATCCGCGCGCTGATGCAGGGCGGCGACGAGCCCGTGAAGAGAACCTCGCGCGCCAGCCTGCGTCTGCTCGGCTCGGTCGGCGAACCCATCAACCCCGAAGCCTGGGAGTGGTATCACCGCGTCGTCGGCGATGACCGCTGCCCGGTCGTCGATACCTGGTGGCAGACCGAGACCGGCGGCATCCTGATCACGCCGTTGCCGGGTGCGACCAAGCTGAAGCCGGGCTCGGCGACCCAGCCGTTCTTCGGCGTGGTGCCCGAGATCGTCGATGCCGACGGCAAGGTGCTGGAGGGCGAAACGTCAGGCAATCTCTGCCTCACCCGCTCATGGCCTGGCCAGATGCGCACGGTCTACGGCGATCACGCCCGCTTCGAGCAGACCTATTTCTCGACCTATAAGGGCAAGTATTTCACCGGCGACGGCTGCCGCCGCGACGCCGACGGCTATTACTGGATCACCGGCCGCGTCGACGACGTCATCAACGTCTCCGGCCATCGCATGGGTACCGCGGAAGTCGAGAGCGCCCTGGTGGCGCATGAGAAAGTCTCGGAGGCTGCAGTGGTCGGCTTCCCGCACGACATCAAGGGCCAGGGCATCTACGCCTATGTCACCCTGATGGCCGGCATCGAGCCCACCGAGGACCTGCGCAAGGAGCTCGTCACCTGGGTGCGCACGGAGATCGGCCCGATCGCTTCGCCCGACCAGATCCAGTTCGCGCCGGGCCTGCCAAAAACCCGTTCCGGCAAGATCATGCGCCGCATCCTGCGCAAGATCGCCGAAGACGAGCCGGGCAGCCTGGGCGACACCTCGACGCTGGCCGATCCCGCCGTGGTCGATGACCTCGTCAAGAATCGGCAGAACCGAAAGCAGGCGTAAGAAGGTCTCGTGCCCCGGACGCAGCGCAGCACGTTTGTGGTGCGCTGCCGAGCCGGGGCCCATCCGTCCGCATAAAGCAAAGAGCTGGGTCCCGGCTCTGCGTCGCACCGCTTCGCGCTGCGCCTTGTCCGGGACACGGACTGCGTTTGTCGCCGACCGGTCAACAACACCCGTTCACCCCCTCCCGCTCTTGTCAGCGCACAGGCGGCGCACCCCGAAATCTTTCCCACTGAGTGTTGTTTTCAGGTCATTTACTTTATTTCGAACATTTCCTTTGCTCCCGGTGCTGGCCAGCCTGCAGCAGCCGTGCGTGGAAACCATCCGGTTAACAGGCGCGGTTAAGAATGTCTGGGCAGGCCACAATTGCCAGGTTTGCGGAGATTTGGACGATCCTTTCGGGGCCAGGGAAAATGATATCGACGAGGATTGCAGTGGCGCTGGCCGCCACCATCGGGGCGGGCGTCTTGATGCCGACGGCGGCGCAGGCTCGGCCGGAGATAGTGGGGACGCACCTGGCCGATTATTCGCCGGGCACCATCGTGGTCAAAACCAGCGAGCGGCGGCTCTATCTCATCCTCGATAACGGTCACGCCGTGCGCTATCCGGTCGGCGTCGGCAAGGCCGGCAAGCAGTGGGCCGGCACCACACGCATCGACGGCAAGTATCGCAATCCGGCCTGGGCACCACCGGCCGAGGTGAAGCGCGACAAGCCGAACATACCGGACGTCATTCCAGGCGGATCGCCGCGCAACCCAATGGGCGTCGCGGCAATGACTCTGGCCGGCGGCCAATACGCCATCCACGGCACCAACGTGCCGGGTTCGATCGGCGGCTTCGTTTCCTATGGCTGCATCCGCATGCTCAACGACGACATCACCGATCTCTATGGCCGCGTCTCCGTCGGCACGACGGTGGTCGTGACGCGCTGATCGCCGGGATCAGGCAAGACGGGAAAAGGCCGCGTCTTTGGACGCGGCATTTTTGTTACCAGAAGCGCCAGGTGCGTGCGCACCAGCCGTCGCGATGGCCGCCGTTGTAGCTCCGCGCAAAACCGCCAGCGAGCAACGCCGCCGAAACGTTCGCAGTCCGCCGGGTCGCGACGTCGGCGAGAACGCGGCCGTATTTGTCGGGGCCGAGATTGGTGATGGTCACGCCGCCCTGGCCGAGCAGATCGCGCAGTGCGCGGGCCGCGGCTTCCGCCTTGCCCAACTCCTCCCGGCAGGACGCTTTCAACTCGGGCGCATCGATGCCGCGCAGTCGAACGCGCACCACGAGATCGCGGCCGTCGCGCTGACGAACACGCGCGAGGAAGGTGTCGCCGTCGATGGTGCGAATGACGTCGACCGGCTCGCGACCATCGGGATTGCCCGTCCGCCGGAGAACGATCTCGGCATCCCGCATGCGGTCGCCACCGGTGCGCGGAACAAGCGAGTCCGTTCCGTGGCGGAAGGTAAGCACGACAGCCAGCACGACGCCGACGACGAACATCCACGGCAATAGTCCGGAGAAGCGCCGATCGAATGGCGAGCCGCCGAACGCCGGCGGATAGCTGTTGGGTCGATCCTGGAAACGCATCAGCCCACGCTAGGACTGAGTCGCGGGAACCGACAAGCACGAGCTCGCACGCGACGGCCCTGCAGGAAGTTCTTTTTACTGCGTGGCCGTAGTTCTACCGGGGGCTCGCGAATATTACCCAAATATCAATCATTGGTTGCGAATAGCTGTTATACAGCAACGCGAGGAGACGGTGGTGGGATCATTCAATTTCCGCATTGGAACAAAGCTCGGCATCATCACGGGCATCAACGTGCTGCTGGTCGGGGGCATTCTGGCCAACCAGATGCTCGGCAATCGGTCGATTACGGAATCCAATCGTCTGGTCATCATCAATTATCTCAACAAGGGCAATGCGCAGGCCACGCAGACGGCAATGGCGCGCGCGCAGCTTGCGGCTTTCGACATGGGCTCCGCGGCGTCGGCGGGAGACGTCGATAGATCGCTCGAGATTCTGCGCACCCGCGCGGCCGAAGCCGGCGCCGAAATCGACGCCGCGACGCAACGGGCGACGCGCAAGGTCACACAGGATTCCTACCGTGAGACCAAGAGATTCGTTGAGGCCTATCTAAACAGCGCAACCGAGCTGGCGGTGGCCCAGAAGACTCTGATCGGCGCTCCCGCCGGCGACGCCAAGGCCGCGGCCGAAAAGGCGAAAGGGAACATCCTCGCGGAGCAGATGCGCCCGGCAGCTCGGGAAGTCGGCAAACGCATTGACGCTCTCGTGGGCGTCGCCAACGAGTTCGCGCAACGACGCAAGAGCGAGTTGCTGATGGAACTGGATCGTGTCGCCACATTCGCGCTCGTCGTCGGCGTTTTCGTGATGCTGATGCTGATCGGCTCCGCCGTCTTTTCGGTACTGAACATCGCCCGCCCCATCCGGCGCATTGGCGAAGTGCTCTTGCAGCTGGCGGCCGGCAACAAGACGATCGAGATACCCTACGTCACCCGTGGCGACGAGGTCGGCGACAACGCACGAGCGGCGAAGACCTTCAAGGAAAACCTGATCCGTATCGAGCAGATGGAAGCCGAGCAGAAGAACCAGGAAGCCGCTGCGGCCGCTCAGCGTAAGGAAGAGATGACCCAGCTCGCCGGCGTGTTCGAAGCCGCAGTCGGAGGCATCATCGACTCGGTGTCAGCAGCCTCCCAACAGCTCGAGGCTGCCGCCGGCACGCTGTCGGGAACCGCGGAAGAGACCCAACAGCTCTCCGGAATGGTCGCCGCAGCCTCGGAGGAAGCATCCACCAACGTCGGAGCCGTGGCGTCCGCCGCCGAAGAAATGAGCACGTCGGTCGTCGAGATCGGCCGCCAAGTCCACGATTCCAGCCGCATCGCCGGCGAAGCGGTCAGGCAGGCCGAGCGCACCGACGTCCAGATCAATGAACTGCTCAAGGCGGCGGGCCGAATTGGCGACGTCGTCAAATTGATCACTGCCATTGCCGAACAGACCAACCTCCTGGCGCTGAACGCAACGATCGAGGCGGCGCGCGCCGGCGAATCCGGCCGCGGCTTTGCAGTCGTCGCGAGCGAGGTCAAAGCGCTCGCGGCGCAAACAGCGCGAGCGACCGAGGAAATCAGCACGCAGATCGCCGGCATGCAATCGGCAACCGAGGACTCGGTCGGAGCGATCAAGGAAATCGGCGCGACCATCGCCCGCATTTCAGACATTTCGACAACCATTGCCGCGACGATCGAAGAGCAGGGTGCGGCTACGGCCGAGATTGCGCGAAACGTCAGCGAAGCCGCCAAGGGAACCTTGGAAGTCGCGGACAAGATCGCCCAGGTCAGTCATGGCGCGAGCGCCACCGGCGCGGCGTCCGGGCAGGTGCTGGCATCGGCCCGCTCGCTCTCCAGCGAAAGTGCCCTGTTGAAGAGCGAGGTGGAGAGGTTCCTCAACACGGTGCGCGCCGCCTGAGCCGGCGACGAAGCCGCGCGCACCATTTGTGCTCGCTCGCTCGTGTGCACTGCACCTCCGGGATTACCCGGATTGCTCCGCACCGAAAGCAACTATAGGTCGGTTTTCATGTCGCAAGCAACTTGCTTGCAGACCCCACGCCAGTGAGCCCCCGACATGAAAATCGACGCGGCGTCCGCCGATTCGTTCGAACGAATCGCCGATCTCGTTCGGCTGCAAGACAGTTCCCTCGACACGATGTTGCTTTCGCCGCCCGGCGAATTCCAGAGCAGAACCGTCACACTTCAAACCTTGATGCACGAAGTGACGGAATGCCTTGCGGGGAGCTTCCGTCTGCGCTCGGCGCAAGATTTTCCGATGCTTTATTTTGCATGCGGCAAGGCTCGGGTCGGATCGACGGCGCTGAGCAATTTGTTCGGCATGACCGGAATGCCGTCCTATTATCAGCCGTTGAAGGCCATCCTGCGCGACGCGCTCGTCGGCCAGCCGCTGACACCATGGATCGTACCGTCGGTGGCGGATGAGCCGCACGTCTTCAGCAAGGAGACGATCGGCCCTTACTTGCTCGCCGAGAGCCTCTTCAATCCGCTGCAACTCTTGATGGAGGGCGGTTATCCGCGGGACCGGCTGCATCTCATTATGCTCGATCGCGAGCCGGCGAGTTCGCTGGCATCATGGCTCGAGAAGCTGATCTCGCGCGCGCCGGAAGATACATTGCTGCGGCACTATATCGTCGCTGCACTCAGCGCGGCCCGCGTCGCAAGCTACGCCCGGCGACAGGGCGTTCCCGTCACTCACTACGTCTACGAGGTCAGCAAGGAGGCTCTATCGTCGGCGCGCATCTTGTTCGACCGGCTCGGCCTTTCGAGCAGCTTTACCGAGAATGCCGTGACGTCATGGCGGGAGTCGGGGGACGTGCAAGCAAACAACGCGCGTGTCATCTTCCCGAGCGAAGCGACGATCTACAAGGTGCCCAATCTGCACACCTCCGATAGCGCCTATCGCTACCAGCGCCGCGCGACGACCTCGGTGAGCGAAGCTCAATTGGAGATTCTGGAGCGCTGCGGCGTGAATGACGCCTATCGAGCCTCGGTGGCGGCCTGCGTTCGCGATCTCGGCCTGAACGCGGCAATTTCGGCGCATCTGTTCGGCGACTGGTTCGCTGAGGCCGCGTGATCGGCATGCTGGACATTCCCACGCCCGCCGAGCCCGCCCTCTCTGAAAGAACTGGCGGCGAGCGGCTTCGCGCCGCCAGCCATCTTCGACGCCTGGAGGCGGAAAGCATTCATATCCTGCGGGAGACCGCGGCCGAGTTCCGCAAGCCGGTCATGCTCTATTCGATCGGCAAAGATTCCTCCGTGCTGCTGCATCTGGCGATGAAGGCGTTTCACCCCGGCAAGCCGCCATTTCCACTGCTGCACGTCGACACGACCTGGAAGTTCCGCGAGATGATCGCGTTTCGCGACCGGCGCGCGCGCGAACTCGGCATCGATCTGATCGTCCATACCAACAATGACGGATTGAGCCAGGGTATCGACCCCTTTTCCCACGGCTCGGCCCGCTACACCGACGTCATGAAGACGCAGGCTTTGCGGCAGGCGCTCGACTTTCACCGCTTCGACGCCGCGATCGGGGGAGCGCGGCGCGACGAGGAGAGATCGCGGGCCAAGGAGCGCGTGTTCTCGCACCGGAGCGCGGCGCATCGCTGGGATCCGAAGAACCAGCGGCCCGAGCTGTGGAGCCTGTACAACACGATGCTCGCGCCCGGCGAGAGCATGCGGGTGTTTCCGCTCTCGAACTGGACCGAGCTCGACGTCTGGGACTACATCCTGCTCGAGAACATCCCGATCGTTCCGCTCTATCTGGCAGGCTCGCGGCCGGTGGTCGAGCGCGACGGCGCGTTGATCATGGTGGACGACGAACGGA
Source organism: Bradyrhizobium diazoefficiens (assembly GCF_016616425.1). NCBI lineage: Bacteria > Pseudomonadati > Pseudomonadota > Alphaproteobacteria > Hyphomicrobiales > Nitrobacteraceae > Bradyrhizobium > Bradyrhizobium diazoefficiens. The sequence continues at coordinate 497,610 of NZ_CP067101.1, forward strand.
TGCCACTGCTCGCAGGCGAAGAGCCACGATGGCGCTCCGTCAGATTTCGTACCCTCGGCTGCTATCCGCTCAGCGGCGCCACGGTCTCAACGGCGGCAACCCTGCCCGAGATCGTGCGGGAGATGATGGCCTCTCGCACCTCCGAGCGGCAAGGACGCATGATCGACCGGGACAGCCCGGCATCGATGGAGCGCAAGAAAGCGGAAGGCTACTTCTGATGTCCTATCACGAGGCCCCCGCGATCGCCGCGTCCGATGCGCCGCGGTTGGACCAGGACGACCGTCCGACGCTGCGTTTCGTCACCTGCGGTAGCGTCGATGACGGCAAGAGCACGCTGGTCGGCCGGCTGCTCTACGATTCCAAGACGCTGCTCGACGACCAGCTCGACGAGCTGGCCTCCGAGAGCCGGACGGTCGGCACCACCGGCGACGATCTCGATTTCGCGCTGCTGGTCGACGGCTTGCAGGCGGAGCGCGAGCAGGGCATCACCATCGACGTCGCGTACCGCTTCTTTGCAACGAAGCTGCGCCGCTTCATCGTCGCCGACACGCCAGGGCATGCGCAGTATACGCGCAACATGGCGACCGGCGCCTCCAACGCCGATCTCGCCGTCGTGCTGGTCGACGCCCGCAAGGGCGTGATCACGCAGACGCGGCGCCATAGCCACATCCTGTCGCTGCTGGGTGTCCGTCACGTCGTGCTCGCCGTGAACAAGATGGACCTGATAGGATTCGACGGCGATCGCTTCGCAGCCATCACCGCCGAATACCTGACCTTGGCGGGCCAGCTCGGAATCTCGCAGGTCCAGTGCATTCCGGTCGTGGCGCCCCACGGCGACAACATCGTCGCGGCGAGCGCGCGGATGCCCTGGTACACCGGGCCGACCGTCACCGCCTATCTGGAATCGGTCGACGTTTCCGGCGACGTCTCGCAGCGGCCGTTCCGGCTGCCGGTGCAATGGGTCAACCGGCCGAACGCGGAGTTTCGCGGCTTCTGCGGGCGGATCGCCAGCGGAACGATTGCGATCGGCGAGACCGTCGCCGTGCAGCCCTCGGGCCGTCAGACGCGCGTCGCGCGCATTCTCGCGCCCGGCGGCGAGCGCGATCGGGCTGCCGCCGGCGAATCGGTCACGCTCACATTGGCCGACGAAATCGACGTCAGCCGGGGCGACGTGTTGACGGCCGGGCCCGGACCGCTGGTCTCGGATCAACTGGCGGCCCATCTCGTTTGGTTCGATGACGAAGCCATGGTCGCGGGCCGGCGCTATTTGCTCAAATGCGGTGCGGCCTCGACCGGCGCGGTGATCACGACGCTCGCGCACCGCATCGCCATCGACACCATGCTACGGGAAGGCGCCGCGACGCTCGATGCCAACCAGATCGGTTACGCCCATCTCAGTCTTGACCGCCCGCTGGTGTTCGAGGCCTATCGCGACGACCGCAGCATGGGCAGCTTCATTCTGGTCGATCCGATCAGCCACCGCACCACCGCGGCGGGAATGATCGACCTTTCGCTCCGGCGTGCTACCAACATTCATTGGCAGCGGCTTGCCGTCGACAAATCCGTGCGGGCACGGCTGAAGCAGCAACGGCCCTGCGTGCTCTGGTTCACAGGACTGAGCGGTGCCGGCAAATCGACGATCGCCGATCTCGTCGATCGCAGGCTTGCCGAGTTCGGGCGCCACTCCGCGCTGCTCGACGGCGACAATCTTCGCCACGGCATCAACCGCGACCTCGGCTTCTCCAACGCGGACAGGGCGGAGAACGTCCGGCGCGCGGCGGAGATCGCGGCGTTGTTCGTCGATGCCGGCATGATCGCGCTGGTCGCGCTGATCTCTCCGTTCCGCAGCGAACGCGAGCTGGCGCGCCAACGGATCGAAGCGGATGAGTTCATCGAAATCCATGTCGCGACCCCTCTCGCCGAATGCGAGCGTCGCGATCCCAAAGGACTCTATCGCAGGGCACGGGCAGGCGAATTACCGGCGTTCACCGGCATCGACGACCCCTATGAGGCGCCGCAAGCTCCAGAGATCACCATCGACACCTCGGAGCTGTCGACTGACGCGGCTTGCGAACGCATCATCGGCTACTTGCGAGAGCACAATTACGTTTAACGACAAGAACGAGTCCTGCACCTGCTACAGCCACGAACGAGGAGCGCTCCTCTCCCGCTTGCGGGAGAGGGTATCGCCACAATCGAGAACCCCAAGAGGATAGAGCCCTCACCCGGCGCTTCGCGCCGACCTCTCCCGCAAGCGGGAGAGGTTAAGCAAGAGGCTCAGAAGTCGGAGGCGATGCCCTTGCGCTCCCAGTCGCCGTAGCGGGTCGGCTCGGGTCCCTTCGGCCCCTGCAACTCCCTCGCCTTGACCTCGTCCTTGGCTTGGGCAGCGGCCTGCCGACGCGCCTCGGCTTCGGCCAGCGCGCGCTGGGCTGCCGGCGACAACGGCTTGCGATCGGAAACGGGAGGCTGGTCACTCATCGCTGCGTCTTCTAGCGCAGGACGCGCCGCAACGCGACGTCCAATAACGCATTCCTGAAATCGGCCCGGAGGGCTGAAAAAACCGGAAGCGATTCTTACATTTGGCATATTCGCGTGCCAGAGATCGGGTTCTCACGGCATGCGCCCATTGCGGCGGAACTGCCGCTCGCTCAGAACCTTGCTTCCGCATGCCATCTCAACGTTTCGCCCCTCCGTCCGAAGTGCCCGGTCTCGCGGCGCGGCGGATCGCCGCCGACATCGTCGATGGCGTGTTGCACAAGCACCGCACGCTTGACGATCAACTCGACGGCGGCGGCGCCCATCCCGGGCTGAAAACGCTGGCCGACCGCGACCGCGCGCTGATGCGGCGCCTGGTTGCCACCGTGCTGCGCCGGCTCGGCACGCTCGGCCACGTGTTGTCCCGCCTGCTCGACAAGGGCATTCCCTCCGATGCGCCGCGCGCGCAGAGCGCGTTGCTGATCGGCGCCGCACAGATCCTCTGGATGGACGTGCCGGATCACGCGGCCGTCGACCTCTCCGTTCGTCTGGTGCAATCCGACCGGCGCGCCGCGCGCTATGCCGGCCTCGTCAATGCCGTGCTGCGCCGCTGCGCGCGCGAGGGCAAGGCGCTGGTCGAGGAGGTCGCGACGCAATCGCTGGATCTGCCGCCTTGGCTGCTCGCGCGCTGGAGCGCGCATTATGGCGAGCCGACTGCACGAGAGATGGCGCTGGCACTCAGCCACGAACCTTCGCTCGATCTCACCGTGAAATCGGATGCCGCGCAATGGGCAAGCCGCCTGCATGGCGAGACGCTGCCGACTGGGACGGTGCGGATGCTGCTGCACGGCTCGGTGACCATGCTGCCGGGTTTCGCCGAGGGACAATGGTGGGTGCAGGATGCCGCCGCCGCGCTGCCGGCCCGGCTGTTCGGCGACGTCAAGGGCAAATCCATTGCCGATCTGTGCGCCGCTCCCGGCGGCAAGACCGCGCAGCTGGCGCATGCCGGCGCGCATGTCACGGCGATCGACCGGTCGCCGGCCCGGGTGGCGCGGCTGCGCGAAAACCTGGCGCGGCTGTCGCTCCAGGCCGAGACCGTCGTCGCTGACGCCGTGGAATGGGCCGGCCCCGCCGAGGGATTCGACGGTGTTTTGATCGATGCGCCGTGCACCTCGACCGGCACGATCCGCCGTCATCCCGATGTGGCCTGGCTGCGGCAGGAATCCGACATTGCCGCCCTGACCGTGCTCCAGCAACGGCTGCTGCGAAAATCGGTATCGCTGCTCAAGCCGGGCGGTACGCTGGTCTACTGCACGTGCTCGCTGGAACCCGAAGAAGGCGAGCAGGCTGTGGCGACGCTGCTGGCGGCCGAACCCGCGCTTCGCCGCGTCCCAATTGAGGGATCGGAGGTCGCGGACCTGGACGAAATCCTCACCCGGGAGGGCGATCTGCGCACTTTGCCCAGCCATCTGCCGAACACCGATCCCAAGCTCGGCGGGCTTGACGGATTTTTCGCGGCCCGGCTCGTTAAATCCTGATTTTGCACTGGATTTTGCGGCCACGACGCTGATTCGCACACGTTCAAGGTGGTGTCAGTCGTCCGATTTTGGGATTAATAGGGATTCGTCGGAATCCTCTCCCCTTCAAGGCAAAGCGTGTCGGTCGCTCAACGCAGACGTATCTCGACGCTGGTCGTGAACCGCTTCGCGCGGAACATGCTCGCGCGCGCGAGCGGCGGTTCCGTTACACTGTCGCGTATCTGGCCCGGCCGCACCGACCGGCTGATCATCGCGCCGCACGACCTGCGCACCGCGGATGCCACTCGCGCCGCGGAAATCTATGCCGGCCGCTTCGTCTTCGCCGGCAAGATCGTCAATTGCCACGGCCGCTCGATCTTCGATCTCGAGCCGCCGTCGGAGGACTGGGAGGTTGCGCTGCTCGGCTTCGGCTGGCTGCGCCATTTGCGCGCCGCCGATACTGCGCTGACACGGGCGAATGCGCGCGCGCTGATCGAGGACTGGATCGCCAACCCGGCCAACAAGCGTCGCCCGGTCGCGCGCCGCGCCGACGTGCTGGCCCGGCGCGTAATCTCGCTGCTGTCCCAAGCGCCGCTGGTGCTCAACGAGACCGACAACAAATTCTACCGCCGCTATCTGCGTGCCTTGGCCCGCGAGATCCGCTTCCTGCGCTACACCATGGTCGACATTCCGGACGGGGTGCCGAAACTCCAGGTGCTGATCGCGCTGTGCTATGCGGCCTTGTGCCTCGCCAAGCAGGCGCGTTACATCCGCAACGCGTCGAAGAAGCTGTCGGACGAGTTGCAGCGGCAGATCCTGCCCGATGGCGGACACATCTCCCGCAACCCGGGCGCGCTGATCGATTTGCTGATCGACCTGTTGCCGCTGCGGCAGACCTTTGCCGCCCGCAACATCGCGCCGCCGCCGGCATTGCTCAATGCGATCGATCGCATGATGCCGATGCTGCGCTTCTTCCGGCACGGCGACGGCAATTTCGCGCTGTTCAACGGCATGAGCGCGACGCCCTCCGACCTGCTCGCCACGCTGCTCGCCTATGACGACACCCACGGCGCGCCGATGGCCAACATGCCGCATACCGGCTTCCAGCGTCTCGATGCCGGCCAGACCACGCTGATCATCGACACCGGCCCACCGCCGCCGGCCGGAATCAGTCACGACGCCCACGCCGGCTGCCTGTCGTTCGAACTGTCTTCCGGCATCAGCCGGATCGTCACCAATTGCGGCATGCCGACCACGGGCCGCGAGAATTGGCGGCCGTTCGCACGGAGCACGGCAGCGCATTCGACGCTGATCTATCACGACACCTCCTCATGCCAGTTCGTGGAGATGTCGGCGATGAAGCGCCTCCTGCACGGTGCCCCCGTCACAAGCGGGCCTGTCGAGGTCGAGAGCTATCGCGAGGTCGTGCAGAACGGCACGCTGCTCACGACCTCGCATGACAGCTATCTCGCCAAATTCGGCGCAATCCACCGCCGCATGCTGATGATCGCCAATGACGGCGCGCGCATCGACGGCGAGGACACACTGTCGCCGCCGCAGGGTGGACGCTTCAAGGGCGCGGATGCCGATTTCGCGCTGCGCTTCCATCTGCATCCGGCGGTGAAGGCGAGCCGGCTGTCGGACGCCCGCGGCGTCATGCTGGTGCTGCCCAACCGCGACGTCTGGACCTTCGAGGCGCTCGATGACAAGGTCGACCTCGAGGACAGCGTGTTCCTGGCCGGCAATGACGGCCCGCGCCGCACCGCCCAGATCGTGATCCGGCAGGACGCGCGCCAGGCGCCTTCAATCCGCTGGAGCTTCGTCCGCTCCACCGCTTCGCCGGCGGTCACCAATGCCCGACGCAACGCCCAGCGCGAGCCGGAACTTCCGCTCTAGACGAGCCTGTTTCAGCCCAATCTGATCGTTGTGAAGCACGCCGAAAACTGCTATCGAGCCCTCGCTCGCGCGACTGGCGACCTTGGATGGAGCACCATCAGGAAGCGCGGGACATAGACGCCGCGCGCCTGGGCATAGACACTCCTTAAGACAGAGGATCTTGCTCATGACTGACCATCCCCGCCGCGTCACTCGCGCCCTGCTTTCCGTCTCCGACAAGACCGGCCTGATCGAATTCGCACAGGCGCTTGCCGCGCACGATGTCGAGCTGGTCTCGACCGGCGGCACCGCCAAGGCGATTGCCGCGGCCGGCCTCGAGGTGAAGGACGTCTCCGAGCTCACCGGCTTCCCCGAGATGATGGATGGCCGCGTCAAGACGCTGCATCCGAAGGTGCATGGCGGCCTGCTCGCGATCCGGGACAACGAGGAACACGCGGAAGCGATGGAGGCGCATGGCATCGCGCCGATCGATCTCCTTGTCGTCAATCTCTATCCGTTCGAGGCCACCGTCGACAAAGGCGCCGGCTTCGAGGATTGCATCGAGAACATCGACATCGGCGGCCCCGCGATGATCCGCGCCGCCGCGAAGAACCATGACGACGTTGCGGTGGTGGTCGAGGCCGAGGACTACAAGGCCGTTCTCGATGAGCTCGCCGCCAACAAGGGGGCGACCTCGCTGAAGCTGCGCCGGCGGCTTGCCGCAAAGGCCTATGCACGCACGGCGGCCTATGACGCCGCGATCTCGAACTGGTTCAACCGGCAGCTTGAGATCGACGCGCCCGACTTCCGCGCCTTCGGCGGCCGCCTGATCCAGTCGCTGCGCTACGGCGAGAACCCGCACCAGACCGCGGCATTCTATGCGATGCCCGACAAGCGCCCGGGCGTCGCGACCGCCCGGCAGCTCCAGGGCAAGGAGCTCTCCTACAACAACATCAACGATACCGATGCGGCCTATGAATGCATCGGCGAGTTCGACGCCAGGCGCACCGCAGCCTGCGTCATTGTCAAGCACGCCAATCCCTGCGGCGTCGCGGAGGGCTCGAACCTCGTCGAGGCCTATCGCCGAGCGCTGGCCTGCGATTCCACCTCGGCCTTCGGCGGCATCATCGCGATGAACCGCGCGCTCGACGCCGATACCGCGCGCGAGATCACGAAGATCTTCACCGAGGTGATCATTGCGCCCGATGCGAGCCAGGAGGCGATCTCCATCATCGGTGCGCGCAAGAATCTGCGCCTGCTGCTCGCCGGCAGCCTACCCGATCCGCGCGCGCCGGGCCTCACGGCAAAGACGGTGGCCGGCGGCCTGCTCGTGCAGAGCCGCGACAATGCCGTGGTCGACGACATGACTTTCAGGGTCGTGACGAAGCGCGCTCCTGATGATGCGGAGATGCGCGACCTCAAATTCGCGTTCCGCGTGGCAAAGCACGTCAAGTCCAACACCATCATCTACGCCAAGGATCTCGCCACCGTCGGCATCGGTGCGGGCCAGATGAGCCGGGTGGATTCAGCCCGGATCGCGGCGCGCAAGGCGCAAGATGCGGCGAGCGAGCTGAAGCTCGCCGAGCCGCTCACCAAGGGTTCGGTGGTGGCGTCGGATGCGTTCTTCCCGTTCGCCGACGGCATGCTTGCCTGCATCGAGGCCGGCGCCACCGCCGTGGTGCAGCCCGGCGGCTCGATGCGCGACGACGAAGTGATCAAGGCCGCCGACGAGCACGGCATCGCCATGGTGTTCACGGGCACGCGGCACTTTCGGCACTAATTGATTGGTGGTGGGCCGGATTGCGTTTCGCGCCGTCCGGCCCACCAACTAATCCCGCACCCGCATCAACAGCCCTAGCCCCGCGACGAAGAACATCACCAGCACGGCCATGCCGGCCTTCTGGCTCGCCGTCACCGCCGTGATCATGCCGATCAGCAACGGTCCGATGAAGGACGTCACCTTCCCGGTCAGTGCGAACAGGCCAAAATATTGCGCGATGCGATCTTTGGGCGCGAGGTGGATCAGCAGCGTGCGTGAGGCGGCCTGAAGCGGACCGCCGGCAGCGCCGATCAGGCAGCCCAGCACGAGATAGGCGCGCTCAGCCGCGCTCGAGAACAAGGGAGCGCCAGCTTGCGGCGGCGCAACCTTGACGAACAACACACTATCCTTGTCGACCAGAAGGATCGCCGCCACCGACAGCAGCAGCAGCAGCATGCTGCCGGCAATGACGCGCTTCGGCCCGAGACGGTCGTCGAGCTTGCCGCCAAACCAGGCGCCAAACGTGCCGGCGACCGCGAGGATGATGCCGAAGGTGCCGATCTGGATCGTGTGCCAGCCGAACGTGCCCGCGGCATAGATTCCGCCGAAGGCGAACAGCGACACCAGACCGTCGGTGTAAATCATGTTGGCGAGCAGGAACGCCGCCAGCGACTTCTGCTTCGGCAGATTCTTGATCGATTGCTTCAGCTCCGACAGCCCTTCGTGCAGCGCCTTGCGCAGCGGGTGCTTCGCGGGATAGTCGGGCGTAAACAGGAACATCGGCGTCACGAAGATCACGAACCACAACCCGGTCAGCGGTCCGACGATGCGATCGCCCTGATGGCTGACCGGATCGAGCCCGAACAACGGCGATAAACCCAGCAATGTGCGCCCGGTCTCAGGATTGGCGGCGAGGAAGCCGAGCACGATGATCAGGCTGACGATGCCGCCGACATAGCCGGTCGCCCAACCGGTGCCCGAAAGCCGTCCGATCCGCTCCGGCGGCACCAGCGTCGGCATCATCGCGTTGTTGAAGACAGTGGCGAATTCCGCACCGACGCTGGCGAGTGCAACCGCGGTGAGCAGGGGTGGAATGATGGCATGATCGCCAGGTTTGCCGATCCACAAGGTGCATGACGCCAGCACAAGCACCGCACCGAAACCTGCGATCCACGGCTTCCTTCGGCCCGAAGCGTCCGCGATGGCTCCCAGCACCGGCGACAGCAGCGCAATCGCGAGGCCCGCAGCCGCCATCGCAAATCCCCACAGCGACTGGCCGGAGGCGGGATCCGGCGCAATGCTGGTGGCGAAATAGGGTGCGAACACGAAGGTCGTGATCAGCGTGAAATAGGGCTGTGCAGCCCAATCGAAGAAAATCCAGCTGACGACAGCGGCGCGCGGCGGATAGGTCCGCGGCGCAACGGCCATGCGCACATCCGAGACGATCGTCGTCATCACGCGGTCCTCATCACGAACAGTTTTGCCTCTCTTGGGGCAATCCGTATAGCATTGCAGCAAGGCATGTGAACTGGTTTGAGGCCACGGCGGAAATTTGATGATGTCGTCATATCCGACACGGCGGGCATTTTTCGCCCTCATAGCCACTCTGGCGTTGGGTCTCGCACCCGCGACCGGGCAGGATGCGCGGCGGCCCTATGTCCCGCCCGCGCTCGACGCGGTGCACGCCGTTCCTGCCAAGCACGGCATGGTGGTGGCGCAGGAGAAGATATCCGCGCAAGTCGGCGCCGGGATTCTGCGGCGCGGCGGCAACGCCGTCGACGCGGCGGTCGCAACCGGCTTTGCGATGGCCGTAACCTATCCGCGCGCCGGCAATATCGGCGGCGGCGGTTTCATGGTGATCCATTCCGCCGACCGCAATGAAGACATCACGATTGATTACCGCGAGACGGCGCCAGCAGCGACGAAGACGCAGATATTCCTCGGACCCGACGGCAAGCCTGACGCGAGTAAATCACGGGATTCCGCGCTCGGCATTGGCGTTCCCGGCACTGTCGCAGGTCTCGCACTCGCCTTGGAAAAATACGGCTCGGGCCAGTTTACGCTGGCGCAATTGCTCGAGCCCGCGATCGCGCTCGCCCGCGATGGTTTCGTCGTCAGCGACGACATGGCGGATACGCTGCCAGGCGGGCACCGGCGGCTGGCACGCTGGCCTTCCTCGGCCAAAATCTTCTCGCGGCCCGATGGCACGCCGATCGGTGAAGGCGACAGGCTGGTGCAGGGCGATCTCGCTGAGACGCTGTCGGCCGTCGCCGCGCAGGGGCCACGCGGCTTCTATGAGGGGCCGGTCGCGGAGAAGCTGGCCAGGGCCGTGGCTGACGCCGGCGGCATCATGACGCCGGCCGACCTGAAGTCCTATCACGCCGTCATCCGCGCGCCGGTGCGCGGCACCTATCGCGGCTACGACATCGTGTCGATGCCGTTGCCCTCGTCCGGCGGCGTCGTGCTGGTGGAGACGCTCAACATCCTGGAGGGCTTTCAACTCGCCGATCTGAAGCGGGGTTCGCCGGCGTCGCTGCATCTCCTGATCGAAGCCATGAAGCGCGCCTATGCGGACCGCGCGCGCTATCTCGGCGATCCCGCCTTCGTCAACGCGCCGATCGCAACGCTGATCGCGAAGGACTACGCCGCCAGGCTGCGCGCGGGTATCTCCGCCGATCGCGCCACGCCGTCGAAGGAGCTGGTTTCCGTGGTCCCCGCGCCGCGCGAGGGCAGCAACACCACGCACTTCTCCGTCGTCGACGGCCGCGGCAACGCCGTCAGCAACACCTATACGCTGAACTTCAGTTACGGCGTTGGCCTCGTCGCCGACGGCACCGGCGTGCTGCTCAACAACGAGCTCGACGATTTCACCGCGGCAGTCGGCGCTTCCAATGCCTATGGCCTCGTCGGATTCGAGGCCAATCTGCCCGGACCTGGCAAGCGGCCGCTGTCGTCGATGTCGCCGACCATCGTGCTCAAGGACGGCAAACCCGTGCTGGTGACGGGCTCGCCCGGCGGCAGCCGTATCATCTCGACCGTGCTCCAGGTCATCGTGAACGTCCTCGACTACAAGATGGACGTGGCCGCCGCCGTCGCGGCGCCACGGCTGCATCACCAATGGTTGCCCGACGAGGTGCGCATCGAGCGTGGCTTTCCCGACGACGTGCTGCTCAAGCTGAAGGCGATGGGCCATCTCGTCGTCGAGCCGATGGGGCAGACATCGGCCAATTCGATTCTCGTGACGCTGAACGGGCCGCTCGGCGCGCCCGATCCTCGCACGCGGGGCGCAGAAGCGGCGGGGCAGTAACCCGATCCCTGCATAGCCCGAAGGCTTGCGCAGGCCACCGCGCATGCTACCACCGCGGCAAAAGAATTGCCGGGGAAACGCAGATGACCACAACCGATCCGACTGAGCGTATCGAGCGCACGGAGATCGAAGACACCAGCCTTCTTGCGTTCTACCGCGACATGAACGTCGCCGAGCGCCGGACGTTCTGGGCGTGCGCGGCGGGCTGGGCGCTCGACGGCATGGACTTCATGATCTATCCGCTGGTGATCGGCACCATCGTTGCGCTGTGGAAAGTCGATGCGGCCTCCGCTGGCCTTGCCGGGACGGTGACGCTGCTCGCCTCCGCGATCGGCGGCTGGCTCGGCGGCTATCTGTCCGACCATATCGGGCGGGTGAGAACGCTCCAGATCACCATCATCTGGTTCTCCTTCTTCTCGCTGGTCTGCGCCGTCGTGCAGAATTTCGACCAGCTCCTGATCGCACGTGCCGTGCTCGGCCTCGGCTTCGGCGGCGAATGGGCGGCGGGCGCCGTGCTCATGGGTGAGGCGATCCGGCCGCAATATCGCGGGCGCGCGGTCGGCTCGGTGCAGTCGGGCTGGGCGGTCGGCTGGGGTCTCGCGGTGCTGTCGCAGGCGATCCTGTTCTCGGTTTTGCCGCCGGAGACGGCATGGCGCTGGATGTTCGTGGTCGGCGCGCTGCCGGCGCTTCTGGTGTTCTACGTCCGCCGCTCCGTCACCGAGCCGGAGATCGCGGCTGAGGCTCGCGCCAGGCAGGCCGCGAGCGGCGATCGTCCGGCGCTCTGGGAAATCTTCTCCGGTCCGATCCTGAAGACCACGATCCTGGCCTCGCTGATGGCGACCGGCTGCCAGGGCGGCTACTATGCTGTCACGTTCTGGGTGCCGCAGTTCCTGACCAAGGAGCGACATCTATCGATCGTCGGCTCGACCGGCTATCTGTCGACGCTGATCATCGGCTCCTTCATCGGTTATCTCACGGGAGCCTGGCTCGCCGACCGGATCGGACGGCGCAATCTGTTCCTGATCTTCTCGATCGGCGCCATAGCGGTGGTGCTGCTCTACACGCAGCTGCCGTTGACCAACGAAATCCTCTGGGTGCTCGGTTTCCCGCTCGGCTTCTTCGCTTCGGGCTATTTCTCCGGCGTCGGCGCGTTCCTGACCGAGCTTTATCCGACTCGGCTGCGCGGCTCCGGCCAGGGCTTTTGCTATAATTTCGGCCGCGGTATCGGTGCGCTGTTTCCGTTCCTCGTCGGCGCGCTCTCGGCGGCGACGACGCTTGCGAATGCGATCGCGATCTTCGCGGTGATGGCTTACGCGGTGTTCTTCATCGCCGCCTTTGCGCTGCCGGAGACGCGCGGGCGCGTGCTGCACGCGGACTAGTCGCTGTCATCCCGGGGCGAGGCGCAGCATCGAACCCGGAATCTCGACGGCTCACTACCGTCCCACCTGATACGGCCCGCCCTTCTCCAGCGCGCGGGCATAGGCCGGCCGCACGTGGATGCGCTCCAGGAATGCCATCGCCTTGGGATGGCCCTGCTCGAGCCCGCCGCGCGCTTGCGCAGCTTCGAGCGGAAAGCTCATCTGGATGTCGGCTGCGGTAAACTCGTTGCCAGCGAACCATTCGCTCTTGTCGAGTTCGCCTTCCCAATAGTCCATGTGCTGCTTGAGCTGCGGATTGACCAGCGTGGTCAGCGCCTGGTTCGAGACCTTGCGCACCAGCGGACGAAGCAGCGCGGGAGCGCGCTTCGGCATCAGTGTGAACAGGAGCTTCAGCAGCAGCGGCTGCATCGCAGACCCTTCGGCATAATGCAGCCAATAGGTGAAGCGCAGCCGCTCCGGCGTGTTGGGCGGCGGGACCAGCCGGCCGTTGCCGTAGGTTGCGATGAGATATTCGATGATCGCACCCGACTCGGCGATGGTATTGCCGTTGTCGGTGATGACGGGCGACTTGCCGAGCGGATGGATGGCGCGCAGCTCCTTCGGCGCGCGCATGTCCGGCTGGCGCTGATAGCGCACGATCTCGTAAGGCACGCCCAACTCTTCGAGCAGCCACAACACGCGCTGTGAGCGGGAATTGTTGAGGTGGTGAACGGTCAGCATCGCGTGGTCCCCCGGGGCTAGGCGTGGTCGGTCGGCCGCGTACCTGCCAGCCTGGGAACGCAATGTCGAGCGATCCGGATGAGGTATTTCTATCCGGGTATATTGACGCCGATAATTTACCCGGGTATTAAACTGCCCAGAGTGACGAAAATGGCAATGATTCCGATGCAAAGGACTTTCACCGCCTTCCAAGGGCAGCGTCGTTTGGTGTCCGGGCCGGCAGGCGAGGTCGCGCTGGTCGTCAAACGTGTGGCGCAACGGCCGGACGAGCCCATCATCGTCTTCGAGGACGCCACGGGCCGGCCAATCGACTTCGATCTGCGCGGCGGCGACCGCGAGGTGCTGGCGCGATTGGCGAAGCTTGTCCCGCCGCCGGTTGAGGAGACCGCAGCCCCGAGCGAACCGCGCGGGCGCGGACGGCCGAGGCTCGGCGTGGTCGCGCGCGAGGTGACGTTGCTGCCGCGGCATTGGGAGTGGCTCAACGCGCAAGCAGGCGGTGCGTCCGTCGCGCTGCGCAAGCTCGTCGATGAGGCCAGGCGCGCGAGCGGCGACAAGGACCGCGAGCGGCAAGCGCGCGAGGCGGCCTATCACTTCATGTCAACCATGGCGGGCAACCTGCCGCAGTTCGAGGAAGCCTCGCGAGCGCTGTTCGCGGATGACCGACGCCGCTTCACCGGACTTATGGCCGATTGGCCGACCGACATCCGCGACCACATCGTCAAGCTCGCCTACAGCGACCGCGCTTAAGGCACCGCTCTTCACAACCCCATCGACGGCCAAGCTGCGCTTTGCGCGGCACGGCTTCGCACGCTCTGATGAAAGGCCAATCCATGCCCGCCCCAAAGCCGCTCTGGACAACATTCCTCCACTTCCTCGTACCCTTGATGCTGAGCAACGCGTTGCAATCGCTGTTCGGTACCGTCAGCAACGTCTATCTCGGCCAGATGATCGGCGTCGACGCGCTGGCGGCGGTCTCGGTGTTCTTTCCGGTGATGTTCTTTCTGTTCGCCTTCGTCATGGGCCTCAGCACCGGCGCGACCGTGTTGATCGGCCAGGCCTATGGCGCGGGCGAGCACGGCAAGATCAAGGTCGTTGTGGGTACGACGCTTGCGATCGGCCTTCTGTTCTCCATTTTGATCGCGTTGGCCGGCGGGCTGTTCAGCCGTCACCTGATGAGCGCGCTCGCCACCCCTGCGGACATTCTCGACCAGGCCAGCGCCTATGCGCGGATCATGCTGCTCACCATGCCGCTCGGCTTCGTCTTCCTGCTGATGACGGCGATGATCCGCGGCGTCGGCGACGCGCTGACGCCGCTGCTGTCGCTGGCCTTGTCGACCGCGACCGGCATGATCCTGATACCGATGCTGATCCGCGGGTCGTTCGGATTGCCGGCGGCTGGCATTACCAGTCCGGCGTGGGCGGCTGCGATCTCAAACGCGCTGACGTTGATCGCACTGGCGCTTTATCTGCTGCGGAAGAAGCACGCGCTCGCGCCGGACGCGGCCCTGCTGCGTCAGCTGCGGCTCAACCGCGCCATGCTCGGAAAGATCCTCGGCATCGGATTGCCGAGCGCCATCGGCATGGTGGTGATGGCGACCGCCGAGCTGGTCCTGCTCGGCCTCGTCAACGGCTTTGGCTCGGATGCCACCGCGGCCTATGGCGCCGTCAACCAGGTGATGGGCTACACGCAGTTCACGGCGATGTCGATTTCGATCGCGGTCTCGATCCTCGGTGCACAGGCTGTCGGCAGCGGCGACAGAACCCGGCTCGACCGCATCGTGCGGACCGGGCTCGCTTTCAACCTCGTCCTGACCGGCGGGCTCGTGGCGCTGATTTATCTTGCACCGCGCGTCATCCTCGGCATCTTCATCACCGACGTCGCCGTGCTCAATCTGGCGAAAGGCCTGCTCGACATCGCCCTGTGGAGTTCGGTGCCGTTCGGCCTGGCCACGGTGTTCTCCGGGGCCATGCGCGCCGCCGGCGTCGCGCTGACGCCGATGCTGCTTTCGATCTTCGCGATTCTCGCGATCGAATTGCCGGCCGCGGTGATCCTGAGCCGCACGATCGGCCTTCAGGGCGTGTGGGCCGCCTATCCCATCGTGTTCTGCGCCATGTTCGTTTTGCAGATGGGCTATTATCTCATGGTCTGGCGCAAGCGTGCGATCCGGCGTCTTGTCTGATTCTCAAAGTATTATGATCGTCATTAAACGATGGACCTGCGGCGCCGGCTGCGTCACAATGGATGAAAGCGACGTCAGGGAGAACGATTTTGACCCGCCCGGCCCCGCAGTTCCTGTTCGATTTCGGCAGCCCCAACGCCTATCTCAGCCATCTGGCGATTCCGGCGATCGAGCAGCGCATCGGCGTCAAGTTCGAATACGTCCCGATCCTGCTCGGCGGCATCTTCAAATCGACCAACAACAAGTCGCCGGCCGAGACGCTCGCCGGCGTCAAGAACAAGCGCGAATTCCAGGCGGTCGAGACCGAGCGCTTCATCAGGCGCTTCAAGGTCCAGCCTTACGTCATGAATCCCTTTTTCCCCGTCAACACGCTGAACCTGATGCGGGCCGCGATCGCAGCTGAGCTCGAGGGCGTGTTCGAGGCTTATGTCGAGGCCGCCTTCCACCACATGTGGCGCGAGCCGAAGAAGATGGACGATCCCGAAATCGCGGCGAAGGCCCTGGCGTCCTCCGGGCTCGATGCCCAGAAGCTGTTCGCCCGCGCCCAGGAGCCCGAAGTGAAGGGCAGGCTGATCAAGAACACCGAGGAGGCTGTGGCCCGCGGCGCGTTCGGCTCGCCGACCTTCTTCGTCGGCAACGAGATGTTTTTCGGCAAGGAGCAGCTCCGCGAGGTCGAGGAGATGGTGTCGGGAAAGTGAAGCACGCGAATGGCGGGTAGCGAATAGCGAGTGGAAATCGCGCCTACTATTCGCTACTCCCTATCCGCCATTCGCCAGGGACAATAACGGAGCTCTCCAATGCGTATCCTCGTGGTCGGCGCCGGCGCCATCGGCGGCTATTTTGGTGGCAGGCTGTTGCAGGCCGGCCGTGACGTTACCTTCCTGGTCCGGCCGCGCCGCGCCGACGAGCTCGCGAGCGCCGGCCTCGTCATCAAGAGCCCGAACGGTGATGTGACCTCGAAGAATCCGCCGACCGTTCGGGCCGACGCCCTCAAGGACAAGTTCGACGTCGTGCTCCTCAGTTGCAAGGCGTTCGACCTCGACGACGCCATCAAGTCGTTCGCCGCGGCGGTCGGGCCCGATACGGCGATCATCCCGATGCTCAACGGCATGAAGCATCTCGACATCCTCGACCAGACATTCGGGGCCGACCGCGTGCTCGGCGGGCTCTGCGCCATCGCCGCGACCTTGAACGAGAAGCGTGAGGTGGTGCAGCTCCAGCCGATGCAGGCGATCAATTACGGCGAGCGCGACGGCAAGCTTTCAGATCGCATGAAGGCGATCGACGAAGTCTTCAAGAGCGGCATCACGGGCGCCGCCGCCAGCCAGAACATCATGCAAGATATGTGGGAGAAGTGGGTGTTCCTCTCCTCGCTCGCAGCATCCACCAGCCTGATGCGTACCTCTGTCGGCAACATCCTCGCAGCTCCGGGTGGCCGGGATTTCCTGCTCGGCATATTGGATGAGACCAGCGCGGTCGCCACCGCATCGGGATATCCGCCAGGCGGGCCGTTCTTCGAGCGGGTGAAGGGCAACCTCACCAGCGAAGGCTCGCCGATGACGGCCTCGATGTTCCGCGACATCAAGGCGGGCCTGCCGGTCGAGGCCGATCACGTCGTCGGCGATCTCATCGCGCGTGCCGATGCGGCCAAGGTGCCGGTCCCGAAGCTGCGCATCGCCTACACGCATTTGAAGGCGTATGAGAAGCAGCGGGCGGAGTAACGCTTCGCATCTGGTCGTCCCGGACCAGCGTAGGCGCGGCTCCGGAACGACGATGGCGGTCGTGGCAAAAGATTCGCGCTATTTCAAATGCGCGAGATAATGCGAGACGGCCGTGATTTCCTCGTCGCTCATGTGATAGGCGACATCGGCCATCGCGGCGACGCCGCCGCCGACGCGCTGGCCCGCCTTGTAGTCGTGCAGCGCCTTGACCAGATATTCCTCGCGCTGGCCGGCCAGTCGCGCGACCGCCTTGGTGCCGGCAAAGCTATCCGTATGGCATGAGGCGCAGCGGCGCCCGGCGGCAACTTGCGCACCCTTTTTCGACAGGTCCGGATCTCCGTCTTCCGGTCCCTTCGGCGGCGTCAATTGCGAGAAATAGGCGCCGAAATTGCGGATGTCCTCGTTGGTGATCTCATCTGCGATCGGCTTCATCTGGTCGTTCTTGCGCGAGCCAGCGCGGAAGAACACCAGCTGCCACTGGATAAATTGATCGGGCTGCCCGGCCAGCGAGGGGATGTTCTCGGTTTGCGAAATACCGTTCTCGCCGTGACAGCCGGAGCAGACGGAGGCTTTCTCCTTGATCGCGGAGTTATCGGCGGCCCGGGCCGGAATGAAGGCGAGCAACGCGAGTGAAAGCGCGCCGGTTGCGTACGAGGAAAACTTACGGCGCATGGTGAGGAATCCGATCTATCGAGTTCGTCATTCCGAAGCTGCGGAGCACGGGCTAAGATGCGCAGTTGCGCATCTAAGAATCCATAACCACCAGCTGAGGACATAGGTTCCGGACTTGCGCCGGCTCGCAATCA
This sequence comes from Bradyrhizobium diazoefficiens, assembly GCF_016616425.1. Classification (NCBI taxonomy): domain Bacteria; kingdom Pseudomonadati; phylum Pseudomonadota; class Alphaproteobacteria; order Hyphomicrobiales; family Nitrobacteraceae; genus Bradyrhizobium; species Bradyrhizobium diazoefficiens. The sequence continues at coordinate 515,349 of NZ_CP067101.1, forward strand.
GGAACGACAGCGAGGGACTCTTGATATGAAAGAGGCTGCGGCCGTCACGCGGTCGCAGCCTCGTTTCGTATGTACGCTACTTCTTGCTGTAGCTGATGCGGTAGATCGCGCCGGCCCAGTCGTCGGCAACCAGGATCGATCCGTCCTTGGCGAGGATGATGTCGTCGGGACGGCCGAGATAACCCTGGTCGCCCTCAAGCCAGCCGGAGGCGAACACCTCCTGCTTGGGGTTCTTGCCGTCGGGCCCGACGATCACGCGCACGATGCGCGCGCCCTGGTACTTGTGGCGATTCCAGGAGCCGTGCTCGGCGATCAGGATGTTGTTCTTGTACTCGGCGGGAAACTGGTCCCCGGTATAGAACTTCATGCCGAGTGGGGCGACATGGGCGCCGAGATTCAGCACGGGCGGTGTGAACTCCGAGCACTTGTGGCCCATCGCGAACTTGTCGTCCGGCAGATTACCCTGGTGGCAATAGGGATAGCCGAAATGCTCGCCGATCCTGTTGATCATGTTCAGCTTGTCCGAGGGCAGATCGTCGCTGATCCAGTCGCGGGCATTTTCGGTGAACCAGTACTTGCCGGTGCGCGGATCGACGTCGCCGCCGACCGAGTTGCGAACACCGAGCGCCCAGATTTCGGCGTTGCCGGTTTTGGGATCGACGCGCCGGATCTGCGAGACGCTGGTCGGCGGGATGCCGATATTGAAGGGCGGTCCGAACGGAATGTAGAACCAGCCTTGCTTGTCGACCGCGATGTACTTCCAGCCGTGCGCGGCATAGGATGGCATGTCGTCATAGACGACCTTGCCGTCCCCGAGCTTGTCGAGATTGGCCTCCGCGTCGTCGTAGCGGATCAGCTTGTCGACGGCGATGACGTAGAGCGCGCCGTCCTTGAAGGCGAGACCGGTGGGCATGTTCAGGCCCTTGAGGACGGTCTTGACCTCTTTCTTCCCGTTGTTGTCCTTGATGGCATAGACGTTGCCGAGGCCGAATGAGCCGACGAACAGCGTGCCCTTGTCACCCCAGGCCATCTGCCGCGCGGCCAGCACGCCGGGGGCATAGACCTCGATCTTGAAGCCCGGCGGTAGCTTGATCTTCTTGACGATATCGGCGAGCTCGGCGTCGGAGGCGCCGGTCGGCGGACCCGAGGGCGGTGCGAGGCCCTTCTGCGCCTCGGTCTCGTCGCCCAGGAACCAGTCATCCGGCGGATGGGTCCAGAACTCCTTGTTGCCGGATTCGTATTTCTTCAGCGCCCGGTTCTTGTCCTGCTGCTGCGCATTGCCGGCGCTGGTCCCCGCGAGAAGGGCAACCGCTGCAATTGCCAGAATGGATTGAAAGACGGATCGATGGAATTTCATCGCGTCACTCCCCTAAGGCAGCCGTCAGGGCTGCGCATTATTTATTTTGCTAGTCGAGAGGCGAAATTTTCAGTCTGTCGAGAGGCAGACGCAAAAAGGTTAGCACATCTGCGAGCGCTGAGAAGCATGCGAGCGCTGAGAAGCGCGTCGCATGCATCGCGGTTGCACTGCGCAAAAATTGAGACGGAATGTCAACGAGGACGAACGCAGCGGCGACAACGCTCTCGCTGCACCGCGGAATCAATACAGCGCCGGGTCAGCTGCCGAGGATGGTCTTGCAAAAAACGCGAAAACAACCCCATGCAAAGTAGATCGGGGCAACCCGCGCTGCTCGCGGTGACACCGGACAGGCATTTGACCTGTCGAGCAAAAAAATAGCGAACGCGGCGCTTAGGAGACGACCGGATAGGGCCCGTCGTCGAACGCCGTGTCATGATAGCCCTTGGCGCCGACCTCGCGCGCCAGCGCGCTGCGAAAATCGCGGCCATCGCGCAGGCTGCTCAGGACATGCGCGAAGTCGAATTCGGGCCGCCAGCCCAGCTCGCGGCGTGCGCGTTCGTTGACATAGACGCGGTCGATCTCGGGGAAGAGGCTCCAGCCACGCGCCGCATAGAGCTGCGCGCAATCCGGATAGAGCTCGCGCACGACGACAGCCGCATCGCGCGCAAGCGCGGCGAGATGGCGCGGCTCGAACGGGCTGGTGGCCGAGATGATGTAGCGGGCGAAACCGATCCTCGGGGCGCGTTCGACGGCGAGCAGGTGGGCGCTCACGGCGTCTGCGATATCCAGCCGACGATAGAGCAGCTCGTTGGCCTGCGCGTTCTCCAGTGCGAAAGCCGACCGCATCGCGACATCATCGTCATCTTCCGGAAAGAAGCGCGAGGTTCGCAAGACCACAACCGGCAGGGCGCGCTCGCGAAAGAACAGCTCGCACAGGGTCTCCGCCATCAGCTTGGTCGTGCCGTAGATGTTCTTCGGGACCGGCAACAGGTCCTCGGTGACCCACACTGCAGCCTGTCCAGCCTCAGGCCGGAGCTGCGAGCCGAACGCGCTGGTGGTGCTGGTAAAGACGAAGCTCCGCACGTCGGCCGCCGCGGCCGCCTCGAGCAGGTTGAGCGTGCCGGTGACGTTGGTGTCGAGGAAATCCTGCTTGCGGTGGGTCGCCACATGCGGCTTGTGCAGCGTCGCGGTGTGGATCACCGCGCTGACATCCGCCATCTGCGCCCGGACGAAGCCGGCATCGACGATCGAGCCGACCGCGTCGGTGAAGGGCGATGTTTTGAGGTCGAGCCCGCGCGCGGGTGAGCCGCGGCCGCGGAGCGTCCGCAAAATGGCCTCGCCGAGGTGTCCTGCGCTGCCCGTAACCAGGATTGTCATTGCGAACCCGAGACAGCCGCCAGCGACGTGGCGAACCACATTTCCGTCCGAAGCGGCTGGATGCATGGGAAAAAATTGGAGCGGGCGAAGGGGCTCGAACCCTCGACCCCGACCTTGGCAAGGTCGTGCTCTACCACTGAGCTACACCCGCATCCTGTGCCGGTCGCATGACGCGCCGACAACGGCTGTCGTATGCCAAAAGCGGGAGGGGAATGCAACAGCTACCGCCGGCATAGATTTGCATCTTCTGACCCGATATGGACCCAAATGCGGTCAAATCAACCGAAAGGGCCCTGGAACCGCCGAATCGGCTCCGGTGGATTGAAATTCGGCCGTCTCGGCCCAATTTAGGAGCCGACGACAAGCATATGATGTGGCGGCGTGCTAAAGAGCCGCCATTTCCAGACATGACGAGGGGATCCCGTGACGATCATCGACCAGGGTAACGGAGCGGCGGGCCTGGCGGCGGCCGATCTGATCAAGGACACCACCACTCAGACCTTCGTGAAGGACGTCATCGAGGAATCGAAGCGCCAGCCGGTGCTGATCGATTTCTGGGCGGAGTGGTGCGGCCCGTGCAAGCAACTTACCCCCGTCCTGGAAAAGGCGGTCAAGGCGGCCAAGGGCAAGGTCAAGCTGGTCAAGATGAACATCGACCAGCACCCGGCGATCCCGGGCCAGATGGGCATCCAGTCGATCCCGGCCGTGATCGCCTTCGTCAACGGCCAGCCGGCCGACGGCTTCATGGGCGCGGTGCCCGAGAGCCAGCTCAACGCCTTCATCGAAAAGCTGACCAAGGGCGTGACCGCTCCGGGTGAGCCGAATATCGCTGAAATCCTGCAGGAGGCCGAGGCCGTGCTGGCCGAGGGTGACGCGGCAGCCGCCGCGCAGATTTATGCGGAGGTGCTTCAGCACGATTCGACCAACATCGCCGCGCTTGCCGGGCTCGCAAAATGCTATGTCGTCTCCGGCGCGATGGAGCAGGCCAAGCAGACGCTGGCCATGGTGCCGGAATCCAAGCGCAACGACGCCGCGGTCAAGGCCGTGCAGGCCGCGATCGATCTCGCCGAGCAGGCCCAATCGCTCGGACCGGTCGCGGAGCTGGAACAGAAAGTCGCCGCAAACCCGCTCGATCATCAGGCCCGATTCGATCTGGCGACCGCGCTCAACGCGCAAGGCGACCGCGCCGCGGCCACCGCGCAGCTGCTCGAGATCGTCAAGCGCGACCGCAAATGGAACGACGACGGTGCCCGCAAGCAGCTGGTGCAGTTCTTCGAGGCCTGGGGCGGCACGGATGATGCAACGATCGAGGGACGCAAGCGTTTGTCGACGATCTTGTTTTCGTAAGGGCTTTCTTGAGCATGATCTCCGCGCAAAGACATTCCGCGTTTGTCGCGAGGGAAGACCGCCGCGAACCTTGCGCTGACGCGGTCCTTCGGGTCCGGATCATGCGCTAGCAAGTCCAGGGGACCGGGCAGATGCCGATCAACATCGAATATCGCGGGCCCGCCGACCTCCCGGAGATCATTCCGGTCTTTCCGCTGCCGGGCGCTCTACTGCTGCCCCGCGGCCAGATGCCGCTCAATATCTTCGAGCCGCGGTACCTTGCGATGGTCGACGATTCCTTCCGCGACGGCCACCGCCTGATCGGCATGATCCAGCCTGATGTCGCGCACTCGCCGAAAAATTCCGACAAGCCGACGCTGTTCCGCGTCGGCTGCGTCGGCCGCATCACCCAGCTCGCCGAATCCGGCGACGGCCGCTACATCCTCGAGCTCACCGGCGTCTCGCGCTTCAAGGTGGTCGAGGAGCTCGAAGTGCTCACCGCCTACCGGCAGTGCAAGGTGGACTTCTTCACCTTCATCGACGACTTCACCGCCCGCATGGGCGAGGACCAGGTCGATCGCGAGGCGTTGCTCGCGGTGCTGGCGGACTTTTTGAAGGCCAACAACCTCAAGGTCGACTGGGAAGGCGTCGAAAGCGCGCCCAACGAAGCGCTCGTCAATGCGCTGGCGATGATGTCGCCCTATGGCCCCGCCGAGAAGCAGGCCATGCTGGAAGCGCCTGACCTGAAGACCCGCGCCGAGATTCTGATCGCCGTTACCGAGATGGACCTCGCCAAAAAGCGCACCAGCGGCGATCCGCCGCTCCAGTGATAGTCTCGAGAGCCTAAAGCGCGACGAGGTTGGGATGAATCGCCATCGCGCTTTAAAGACGATTGCGGATGCGCTTGCGTCCGGTGATCATCGCGCGGATCAGGCTCTCGCGCTGGAGTATCCCCATCAGCAGCACGCCCAGCACATGCAGCACGGCCAGGACGATGACCGCATCCGATGAATAATGGTGGGTGTCTTCGACCCACCACACGCCGAAGAAGGTGACGGTGACCGACATCGCGCCTGTGATCGCCGAGACCGCGAGCGACAGCAGCAGGGCCACCAGCATCAACGTGCCAGCGGGATTGAGTCCGATATAGCGGCCGGTGATGCCGCGGCGCAGATTCCAGAGATAGCCCGGCGCCGCGCGAAGCCTCACGCCGACCATCCGGAAACGCGAATAGCGGCTTCCCCCGAAGCCCCACACCAGACGGAAGGCCAGAAGCCCCAGCACCGCATAGCCGACGATGCGGTGAAGTCCGTCATGAACGGTCGGCGTGAACCAAGCGGCCAGAACGCAAGCCGCGAGAGCCCAGTGCCAAAGGCGCAGCGGGAGGTCCCAGACTGCGACCGTCCGCGAAGCGGTTCGATCCGCGGGGGCCCTGCCGGACACCCCGCGCGCTTCTTGCATCGCTTCTTCGATCAAGCGAAGACCATCCTCAAGCCTTGCTTTGCGCAGATTACTTCAAGGCTTTATTTGGCGATCGTGTGCTTCAGGCTGAGATCTTCAGGGCTGTAGAACAGCTCGTAAAGCTTGCCTTCCTTGACGCCGTAGACCTCGTAGCACGAGCCTTCGATCTTGGAGCGCCGCACTTCGTAACCCAGCGCCTTGGCCTTGGCCTCGGCTTCGCTGGCCGGCTTCCATGACGCCTTGCCGATCCTGGTGCAGTCCTTGAAACCGTCGGCCATGGCTGACGACCCCATGCCCATCCCGACCGTCAGTGCAATGGCAACAACACGAATGACCTTCACGAACGTTTCCTCCTCTGTCGTGCACGCTACGCGAGCCGCGAAGCCGGACTGAAGGAAGCAAAGGCGATGGTGAAGTCAATCCGTTACGAGGCCAATTGGATTTAGAGTTGTTCTAACGATTGCCAAAAAGATCAGCGCTCTCCGCATGCAGCATGCATTCGCAGCATCGCTGCGGCCTTACGCCTCACCGGTTGGATCGACTGCCGGCCGCGCCAGTTGCGCTAAAGCATGATCCGGACCCCGAGGGCGGCATTGGCGCAAAGTGCGAAGCGGTTTTCCGAAAAGATCATGCTCAAACAAAAACCTCGAGCGCGATGACGATTCATCCCAATCGCATCGCGCTTCAGGCCGCGCTTTGCCTTGCCGGATAATCGCGCTGCAGCCAGTCCGTCCAGCGGAGACGTCCGCGCACACCATGGCTGACGACAAAGCCCATGCTGCGCGCCTTCGCCTCGCAAAGGCCGATCGCCAGGATTTTCCGGTGCAGCCTCGTTGCTTCCTGGTATTGGCGAGCGAAGGCAACAAGATCGAGAGCTTCGGGCCGCCGATCTCCGCTCGCACCCCGCGCTGCCCGTCGAACGCGCAATTCAGAATGTGATCGGCAACGTCCGACGTATCGACGGGATTGAACAGAGTCGTTGGCACCGGCCACACCGGAAGCCGGGCGAGGCCCCAGAGCAACCTGTCGAGCAGGTAGTAGAACGGCATCGCGCAAACGATGGACCAGGACAGAGCTGACGCACGCACCAGCCGTTCGCCAGCGAGCTTGACCCGAGCGTAGGCCAGGTTCGCCTGGTCGAGCCCGACGATCGAAACGTGCAGGAAGTGCCGCACCTCGGCCTCCCCGCAAAGCGACAGGAGCCGCTCCGTTCCCTCGACACCACGGCTGAAGGCGACCTGAAGAAATCGACCGCCCCAGGCTCGGTTATATCGAAGGGCTGCTGGAAAGACGCGGACTGACCCCAACGACCGCGCAGGCCCGCGCACAGATCCTGTACTGGACGTTTCTCGGCTTCGCGCTGTCGGGCGCGCCGGTCCCGACAGCACGGCTCCAGGCCCTGCTCGACGAGCTCCTAACGATGGTCTTCGCGTAGAGCCTTGTTTTAACGCATTTTCTTGACGCGAACCGGTAGCCGCTGCGCTGGCAAACGCTTTGGCAGTCGCGATGGGCGGACGCGAATTTCTATGCTAGAGGCAATCGATTGCCGGAGACCCCAATGAACGCGCCCACCGAACGTCCCGAAGCCAGCGTCGATCCCAAATTGCTGGAGATTCTCGTCTGCCCGCTGACCAAGGGCCCGCTGGAGTTCGATTCTGCAAAGCAGGAGCTGATCTCGCGCAGCGCCAAGCTCGCTTATCCGATCCGTGACGGCATCCCGATCATGCTGCCGGAAGAGGCGCGCAAGATCGATTGAGAGACAGCGAACCGGCCTGCTCGCCATTCGCGACGCCCTGATTTGCGCCTCACAGCGCCTCGCCCTTCAACAGCCGTGGTACTTCGCCTGTGAGGCCCGCGGCCTGGCGGATGAAGAGATTCTTCAGAGGCGGGGCGCGGTCGACGAGGCCGAGACCAATATCACGGACGGTGCGCAACAGCGTCGACTGGTTGGAGAACAGGAAGTTCAGCGAGTTGGTGGCAACGCCCATCGCCATGGTGTCGAAGCGGCGCCAGCGCTGATAGCGTTCGAGCACGTCGGCCCCGCCGAGATCCATGCCGAGCCGTGCGGCATCGACGACGACTTCGGCCAGCGCGGCGACATCCTTCAGGCCCATGTTGAGGCCCTGGCCAGCGATCGGGTGGATGACATGGGCGGCATCGCCGACCAGCGCGAGGCGCTCGGCGATGAAGGAGCGGGCGACGAAATAGGACAGCGGAAATGCGCGCGGCTTGTCGAGCGCCTTTACCTCGCCGAGATGCAGGCCGAAACGCCGCTCGAGCTCGACGTGAAATTCCTCATCGCTGAGTGCAACGATGCGCGCGGCCTCAGCTCGGCGTTCGGTCCACACCAGCGATGAGCGCTTGCCCGAGAGCGGCAGGATCGCGAACGGACCTGCGGGCAGGAAGTGCTCTTCGGCGCGGCCTTCGTGATCGCGCTCGTGGCCGACGGTGACGACGATGCCGGACTGGTCATACTCCCAGCCATGGGTCGCAATGCCGGCGCGCTCGCGCAGCTTCGACCTTGCGCCGTCGGCGGCGACCAGAAGACCTGCTGCGACGACGCTGCCGTCACCAAGCGTCACATCGATGCCTTCGGAACGCGCGTCGTAGGAGGTCACTGCGGTGGCGCGAAGGTCGATGCCCTCGGCTTCGGCGCGCACCACCAGCGCATCGATCAGGCGGCGGTTCTCGACCATATGCGCAAAGGGCTCGCCCGGCGCGACATCGCCGGCAAAGTTCAGGAACGCCGGACGGGTGGCGTCCTCCAGCCTGGAATCGGTGACGACCATGTCGAGGATCGGCTGCGTCTCGCTCCTGACGTCGTCCCAGGCGCCGATCGCCTCGAACAGCCGGCGGCAGGCGGCCACGATCGCGGTGGCGCGGGGGTCGCGGCTCGGCCGCGTGCCGAGCGCGGGATCGGCGACGATGACGGGGATCTCCGGCCCGAGCCCCTGTCGCAGCGCCAGCGCCAGCGCCAGCCCTGCAAACGCGCCGCCACCAATGACAATGCTACCCTGGACCGACATACCAAGCTTCCCGACGAATTCCTGGTCTTGCTAGCAGACTTGAGGTGGGCGAAACAGTGCGGTGAAACAAGGGCCGAACGGCCCCGCTCCCGTCATTCCGGGGCGCGAACCCGGAATCTCGACGTTATCAGCTCGAGATTCCGGGTTCATCGCTGTCGCGATGCCCCGGAATGACGAGACAGCTGAAAGCACCATTATGTCCAAAAGCCTGATCGACCTCATTTCGATCCTCGACCTTGAACAGCTCGAGGTGAACCTGTTTCGCGGCAACAGTCCGAAGACGAGCTGGCAGCGGGTCTTTGGGGGCCAGGTGATCGGGCAGGCGATGGTGGCCGCCTGTCGCACGGTCGAGGGGCGGCTGCCACATTCGCTGCATTGTTATTTCATCCTGCCGGGCGATCCGCAGATCCCGATCATCTATCAGGTCGAGCGGCTGCGCGACGGCAAGAGCTATTCGACGCGCCGCGTCACCGCGATCCAGCACGGCAACGCGATCTTCTCGATCATGGTGTCGTTCCATGCCGAGGAAGAGAGCGCGTTCGATCATCAGGACAAGATGCCCGACGTGCCGCCGCCGGAGAAACTGACCGCGGAGGAGGTGGCGAAGCAGCCGATGTTCAAGGAGATGCCGGAGTTCATTCGCCGCTACTATGAATCCGACCGTCCGATCGAGCTGCGGCCGGTCGAACTCGGCCGTTATTTCGGCCAGAAGATCGAGGACGGCCGCATTCATGTCTGGATCAAGACCGCGGCGACGCTGCCGGATGATCCGGCGCTGCACATGTGCGCGCTCGCCTACGCCTCCGACTTCTCGCTGCTGGATGCGATCATGGCGCGCTATGGCCGCACGCTGTTCGACAAGCGCATGATGCCGGCGAGCCTCGACCACGCGATGTGGTTTCACCGGCCGTTCCGCGCCGACGAATGGCTGCTCTACGCGCAGGACTCGCCGAGCGCGCGCGGCGGCCGCGGCTTGACTCGCGGCTCGATCTTCAAGCCCGACGGCACGTTGGTGGCATCGGTGGCGCAGGAAGGCTCGGTGCGCGAGCGCAGGAGCTGATATCAGATCTGGCCTGCTGAGCTTGCCGGCGAATGCACGTTGATCCCGAGTGATCTCAGAAACATTCCGATCGATAGCCCCGACAGCGATAGCTCGCTTAGCCAGCGCCAGAACAAGATGCTCAGAACGATATTGCAGACGGCAACGATTGCCACGAACAGGCTCACGTTTGACTTCGTAGCCGGACTATCTGATGGCACCGTTCTCGATGAACGGAAAACCATAAAGAGCGCCAGCAGGGGTGGCAGTATCAGAACCGGGAGGGCCGCCAGCACCCATATCAAAACCTCCGGATCGCGGATCGACCAGCCGATCCTCTCCGCTTGATACCTGAATTCCTGCCTTAACCGGCTGAGGACGTTTTCGACCGCGATTAGGCCACCGCACGAGTTGCAGGTCAGCGCGCCAGTGTTGACCGCCGACCCGCACGAAGGACACGTTCGTATCGGTGAGCGATGCAGCGCATTGGTCATACCGGCTGACCGGCCTGAAGTCGACGAAGGTAGCGGAGGTTCATATCTTTTGCGATCGCGTAGGCATCGATCATCGACCAAATCCAGATTGTCCAGCCCAAGAATACGACCCAAAGGGCGATGCATCCGATCAGCATCAGTACGCCTTTGCCGACTCGGCCGCAGTACATCTGCCCTGCACCGCAAATCAGAAACGATAGCAGCAGCGCGACGCCTGGCGATTTCGCTCCAAACGCTCCCGCGTCATCGACAAGAAATGCGGGATTCATTTGATTGACAACGTGAACGACGGTTGCACCCGCCGCTGCATTGATCGGTGGAGGAGAAGCTTGCTTGCTGGGTCTGAATAGAGACGAAAGGTAACGGTTCCTGCGACGCGGGCGTCCAGTTCTCGCCCCCAATGGGCAACACTTGGGTCGCGCCGTCGACGCGCCCCTCCTTTACGAATTCATCGATGCGATGCCCGGCATATGGCCCATAAGTCTGACCATTGACGTGAATGTGCCATTCGCTATCCAGTGGATGCGGCGGCAGATCGGAAGTCGCCGCGCTACGCGGCGGCTGAACTACAGAACGTCCGCTGCCACCCGAAGGCGGATCTAAAGTATCGCCCACCGCCCATTCCTCCAAAAAGTTGTAACTTGCAATCGGACCAACCTAGGGCAACAGGGCCAGGCTTTACAAGCCATAATGGGCACCTCTCTCGGCCGCACCGAGAAGGTATCAACGCAAAGAGGGGACCTCTGAAAATAGGGGAGCTACGGACATTCGGCGCTCAACGCGCGAACTGATGAGTTGATCATGTCAAGCGCAAGTCATCGCGCTTGAGATTTTCCGGTTACATTGCCCCGCGCGGCGCGAGCACCGTTTGCGAGGCCAACCAACGCATCTTCCAGCGATACATCCACGGAATTAGGACAATAAAGGAGCTGACGATCGCAATCACGATCGACCGCCACAGAAATTCCAGACCACTGCCGACAAAGACGACTTCGCGACGCGTGCCGCGGACGTTACGACAAAGCCATCGAATCCAAGCCACATAGACCCATGCCCAGCCCACGATTGAGATGATGGAAATGAAGAAAAAGACCGACCATCCGAGAAAGGCCCAAGGGGTGCCGGAGAAGCTGAGTCCCAGCGGCTGGCCATTCGAAGCCAGATTGGCGACAAACCATTTCAGGAAAAACCAGTACATAGCCATGTAAGCGAGGAACGCCACCAGGTTGAACAACCGAATACCTGAGTATCCCGCAAGGGCGACGAACACGATCACCCCAAAGAACCAAGGCACTATTGGCATGGCACCGCCTTCGAAACTGAGGTTCGGCCGTCCGGGCACTCGAACGCAGCGTACCAACCACTTAGTGTACCACACGATCAGCCAAGGGGCGGGGATGACCAAGCACGAGCCGATCAGGAGCACGAGCGTGCGCCAGGTGAATTCGAAAATACCGAAGTCGACGGCCAGCGATCCTCCGCCGCCAGCATAACCACCGGAGCCCATCATCGGCCGTCCGCCCGCCGACGTCATCGGCGGTGCGCCGCCGCCGACCAGGCCGGGGATTTCGGCGGCCTTCTGCCAGCCGGCCATGCCCTCGGTCCACACCAGCGTATCCGGGCGCACGACGCCCTGGGCGACGAGATCGCGGAACTGCCCTTCCGGAAAGGGCCCCTGCTGCTTGCCCTCGGATGCGTAGAACCAACTCGCCATCAAACGTCCCCTCAAAATACTTATGTACCGCTCGGCAGACGCGGGTTCACCGCATCCATCGCAAAAATGCATTGTGAAGGATGGGCGGTTGCCCTGTACAGAGGCGGCCGTTCACACGGCCAAACGTTTTTCCGCTTCAATCTGCAAGTTTTTTGTGCCATTTGCCCGGAAAGATGCCAGATTGACACTGCGCCGGGGACATACGGCGCGACGCATCCCGGGGAATAGGCCTGACAATGAAGCTCGTCGTCGCGATCATCAAACCCTTCAAGCTCGATGAAGTCCGCCAGGCCCTGACGGCGATCGGCGTCCACGGCATGACCGTGACTGAGGTGAAGGGCTACGGCCGCCAGAAAGGTCACACCGAGATCTATCGCGGCGCCGAATATGTCGTGAACTTCCTGCCGAAGCTGCGCATCGAGATCGCGGTCGCCTCCGACGTCGCCGACAAGGCGGTCGACGTGATCACCGCCTCCGCGCGCACCGGGCAGATCGGCGATGGCAAGATTTTCGTCACGCCGATCGACCACGCGCTTCGCATCCGCACCGGCGAGACCGATAGCGACGCGCTCTAGAGTTTTGTTTTTGACGCGTTTTCTTTGCGGAAACCGGTATCCACTTCGCTCGAAAACGCTCTGATCCATCTTCTTCGTCGCACCGACAAGGACGCCACGGCGTGCGACGTCATTACCATGCTGGGGGGAACGACATGGCGGGATTGTTGCGCCGCGCAGCTGCCATGGCTGCGCCGATCGGAATCGTGACGGTCCTGGCGTCGCCGGCAAACGCCGCCGGCTCCGAGATCAACACTGCCGACACCGCCTGGATGATCGTCGCCACCGCGCTGGTGCTGATGATGACGATCCCGGGGCTCGCGCTGTTCTATTCCGGCATGGTCCGCAAGAAGAACGTGCTTGCGACCATGGCACAGAGCCTCGCCGCGGTGACGATGATCTCCATTCTCTGGGTCGCGTTCGGCTATTCGCTGTGCTTCGTCGGCGACGGCCCGTGGATCGGCACGCTCGATCGCTGGTTCCTCGCCGGCATGACGATGGACAGCGTCAACCCGGCGGCGAAGACCATCCCGGAAGCGCTGTTCATGCTGTACCAGATGACGTTTGCGATCATCACAGTAGCGCTGGTCGCGGGCGCGGTCGCCGACCGGATGCGGTTCTCCGCCTATCTCTTGTTCTCCGTCGCCTGGTTCATCTTCGTCTACATTCCGCTGGCGCATTGGGTGTGGGGCGGCGGGTTCCTCAACAGCATGGGCGTGCTCGACTTCGCCGGCGGTCTCGTGGTGCACCTGTCGGCCGGCACCGGCGGCCTCGTTGCGGCGAAGGTGATGGGGCGCCGTCACGGCTACGGCACCGAAAATCTCTCGCCGTTCGATCTTTCGCTCGCGGTGATGGGCACCGGCCTCTTGTGGGTCGGCTGGTTCGGCTTCAACGGCGGCTCGGCAGGCGCGGCCAATTCGCGTGCGGTGATGGCGATCATCGCCACCCATCTAGCCGCCTGCGCCGGCGCACTGACCTGGGGCGCGATCGAATGGTCGACGCGGCGCAAGCCCTCCGTGCTCGGCATGATCTCCGGCGCGGTCGCCGGGCTCGGCACCATCACGCCGGCCTCCGGATTCGTCGCGCCCTGGCACGGCATTGTCATCGGTATCATTGCCGGTGCGGTTTGCTACTGGGCCTGCACCTGGCTGAAGCACCGCTTCGACTATGACGATTCGCTCGATGTGTTCGGCGTCCACGGCATCGGCGGCCTGACCGGGACCCTGCTTGCCGGCGTGTTTGCAACCAGTGCCATCGGCGGCACCGCTGGCCTGATCGAGGACCACCCGCAGCAGGTGCTGATCCAGTTTTATGGCGTCGCCGTCACCTTCGTCTGGTCAGCCGGCGTGAGCTTCGCCCTGCTCAAGCTGGTCGGCCTGTTCGTGCCCTTGCGCGTATCCCGTGAGCACGAGCTTGAGGGGCTCGATATTTCGCAGCATGGCGAAGCGCTGCAATAGGCTGCTCTTGGGTCGGTCGAAGCATTGGACACCTGAGGTCGTTTCGGGCTTGCACAACACATAAGTGTGTGCTTATCTGATGCCATGATCGAAGCCGACATCTTCAAGGCGCTGGCCGACCCGACGCGCCGAAAGGTCTTTGAGAAGCTCGCTGGCGGAAGCCTGAATGCCAGCGCTTTGCGCCGCGGATTGGAGATCAGCCAGCCGGCGATGTCGCAGCATCTCGCAGTGCTGCGTGCGGCGGGTCTCGTGCGCGAGCAGCGGCAAGGCCGCTTTGTGAATTACGAAGTTGACCCGGCTGGAATCGCCACCATCGGGACATGGCTTGCGCGCTACCGCGCCTATTGGCCGAAGCGCATGGAAGCTCTAACCGATCTCCTGAAGGATATGGATCAATGAGCGATGCCGTGGAGCCTGATCGGCCCGACGCAAACCTGGTGCTCGAGTTTGATTTCGATGCGCCGCCGGCAAAGGTCTGGCGCGCCGTGACCATTCCGGCCCTGCGCGAACGCTGGCTGCCGGATTGCGATCTTGCGGGCGCCGAGCCGGAATCGTCGATCCCGGGCGAAGAGGTGCGCTACCGGCTTCGCGAACCCGAACCGCCGTTTCGCGAAAGCCACGTCATCTTCCGGATCGAACCGAACGATGACGGCGGCACCCGCTTTCGCATCATCCAGCACGCCTGCAGCGCCAGCGCGAAGCTGCCGCGGCCGGCCAACACCAATTGCTGCCTGATGCGCGCGGCGGCCTAACACCAACAAGACTTCATCACCTGCAGACATGGAGGTCGCCGATGCGCGACATGCTTCAGCTCGTCCCTATGGTCGTCGAACAATCCGCCCGCGGCGAACGATCCTTCGACATCTACTCGCGGCTGCTGCGCGAGCGCATCATCTTCCTCAACGGCGAGGTCAATGACGCGATGTCCGGGCTGGTCTGCGCGCAGCTGCTGTTCCTGGAGGCGGAGAATCCGAACAGGCCGATCAATCTCTACATCAATTCCTATGGCGGCGTGGTGACCAGCGGCCTCGCCATGTACGACACCATGCAGTTCATCAAGGCGCCGGTTCACACGCTGTGCATGGGCACCGCGCGCTCGATGGGCTCCTTCCTGTTGATGGCTGGCGAACCCGGTCACCGCGCCGCCTTGCCCAATGCAAGCCTTCATGTGCATCAGCCGCTCGGCGGCTTCCAGGGTCAGGCGTCCGACATCCTGATCCATGCCAACGAAATGCAGGAAACCAAACGGCGTATCATCCGGCTCTATGCCCAGCATTGCGGGCGCACCGAGGCGGAGGTGGAGCGGACCCTGGATCGCGACCACTTCATGACCGCGCAACAAGGGGTCGAATGGGGACTGGTCGACCGGGTTTTTGCGGAGCGCGGTGTCGCCTGATCGTCCGAGTGCGGCCATCCAGCTTTGGCGGCGCCGACCCCCTTGGTCTTTCCTGGCCTGTCCTTGGGATGCCTTGCGCGTCCCGTGAGCACGCGCGCGAGGGCTCGATGTTTCGCAGCACGGCGAAGCTCTGCGACAAAGCTCTGTCCCTACTTAAATACCTTTGCGCTGCCCGACCCATGAGCAACATTGTGTCGGCAGCCTGTCATGCCCGCGTTTTGAGCAGGCGTGGTCACCTTTTGGGCGCGGCGGAATATCGCACCGCACCGCACCACCCGCCAAACGCGAAAACAGCCGTTTTCATAGCCCGTTAGGCAACGCGCCAGATCTGGCACGGCATTTGATTCTAAGGGTCCGGCTGTGCCCGCGTAGTGAACTTCTCCCTCGTGGCGAACCAGTCGAGAATGCCCGGCCACGTCCGGACCGGGCTCAAGCGGGGATAGGACCCATGAAAATTGTTATGGCGATTATCAAGCCATTCAAGCTGGAAGAAGTCCGTGACGCCCTGACCGCCATCGGCGTTCACGGTCTCACGGTGACCGAAGTCAAGGGATATGGCCGTCAGAAGGGCCATACGGAAATCTATCGGGGCGCCGAGTACGCCGTGAGCTTCCTGCCCAAGATCAAGATCGAGGTCGCTGTCGCCTCCGATCAGGTCGACAAGACCATCGACGCCATCACGTCCGCCGCGAAAACCGGACAGATCGGCGACGGCAAGATCTTCGTCATCAACCTCGACCACGCGGTGCGCATCCGCACCGGCGAGGCCGATGCCGCGGCCCTTTGATTTCGCGCTCAACCTTATCCAATCAGGAGTAAATAATATGACGTTCAAGCGTCCCTATGGCGCGGGATTGGCGGCTCTCGCAGTCGGCCTGTTCGCTGCGACCGCAGCCTATGCCGAGCCAACGGTCAACAAGGGAGACAACGCCTGGATGATGACATCGACAGTGCTGGTGCTGTTGATGACCGTCCCCGGCCTCGCGCTGTTCTACGGCGGTCTCGTCCGTTCCAAGAACATGCTCTCCGTCCTGATGCAGGTGTTCTACACCGTCTGCGTCGTCACCGTGATCTGGGCCGTGTACGGCTACAGCCTCGCCTTCACCGGCGGCTCCGACTTCATCGGCGGCTTCTCCAAGGCCTTCATGATGGGTGTCACCACCGACTCGAAGGCCGCGACCTTCTCGGTCGACGCCAACATTTCGGAGCTCATCTACATGTGCTTCCAGATGACCTTCGCGGCGATCACGCCCGCCCTCATCGTCGGCGCCTTCGCCGAGCGCATGAAGTTCTCCGCGATTGCCCTCTTCATCCCGCTCTGGGTCACGCTGATCTACTTCCCGATCGCGCACATGGTCTGGTATTGGCCCGGTCCGGATGCGATCCAGGATGCGGCCAAGGCGCTGGCTGCTGCCACTGATGCCGCTGCGAAGACCGCGGCGCAGGCCAAGCTCGACGAGGTCAACGCCGACGCCGGCTGGATCTTCAAGATGGGCGCGATCGACTTCGCCGGCGGCACCGTGGTGCACATCAATGCCGGCATTGCAGGTCTCGTCGGTGCTCTCCTGATCGGCAAGCGCGTCGGTTACGGCAAGGAGCTGATGGCTCCGCACTCGCTGACGATGTCGATGATCGGCGCGTCGCTACTCTGGGTCGGCTGGTTCGGCTTCAACGCCGGCTCCAACCTGGAGGCCAACGGCGGCGCTGCTCTCGCCATGACCAACTCCTTCGTCGCCACCGCGGCCGCTGCGCTGTCATGGATGTTCGCGGAGTGGATCATCAAGGGTCATCCGTCGGTGCTCGGCGTCATCTCCGGCGCCGTGGCGGGCCTCGTGGCCGTTACGCCTGCCGCCGGTTTCTCCGGCGTGATGGGCGCGATCGTCCTCGGCCTGGTCGTCGGCGTGGTCTGCCTGTTCTTCTGCACCGTCGTGAAGAACGCGCTCGGCTACGATGACTCGCTCGACGTGTTCGGCGTGCACTGCATCGGCGGCATCGTCGGCGCCCTCGGCACTGGCATTCTCGTCAACCCCGCTCTCGGCGGCGCCGGCATCGTCGACTACACCGCGATTCCGCCGAAGGTGGCCGATTACGACTTCGCGGTGCAGGTGCTCGCCCAGGCCAAAGCCGTTGCCACCACGCTGGTGTGGTCGGGCGTCGGCTCGGCGATCCTCTACAAGGTCGTCGACGTGATCGTTGGTCTGCGCACGAACGTCGAGAGCGAGCGTGAAGGCCTCGACATCACCGAGCACACCGAGCGCGCCTACAACATGTAACTCTCCTCCCGGGCGCGGTCTCCTCAAGGATCGCGCTCAGAACTACGGTTCGGGCACATACCCGGCAATGCCCGACCGTTGAGGGGCTCCAGCGCAAGCTGGAGCCCCTTTCTTTTTGCAGGGTTCCTTCTTGATTTCGTACCGAAGAAAGGGATTGCCATTCCGCGCCATCGGCGCAGAAATATCGACCACAAGAAACAATAATCGGGAGGTCGTCATGCGTTTGGAAGGCGGGTGCTATTGCGGCGAAGTGCGCTACGTGGCCGAGGGCGATCCGATGATGCAGGCCCAGTGTCACTGCCGCGAATGCCAGTACATCTCGGGCGGCGCGCCCAACACCTTCATCGCAATGCCGGCAGCCGGCTTCAACTACATCACCGGCCAGCCCAAGCAGTTCACGCGCAAGGATCTCGACCGCGCTGTCACCCGCGAATTCTGCGCCGAGTGCGGCACCCATCTCGTGACCAAGGTTCCGGGCTTGCCGGCGGCGGTCGTGAAAGTCGGCACGCTGGACGAACCGGCGCAGTTCCAGCCGCAGATGGCGATCTACACCTGCGACATGCAGGAATTTCACGCGATCCCCGCGGGCATAGCAACGTTCGAAAAGTTGCCAGGGCGCTAGGCGCCGCGACAACTGCCCCGTGTCCGGGTGCTCCACGCTACACGCTGAGGTCCGCCAATGCGGCCTTGCGTGAAGCGCCGTGCATCCCGCTGTGATCCGGCCTCAATATTCCGGCTCTGGACGGGGCCGGCGGCCGATGGTTAATCGCGTCTTAACCTCGCCCTATCTATGGTGAACTGAACCGCTTTCCCGCCGGCGCCGATGCGACCGGCAGTTCCAAGAGTGCTGGCGCCCAGAATGGCCATGACCGCTTCATCCCGCGCGCCGCAGGGCGGTGAAAGCTCCGATACCGAACGCTCGCCCTTCGTCCGGCTGAACGAGCTGCTGGCCCCGCATCAGCCGGGTAAGCCCTTGATAACGCTTGCCGTCGGCGAGCCCCAGCATCCCGTGCCTGACTTCGTCGGCCCGGTGCTGGCCAAGCATATCGCCGATTTCGGCCGCTATCCCATCAACAAGGGTATCGAGCCGTTCCGCAAGGCGGCGAGCGCCTGGCTGTCGTCGCGCTTCAGGCTGCCGCGGGCGCTCGACCCTGAAAGTGAGATTCTCGTCCTCAATGGCAGCCGCGAGGGGCTGTTTCTCGCCGCGATCGCGGCCGCTCGCTACGTCGGCCCGCGCCCCGGCAAGCCCGCCATCCTGATGCCGAACCCGTTCTACCCGGTCTATGGCGCCGGCGCCGGAGCAGCTAGCTGCGAGCCGGTCTATCTGCCGACCACGGTCGAGAACGGCTTCCTGCCCGATCTTGACGCCATCGACGAGGCGACGCTGGCGCGCACGGTCGCGTTCTATCTGGCCTCGCCCGCCAATCCGCAGGGCTCGGTCGCCAAGCCCGACTATTTCAAGCGGTTGAAGCAGCTCGCCGATCGCTACGGCTTCGTGATCCTCAGCGACGAGTGCTATTCCGAGATCTACACCCGCGAGGCGCCGGGCAGCGCACTCGAATGCGCCGGTCCCGACTTCACCCGCGTGGTTGCGTTCCAGTCGCTGTCGAAGCGGTCCAACCTTCCAGGCCTGCGCGTCGGCTTCGCCGCAGGCGACAAGAAGCTCATCGGCCTGTTTCTCGAGCTCCGCAACGTCGCGGCGCCGCAAGTGCCGGTGCCGCTGCAGCATGTCGCGACCGTCGCCTACGGCGACGAAGCGCATGTCGAGGAGAACCGCAGGCTATACCGGATCAAGTTCGATCTGGCCGACCAGATCATCGGCAATCGTTACGGCTATCGCCGGCCCGACGCCGGCTTCTGCGTCTGGCTCGACACGTCCGCGCTTGGCGACGACGTGTCCATTACGCTTAGACTGTTCAAGGAAGCAGGCGTGCGCGTGGTGCCCGGCAGCTATCTGGCGCGGCTGCAGCCTGGCGGATTCAATCCCGGCGCGGGCTACATTCGGCTCGCGCTGGTGCAGGATGGCGAGACCACGGCGCGGGCGCTGCATCGCCTGGTCGAGACTCTGGGTTAGGCGGGCCCATGAGCATGTCGGCAATCGAACGTGTCATTCCACTGGTTGGCCATCTGCCGCCATCGATCCGCGAGGGTCTGGCGCGGCGCATGCGCGAGCTCACCGGCCTCGGCCTGATCGCACTGGCGGGCGCTGCCTCGGCCGCGCTGATGACTTGGTCGGTGCAGGATCCCAGCCTCAGCCACGCCACCTCGCGGCCCATCCGCAACATCCTCGGCTATGCCGGGGCGATCGGCGCCGATCTTGCGATGCAGATTCTCGGGCTCGGCGCGATCATGCTGGTCCTGACCGTCGCGGTCTGGGGCTGGCGCATGATGACGCATCGCCCGTTCGACCGCGAAGCGTTGCGGCTCGGCTCGTGGATTCTCTGCACTGTGATTGCGGCAGGCTTCGTCAGCTGCTGGCCGCATGGCGGCGCATGGCCGCTGCCGACCGGCCTCGGCGGCGTGGTCGGCGACGCTCTGGTGCGCGCACCCGCGGTGATTTTCGGGCCGGCCGGCACGATCTATCGCATGGTACTGGGCTCGATCCTGTTCGCCGCAATGGCCGCGACGTTCCTGATCGCCTGCGGTCTTGGCGCCCGCGAGCAGGACGACGAGTTCGCTGAGATCGAGGATGACGACAAGCCGCTCGACGAAGACGAGGAGAGTGATCGCGGCTCGGTGTCGCTGGGCTGGTTGTTCCATGCGCTGATGAGCACGAAGGCTCGGCTGATCTGGCTGCTCGGCGCGGCTTACCGCTCGCTGGTCTCGAGCGGACCGAAGACCAAGGCCGTTGCCTTCAACCGCCAGGAGCCGAAGCTCGGCGGCGGCCGCGGCGCGCCCCCGATCTCACCGCAGTCCGAGGACGAGGACGACGAAGATCAGCACGAGGAAGAGGAGGACGAGCAGGAAGAAGAGGAGCCCGCTGCGCGCGCCCCGCGTAAGAAGGCCGCCCCGAAGGCTTCCGCCAGGAAATCCTCCGACAAGTTCGACCTTCCCTCCGTCTCCATGCTGGCCGCGCCGAAGGCTGGCGATCGCCAACCGCTCAGCAAGGCCGAGCTGGAAACCAATTCGCGTTCGCTCGAAGGCGTGCTGCAGGATTTTGGCGTGCGCGGCGAAATCGTGAAGGCCAATCCGGGGCCCGTGGTCACGCTGTACGAGCTGGAGCCGGCGCCGGGCATCAAATCGTCGCGCGTGATCGGGCTTGCCGACGATATCGCCCGCTCGATGAGCGCGCTGTCGGCGCGCGTCGCCGTCGTGCCGGGCCGCAACGCCATCGGCATCGAATTGCCGAACGCACATCGCGAAAAAGTCTATTTGCGCGAACTGCTGGTCGCCAAGGAAGCGACCGAGACGGTGGCAAAGCTGCCGCTCTGCCTCGGCAAGACCATCGGCGGCGACCCCGTCATCATCGACCTCGCGCGCACGCCGCACATGCTGATCGCCGGCACCACCGGCTCCGGCAAATCGGTCGCGATCAACACCATGATCCTCAGCCTGGTCTACCGGCTTCGCCCGGACCAGTGCCGCCTCATCATGGTCGATCCGAAGATGCTCGAACTCTCCGTCTATGACGGTATTCCCCATCTGCTCACACCCGTCGTGACCGACCCGAAGAAGGCGGTGGTCGCGCTGAAATGGGCCGTGCGCGAGATGGAGGAGCGCTACAAGAACATGGCCAAGCTCGGTGTGCGCAACATCGACGGCTACAACACGCGCCTGCTCGAATTGAAGGCCAAGGGCGAAGAGCCGACGCGCACGGTGCACACCGGCTTCGACAAGGAGACCGGCAAGGCGATCTACGAGGAAGAGAAGCTCTCGCTCGACCCGCTGCCCTACATCGTCATCATCGTCGACGAAATGGCCGACCTGATGATGGTCGCCGGCAAGGACATCGAAGGCGCGGTGCAGCGCCTCGCGCAGATGGCGCGCGCCGCCGGCCTGCACGTGATCCTCGCCACGCAGCGTCCGTCGGTCGACGTCATCACCGGCACAATCAAGGCGAACTTCCCGACCCGCATCGCCTTCCAGGTCACCTCCAAGATCGACAGCCGCACCATTTTGGGTGAGATGGGCGCCGAGCAGCTGCTCGGCCAGGGCGACATGCTCTATATGGCCGGCGGTGGCCGCATCAGCCGCGTGCACGGACCTTTTGCGTCCGACGAGGAAGTCGAGAAGGTGGTGCGTCACCTCAAGACACAGGGACAACCGGAATATCTCGAAGCCGTTACCGCCGAAGAGCCCGCCGAGGGCGAGGATGGTGCGGTGTTCGACGCCACCGGCATGGGTGTCGACGGCGGCGGCGATTTGTTCGCGCAGGCGGTTGCCATCGTCAAACGCGATCGCAAGGCCTCGACCAGCTACATCCAGCGCCGCCTGCAAATCGGCTATAACCGCGCCGCATCGCTGATGGAGCGCATGGAACTTGAAGGCATCGTCGGACCCGCCAATCACGCCGGCAAGCGCGAGATTCTGGTCGAGGAAGAAGACAGCCATATGTAGGGCGGGCCGCCCCGGAGCGGCTATTTCACGCAAAAACGATATCTGCTTTTGACCCAAATCGCGGTAAAAGGGCGCCCAACCACACAGGACGACGCGTTGACCAGACATCCGGACATTCGATTCGCTGCCTCCATCATGACGCGAAGCGCACGCGTTGCCGGCGTGCTTCTCGTCACCGCCGCGATGGTGACCGCATCGTCCCTCGCGCAGACCGTGCCCGTGCCGAAGCCCGCGCCGAAAGGCCGCGAGGGCGGTCCCGCCGGCGGCGGACCTGCCGGCACCGCCGCGGCGCAGACGCCGCCGAATCCGGTGATCCCGGATCCGCGCCGCAACGTGCCGAGCAGCATCTTCCAGACCTTCGATGCCAATCAGAAGGCGCAGGCGGCCAAGGTCAGCGCCTATCTGTCCTCGCTTCAGACGCTGGTCGGGAATTTCGTCCAGGTCGGCCCCGACGGCAGCAAGACCCAAGGCGATTTCTACATCCAGAAGCCGGGCAAGGTGCGCTTCGAATATGACGCGCCGAGCCCGATCGACATCATTGCTGACGGATCGTCACTGGTGGTGCGCGACCGCAAGCTCGCCACCCAGGACGTCTATCCCTTATCGCAGACGCCGCTGCGTTTCCTGCTGTCCGATCGCATCGACCTCATGAAGGACACCAACGTCGTCAACGTCTCGGCCGACGACGTCTTCGTCAGCGTCACCATCGAAGAGAAGCAGGCGCTGGTCGGCACCAGCCGCTTGCTGCTGATGTTCGGCGCCAAGGACGGCCAGCTGAAGCAGTGGACCATCACCGACCCGCAGGGCTACGACACCACGATCGCGGTCTACAATCTGGATTCGAACAAGAAGCTCGATCCCGGCATGTTCAAGATCGATTTCACCAACTACAGCGTGCCGTCACCGGGCTAGGTGCATAGGGTTGGCAAAGCGGAGCGGGCCCACCAATTTCCTCCGCGAAAACACGTGGGCACGGCGCTTTGCGCCTTTGCCGACCCCACGGGAGCTTGCTAAGACGCACGCCTCATGCGTCTTTCCCTGACAACTTGGAACATCAATTCGGTGCGGTTGCGCATCGATCTGGTCGCGAAGTTTCTCAAGAGCGCGCGGCCGGATGTGCTGTGCCTCCAGGAGACGAAGTGCATCGACGATGCCTTTCCGCTGAAGCGCTTCAAGCGGCTCGGCTATGAGCACGTCGCGCTGAACGGGCAGAAGGGCTATCACGGCGTCGCCATCGTCTCGAAGATTCCATTCGAGTCGACCAACATCCGCACCTTCTGCGACAAGGTGGATTCGCGCCACATTTCCGTGTCCTTCGGTGACAAGGCCAACATCGCAAAGCCGCTGGTGCTTCATAATTTCTACGTGCCCGCCGGCGGTGACATTCCCGATCCCGCGCTGAACGAGAAGTTCGGCCACAAGCTTCGCTTCCTCGACGAGATGAAAGCGTGCGAACCGCTGCATCCGCGAGGGCAAGACCGCCACATCCTGGTCGGCGATCTCAACGTCGCGCCGCACGAGAACGACGTGTGGTCGCACAAGCAGCTTCTGAAGGTGGTTTCGCATACGCCGATCGAAACCGAAAAGCTGCAGGCGGCGCTGGCAGCCGGCGAATGGATCGACGTCGCGCGCGACCGCATTCCGATGTCTGAGAAGGTTTACACGTGGTGGAGCTACCGCTCCGCCGACTGGACCGTTGGCGATCGCGGCCGCAGGCTCGACCACATCTGGGTCTCGCGCGCGTTGAAGGACGCGGTCAGCGATTTCAGGATTCTGCGCGAGGCGCGGAGCTGGGAGCGGCCGTCGGACCACGTGCCGGTGACGGTGACACTGGAGGTGTAGCCCCGTCGTCATTCCCGGGCGCGACGGAGTCGCGAGCTATGATGCCCAATTGCGCATCTGAGAATCCATTCAACCACCGCCTCTGAGGTCCAGTGGATTCCGGGATCGCGCTGCGCGCGCCCCGCAATGACAAGACCTACGACGTCAGCTTCGCACCGGCCATCAGGATGTCACTGGCGATCTGACTTGATCGCACCGCGAATTCGTCTCGCAGCCGAACCGCAGCAGCAGGATCGCTTTCGAGCACGCGCTGGAACAGGCTGCGGGCGACGCGGATGACGGAGGAGTGCTCCAGCGCGATTGCGCTCGACGGCCGCTTCATCGGCACCACCAGCGCGAGCTCGCCGATCAACGCGCCGGGGCCGGCGATCATCTCGGCTCCGGCGCCGTCGTCGACCCGGAAGGCGCCGCGCTGGACCACGAAGCCGGCATCGGCGTCGTCGCCGAGATTGAACAGGGTGTCGCCGCGGACGAAGTCACGCTGCTCGGATCCGATCGCCAGCATGCGCAGCGAGGCGTCTCCCAACAGGCGCAATGTCGGGACTCGCTCGAGAAGCGCTACGTCGTCGTCGATTGACATTCAGATCCGAGGCTCAAGAGCGCGCGATCTAAAACGATTCGCACGCCCCTGAAGCGTATCACGGCACCAGCTTGTAGCCACCGGCTTCCGTGACCAGGATTTCCGGGTTGGCGGCATCCTTCTCGATCTTCTGGCGCAGGCGGTAGATGTGGGTTTCCAGCGTGTGAGTGGTGACGCCGGAATTATAGCCCCAGACCTCCTGGAGCAGCGTCTCGCGGGAGACCGGCATCTGGCCGGCGCGGTAGAGGAAACGGAGGATGGCGGTTTCCTTCTCCGTAAGCCGCACCTTGCGCGCATTGGCGGCGGTCAGCATCTTGGAGCCGGGTCGGAAGGAGTAGGGGCCGACCGAGAACACCGCGTCCTCGCTGGCCTCGTGCTGGCGGAGCTGGGCACGGATGCGGGCCAGCAGGACGGCGAAGCGAAAAGGCTTTGCCACATAGTCGTTGGCGCCGGATTCCAGCCCCAAAATCGTATCGGAGTCGGTATCGTGCCCGGTCAGCATGATGATCGGGGCCTTGAAACCGCCCTTGCGCAGGGAGCGGACCACCTCGCGGCCGTCAGTGTCGGGCAGGCCGACATCCATCAGGACGAGATCGGGGGCATTGGCCTTGGCGGCGCTCGCGCCCTTGGCGCCGGTATCGACCGCGGAGGCTTCGAATTCTTCGTGTAGCGATAATTGCTCCACCAACGTATCGCGCAGATCGGTATCGTCATCCACGATCAGGATCTTGCGGGCATTGGCCATAGGGGGTCATCCTTTTGGGGTCGGCTCGGCGCGCATCCATGCTGCACCCAGCCGTGAGGGGAAGTTTAGGGAGTCGCTGTTGTTATTATTGTTCGTGTTGAAGTAGTGGGCTGTCACCGATTCACAAGCCAGAACCACTCTAACTCAGAATAGCAGGGCGTTTTGATGAATGTCCTGTAATGAATTCGACATTGCACGTTCACATGAAAAACAAAGCTACTTCAGCTGGTTACACCATGAATCGAAGCGCCAGGCCGCTCTCGGCGATCCGCGTTAGGCCTGCCGCCGGTAATCCGCGCCGAGGCTGGCTGACGGCGGGATCGCTGACCATACCAGTCGCTCTGGGGCGGGGCGGCATCCTGGCCAACAAGCGCGAGGGCGACGGCGGCACCCCCAGGGGCAGCTTCCATCCCCGGCGATTGTGGTGGCGGAGCGACCGGCACAGCCGTCCGCAGAGTTTCTTGCCGGCCCGGATCATTACCGGACAGGACGCCTGGTGCGAGGATCCCACGGACCGCCATTACAACCAGGGAATCCGGCTCAGTGAGGGGCAGGGCGGTGACCGGCTCAAGCGCACCGACCATCTCTATGACTTCATCATCGAGATCGACCACAATACGAGGCCACGGATCGCCGGCCGTGGCAGCGCGGTATTCTTGCACCTGGCCCGCGACAATTTCGGTCCGACCGCGGGCTGCGTCTCCATGACCAAATCTGCGATGCTGCGATTGCTGCGGCGCCTGGGCCCGCGAACAAAAATCATCATCGGGTGAGGATGCATGCTCGACAAGGATCAGATCGCCGCCGCATCGCGTGTCCTCGTTCAACATTGGCACGACGGCTCCAAGCTTGACGCGCTGGAGGCGCGGTTACGGCCGCAGAGCCGCGCCGATGGCTACGCCATTCAGGCCGCGCTCGATACGGG
The DNA here is from genome assembly GCF_016616425.1 of Bradyrhizobium diazoefficiens. NCBI lineage: Bacteria > Pseudomonadati > Pseudomonadota > Alphaproteobacteria > Hyphomicrobiales > Nitrobacteraceae > Bradyrhizobium > Bradyrhizobium diazoefficiens. The sequence goes on from NZ_CP067101.1 coordinate 541,472, forward strand.
GTCGCCAGGAAAACTGTTCGGCTGGAAGATCGCGGCGACGAGCGAGGCTGGACAGAAGCACATCAATGTCGCGGGGCCGCTGGCCGGACGCATCCTGAGCGACACCGTCATCGCGGATGGCGGCACCGCCTCGATTAAGGGCAACGAGATGCGCGTCGGCGAGCCTGAATTCGCTTTCCGCATGGGGCGCGATCTGGCTCCGCGCGCGGCGCCGTTTGGCATCGACGAGGTACTGGCCGCCGTAGGCACCTTGCATCCCGCGATCGAGATTCCCGATTCGCGCTTTGCCGACTTCGCCAAGGCGGGCGAGCCGCAGCTCATCGCCGACAATGCCTGCGCGCATCTGTTCGTGCTGGGCCCGCCGACGACTGCGAATTGGCGGGCGATGGATCTCGTCGAGGAGCGGCCACAGATCCTGCTGCGCGGCGAGCGCTACACCGGCCACGGCAAGAACGTGCTCGGCGATCCCCGTGCCGCGCTCGCCTGGCTTGCCAATGAGCTGCGCGGGCTCGGCATCACCTTGCGGGCAGGGGAGGTGGTGACCACAGGCACCTGCCATCCGCCACTGCCGATCCAGGCCGGCGATCATCTCGCAGCGGACTTTGGTGTGCTGGGGAAGGTGTCGGTACGGTTTGCGTAGGTGCCTCGAACTCCGCCGTCATTGCCGGGAGCGCGTGCGACGCAACAATCCAGACTGCTCCCGTGGGCGCGCGTCCTGACCGGGCATGACCTGCGCCTGAGGCTATCACCGGTGCCCGAAGATCGCGCTCCCCACGCGCACATGGGTGGCGCCGAGCATGATCGCAGTCGCAAAATCCGCGCTCATGCCCATCGAGAGATTCGTCAATCCATTGCGTGCGGCGATCTTGGCAGTCAGCGCGAAATGCGCCGCCGGCGGCTCGTCGACCGGCGGGATGCACATCAGCCCGGAGATCGTCAGTCCATAGGTGTCGCGGCAGCTGGCGAGGAAGGCGTCAGCTTCGCGGGGCGCGACGCCGGCCTTCTGCGGCTCCTCGCCGGTATTGATCTGGACGAAGAGCTGCGGGTGCTTCTTCTGGGATTCGATTTCCTTGGCTAACGCCTGGCAAATGCTCGGGCGGTCGACCGAATGAATGGCATCGAATAGCGCGACCGCCTCTTTCGCCTTGTTGGATTGCAGCGGGCCGATCAGATGCAGCGCGATGTCGGAGTAAACCGACGTCAACGCGGGCCACTTGCTTTTGGCCTCCTGCACCCGATTCTCGCCGAATACGCGCTGTCCGGCGTCGATGATCGGGGTAATGGCATCCGCGGCGAACGTCTTGGACACCGCGATCAGCGTCACGGAGGCGCGATCGCGCCGCGCATCCTTGCAGGCGCGTGCAATTTCGGCTTCGACTGCGGCGAGCGCATTTGGTGAATGGCCGGTTACCGGCGCGGCGTTGGCTTCTGTCATGACGTCGATTGGCTGTGGTCGTAACCGGAGGTAAGTCCAATTTTACCGAGTTCAAGAAAGGGTTTTTGAACCCTTCGCTTTACCTTGGCCCATGGGGTGGCGAAGATGGCAAGCATCAGTCTCAACCGCAAGCGAGCGAAACTCAAGCAGGTTCTCGGAATCCGGGCGCGGCTCGCGTTGCTCGCGCTGATTCTGGTGGCTCCGTTGATGCTTGAGCGCATTCGTTCCCTTGAAGACACCCGCGCTCGACAGATCGCGCGGGCCGCGGTTGAATTCACCACCATTGCAAGGCACAGCGCCGATGCGCAGCGCGAGGTGATCTCCTCGGTCGAAACCATCCTGAAATCGGAGGCCTTCATTCGCGCTTCCGCCGGCGGCATCAGCAAGAGCTGCGACGTGCTGCGCGCGAGTCTGCCGTCGAACCTGCCCTGGATCCGCACGCTTTTGATCGCCGGCCAGGACGGACGCATCCAATGCGCCACCAACAATATGTATGTCGGCCTCGACCTCAGCGACCGACCCTACTTTCAGCAGGCTCAGGAGAGCGGCCGCTTCGTGCTGAGCGATTTCATCCTGTCGCGGCCGGCGGCGATGCCGACGGTGATGGCGGTTTATCCGGTGTCCGCCTTCAGCGGCGTATCCGATGCCGTCGTGCTCGCCACAGTCAATCTCGACTGGATGTCGAAGGTGATGAGCAATTTGGGCGGCCGCGCCGGCATCTCCGCCGTGCTGGTCGACAGCGCGGGCACCGTGCTGGCCGCCCCCGCCGATCAGCACAGCGCGGTCGGCCGTCCACTCGACAATTTGCCGCTGATGTCGGCCATCGCCGATCGCGCCCTGCGGTCCGACCAGGACGAGGGCTCACTGTCGTTCCTCGCCGCCGACGGCTCCCGCCGTGCTGTCAGCTACATCCGCATCGCGGGCACCAATGCCCGCCTGATTACCAGCATCGACGAAGACAAGGTGTCCGCGGCGGTCAGCCGCGACATTCGCACCGCCTATCTCCAGCTCGCTTTCGTCGTCGTGTTCGTCCTGCTCGGCGCGCTGATCGCCGCCGAAAAGCTCGTCATCAAGCCGATCGAGATGCTCGCCGACATGGCCAAGCGTCTCGGCGAGGGCGATCTGTCGGCCCGCGCGGCGCGCAATCGCCTGCCGGCCGAGTTCGTGCCGCTCGCCCGCGCGTTCAACGCCATGGCGGCGCAGCTGAGCCAGCGCGAGCGCGAGCTGATCGCCAGCAACGACAGGCTGACGGTGATGGCCTCGATCGACATGCTCTCGGGGCTCGCCAACCGACGCGGCTTCCAGACCCGGCTCGACTTCGAGTGGATGCGCGCGCAGCAATATGGCAGCGACCTCGCGCTGCTGATGATCGATGTCGACCATTTCAAGCTGTTCAACGACACCTATGGCCATCTTGAAGGCGATTCCTGCCTGACCAGGCTCGGCGAGTCGCTGTCCGGCATCGCAGCTGACACAATGGGCTTTGCGGCACGCTATGGCGGCGAGGAATTCTGCCTGCTGCTGCCGAATACCGATGTGAATCGCGCCTTGGAAATCGGCGAGCAGGCGCGCGCGGCCGTGCTGAAGCTGTGCCTGCCGCATATCACCTCGGCCCACATGATCGTCACTGTCTCTATCGGCGTTGCCGCGACAAAGCCGAACGAGAGCCTGCGTCCCGGCGATCTGATCGAAGCCGCCGACGCCGCGCTCTATGGCGCAAAGCACCGCGGCCGCAACACCGTCGTCGAGCACGGCGTGCAGGCAATCGAGACCGGCGCGACCGAGATCGCGATGGCAGGCTAGCTGGCCGCCAGCTCCCGGTCGAGTTCGCTCTCCAGGACGACGCGATTGCGGCCGCTGCTCTTGGCGAGATAGAGTGCGCGGTCGCAGCGCTCGATCAGATCCGCCATGGCTTCACCCGGCCTAAACTGCCCCGCACCGATCGACACTGTGATCGTCGGCAGGTTTTCGCCAGTCGATCTGCGCGTGATGTGGCATTCGGCAATGGCCCGGCGAATGCGCTCGGCGATGATCGCGGCCATTGCAAGGTCGGCGGCGGGAAGCACGACGATCAATTCCTCGCCGCCATAGCGTGCCGGCAAGTCGACATTGCGGAGCTTGTCGCGCAGCACTTGCGCCATGAGCCGCAGGACCTGATCGCCGACGCCGTGGCCGAAACTGTCGTTGAACTTCTTGAAGCGATCGATGTCGAGCAGGAGCACGCTGAGCGGCTCGCCTTGCTCCATGGCCGCAATCTGCGCCGTGCGGAAGAATTCTTCCAGGCGGCGGCGATTGGGTAAGCCGGTGAGCGTATCGGTCTTGGCGCGTTCCTCGGACTTGGTCAGCGACTCCTGGATGGCCTCGAGCTCACGAGTTTTCTCGGCGAAGCCGGCCTCGAGCCGCGTTGCGCGACTGGCGGCCTTGGCAAGCTCGTTCACGAGCTGCTGGACGAGCATCTTCGGATCGACGCCGGCCTCGGTTTGCCCGGCCACGTCGCTGATGGCGCGCATCTGCGAATGATTGTCTGCAATCGCCGTCGCGAGGAAGACCTAGGCCGCGCCCATCACCGTATGGAGTTGCTGCGTGGCAATGCTTGCCGCCGAACCGTCCGTCGAGGAAATGTAGGTCGAGAACAGATCGCGGTTGATGACCGAGTCGAATTTGCGCTTGTTGTCTATCAGGACCTCGATAGCACGCTGCAAATCGCTCGACACGCCCATGGAGTAGATGAACCAGACCTTGAAATTGTCTGGCGTCGCGGGCACCCGGTGGTCAGCCATGCATTGCAGGGCATTCTGTGCGACCGATGCTGCGTAGTCGTAGTCGAGCTCATCGAAGGCATTGGCGATCATGGTGGGGACTCCCGGCATTGGGATCCCGGAAGATTGACGCTGAGCTCGTTAATCGCACCTCAAATTGGACCCACCTCCGTAGTGAACCGGAGGTTCGAAGCAGCAAGGTGGGAAATCTATCGGTTTTCGGCAACCCATTGACCCGTTACGGACTTTTATGGCCTAGTCCGCCGTCTTGAGACGGCTGAATCCACGAAAACCCCACGATTCCATGACCTCCGAACGCTATAACGCCCGCGACGCCGAACCCCGCTGGCAACGCCTCTGGGACGAACAGGCGATCTTCGTCTCCAGGAACGACGATTCGCGGCCGAAATACTATGTGCTCGAGATGTTCCCCTACCCGTCCGGGCGCATCCATATCGGCCATGTCCGGAATTATACGCTCGGCGACGTGCTGGCCCGCTTCATGCGCGCCAGGGGGTTCAACGTGCTGCACCCGATGGGCTGGGACGCCTTCGGCCTGCCGGCCGAGAATGCCGCGATCGAGCGCAAGGTCGCGCCGAAAGCCTGGACCTACGACAATATCGCCGCGATGAAGAAGCAGCTCCGCTCGATCGGGCTGTCGCTGGACTGGAGCCGTGAGATCGCGACCTGCGATCCCTCCTATTACAAGCACCAGCAGAAGATGTTTCTGGACTTTATGCGCGAAGGCCTCGCCGAGCGCGAGAAGCGCAAGGTGAACTGGGACCCCGTCGACATGACCGTGCTCGCCAACGAGCAGGTGATCGACGGCCGTGGCTGGCGTTCAGGCGCCGTCGTCGAGCAGCGCGAGATGAACCAGTGGGTCTTCAAGATCACGAAGTACTCGCAGGAACTCTTGTCTGCGCTGGATACGCTGGACCGTTGGCCCGACAAGGTGCGGCTGATGCAGCGCAACTGGATCGGTCGCTCGGAGGGCCTGTTGGTCCGCTTCGCGCTCGATGCGGCGACGACGCCGGCGGGCGAGACCGAATTAAAGATCTTTACGACGCGCCCGGACACGCTGTTCGGCGCGAAGTTCATGGCGATCTCGGCCGATCATCCGCTGGCGCGGGCCGCCGCCGCGAAGAACCCTGAGCTTGCGGAATTCATCGCCGAGATCAAGAAGATCGGCACCGCGCAGGAGATCATCGACACCGCGGAGAAGCAGGGCTTTGATACCGGCATTCGCGCGGTGCACCCATTCGATTCCACCTGGAAGCTGCCGGTCTATGTCGCCAACTTCGTGCTGATGGAATACGGCACCGGCGCCATCTTCGGCTGCCCGGCACATGACCAGCGCGACCTCGAATTCGTCAACAAGTACAATCTCGGCAACACCCCGGTGGTGTGCCCCGAGGGCCAGGATCCCAACACGTTCGTCATCACCGACACCGCCTATGATGGCGACGGCCGCATGATCAATTCGCGCTTCCTCGACGGCATGACCATCGATCAGGCAAAGGACGAGGTCGCAAAACGTCTGGAAAGCGAGGTCCGCGGCAACGCGCCGGTCGGCGAGCGGCAGGTGAACTTCCGCCTGCGCGACTGGGGCATTTCGCGCCAGCGCTATTGGGGCTGCCCGATTCCCGTCATTCATTGTCCCAAATGCGACGTGGTGCCGGTACCGGATGCCGACCTGCCGGTGAAGTTGCCTGACGACGCGACCTTCGACAAACCCGGCAACGCGCTCGACCATCATCCGACCTGGAAGCACGTCACCTGCCCCCAATGCGGCGGCAAAGCCCAGCGTGAAACCGACACCATGGACACCTTCGTGGATTCGTCCTGGTACTTTGCGCGCTTCACCGATCCCTGGAACGAGAACGCGCCGACGACGCCGACTGTGGCCAACCGGATGCTGCCGGTCGACCAATATATCGGCGGCGTCGAGCACGCGATCCTGCATCTGCTCTACAGCCGCTTCTTCACCCGCGCGATGAAGGCGACCGGGCACATCGCGCTGGACGAGCCGTTCGCCGGCATGTTCACGCAAGGCATGGTGGTGCACGAGACCTACCAGAAGGCCGACGGCACCTATGTGCAGCCGGCCGAGGTCAAGGTCGAGGTCGGCGGCAATGGGCGCCGGGCAACGCTGCTGACGTCGGGCGAAGACATCCGGATCGGCCCGATCGAGAAGATGTCGAAGTCGAAGAAGAACACGGTCGACCCCGATGACATCATCGAGACCTACGGCGCCGACGTCGCCCGCTGGTTCATGCTGTCGGACTCCCCGCCCGACCGCGACGTGATCTGGAGCGACGAGCGCGTCCAGGGCGCCTCGCGTTTCGTGCAGCGGCTGTGGCGGCTGGTGAACGATGCCGTCGAGCTCGGCAAGGGCGCGCCGGCGGCCCAGCCGGCCAGCTTCGGCCCCGACGCCACCGCCTTGCGCAAGGCCGCCCATGGTGCGCTGGACAAGGTCACCACCGGGATCGAGCGGCTGCACTTCAACGTCTGCCTCGCTCATATCCGCGAATTCACCAACTCCTTCTCGGAAATCCTGCAGCGTCCCGAGCAGCCGGCCGCTGACCTTGCCTGGGCGATCCGGGAAGCCGGCCAGATCCTGGTCCAGCTGTTCTCGCCGATGATGCCGCACCTCGCGGAAGAGTGCTGGCAGGTGCTGGGCCAGAGCGGGCTGGTTTCCGAGGCCAATTGGCCCCAAATCGAACGCGATTTGCTGGTTGAAGACAGCGTGACCCTTGTGGTTCAGGTCAACGGCAAGAAGCGGGGTGAGGTCACGGTTGCAACAGCGGCCCAGAATCCGGAAATCGAGGCTGCCGTTTTGGCGCTTGATGCGGTAAAGCTGGCCCTGGACGGCAAGCCCGTCCGCAAGGTGATCATCGTCCCCAAGAGGATCGTAAATGTTGTCGGCTAGGATCCGCATCGCAGCCCGCTTATTGGCGGTCGCCGCATTGGCGGCGCTGACGGCTGGCTGCTTCCAGCCGATGTATGCCGAGCGGAGCGACGGTACCCCGGGCCTGCGCGAGAAGCTGATGGGCGTCGAGCTGCCTCCGATCAGCAAGCCCAGTGCCTCCCGCGAGGCTCGCGTCGGCGTCGAAGTCCGCAATGCCCTCGCCTTCAAGCTCTACGGCAGCGCGACGGGCATGCCGCCGACCCACCGGCTTGACATCCGCTTCACCACCAGCCGCTCCTCACTAATCGTCAGCGCCGCGACGGGACTGCCGACCAACGAAAACTACGGCATCGATGCCCAGTACAATCTGACCGATGTCGCGACCGGCAAGTCGGTCATGACCGGCTCGACCTTCTCACGCGTGTCCTACGACATGCCGGGATCCTATCAGCGCTTCTCGCGCAACCGCGCCGTGCGCGATGCGGAGGATCGTGCCGCCAACGAGATTGCCGAGAACATCGCGACCCGGCTCGCTTCGTTCTTCACCGCGGGCACCTAATTCATCCCGTCATTTCGGGGCGACGACGTCGCGAATCTGGAATCCGGAGATTGTGGATCGAGATTCCCGGGCGCACAATTGCGCGCCGTAGCCCGCGCGACGCGCGCCAGGCAATGACATCCTTGAGGCCCGATGGTCGCGCTGCGTGGAAAAGAGATCGACGCCTTCCTTGCCCGACCCGATGCGGGCCGTCCGATCATCCTGCTCTACGGTCCCGACGCCGGCCTCGTGCGCGAACGCGCCGATGCGTTGGTCGCATCGGCCGTCGATGATCCCAACGATCCGTTCTCGCTGGTCAAGCTCGACGGCGACGAACTCTCCGCCGAGCCCTCACGCCTCGTCGACGAAGCCATGACGGTGCCGCTGTTCGGCGGCCGCCGCGCCATTCGCGTTCGCGCCGGCTCGCGCAGCTTTGCCGGCGGCATCGACACGCTGGCCGAGATGAACGTGAAGGATTGCCGCATCGTGATCGAGGCCGGCGAGCTCCGACCGGAATCGCCGCTGCGCAAGGCCTGCGAGCGCGCCAAGACGGCCGCGGCGATAGGCTGCTATCCCGACACCGAGCGCGATCTTGCCAAGCTGATGGAGGACGAGCTCCGCATCGCGAATTTACGCATCGCGCAGGACGCCCGCGCGGCGCTGATGTCGTTCCTCGGCGGTGACCGCCAGACCTCGCGCAACGAACTGCGTAAGCTAACGCTCTACGCCCACGGCAAGGGCGAGGTCACACTCGATGACGTGATGGCCGTGGTCGCCGATGCCTCGGAGCTGAAGCTCGACCCGATCGTCGACGGCGCCTTTGCCGGACGACCCGACATCGTCGAGACCGAATTCGCAAAGGCCATGATCGCCGGCACCTACCCCGGCGTGATCATCTCCGCCGCGCAGCGCCAGGCTGCGTGGCTGCACAAATCCGCGCTCGCGATTGCCGACGGCACGCCGGCCTCCGCCGTGCTCGACGGCGGCTTTCCGCGCCTGCATTTTTCGCGAAAGCCCGCGGTCGAAACGGCGCTGCGCAATTTCAGCGTGGCGCGGCTCACCGCCATCATCGAGCAACTGGCGACCGCGGCGCTCGACACCCGCAAGCAATCCGCCCTCGCCGCCGCCATCGCCCAACGCACGCTAATGGCGATTGCCGCGAACGCGAAGCGGCGAGGCTGAGCCCCATCTCGCTCTCCACGTCGGAGCGAGCGCAGCGAAGCCAATCAAGGAAGCCAAATCCGTCACCCCGGGGTGCGAGCCAGGCGACGCAGCGCGGCGCGCGGAGAGCCTCGAAGGATGAGCGGCCCCGATGCGTCCGGACCGTCGCCCTTCGAGGGCCGCTGAAGAAGCCGCCGCCTGAGGGTAACGGCGATAGAGTGTCGGTGCAGCCTACAGCGCGCCCTTCGCCAGCCGCTTCATCACCTCGTCGAGCTGATCGAGATTGCGGTAGTGGATCTGCACGGAGCCGCCGGGGTCGCGGTGATTGACGGTGACCTTGAGACCGAGCGCATCGCTGACGCGCTTCTCCAGATCGATCGTGTCGGGGTCCTTTTCCTTTGCCCCGGCGCGCGCCTTTTGCGGCTTGCGCTCCGGCACGCCCTCTTCATGCGCGAGCGCTTCGGCCTGGCGGACGTTGAGGCCCTCCTCGACGATGCGCTTGGCGGCCGCGAGCGGATCGGGCACGCCGATCAGCGCGCGAGCGTGGCCGGCCGTCAGCTCGCCGGTCGCGATGAACGCCTGCACCTCCGCCGGCAGTTTCGTCAGCCGCATCATGTTGGCGACGTGGCTGCGACTTTTGCCGACGACTCTTGCGATGTCGTCCTGGCTGCGTTTGAACTCGTTGGCGAGCGCGTGATAGCCCTGCGCCTCTTCCATCGGGTTGAGATCTTCGCGCTGAACGTTCTCGACGATCGCGAACTCCAGCGCGTCGCTGTCGCTGATGTCGACCGGGACGATCGGCACTTCGTGCAGGCCGGCCATTTGCGAGGCGCGCCAGCGCCGCTCGCCGGCGATGATCTCGTAGCGGTCCTGTGCGCCCTTCACCGGACGCACCACGATCGGCTGGATCACGCCGTGCTGCTTGATCGAATCGCTGAGCTCCCTCAGCTCGGCGTCCGCAAAGGTGCGGCGCGGATTGCGCGGATTGGCCTTGATGAACTCAATCGGCACCTTGCGCTGAGCGCGCGGACGATCGACATGCTGAGCCTCGCCGCCGACATCGCCGATCAGGCTCGCAAGACCCCGGCCCAGTCGCGAACGCGCTTCGTCGGCCATCGCCAGCTCCCTTGGATTCACTTGAGCGCACTCCAGAACTGAATTTCGAATCGTAGTAACTAGTAGGATGGGTAGAGCGAAGCGAAACCCATTGCTGTTCGGACGTAGAGCGATGGGTTTCGCTGCGCTCTACCCACCCTACGGCATCGTCAATGTGTGGTGCGCAGCTCGCGCTCGCGCTGAATCACTTCGGTGGCGAGCCGCAAATACGCTTCACTGCCGACGCATTTGAGATCGTAGACCAGCACCGGCTTGCCATAGGACGGCGCCTCCGAGATGCGCACGTTGCGCGGAATCATGGTCTTGTAGACCTTCTCGCCCATGAATTGGCGGACGTCGGCGACGACCTGGTTCGACAGGTTGTTGCGCGAGTCGAACATGGTCAGCACGATGCCGTGGATCGACAGGTTCGGATTGAGCGTCGAACGCACCTGCTCCACCGTCTGGAGCAATTGCGACAGACCTTCGAGCGCAAAGAACTCGCACTGCAGCGGCACCAGGATCGCATCGGAGGCAGCCATCGCGTTCACCGTGAGCAGGTTGAGCGAGGGCGGGCAATCGATCAGCACATAGGTGTAGTCGGCATCCGGCGAGACGTTGTTGTTGAGCGCGCCGATGGCGTCGCGCAGCTTGAAGGCTCGGCCGGGCGTGGTGCCGAGCTCGAGTTCGAGGCCGGAGAGGTCCATGGTCGATGGCGCGATGTGCAGCCGCGGCACCGCGGTCGAGACCACGGCTTCGCGTAAAGCGGCTTCGCCGACCAGCACGTCATAGGTCGAGCAGGAGCGGTTGCGGCGATCGATGCCGAGACCGGTCGAGGCGTTGCCCTGGGGATCGAGATCGACGATCAGGACACGTTCGCCGATCGCTGCGAGCGCTGTGCCGAGGTTGATCGCTGTGGTTGTTTTTCCCACACCGCCCTTCTGATTCGCCAGCGCCAGGATGCGCGGGTGGCCGTGTGGGACCTCATTGGTCTCCTGCGCGGTCTGCTCTTGCTGCGGCTCGTCAGTCACGGTCATCGAAATGTCCCCACTCAACCCCTGAGCGCTTCAGCTGCGCCGTTCGGCCGCGTTGATCTCTACGATCCAGCCGTCACCCGTCCGGCTTTGGTGAAGCTGCGGCCGAATATTCCAATATTTAGCGGCTTCGGTCAATTCAGCCTCTACATCTTGACCCTTGAGAAATAGCGCCTTGGTGCCTTGGCGCATCAGCGGCTCCGCAAAGCCTATGAGTTGATGTAGCGGAGCCAACGCGCGCGCGGTGACGCAATCGACGGGGCCGGTGATTCTATCCACATTATCCCCGATCTCAGCGAGATGTACGATTCCTGGAGATGTGGTCACGCGAATTGCTTCGCGCAGGAATGCCGCCTTCTTGGCGATCCGCTCGACGAGATGGACGCTCGTGCCCGGCGTCCCGGCCATGGCGCAGGCCAGGACGACTCCGGGAAAGCCGCCGCCGCTACCGAGATCGGCCCAGCGTTTTGCAGTAGGTGCGAGGTCGACCAGTTGCAGCGAGTCGGCGATGTGCCGGGTCCAGAGCTGCGGCAAAGTCGATGGCGCGACGAGATTGGTCTTGGCCTGCCACTCCCGCAGCAGCGCAACGTAGCGATCGAGCCGGCCCTCCGTTTCACGTGACACAGGAGTGAGCTTGAGCACCTCGCGCTTATCGGCTGCGATGATGGCATCCAGCGACCGATCGTTGGCGCTGGCCTTGTCAAACTTCGGTTTGGCCGGCCCCGGATCAGATCGACCAGCCGCGCCCTCACCCGTTCCGGATCGTCGCGATAGCGGTCTATCGCCGCCCGGTCCGCGCTGTTTCACGTGAAACGCCTATGCCGTTGCCTTGGAGATCTTCCGTGCCTCGCGCCGGAGATAGGCCGCGAGGATACCAAGCGCAGCCGGCGTCATGCCGTCGATCCGGCCGGCCTGGCCGACCGTGAACGGCCGCGCTTTCTCCAGCTTGGCCCGCACCTCATTGGAGAGGCCAGGCACCTGCTGGTAATCGACCTCCGACAGCACCAGCCCCTCGTCCCGCCGGAAAGCCTCGACGTCGGCGTTCTGGCGCTCCAGGTAGACGTCGTACTTGGCGTCGATCTCGAGATGGGTCGCGATGACGGGGTTGATCCCCGCCAGTTCCGGCCAGATCGCGCGGACTTGGCTCCAGCCGATGTCCGGATACGCCATCAGCTCGAAAGCCGATCGGCGCTGGCCGTCCCGATTCAGGGACAGTCCGTGCCTGATCGCCTCGTTAGGGGTGATCGTCAGCGACTTCGATAGCGTTCGGGCCGAGTTCAGGCTATCCATCTTGGCCCGATGATGCAGGGTCCGGGCGCTTCCAACGCATCCCAAGGCGATGCCCTTCTCGGTCAAACGCTGATCGGCATTGTCAGCCCGCAGCGTCAGCCTGTACTCGGCCCGCGATGTGAACATCCGATAAGGCTCGCTGATCCCACGGGTGACGAGATCGTCGATCATCACCCCGAGGTAGCCGTCCGCGCGGTCGAATACCGTCAGCGCGGCTCCGCTCGCGAACAGTGCCGCATTCAGGCCGGCGACAAAGCCCTGCCCGGCGGCCTCCTCATATCCTGTGGTGCCGTTGATTTGCCCGGCCAGAAACAGGCCGCGCAGGCGCTTGGTCTGGAGGGTCGGATCGAGCTCACGGGGATCGATGTGGTCGTATTCGATGGCATAGCCCGGACGGACCATCCTGACCCGCTCAAGGCCGGGGATACTGGCGAGGATCGCGAGCTGGATCTCCTCCGGGAGCGACGTCGAGATGCCGTTGGGATAGACCGTGCTGTCGTCGAGGCCTTCCGGCTCCAAGAAGATCTGATGGCCGTCGCGGTCGCCGAAGCGGACAATCTTGTCCTCGATCGAGGGGCAATAGCGCGGCCCGGAGCTCTTGATCTGACCGGAATACATCGGAGAGCGATGAACATTGGCCCGGATCACCTCATGGGTCGCGGCCGTGGTCCGGGTGATCCCGCATTGGATCTGCGGGGTCGTGATCCGCTCGGTCATGACCGAGAACGGCTCCGGCGGCTCGTCGCCAGGCTGCATCTCGACCGCGGACCAGTCAATTGTGGTGCCGTCCAAACGCGGCGGGGTGCCGGTCTTGAGCCGCCCGAGGGCGAAACCGGCACGCTCAAACGAGGCCGAAAGGCCCATCGCAGGAGCCTCACCGACACGGCCGGCCGGCCAGTTCCTTTCCCCGAGATGAATGAGACCGCGGAGAAAGGTGCCGGTGGTGACGACCACAGCCCCGGCCCGAAGCTCCCGGCCATCGGCCAAACGCAAACCAGTGACCCGGCCCTCGGTGACGATCAACTCGTCAGCTTCGCCTTCGATGACGGAAAGACCCTCAGTCTCCCGGATCGCGGCCTGCATCGCCGCGGCATAGAGTTTTCGGTCGGCCTGGGCTCGAGGACCGCGGACGGCGGGGCCCTTGCGACGATTGAGCACGCGAAACTGGATGCCACCGGCATCGCCCACGCGACCCATCAGGCCATCGAGCGCATCAACTTCGCGAACCAGATGCCCCTTGCCAAGACCGCCGATGGCGGGATTGCAGGACATCGCGCCGACCGTGGAGAAACGATGCGTCACCAGAGCGGTCGCCGCGCCCATGCGGGCAGCGGCAGCCGCGGCTTCACAGCCGGCGTGGCCACCGCCAATCACGATGACGTCGAAGCTTTCTTGCTCTGGTCGCATATGCGGACTTCTAGCCCAGAGGCGGGAAAGCCGAAAGTGGAAACTCGGCAACGGTGTTTCACGTGAAACAGCGCGGGGCCAGCGGCGGAGCCGATTTCGCGGAAAACAACCCCATGCACAGTAGAAACGACGTTGTTCTGACTGCTGTTTTACGTGATACGAAATAGAGCTTGTTGGCCGAATTGCTCCCCTTGGTCAGCTCCTGGCTGACGGGGCGAGCGACGGTCTTGCATCCGTCATTGCTGTCGATTTGGGAGACGCATCCCGCAACAAATGGACACTGCTCGCGCGAGATTCGGGCCGGCAGCCTGCTCGCCGCCAGTTGAGACCAGCATGTTTCACGTGAAACGAACCGGGGGCTGGTGAACACCTTTGGCTCCCCCGCTCCAGGCGAAAAAGGCTCGGAGCCCTATTGTTTCACGTGAAACACAAGCAGCGGAACAAGTACTAGTTCTATAATCAAAAACTAGCGCTACTTTCCGATACAAAACCTCTGGAAAATCACCCCAAGGACGTCCTCGACATCCACCCGACCCAATAGCCGACCCAAGGCATAAGCGGCAGCGCGCAGCTCCTCGGCCGCCAGCTCCTCGCCCTCTTCGAAAAGCTCCAGACTCCGGCACAAGCTGTCGGAGGCCTGGCGCAGGAGATCGCGCTGGCGCGTCCGGGTCACCAATGCACCCTCACCGGTTCCGAAGAACTCCGCAGCAAATTTCACCAACGCATTGACCAGGTCTGGAATGCCATCACCCCGGCTCGCCGAGATCCCGAACTCCCCCTGCGCACCCGCTGCCGCGACCCCGTTAAGATCGATCTTGTTGCGTACGATCCAGACCGACCCACCGGACAGACCGCTCCGGTCGCCGGACGTCGTTGGCGACCGCATCGAGCTCAGATCGACGACCTGGCCAGCCTCCACCAGCCACAACACGAGGTCAGCGCTGCCCGCCCCTGCTCGCGCACGACGCACGCCCTCCTGCTCGACCGGATCGTTGGTTTCGCGAATCCCGGCAGTGTCGATGACAGTTACGGGATAGCCGTCGAGATCGAGTTGCACCTCGATCACGTCACGCGTGGTGCCGGCGTGCGGCGAGACGATCGCAACCTCACGGCGCGCGAGTTGATTGATCAGCGTCGACTTGCCCACGTTCGGCTCGCCGGCGATGGCAACCACCAGGCCGTCACGCAAGCGTTCCGCTTGTCCCTGTGCCGCAAGCACGTCTGCGATTTCGTCGTGAAGCGCTTTAATCGCTTTCACGGCCGGCGCCATCAACTCCGCCGGCACATCGCCTTCGTCGGAGAAATCAATGCCGGCCTCGATCAGCGCGGACGCCTCGATAATCCGCTCGCGCCAGTCGCGCGCGCGATCACCGAGCAGACCCTTTAGCTGCCGCAGCGCCTGACGCCGCTGCCGGTCGGTGTCGGCGTGAATGAGATCATCGAGACCCTCGGCCTCGGTGAGGTCGAGCTTGCCGTTCTCGAATGCACGCCGCGTGAATTCGCCGGGCTCTGCCGCCCGCGTATTCCGAATATTCGAAATAGCGACAAGAAGCGCAGCCAGCACCGCACGGCCGCCGTGGACGTGGAATTCTGCGACGTCCTCGCCAGTCGCACTGGCCGGTCCTGGAAACCAGAGCACGACCGCATCGTCGATCGGCTGACCCGCACCGTCACGGAGCAGCCGGCGGCTGGCCTGCCGCGGGGCCGGCAGCTTGCCCGCAAGCGTCGTCAGCACCAGGCCAGCTTGCGAACCCGACACCCGCACGACCGCGATGGCGCTGGGCGCCCGGCCGGATGACAGCGCAAAAATGGTCTGATCTCGCTGATGCATGCGCTATTTGTCTGGCTGCCGACGAAAAGGCAAATATCCCTTTTGGGCGGGCAACAAGCAGGGTTTGCTGCGCCGTATGCTGCAACAACAGTCCATACTGCACTGCAATATAAAGCCGCGATTTGCTGCAATGATTCCGACGCCCAGCCCGGGAGGCGTCGGTAAAATTCATTTATTATTATTGCATATCAGTAGCTTATTTGATCGACATACTCGGCACCAAGCCGAGTTCCATGCTGCAAACCTGCCGCAAGAAGGTCCGCACACAAGAAGGGCGCCCGAGGGCGCCCTCCAAGTTCATGTTGCATCGCACTCAAGTATTCATGGAGTCGAAGAACTCCGAATTGCTCTTGGTCGAGCGCAGCTTGTCGAGCAGGAAGTCGATCGCGTCCATCGTGCCCATCGGATTGAGGATGCGGCGCAGCACGTACATCTTCTTGAGCACCTGCGGATCGGTGATGAGCTCCTCCTTGCGGGTGCCCGAGCGCGAGATGTCGATCGCCGGGAAGGTGCGCTTGTCCGAGACCTTGCGGTCCAGGATCAGTTCCGAGTTACCGGTGCCCTTGAACTCTTCGAAGATGACTTCGTCCATGCGGCTGCCGGTATCGACCAGCGCAGTCGCGATGATGGTCAGCGAGCCGCCCTCCTCGATGTTGCGGGCGGCACCGAAGAAGCGCTTCGGGCGCTGCAGCGCGTTGGCGTCGACACCGCCGGTCAGCACCTTGCCGGATGACGGCACCACGGTGTTGTAGGCGCGGCCCAGGCGCGTGATCGAATCGAGCAGGATCACGACGTCGCGGCCGTGCTCGACCAGCCGTTTCGCTTTTTCGATCACCATCTCCGCGACCTGGACGTGACGCACTGCCGGCTCGTCGAAGGTCGAGGACACGACCTCGCCCTTCACCGAGCGCTGCATGTCCGTGACTTCTTCCGGACGCTCGTCGATCAATAGAACGATCAGATAGCATTCGGGATGATTATGCGTGATCGAGTGCGCGATGTTCTGCATCAGCACGGTCTTACCGGTGCGCGGCGGCGCCACGATCAGAGCGCGCTGACCCTTGCCGATCGGCGCCACGATATCGATCACGCGTGCAGAAAGGTCTTTCCGCGTCGGATCGTCGATCTCCATGCGAAAGCGCTGATTTGGAAAGAGCGGCGTGAGGTTGTCGAAATTGACCTTGTGCTTGGCCTTTTCCGGGTCCTCGAAATTGAGCGTGTTGACCTTCAGCAGCGCGAAGTAACGCTCGCCCTCTTTCGGGCTGCGGATATGGCCTTCGATGGTGTCGCCGGTGCGAAGGCCGAAACGGCGGATCTGCGAAGGCGAAACGTAGATGTCGTCGGGACCCGGCAGATAATTCGCATCGGGCGAGCGCAGGAAGCCGAAGCCATCGGAGAGCACCTCGACGACGCCTTCGCCGACGATGTCGGTTTCGGCGAGCGCAAGCTGCTTGAGGATAGCGAACAGCAGCTCCTGCTTGCGCATGGTGCTGGCATTTTCGACCCCGTTCTCTTCCGCGAACGAGACCAGCTCGGCCGGGGTTCTCGACTTGAGGTCCTGTAGTTTGATTTCCCGCATTGGGGTGGTCCTGTGAGGTAACCTTGGAAAGGGGGGCGCGAGGGGGCTGTGAATGCGGACGTGAGAAGAGAAGGTCCGCAGGTCTGGCAAGGTTAAGTGCCGGAGAGGCTTCAAACCTGATGCGGTGTCCGGCCTCTGAAAAGCTCAGACACAACCACATCCGCCTGCGTTGGGTGGGATATCGACAATATAGAAAATCGCTCCCGGCTCCGCAAGCCGAAGCGCTGAGCGATTTGCGAAGCGCCTTGCCTAGAACGGCTTCACGATCACCATAATGACGATGAAAATCATCAGGACGGTCGGCACCTCGTTGATAATTCGGTAGAATTTCTGGGTCCGCGGGCGCCGGTCGGCGGCGAAATCCTTCAGCCAGCGGGAAAAAAAGCCGTGAACCGCCGACATCGCCAGGACCAATGCCAGTTTTACGTGCAGCCAGCCGGATGAAAACCAGTGGCCGGACCAGGCGAGATAGAGCCCGGCGAGCCAGGTCACGATCATGGCAGGGTTGATGATGGCCTTGAAGAGCCGGCGTTCCATGACCTTGAACGTTTCCGACTGCTTCGAGCCGATCTCGGCCTCGGAATGATAGACGAACAGCCGCGGCAGATAGAGCATGCCCGCCATCCAGGAGATGACGGCAATCACGTGCAGCGCCTTAATCCAGAGATAGACGTCTTCGAACATTTCATGCGTCCGGATTTCTGCCGAGCGAAAGGAATTGGGGATAGTAAGAATTCGTTAAGGTCTCGCCGTGCACACATATCCGTCCGTAGCGCCTTCCTCAAATCTAGAATCTTAGATTCTTAAGGTTTGAGTCTATGTGACCGTGGATTGGACTCACACAATTCCGTCCGCAAGTTCACGCGCGCTTGTTCACACTCATCTACATATCCCTGATCGCTCTGGGCGCTCTGCAAAAAGTCGGCCAGCTCAAAGGCTTGCTCCTTTCTGTCGGCAGCTTATCAAGGGGGTTATCCGCGCAATCCCGTTTCCGGCCCGGCGGGCCGGCGAACTTGTTCTGACGGGCAGCGGTGTGAAGAAAATTGGCCGTTGTCCCGCCCCTGGTGTCGCGCATCCCTTTCCGAGGGGTTAAGCTCCACAGAAATCCACAAACCGCCCTGCCTTCATACAAAGAGTTTTTGTGCCGACCTCGAACAATTATTTCCACCTGCACCTCGTCTCCGACTCCACCGGCGAGACCCTGATCACGGTTGCGCGCGCGGTCGCGGCGCAATACGCCAACGTGACCCCGGTCGAACACGTCTATCCGCTGGTGCGCAGCCAGAAACAGCTCGATCGCGTGCTCGACGAGATCGAGGAGGCGCCGGGAATCGTGCTGTTCACGCTGCTGGAGAAGGATCTGGTCTCCAGGCTCGAGGACAAGTGCAAGGGGATCAACGTTCCGAGCCTGTCGATCATCGGCCCGGTGATGCAGCTGTTCGAAGCCTATCTCGGGGCTGCGACCACGGGCCGCGTGGGCGCCCAGCACGTCCTCAACGCGGAATATTTCAAGCGCATCGACGCCTTGAACTACACGATGATCCACGACGACGGCCAGCATGTCGAAGGCCTCGACGATGCCGACGTCGTCCTGGTCGGTGTGTCCCGCACCTCGAAAACGCCGACGTCGATTTATCTCGCCAATCGTGGCATCCGCACCGCCAACGTGCCGCTGGTTCCGGGAATTCCGGTGCCCCCGCAATTGGAGACGCTGACGCGGCCGCTGGTCGTCAGCCTGCATGCCACGCCAGAACGCTTGATCCAGATTCGTCAAAATCGTCTGCTCTCCATGGGGGCGGAGTCTGGCAGCGACACCTACACCGACAAGCAGTCGGTCACTGAGGAAGTCGCGTTTGCGCGCAAGCTCAGCGCCAAGCATGATTGGCCGCTGCTGGACGTTACGCGTCGCTCGATCGAGGAAACCGCGGCAGCGATCATGAAGCTCTACAGCGATCGCCAGCGCAACCGGCCTTCCGAGTAGTTTTCGCGATGGGTCTGTGGCTCGGCAAATCTCCGTTGATCCTGGCCTCGCAAAGCAGCGCGCGAAAGATGCTGCTGGCCAATGCCGGGCTCGAGTTCAAGGCGATCACCGCCGATATCGACGAACGCGGGATTCAAGCCGCTTCGGAGCTCTCGAATCCGCGCGAGATCGCTCTGCTGCTGGCGTGCGAAAAGGCCAAAGCGGTCTGCGCCAGTTATCCCGGGAGCTACGTGATCGGGGCCGATCAGACACTGGCTCTGGGCAACCGTCTCTTCAACAAGCCCGCAGGTCGTCAGCAGGCATTGGCGCAATTGCGCGATCTCGCCGGCAATCACCACGAGCTGAATTCCGCGGTGGTCGTGGCGCATGACGGGGAGATTGTTTTCGAAGACGTCTCGATCGCCCGCATGACCATGCGAGAGATGACCGAGGATGAGCTTTCAGCCTATCTGGACGCTGCCGGCGAAGCCGTCACGACCAGTGTCGGCGCCTATCAGCTTGAAGGGCTGGGCATCCATCTGTTCGAACGCATCGAGGGCGACCATTTCACCATTCTCGGTCTGCCGTTGCTGCCGCTGCTTGCATTCCTGCGGCGCCAGCGGCTAGTTGCCGTGTAAATGACGGAGATGGCTGCAGGCTGATGCGGATCCTGGGACTGACCGGCTCGATCGGGATGGGAAAATCCACCACCGCGAAACTGTTCGCGGAGGCGGGCGTGCCGGTCTACGATGCCGATGCTGCCGTGCATCAGCTTTATCAGGGCGAGGCCGCGCCCGCGATCGAGGCCGCCTTCCCGGGCACCACCGTGGGCGGCAAGGTCGATCGGGCAAAACTGTCTGCGCGCGTGGTGCATGATCCTGCCGCGATCAAGCAGCTCGAGCAGATCGTCCATCCGATGCTCGGCGCCTCCCGGCAAAAGTTCTTCGCCGAGGCCGAAGCCGCCAACGCGCCGGTCGTGGTCCTGGATATCCCGCTGCTGTTCGAGACCGGGGGCGAAAAAAGGGTTGATGCCGTGGTCGTGGTCTCGACCTCGCCGGAACTCCAGCGTGAGCGGGTGCTGGCGCGCGGCACCATGGACGAAGCGAAGCTCGACGCGATCATCGCCAAGCAGACGCCGGACGCCGAAAAGCGCCGGCGGGCCGATTTCGTGGTGGATACGTCACACGGACTTGAGCCGGTGCGCGCGCAAATCGCGCACATCCTGGCCGAGGTCGTTAAGATGCCGCAGCGGCGGGCCTGATTCGCCGCCTCACACGGCTCCCAAGACACGACTTTTAAGACATGCGTGAAATCGTCCTCGACACCGAAACCACCGGCCTCGACCCGCTTCGCGGCGATCGCCTGGTGGAAATCGGCTGCGTCGAGATCTTCAACCGCATGCCGACGGGTCAGAGCTTTCACGTCTACATCAATCCTGAACGGGACATGCCGGCGGAAGCGTTCGCGGTGCACGGACTGTCCGCCGAGTTTCTGGCGACGAAGCCGTTGTTCCACGAGATCGTGGACGAGTTCCTGGAATTCATCGGCGATGCACCGCTGGTGATCCACAACGCCTCGTTCGACATCAGCTTCATCAATGCCGAGCTCGACCGTATCAAGCGCGCGGCGGTTCCGCGCGAGCGGCTGGTCGACACGCTGCTGCTGGCGCGTCGCAAGCATCCCGGCGTGTCCAACCGGCTCGACGATCTCTGCTCGCGCTATGCGATCGACAACTCACACCGCACCAAGCACGGCGCGCTGCTGGACGCCGAGCTGCTGGCCGAGGTTTATGTCGATCTGGTCGGGGCGCGGCAGTCTCAGCTGCTGCTGGCTTCGGAAGCTCAGGAGATTCGCGTCAATGCGGCTGGCGATGCGCCGCGGCGGCAGCGCCTGGTGCCGCTTGCGCCGCGGACTTCGGACGCCGAGCGCGAGGCCCACCGGGCCTTCATTGCGACGCTCGGCGACAAGGCGATCTGGAACGAGTATCTCGTCGTTCCAGCTGCCGCTTCGACAGGCTAGGCTTGGCCGGTCTGACCACCCTGAGCGGCCATTTGCCGCTCCATGTTCTGGCGATAGAGACCGACGAAGTCGACCGGATCCAGCATCAGGGGAGGGAACCCGCCGTCGCGCACGGCGGTCGCGATGATCTCGCGGGCGAACGGGAACAGCAGGCGCGGGCATTCGATCATGACCAGCGGATGCAGATTCTCCTTAGGCACGTTGGCGATGCGGAACACGCCGGCATAGGCAAGCTCGAACGAGAACATGATTTTGCCCGCGGCCTCGGCCTTGCCTTCGACCGACAGCGTCACCTCGAACTCCTGTTCGCTGAGATTGTTGGCGCTGACATTGATCTGGATGTTGATCTGGGGCGGCTGGCTCTGCTGCTGGAGTGAGCTGGGCGCGTTCGGATTTTCGAACGAGAGGTCCTTGGTATATTGCGCCAGCACGTTGAGCTGGGGAGCCTGGGCCGCCTCGGGAGGGGTGCCGTTACCGTTGGTCATGAGAGTCTCTCCTTACCCGATTGGGGCTGAATTTCGCGGCGGTTGGCTAACATAGGGCCGCCTCGTTCCACAAGGACGAACGGTCCTTGGACAAGGTATCCGGGTCGTGCCCGCCGCTGTGACGTTCACTGGCCTTTTCCGCCAAGCTACGCCTTAAACGATTGAAGATGCGCGATTTCCGGCCAGGATCGGGTTTCCCCTTAAGCATAAAACGCGCTACACTCGACACTGTGCCAAAAGGCGCCATTGGCCGGGCTAGATTTCGTGCCTACATCCCATGGACCTGACGTGGACCTAAAATGGTGATGTAGACTTGCCGTTCCCGTATGGAACGGTCTACTGGCCGGATCGATTTTCTCGGCGACGACCCCAAAGCGAAGACCCAGAGCAAAGACCAGAAAGCGAATACGACGTGGACATCTACACCATCATCTTCCTGGCGCTGGCGGTCTTTATTTTTCTGCGGCTGCGCAGCGTGCTCGGGCAGCGCACCGGCAATGAGCGGCCGCCGTTCGATCGCTCCGCTGCCCGCAATGCGCTGGGGGGTGCCCAGGACAACAAGGTCGTGACCATGCCGGGCAAGGTGATTGACCAGGCCCCGTTGGCTCCGACGGCCGAGCCGGCCCTGCCCTCCGACCGTTGGAAGGGCCTGACCGAGCCGGGCACTGCACTGGCACAGGGCCTCGATGCCATCGTCGACAAGGATTCCACGTTCGACCCGCGTCATTTCATCTCGGGCGCCCGCGGCGCCTACGAGATGATCGTGCTGGCCTTTGCCAATGGCGACCGCCGCGCGCTGCGCGATCTGTTGTCGTCGGACGTTTATGACAGCTTCGACGCCGCGATCAGGGAACGCGAGAAGAACGAGCAGAAGACCGAGACCCGCTTCGTCTCGATCGACAAGGCCGAGCTCGTCGGCGCCGAGCTGCGCGACCGTACCGCCCAGCTCACGGTCCGTTTCGTCTCGCAGATGATCTCGGCCACCCGAGACAAGGCCGGCAACATCGTTGACGGCAGCGCCGACACGGTCGCCGATATCACCGACATCTGGACTTTCGCCCGCGACATCACCTCTCGCGATCCGAACTGGAAGCTGGTTGGCACCGGAAGCGCGAATTAAGGCCTTTCTGAAGAACAGCGCGACGACGCTTTGCGCAGGCGTCGTTGTGCTGTCGTCGTTTTCGCTCGGCGCCGAGGCGGCGCGGCGCCACTACCGCAGCCATCACCATCATCGTCCTGAAGCGCCTACGACCCCGCCGCGGGCTTTGCCCTATCCGCAGCTTCCTCTGCCGTTCGAGATTCCCGGCGCGCAATATTTGCCGCTGGCCTGGGCGGACGTGAAAGGCTGGAGCGACGACGATCATCTCGCCGCCTACAAGACATTCCGTGCCAGCTGCCGGTCGATCAACGCGCAGACCGGCGCGGCCGAATCCAAAGCCCTTGGTGCGTCGCTGAGGGAGCCCTGCCGGGCTGCCAAAAGGCTTGAGCTCACCGACGATGCCAAGGCGAGAACCTTCTTCGAGAAGAATTTCGCGCCGCTGCGGATCTCACGCCTCGGCGAGCCCGACGGGTTCGTCACCGGCTATTATGAGCCGGTGCTGGACGGATCGCGCACGCAGACCGACGTCTACAATGTTCCGGTCTATCGCCGGCCCTCGAATCTGTTCGTGCGCGGCTACAAGCAGGATTCGGTGAGCCTGCCCAACAAGGGCCCGGTCTATCGCAAGATCGGCCGCCGCAAGCTGGTGCCCTATTACGACCGCGGCGAGATCGAGGACGGCAAGATCGCCGGCCGCGGGCTCGAGATCGCCTGGCTGAAGGACCCGACCGATCTGTTGTTCGCGCAGATCCAGGGCTCGGCGCGGATCAAGTTCGAGGACGGCGGCACGGTCCGGCTGAACTACGACGCCTATAACGGCTATCCCTACACCGCCGTTGGGCGCGTCCTGATCGAGCGCGGCATCATTCCGAAGGAAGAGATGTCGATGCAGAAGATCAGGGAGTGGATGGCGCAGAATCCTGATGGCGCCAAGGAGGTGCGCCGCCAGAACCGCTCCTACATCTTCTTCCGCGAGGTCAACCTGTCCGACAAGGACGAGGCGGTCGGCGCGCAGGGCATTCCGCTGACGGCCGGCCGCTCGATCGCGGTCGACAAGTCCCTGCACGTCTACGGTACGCCGTTCTTCATCGAGGGCGAACTGCCGATCGATTCGGAGCGCTCGAAAACCCCGTTCCATCGGCTGATGATCGCGCAGGATACCGGTTCGGCCATTATCGGGCCTGCCCGCGCCGATCTTTATTTCGGCGCCGGCGCGGACGCCGGCCGCATCTCCGGCCGGCTGCGCCATCCCATGCATTTCGTGATGCTGGTGCCGAAGGGCCTTGATCCCACGGCACGGGGCGTGCGGCTGCCGGTGCCTGACCCGCGCCCCTCGGAGAAGATCGCAAAGCTGTTTCCCCAAACCGATCCGGGGAGGGAGACCGCGAAGCCGGCAGCTGTCGCCGGTTCCACGGAAACCAAGAACGATACGGTCGCCATTGCCGGTCCGGTCCCGCTGCCCGCGCCGCGTCCCGCAATCGAGCCCGTTCGCGAACCGCAGCGGCCGGCGAAGAAACGTTCCCATCGGCAGCAATGAAGCGATCGTCTCGTCCGCCCGTGCTGGAGCCTCGCCCCTCGCCGCGCCGCCGTGCGCTGAGCGAGGAGGAGCGCGAGCTGTGGGACGTTGTTGCCAAACAGGTCAAGCCGCTGAGGAAGCTTCGCGCGCCGAAGGCGCCGGCCGCGCCGCGTCCGGAATCATCAGCCGCTGCGCCGACCGTACGGCCAGCATCATCGCCGCGGCCCATTGCCGCAGCGCCGGCGCCGCGTCACGCGAAGGCCGTTCCGCCCTTGGCGCCGCTCGGCAAGCGCGAGCGGACAAAGCTGTCGCGCGGCCGTCGCGAGATCGAGGCGCGGCTCGACCTGCACGGCATGACCCAGATGCGCGCCCATCGTGCCTTGTCTGGCTTCCTGCACCGCGCCCATCACGACGGCCTGACCTTCGTGCTCGTCATCACCGGCAAGGGCCGCGGCGGCGGCGAAAGCGGCGTGCTCCGCCGCCAGGTGCCGGAATGGCTGAGCCTGCCGGAATTCCGCGCCTTTGTCGTCGGTTTCGAGACGGCGCATATCGGCCATGGCGGCGAGGGCGCGCTGTATGTCCGGATTCGCCGGGCGAGGGTCTAAAACGGCCGGATGATTCCGACGCGCGGGATCAGCGCGATGATCAGCGCGAAGATGTTGGTCTTTCGATCATCCCTCGGAATCAGCGCAGTTTCGCGCGCAGCCGGCAGCATCTTCACCGCATGCAGGATCAGGAACATGCAGACCGCCCAGTTCGAGATCCAGCGGGAATAGTCGAACACCATCGCGAACATCACGACATAAGCGAGACTGACGCCGATCAGCGCCGCGATCACGAGGCGGCGGTGTGTTTCGCTTGCAAGCGCAGCAATAAGGTTTGCGAAGAAACGCCACAGCGGCGTGTGCAGCCAGATCAGCAGCGCGAACACCGGCACGCCGAGGATATTGTGCGGCAGGCGCCCCCAGGTGTCCGCGACCTCCTTCGCCAGCGGCTGGTACCAGATATAGGCGAATTGCAGCAGGTCGGTCCGCGAGGGATCGGCCATCCGGCTCTTCAGATACGCGACGAAGTCCGCTTCCGGAATCGGCATCGTTCCCAGGAATTGCGCGGCAAAGAACAGCACGGTGACGATGAGCAAGGCGAGGAGGCCGAAGGCGACGTTGCTGCGATTGAGGCCATGAGCGAGATAGTACCTGATCACGACGATGGTGACGATCGTCGGCACGTACATCAGCAGATGAATGTGGTGGATCAGCACGAGAACGATCGAGAACAGCGCGGCCGTTGCAACGAACAGAAGCGAGCCCGCCGGCATCAACAACAGGATGATGGCAAGTGCGCAGCCATAGATGTCGAAATGGCCGAGCGTGTGCATGAAGTTCTTCAGGAAGAACGGTGAGCCCGCGATGAAGACGAACAGCGGCAGCGTTTTTGCGGTGAAGCCAAAGGTCTTCTGGAACAGTCTTGCATAAAGGGCTGATGTCGCCAGCCATGTCACCCCGCCGATCGCGAACACGGACCATACCGGCACCTTGTCCGCGAACAGCGCGACGGTGGCCCCGATCAGCGCGCGCTTGATGAAGCCGAAATGGTAGTCGACCAGGAGGTGGATGTAGGGGACGTAGGGCGGCAGCCGGATCTTGTGAACGAAGACGCCAAGAACGACAGCGGCGTTGATCGCGAGCAGGAGCCGCCACGGATTGTTCTTGATGTCAGCCCACACGACCTGCCCGATCTGCCGCAACTAACTGCGCCGTCGGCCCGGCACGGCGCGACGGCGGTCGAATTGATAGCCGAGCCCGCGGAAATTACAAAATGAACCGGCTCAAATCGGCGTTCTTGGCGAGGTCGCCGACGTGCTTCTGCACGAAATCCGCATCGACCTTGACGGTCTCGCCGTTGCGGTCGGGGGCGGTGAAGGAGATCTCGTCCAGCACCCGCTCCATTACGGTCTGCAGCCGCCGCGCGCCGATGTTCTCGACGGTGGAATTGACGGCGACCGCGACGTCGGCGAGCGCGTCGATCGCGCTGTCGGTGATGTCGAGCGTCACGCCCTCGGTCTGCAGCAAGGCGACATATTGCTTGATCAGCGAGGCCTCGGGCTCGGTCAGGATGCGGCGCATGTCGTCGCGGGTCAGCGCCTGCAATTCGACGCGGATCGGCAGGCGGCCCTGCAATTCCGGCAACAGGTCTGACGGCTTTGCGACGTGGAATGCACCAGACGCGATGAACAGGATGTGGTCGGTTTTCACCGCGCCGTGCTTGGTCGAGACCGTGGTGCCTTCGATCAAGGGCAGCAGATCGCGCTGCACGCCTTCGCGCGAGACGTCGCCGCCGACGCGGCCGTCACGCGCGCAGATCTTGTCGATCTCGTCGAGGAACACGATGCCGTTGTTCTCGACCGCGCTGATGGCATCCAGCGTGAGCTGATCGGCATCCAGCAGCTTGTCGGATTCCTCGTTGACGAGGATCTCGTGCGAGCCCTCGACCGTCAGCCGCCGCGTCTTGCTGCGGCCGCCCAGCTTGCCGAAGATGTCGCCGATCGAAATCGCGCCCATCTGCGCGCCGGGCATGCCCGGGATCTCGAACATCGGCATGCCGCCGCCGGACGATTGCGTCTCGATCTCGATTTCCTTGTCGTTGAGCTCGCCGGCGCGCAGCTTCTTGCGGAAAGATTCACGCGTCGCGGGGCTGGCATTGGCGCCGACCAGCGCGTCGAGCACGCGCTCCTCGGCGGCGAGCTGCGCGCGGGCCTGCACGTCCTTGCGCTTCTTCTCGCGGACCTGGGCGATCGCGACCTCGACGAGATCGCGCACGATCTGCTCGACGTCGCGGCCGACATAGCCGACCTCGGTGAACTTGGTCGCTTCCACCTTCAGGAACGGCGCATTCGCAAGTTTTGCCAAGCGCCGCGCGATCTCGGTTTTGCCGACGCCGGTGGGGCCGATCATCAGGATGTTCTTCGGCAACACCTCTTCGCGCAGGGAGCCTTCGAGCTGCTGCCGCCGCCAGCGGTTGCGCAGCGCGATCGAGACGGCGCGCTTGGCGTCGGCCTGGCCGACGATGAAACGGTCGAGTTCGGAAACAATTTCACGGGGAGAGAAGTCTGCCATGGGACCTTAGCTAGGATCAGTTGCGGGCCGGGACAAGCCGCTTTTTTCGGCCGTCAGATGATCGGCGGGCCGGATTGCCATTGCTTCACGGCCTCGATCGGATGGATCAGCATCAGGATGTTGAGCATCAGATTGTCGCGAATGTGGAGCGCCAGCATGATCTCGAAGGCGAGCCCGAGCAGCACCGTCGCGGTGGCAGGCAGCACGCGTGCGGCGAGAAACCCCAGCATCATGAACAGCGTGTCGGAGACTGAATTGACGATGCTGTGGCCGTAATAATCCAGCGAGATCGTGCCGGCGCGGTAGCGTTCGATGATGAAGGGCGAATTCTCGACGATCTCCCAGGCACCTTCGATCAGCGTGGCGATGGTCAGGCGGGCCGGCCAAGAGAGCGGCAGGCGCGCCAACAGCAGCCACGTCAAGCCGTAGAACAGGAAGCCATGCAGAACGTGGGAAAAGCTGTACCAGTCGGCGATGTGCTGGGAATTTTCCGAGCTGTTCACCACGCCATGCCACAGTTTGACATAGCCGCAGGTGCAGATTGGCACCCGTCCCATCGCGAACAGAATCGAGGCCTGCAGCGCCAGCAACAGCAATGCGATGCCGGCCCAGGCGGGCGGCGGTACCGCGATCTTGCTCAGCCACCGCCGGATTAGCGGCAGGTCGGCCGCGGTCATCGGGCGGAAGGTATAGGCAGGCGCCATTCCCTAGCCGGTCGCCAGGCTTTCGATGGTCACGTTGCGGTTGGTGTAGACGCAGATGTCGGCGGCGATGTCCATGGAGCGGCGGACGATGGTCTCGGCGTCCTTGTCGGTGTCGAGCAGGGCCCGTGCCGCCGCCAGCGCATAATTGCCGCCGGAGCCGATCGCCATCACGCCGGCCTCGGGCTCCAGCACGTCGCCGGTGCCGGTCAGCACCAGAGACACGTCCTTGTCGGCCACGATCATCATGGCCTCCAGCCGCCGCAAATAGCGGTCGGTGCGCCAGTCCTTGGCCAGCTCCACTGCGGCCCGGGTCAGCTGCCCCGGATATTGCTCGAGTTTGGCTTCCAACCGCTCAAACAGGGTGAAGGCGTCGGCGGTCGCGCCGGCAAAGCCGCCGATCACGTCGCCCTTGCCGAGCTTTCGGACTTTCTTGGCGTTGGACTTGATCACAGTCTGGCCGATCGAGACCTGGCCGTCGCCGCCGACCACCACCTTGCCGCCCTTGCGGACCGTCAAAATCGTGGTGCCGTGCCAGCCCGGCGAGCCGTTTTGGGAATCCTGCATGAATGACCCTCGTTGTCCGCCTGATTTAGGCGGTCGGGGGCAAGGCGACAACCGGGCACAACGGGCCGCTCCGGGCCGAATTTTGCTCACCATAGGCAGAAGTAAAGGCCCCGTCAGCCGTTCCCGCAGTAGCGAAGGCGTCGTTTGGCTGTTAAAAGACCGCCGTTTTCGGCCCCCGAGCATGATCCGGCAAAGCGGGTACCGGTTTTCCGGGAAAGATCGTGCTCAAATAGAAGCGAAAGCCAGCTTTCAATGCGCACCGCGACGATCAAGCGCAAGACCAAGGAAACCGACGTCGAGGTCACCGTGAACCTTGATGGCACCGGCGTGTCCAATATCGCGACCGGCATCGGCTTTCTCGACCATATGCTCGATCTCCTCGCCCGCCATTCCCGGATCGACCTCACGGTCAAGGCGGTGGGCGATCTGCACATTGACCATCACCATACCACCGAAGACACCGGCATCGCGCTCGGCCAGGCGGTCAAGCAGGCGCTCGGCAACATGGCGGGTATCACCCGCTATACCGGCGTGCACATGCCCATGGACGAGACGCTGTCGCGCGTGGTCATCGACATCTCCGGCCGGCCGTTCCTGGTGTTCAAGGCCGACTTCCCCCGCGACAAGATCGGCGAGTTCGACACCGAGCTGGTGCGCGAATGGTTCCAGGCCTTCGCCATCAACGCCGGCGTGACTCTCCACGTCGAGACCCTATATGGCGATAACAGCCACCATATCGCCGAGTCCTGCTTCAAGGGTCTGGCGCGGGCGCTGCGCACGGCGGTCGCGATCGATCCGAAGGCCATGGGCGAGATCCCGTCCACCAAGGGCTCGCTCGGCGGCTGACGTCTCTCCCCGGCGGCACGTGCCGCCTGCGGTATCACTGAATTCCTAGGAACGGGGCATCGCCATGCCTGTCTACACAGTTCATGCTCCCTCTCCTGCCGGAGCCGATCTGCGCGCGACCGACAAGTTCGTGTTCGTTCGCGACGGTTTTCATTTCTGGGCGATGATCTTCGGTCCGGTCTGGCTGCTGTGGAATCGGCTGTGGCTGGCCCTGATCGGCTGTCTGATCTTCGTGGTCGCATTCGACGCGGGCCTGTCCGGCCTCGGCGTCGGACGCTCTTCGATTGTCTTCGCCGATCTCATCATTGCCCTCTTGATGGGTTTTGAGGCCTCAAGCCTGCGGCGCTGGACGCTGTCGTGCGGCAAATGGCGGCAGCTCGACGTGGTGGTCGCCGACGACGAGGACACGGCCGAGCGCCGTTTTTTCGAGCGCTGGAGCCAGAAGCAGCACGGCATCGTCAACGATCAATGGGCGGTCGATCGCGGCGGCCCACCGCCGACCCGCAGCGTGCCGGGCCAGCAATTCTCGAACCCGCCGCCCATTCCGGCAGGCGGTATTATTGGGTTGTTTCCAGAGCCGGGAGGATCAAGATGAGCGTTGCCATCATCGATTACGGCTCCGGGAATCTGCATTCCGCCGCGAAAGCTTTCGAGCGCGCCGCGCGCAGCCTTGAGAATCCGCAAAAAGTCTTCGTCACCAGCGATCCTGATCAGGCCTATAGCGCCGATCGCCTGGTGCTGCCGGGCGTCGGCGCCTTTGCCGATTGCCGGCGCGGGCTCGACGCCGTCAATGGCATGGTCGAGGCGATCACTGAGGCGGTGCGGGTCAAGGCGCGGCCGTTCTTCGGCATCTGCGTCGGCATGCAGTTGATGGCGAGCCGCGGCAAGGAGCACGTCACGACCGACGGCCTGAACTGGATCGGCGGCGACGTCGAGAGGATCACGCCGCGCGATGAGAGCCTGAAGA
The DNA here is from genome assembly GCF_016616425.1 of Bradyrhizobium diazoefficiens. Classification (NCBI taxonomy): domain Bacteria; kingdom Pseudomonadati; phylum Pseudomonadota; class Alphaproteobacteria; order Hyphomicrobiales; family Nitrobacteraceae; genus Bradyrhizobium; species Bradyrhizobium diazoefficiens. The sequence goes on from NZ_CP067101.1 coordinate 571,785, forward strand.
TCCCGCACATGGGCTGGAACACGCTCGACGTGCTGCAAGAGCACCCCGTTCTGGACAAGCTGCCGCTCGGCCCCAAGGGCCAGCACGCCTATTTCGTGCACGCCTACCACCTCAACGCCGCCAACGAGGCGGACGTGCTCGCGCGTGCCGACTATGGCGGACCCGTCACCGCGATCGTTGCCAGGGACACCGCCATCGGCACCCAATTCCACCCCGAAAAGAGCCAGCGCTTCGGGCTGGCCCTGATCTCGAACTTCTTGCGATGGAAACCGTGATGGTTGCCGCTCTTGTTAGCTCCCCCCTTGTGGGGGAGCAAAAGGCGGCCTTTAGCCGCCGTCTTAAGAGACGCCAAGGCGAAGCCTTGGCTATGTGCGCAGCATTCGGGAGGGGGGTAAGCCCCGACGGCGGTGCTCGTGGCTACCCCCCTCCCCAACCCTCCCCCACAAGGGGGGAGGGAGCGGACCGTGCGCGCGGAAAGGATGCTGCAAACCAATGATTCTTTTCCCCGCCATCGATCTCAAGGACGGCCAGTGCGTGCGCCTCGAGCAAGGCGACATGGCGCGCGCGACCGTATTCAACCTCAATCCGGCCGCGCAGGCGCAGAGCTTTGCCGAGCAGGGCTTTGAGTATCTCCACGTCGTCGACCTCGATGGTGCCTTTGCCGGCAAGCCCGTGAACGCCGAGGCCGTCGAGGCCATGCTGAAGACGATCAGGATTCCAGTACAGCTCGGCGGCGGCATTCGCGATCTCAAGACTGTCGAAGCTTGGCTCGACAAGGGCATCACCCGCGTCATCATCGGCACCGCCGCGGTGCGCGATCCGGACCTGGTGAAGGCTGCGGCGAAGACATTCCCCGGCCGCGTCGCGGTTGGGCTGGACGCGCGCGACGGCAAGGTCGCGGTCGAAGGCTGGGCCGAGATCTCCGAGGTGACGGTACTGGAGATTGCGCGGCGCTTCGAGGATGCCGGCGTTGCCGCCATCATCTTCACCGACATCGCGCGCGACGGCCTGCTCAAGGGCTTGAACCTGGAGGCGACCATCGCGCTGGCGGATAGCATCTCCATCCCCGTGATCGCCTCCGGCGGCCTCGCCTCGATCGAAGATGTGAAAGCCATGTTGACGCCGCGCGCAGCGAGGCTCGCCGGCGCGATCGCAGGCCGCGCACTCTATGACGGCCGGCTCGATCCCGCTGCCGCCCTCGCCTTGATCCGCAACGCGCGCACCTAGGAGGCAACACATGTTCAAGGTGCGCGTGATCCCCTGCCTCGACGTCAAGGACGGCCGCGTCGTCAAGGGCGTCAACTTCGTCGATCTGCGCGATGCCGGCGACCCCGTCGAAGCCGCGATCGCTTATGACGCGGCCGGTGCCGACGAGCTTACCTTCCTCGACATCACGGCCACCCATGAGAACCGCGGCATCATGCTGGATGTGGTCCGCCGCACCGCGGAAGCCTGCTTCATGCCTGTCACCGTCGGCGGCGGCGTGCGTGAGGTCCACGACATCAAGACGCTGCTGCGTGCCGGCGCCGACAAGGTCTCGATCAACAGTGCTGCAGTATCCCGCCGAGAGTTCGTCAAGGAAGCTGCTGAAAAATTCGGCGGACAGTGTGTGGTGGTTGCGATCGACGCCAAGCGCGTCAAGCGTCCGGGCGGCGACCGCTGGGAGATCTTCACCCATGGTGGCCGCAACTCGACCGGCATTGATGCCATCGAGTATGCCCAGGAGGTGGTCGCGCTCGGCGCCGGTGAAATTCTGCTCACCTCGATGGACCGAGATGGCACCAGACAGGGATTTGACATCCCGCTGACCCGGGCGATCGCCGACAGCGTTGCCGTTCCGGTGATCGCCTCTGGCGGTGTCGGCAATCTCGACCATCTCGTCGACGGCATCCGCGACGGGCACGCTACGGCCGTGCTGGCCGCCTCGATCTTCCATTTCGGGGAATTCACCATCCGCGAAGCCAAGGAGCACATGGCCCGGCGCGGACTTCCGATGCGCCTCGATGCCTGACGACTCCCGTTCATAAAAGTGCTACACGAGGCTGCGGGGGATGGCCTCCGTGGCCAAGTGAGTTTCCGGGTATTCTTGATGCCGCGTTTCACGATCCACGATCTGGCCGAGACTATCGACGTCCGCGCAGCGGCCGGCGGCGAAGCGTCCTATACCCGCAAGCTCCTCGACAAGGGCGCTGAGCATTGCGCCAAGAAGTTCGGCGAGGAGGCAGTCGAAACCGTAATCGCAGCAGTCGAAAACGATCGCGCGCATCTGATCGCCGAGAGTGCCGACCTGCTCTACCATTTTCTTGTGCTGCTGAAGGCCCGCGGCGTAAAGCTGGAAGAGGTCGAGGCGACGCTCGAGAAACGAACGACGATGTCGGGCTTGGAAGAGAAGGCGTCGCGCAAGGGCGGCAACTAGCCGAGGTGGAAACGGAAAGGCGGCGTCATGGATATCCGCGCACCCGAGCAGCAGTACAATCCGTACCGCGTCTATACGCGCGAAGAATGGTCGCGATTGCGCGACGACACGCCGATGACGCTGGAGCCGGGTGAGTTCGACCGGCTGCGCTCGCTGCACGACCGCCTCGATCTCCAGGAGGTCGAGGACATCTATCTGCCGCTGTCGCGCCTGCTCTCGATCTATGTCGACGCGATGCAGCGCCTGTATTACGCGGAGCGCCAGTTCCTCAATATCCGCGACCGCAAGGTGCCCTACATCATCGGCGTCGCCGGTTCGGTCGCGGTCGGGAAATCGACCACGGCCCGCGTGCTCCAGGCCCTGCTGGCGCGCTGGTCGCCGCGGCCGAAGGTCGAACTGATCACCACCGACGGGTTTCTCTATCCCAACGCGGTGCTCGATCGGCAGGGGATCATGCAGAAGAAGGGTTTTCCCGAGAGCTACGACCTGCCGTTGCTGCTGAGCTTCCTCTCCGACATCAAGTCCGGTCGCCGCCATGTGCGCGCGCCGGTCTATTCGCATCTGACCTACGACATCGTGCCGCACCAGTGGGCCGAGATCGACCAGCCCGACATTCTGATCGTCGAGGGCGTCAACGTGCTGCAGACCGGCAAGCTCCCGCGCGACGGCAAGGCGGTGCCGGTGGTCTCCGACTTCTTCGACTTCTCGGTCTACATCGACGCCGACGAGGCGGCGCTGCGGCAATGGTACATCAAGCGCTTCCTGGCGCTGCGCGACACCGCGTTCACCAACCCGAAATCCTATTTCAACCGCTACGCGCTGTTGTCGGACGAGGAAGCCACAGCCACCGCCACCGCGATCTGGGAACGCACCAACCTCGCTAATCTCGAGGACAACATCCTGCCGACCCGCCCTCGCGCGACACTGATCCTGAAGAAGGGCGCCGACCATACGGTGGAGAGCGTGGCGCTCAGACGGCTCTGATCGTGCCGGTCGGCGGGGCCTGCTCGTTCGAGCGATCGGAGCCACGGGTGGCCTCCCGCTGACGCGCCTCGCCGGCGCGTCATTTACCGGTTCTTGCACTCCAGTCCGCAGGCTTGATGCGGCCCGCAAAGGTGGCGGGGCCGGAGCCGCCGAGTTTGTTGACATAAGCAATGCGTAGGAGTCGGGACAGCACGTTCATGCGCGGAATTCTCCTGCAAATTGCTCCGAGGAGGTGACGCGCAACGCGGTCGATTTCAATTCTCGATTGCCAGCCGGGACCAGGTTCGCCGTGAGAGTCCCGATCAGCCCGCCAGCCGCTGTGACGCCGCGAGCCCTGCCAGCGCCTCGTCGAGCTTGTCCCGATCGAGCGGTTTGATCAAAAACCCGGTCATGCCCGCTTCGAAGCAGGCATAGCGGTCCTCCACCAGCGTATTGGCGGTGAGCGCGAGGATCGGCGTGTGGTGGCCGCCCGTGGCGGCCTCATGTGCGCGGATGCGCTTTGTCGCCTCGATGCCGTCGAGCTGCGGCATCTGGATATCCATCAGTACGAGATCATAGGGCGTGCCGGCGGATGAAGCGGCGAGCCAGGATTCCAGCGCGGCCTCGCCATGGACGGCGATGACGACGCGATGGCCGAGCTTGGTCAGCAGCGAGCGCATCAAGAGGGCGTTGATTTCGTTGTCCTCGGCAACGAGGATGGACAGACCTTTCGCCGGCGCTGCGTTCGTGATGGCTTCGGCCGTCGGCTCCGGCGCGAGATCGGGCGAGGCGACCTCTGGTGTCAGCGCGAGGCGCGCGGCGAGCGAGGCCGCGCGCAGCGGCTTCACCAGAAAGCCGGTGAAGGCCGGCGACAACTTTTCATGGCGCGAGCTCGACGTCAGCAGCACGAGGCGCTGGAGCGCATGCGCGCGGGCCATTTCGCCCAGACGGTCGGCCATGGCAGCGCCGATCGCACGATCGATCAGCACCGCGTGCCATGAGCGCTCCGGCAGCAACGCTTCGGCGACCGCCGCATCCGCAACCATGCAGGTCTGGCCGCCCCAGCGCTCCAGCCGCCGCGCGATCAGCGAGGCCTCGATGCCGTCGGCGACGAGGAGCATCGACTTGCCGGCGAGATCGGGGCTGGGAAAAGCCGTCTGTCCTGCGCTGGCTTGCGATGGCGGAAGCGGCACCGCGATCTCGAAGGTCGAGCCTTTGCCCGGTTCGCTCGTGAGCGTGATCCGGCCGCCCATGCGCTTGACGATGCGCTCGCTGATCGCGAGACCGAGTCCGGTGCCGCCATAGGTGCGGGCGACGCGCTCGTCGGCCTGCTCGAATTCGCGGAAGATGCGCTGCTGTGCCTCCGGCGCAATGCCGATGCCGGTGTCGCGGACCAGGAAGCTGATCTCGTTCGGCCAGATGCCGGGTTCGACGATCAGCGCGACGCCGCCGCTCGCGGTGAACTTGATGGCATTGCCGGCGAGATTGAGCAGCACCTGACGCAGCCGCGCGGCGTCGCCGACCACCTCCAGCGGCAGGCGCTCGTCGACATAGGCGGCGATCTCGAGCGACTTCGCCTGCGCACGCGGCGCCAGCAGCTCGGTGATCTCCTCGACCAGGGTCGAGAGCGCGAAGGGACGCTGTTCCAGGTCGAGCTTGCCGGCCTCGATCTTGGAATAGTCGAGCAATTCCTCGATCAGGGCCATCAACGCTTCGCCCGAGGTTTTCACCGCCCTGGCATAGGTCGCCTGCTCCGGGGTCAGCGTGGTGTCGAGCAACAGGCCGCCCATACCGATGATGCCGTTCAGGGGCGTGCGGATTTCGTGCGAGGCCATCGCGAGAAAGCGTGATTTGGCGCGGTTGGCGGCATCGGCCTGGTCGCGCGCGACGGACAGGGCGCGTTCAGTCTCGGTGCGGTCGGTGACGTCGCGTCCTACGCTCTGCAATTCGGCGGGCTGTCCGGCATCGAGGCGGACATAGCCCTCGCGCCAGGCGATCCAGCGCGCGCCGAGCGGACTTGCGATCCTCTGATCGTGGATGCGCGTGCCGTTGCTCTCGCGCGCGCTGTCGCCCTGCTCCAGCACGTCGAAATCGAAACGTGTCCCGACCAGCGCGCTCCGCGCTTGCCCTGCGAGTGCGCAATAGGCCTCGTTGGCAAAGGTGATGCGGCCGTTCGTGTCGCGCAGCACGATGAGATCGCCCTGCTGCTCAAACAGGCTGCGGGCGCGCTCTTCCGCTTCCTTCAGTTCCCAATTGCGGTCGATCAGCGCCTCGTTGTGGGCGGCGAGCGTACGCAGCCGCTTGCGCACGAAACGCAGGCGCATGCTCAGCGTCGCCAGGCCAAGGCAGGCGAGCGCGAACAGAAAGCTCGCGCCGATCGCAAAGGTGTTGGGATCGTAGCCGGAATTTTCCGAGCGGCTGCCAGTGACAAAGCCGTAGGCGCCGCCGAACGTCGCCGAAAAGATCATGAAGGAGCGGATTGCGAAGGCAACTCGGGGGTGCTGTCGCCTGAAGCGGCGCATGCGCACCTTGATCCGGAACGTCCGACCCATCGCCACCCCGACTCTTATCCGAAACCCCACCGCTGCCGCTGCGACGATGACCCGCCGACCTTGCGAACAGTTTGAGGCTTTGGGGTTGCCTCCAAACAGGGTTGACGAGATGTTAACGCCTCACAGCGAGGCGGCCTGGAGATGGCGATCGCCGCCGCGGGCGCCGACGATCAACGCCGCGGCCTCGCGCTGTGAGAACGTCCTCGAGCGCACATAGATGCGGTAATCCGCCGGCCCTTCGGTAGAAAGATAGATCACCTGGCCGCCGTCGACGGGCTGCGCGGCAATCGAGACAAGGCGTGTCGAGGGAGTGGCCTGACAGGACTCCGGTTCGGAGCCGAGGCCGTCGTCGACGACGGCAAAGTCCGCAGCGCCAGCGTCGTCGGTGATCTGAACCCGCACCGTGGCCCGAGCAGGATCCTCGGTGAAGGCGACATGCACGCCGGCGCTCCGGAACAGCGACGTCAGCTCGACCGAGGTTTCACCGAGGGCGATGCAGGGATGCGAGACCGATCCGATCTCGCCGCGGGCGAATGCCGCAGCCGCCAATAGGGGAATAACCGACGCGAGGATTTTGAAACGCAACATCACACTCTACTCGCCGAGGCCCTGGGAACTCATTGGGCCCATGGTTTGCTGAGCGTAAAGGAAACTCGTTACCGCCGGGTTGATGCGCCAGGCGCCTCAAGCCATCTGGCGCACATCCTCCGCGAGTGCGCGATAGGACAGTGCTTCGGCGAGATGCAGCCGGCCGATCTTGTCGGCACGATCGAGGTCGGCCAGCGTGCGCGCCACCCGCAGCACGCGGTGATAGCCGCGCGCCGACAGCCGCATGGTCTCGGCGGCTTCGCGCAGCAATTTGGCGCCTTGCGCATCCGGCTTTGCGATCTCCTCCAGCACGGAGGCAGGGGCCTCGGCGTTGGTGCGAACATTGGGCAGGCCGGCATCGGCGTAGCGCGCGAGCTGGATGTCGCGCGCCGCCGCCACGCGGGCGGCGACCTCGACTGACCCCTCCGCCGGAGGCGGCAGGATCAGGTCGGCCGCGGTCACGGCCGGCACCTCGATCCGCAGATCGATGCGGTCCATCAAAGGACCGGAGATGCGCGCTTGATAATCGCCGGTGCAGCGGTCGATGCGGCCGCGCTTGCAGGCATAGCCGGGCTCGAACGCGTTGCCGCAGCGGCACGGATTCATCGCCGCGACCAGCATGAAGCGCGCAGGGTAGGTGACGCGATGATTGGCGCGCGACACGGCGACTTCGCCGTTCTCCAGCGGCTGCCGCAGCGAATCCAGCACGCGCGGATCGAATTCGGGCAGCTCGTCGAGGAACAGCACGCCCTGATGCGCCAGCGAGATCTCGCCGGGCTTGGCGCGCGTGCCGCCGCCGGTCAGCGCGGCCATGCTCGCGGAATGATGCGGCGATCGGAACGGCCGCCGCGCCGTCAGCGCGCCGCCTTCGATCTCGCCGGCGACGGACGCGATCATCGAGACCTCGAGCAACTCGCCCGGCGACAGCGGCGGCAAGATCGAGGGCAGGCGCGCCGCCAGCATCGATTTGCCGGCACCGGGCGCGCCGATCATGAGCAGGTGATGCCCGCCGGCGGCCGCGATCTCCAGCGCCCGCTTGGCGCTTTCCTGCCCCTTGATGTCGCGCAGATCGAGCGTGGAGGCGGCGGCTTCGTGGACCTTCGGCGAGGGTCGCGACAGCACCTGCGTACCCTTGAAATGGTTGGCGATCTGGATCAGCGAGCTTGCCGCGATGATCTGGATGTCCGGGCTCGCCCACGCCGCTTCGGAGCCGCAGGACGCCGGGCAGATCAGCCCTTCCTCGCGCATATTGGCGCCGATCGCGGCGGGGAGGACGCCAGCCACGGGCGCGATCGAGCCGTCGAGGCCGAGCTCGCCAAGAACGGTGAAACCGGTCAGCGCATCCGGTGGGATCGCCCCGATCGCCGCCATCAGGCCGAGCGCGATCGGCAGGTCGTAATGGCTGCCCTCCTTGGGCAGGTCGGCCGGAGCCAGGTTGACGATGATCCGCCGCGCCGGCAGCGCCAGGCCAGAGGCGATCAGCGCCGAGCGCACCCGCTCGCGCGCCTCCGACACCGCCTTGTCCGGCAGGCCGACGATGGCGAACGCCGGCAGGCCCGGCGCGACCTGCACCTGCACGTCGACCGCGCGGGCCTCGATGCCCTCAAAGGCGACGGTGGAAACCCGCTGAACCATGCTCAAACCAGCTCGCTCCTCTCGCACAATTAGGGGTAGCAGAGCCCGGCCCTCTCCGCAAGAACAATGCAGGAACATCCGCGGCGGGGCGAGCAAGCCCTAACAGCTCGTAAACAAGACGGAGACACTACGCCTCGAATGCCAGCTTCTGTCCTCAGCACATTCCAACGAATGTGCGCTACTCCTAGCCTGCGGGATGGGCCGTGGTCTAACGGGTGAATTCAAATGCTTGCAAATCGCCGGAGAAGCGAACGTCGGGTGTGCAGCCGGCTCGCCAAGATCCATCTTGGGGCGGGCTCGCTGCCGCGGGACTGCACGATCACGGATATCTCGGACGGCGGCGTGAAGGTGGTGGCGGAATTTCTGGAAGTGCCGCCACAATTTACCATCATCTTCGCACCCGACTATTCCCGCCAGTGCCGCCTGCGCTGGCGCATCGGCTGCGAGTTCGGCGCTGAATTCGTCGATTAGGCCATAAGGCCCGCGCTCCTTAACGGGACTTTAGCGTTAATCGGTAAGCATCTCTGATCAGTTGCCGAGTGATCAGAGTATGTCCAAGTGTTCGTCCCTCGCCGCTCGTCCGGCGAGACTCCTGCTTCCCGCACTCCTGGTGCTCGTTCTCGGCGGCTGCCAGACCACCGGCATCGAGGACGTGACCGGCGCGCTCGGCGTCGGATCGGAAACGGCCGGCAGGGCCGACGCCAAGCCGGACATGGACGCTTTGCGCGAGCGCTATCGCGCCAAGCCTGGCGATTCCGAGGTTGCGCTTGCCTACGGCAAGGCGCTGCGCCAGAGCGGTCAGCGCGCGCAGGCGGTCGCGGTGATGGAGCAGGCCGTGCTCGGTCATCCCAGCAACAAGGCGCTGCTCGCCGGCTATGGCCGCGCGCTCGCCGACAACGGCGATTTCCAGCAGGCCTTCGACGTCCTCAGCCGAGCGCATACGCCCGAGGATCCGGACTGGCGTATCCTGTCGGCACAGGGTGCGGCGCTCGATCAGCTCGGCCGCAACGAGGAGGCGCAGCAATATTACGCGACCGCCCTGAAGATCGTGCCCGACGAGCCGCAGGTTTTGTCCAATCTCGGCCTGTCCTACATGCTCCAGAACAATCTGCCGAGAGCCGAGGAAACGATGCGGCGCGCGCACGAGCGCAATCCGGCCGATTCCCGCGTGCGTGCCAATTTCGCGCTCGTGCTCGGCCTGGAAGGAAAGCAGGCCGAAGCCGAAGCCGTCGTGAAGGCCGATCTGCCGCCCGATCAGGCGGCGGCAAAGGTCACGGCGCTGCGGCAACTGCTGGCGAAGAAGCAGCAACGGGCGGGCAAATAGCCCGTCCCTTCACACTATTTTGGCGCGCTTTCTCGACGCGAATCGGCGTCCACGTCGCTCGAAAACGCTTCTAACTCCTAAGACGCCTTGCGATGCGGGGCTGATCCGCGTCCCGATCTGCCCTTCAGCTTCCTAAGGAGCGGCTCGAGCAACGAGCGCTTCGGCTTCTTCACCTCGCCGCGGCCGGCGAGGCGGTTCGCCATGTTCTGAAACAGCTCGGTGGTGCGGTGGTTCTTGGAGACTTCCGCGATCATCTGGCCGTTATTGGCCGCGGTCGAAAACAGTTTCGAATCGAACGGGATCACCGCGATCGGCTGGCTTTCCATGGTCTTGGCGAACGCCTTGACCTCGATCTCCGCACGCTTGTGCATGCCGACCTGATTGAGGCAGTACAGCGGCGGCCGGTCGTTCGGTCGCGCGGCCTTGAGCACGCTCAGCATGTTCCTGGTGTTGCGCAGATTGGCGAGATCGGGCTCGGCGACAATCACGATGTCGTCGGCGTTCACCAGCGCGCGCCGCGTCCAGCCGGACCATTGGTGGGGAACGTCGAGCACGATGCAGGGCGTAGTCATGCGCAGCGTGTCGAACACGGCGTCGAAGGCTTCGGCGCCGAAATCGTAGACGCGGTCGAGGGTCGCGGGCGCGGCCAGCAGGCTGAGGCGCTCGGTGCATTTGGCGAGCAGGCGCTCCATCAGCGCCGTATCCGGCCGGTCCTGAGACAGCACCGCGTTGGCGATGCCCTGCACCGGGTCCTGGTTGTAGTCGAGGCCCGCGGTGCCGAAGGCGAGGTCGAGGTCGATCACGACCGAATCGAGCGAAAGATTACGGGCGATGGTCCAGGCCACATTGTGTGCGACGGTGGAGGCGCCGACGCCGCCCTTGGCACCGACCACAGCGATGACGCGGCCGGTGATGATGGCCTCGGAGGCCGAGAACAGGCTGCAGATCGAGCGGACGACATCGAGGGTTTCGACCGGTCCCACCACATAGTCGTTGACGCCACGGCGTACCAGCTCGCGATAGGGTGCGGTGTCGTGGGGATTGCCGATCACGACCACGCGGGTGCCGGGGTCGCAGACGCCGGCGAGGTCGTCGAGCCCCTCGAGGATGTCGCGCGTGCCGTCGGATTCGATCACGATCACGTTCGGCGTCGGCATCGATTCATAGACTTCGATTGCCGCGGCAAGGCCGCCGTCCTTGGCGGTGAGGTGCGCCTTGGCGAGCCGGCGGTCCTGCCCTGCCGCAGTCACTGCGGCGAGCGTCTTCTCGGTCTCGCAAAAGGCCTGCACCGAGATGCGGGGAACCGGCGCAATGTGTTCCTCGGGGTGCTGCGGATCGTCCGCGTCTTCGTCGTGGAAGCTTGTCATCTGCCGGTGTCGCTGAGCTTGGCCTTGTCGGCCTCGGGATTGGGAGTCGCGATCGCGGTGCCCTTGCGATAGCGCTCGAAGGCGATATTGCGCCGTGCGGTATAGGCCGGCGTCTCGGCTCGCGGTTGCTCGAGATCAGCCGGATTGTCGATCATCGCCGCGAGGTTGCGCTGGCTGGCGCAGCCGAGATTGAAATAGGGCCGGTTCTCGTTGTAGCCGGGATCGAGGATGGAGGGGCCGACGTCTTCCGGCCACAGCCCGCAGGGGCCGGCGACCGCGGCGATCTTCGCGTAGCTCAGGCGGATGGTGGGCAGCAGTCCGGGATCTTCGGGGCGATAGGGATGCTCGACGATGGCACGTGGCGGCACGCCGCCGGATGCGAGCACGGATCGGATTTCCCGATAGGTCGCGGCCGCTGCGCGCGAATTCGCGGTGTCGACGGGGACGTCGACGACGACGGAGCTGGTGCCTTCGCGCACCCAGTCCCGCGCGATGCCCGCGACGTCGGAATGCTGCGCGGCGGACAGGCCGCCCCTCGCCTTGCCGACGAAGATCACGATCGACTTCTTGCCTTCCTGCACCGCGATCGGGTGGCGCTGGCGATAGTCGGTCGGCACCGTCTGGGTGACGATCTCGCCGGTGGTGTTGCAGGCGCCCAGCATGACGGAGAGCCCCGTCAGTGCCAGCGCGATCCGCAGGTTGCGACGTCGATCGGCTGATGTCTTCGTCATCGCCTGTCCCCTCTTGCCCCGTTTCTTGCCCCGGTCCCCAAACCGTCCATCTCAGTCGATGATGAAGCCGAAATCGCCCGGCGCGCCGTTGATCGGATCGACGCGGCGCGCAATGCCGTAGAGACGGTTCATGCGGCCGAGCAGCGCCGTCTGCGCATCCGAGGCCGGCGCGAAGCCGTCGTCGGGCCGCGACAATTCCTTCTGGGCCACCGCGCGCACCACATAGGGCGTCACGATCACCATCAGCTCGGTCTCGTTGTTGACGAAGTCCTGGCTGCGGAACAATGCGCCGATGATCGGAACCTGGTCGACGCCGGGCAGGCCGTTGATCGCCTGCTTGGTCTGCTGCTGGATCAGGCCGGCCATTGCCATCGAGCCGCCCGAGGGAATTTCGAGCGTGGTCTCGGCGCGGCGGGTCTGGACCGAGGGAATGGTGATCGAGTTGCTCGAGGTCGAGGACACCGCCTGCGTCAGTGTGATCGCATTCGTATTCGACAGCTCCGATACCTCGGTCATCACGCGCAGGCTGATGCGGCCTTCGCTGAGCACGACCGGGGTGAAGTTCAGGGAGATACCGAACTTCTTGTAGGTCACTTGGGTGGTACAGACGTGGGTGACCGGATCGCAGGAATAGCCTGCGGGGATCGGGAATTCGCCGCCGGCGATGAAGGTGGCGGATTCGCCCGAGATCGCGGTCAGGCTCGGTTCGGCGAGCGTGCGCATGACACCGGCGCTTTCCATCGCGCGCATGGTGGCGCTGACGGTGGCGACGCCCTTGGCAAGGCCGGCGACGCCGAGCCCGTTGTTGCCGACGATCGGTCCGCCGCTGACCGAGAACGGGTTGGAATTGTTGAAATTCACCACCGCCGTGCCGGCGTTGAGGCTGGCGCTGAGATCGACACCCAGCTGCTTGACGATGTCGCGGCGCACTTCGCCGACGACGACCTTGAGCATCACCTGGTCGCGGCCACGCACGACGATGTTGTTGACGACCTTCTCCGAGCCGCCGACCAGTTTTGCGGCGATGTCGCCGGCCTGCTGTGCCTCGACCGGGCTCGACACCGATCCGGTCAGCATCACGCTGTCGCCGACGCCTTCGATCTGAACGCCCGGCAGCGACTGGCGCAGGGCCGCGCGTACGCCGTTGAGGTCGCGCTTCACTGCGATGTCATAGGAGGCGACTTGCTGACCGTCGGCGGTGAAGAACACGACGTTGGTCTGGCCGACCTGGCCACCGATAATATAGGCGCGCTGGGCCGAGCGGATGATCGCATTGGCGATCTTGGGATCGGCCACCAGCACGTCCTTGACCTCGCGGGGTAAGTCGATGACGACGGACTTGCCGACGCCGAGCGACAGGAAGCGCGTCCTTGCCGGTGCGATCGTCGCGACCGGCGACACACCGAGATCCGGCGCCTGCATCGGCGCCTGGTCTCCGACCGGCGCGTCCGCGGCGCTGACGCAGCCGGGTGCTGCGAGCAGCCCCAGCATCAGCATCGCCCCCGTCCAGAACGGGCGCGCGCGCTTCCCCCGAATGCGCGGGCTCGTCCGATCATTCCCGTAGTTCATGCTGTCCCCATCACTTCTGTGACGTCTGTTGCCGCGCCGACACGCCGTAGCGGATGACGTTGATGCCCCCCGGACGCTTGGCCCCCTGGTCCTCGACCGTGCTCTCCACCGCGTTGGCATCGACGATGCTCCGCAGCGCCAGCTGGAGGGTGCCGCCCTGACGCGCGGTCGACAGCGTGGCGACCTGCTCGGGCTTGAGCTCGAGCGTGACGGTCTTGCCGATCACGGCGTTCTGACCGTCCTTTTCCTTCGGCGCCTGGTCGATCGCCAGCACGCGGATGTTGCTCAGGATGACCTCGGACAGGATGAGGTCGTTGCCGCCGTTGGTGGCATCGGGATTCTTCAGGCGGCGGGTCAGGATGATGTCGACGCGGTCGTTCGGCAGAATGAAGCCGCCGGCGCCGGTCTCGGCCGAAATCTCGGTGGAGACGGCGCGCATGCCCGACGGCAGAATCGCGGCCATGAAACCGGAGCCTTCGGCCTTGACCAGCTTCTGCTCGCGGATCGGCTCGCCCTGCATCAACGGCACGCGGGCGATCGAGCCGGCGATCTGGGTCTGGGCCTCAGGCCTGTTGTCACGGCGGATGAAGGCGCTGCTCGCAGTCGCCGCAGGCCAGGTCTGCCATTGCAGGTCCTCGGGCTTGACGGCTTGGCCGAGCTGGATGTCGTTCTTCGCGATGAGGACTTCGACCGTCGGCAGCTTCTCTGCGACGGGCACGGCGGGTGCGGACTTGTTGTCATAGCCGCTCGCCAGATACGCAGCGACGCCGCCGGCGGCCAGCGCGATGACGAGAACGACAATGCGTGCGGTGTTCATACGCTTTTACTCATACGCGGGGCACTCGAACCGCACCTGGCGTGTTCCCCCGTGTCGATGAGTAGGGAGTAAAAGTATAAGGGGTGTTGCGAGGCCGAATGCGATGACCGGTGACGACGCGCGTTCTGGGCAGATGGTGAACGCGGCGTTATCGGGTCGGCCGGCGGCCCCGTAGTTTCACGCAGTGCGAAGGACGCGCGCGGATGCGGCGCGGGGGCGTCATGGTGAACGAGGGGTTAGCGATGGGAGAGGCTCGGAGTCGCGCGTCATCGCAGTGTGTGCCGCGACGTGCCGGCGATCCATTCGTCATCCCGGGGTGCGAGGCTTGCGGTGCAACGCATTGCAAGGCGAGCCTCGAAGGATGATGGTGATAAATCGAAGCCTGCGTAGCCCGGCGCTTACTTCGCCCGCTTCTGCTCGATCGCGTCCCAGATCTTCGCCGCGACATCCGGTCCGCCGAGCCGGGCGATGGCGCGGATGCCGGTCGGCGAGGTCACGTTGATCTCGGTGAGGTTGCCGTTGATGACGTCGATGCCGACGAACACTAGGCCGCACTCGCGCAGCGCCGGGCCGACCGTCGCGCAGATCTCGCGCTCGCGCGGGGTGAGCTCGGTCTCCTGCGCGGCGCCGCCGCGCACCATGTTGGAGCGGAGGTCGTCGGCGGCCGGCACGCGGTTCACCGCGCCGGCGAACTCGCCGTTGACGAGAATGATGCGCTTGTCGCCGTGCTTCACCTCGGGGATGAATTGCTGGATCACCCAGGGCTCACGGAACGTCACCGCGAACATGTCGAACAGCGAGCCGAAATTCATGTCCTGAGGCATCACGCGGAACACCGCGGCCCCGCCATAGCCGTGCAGCGGCTTCATCACGACGGCGCCGTACTTGTCGCGAAAGGCGTTGATCTCGTCGAGGTCGCGCGAGATCAGCGTCGGCGGCATCAGCTGCGGAAAGTTCATCACGAACAGTTTTTCGGGCGCATTGCGCACGCTTGCGGGGTCGTTGACCACCAGCGTCTTCGGATGGATGCGCTCCAGAAGATGCGTCGAGGTGATGTAGGCGAGGTCGAACGGCGGGTCCTGGCGCAGCAGCACTACGTCGAAGCCGTTCAGCGTCTCGCGCCTGGGTTCGCCGAGGGTGAAATGATTGCCGGGCTCGTCGCGTACGGTGAGGAGCTGAACGGGAGCGACGATCTCGTCGCCGACCATCGAGAGCTTGTCGGGCGTATAGTAGGAAAGGCCATGGCCGCGCTTCTGCGCCTCCAGAAGCAGCGCAAAGGTGGAATCGCCCTTGACGTTGATTCGGGCGATGGGGTCCATCTGGACGGCGACGTTCAGTTTCATGGTCTGCCTTTCAGGTCGAGGCGTCGAATGCCGCCAACACATGGCGTGGAAGTCGCTTCGGCGCAATCAGCATGGCGTCGAATCTTAATTCGAATTCGGCATGCTCGGGATGCGCCACGAGCCAGCCTTGCGCAGCGTCGATGATGCGATGCTGCTGGCGCGGCGTCACGGCGAAAGCGGCGTCATCCAGCGTCGCCCGCGCCTTGACCTCGACGAAAGCGATCAGGTTGCGGCGCCGCGCCACGATGTCGATCTCGCCATGCGGGGTGCGGTAGCGTTTGGCGAGTATGCGGTAGCCCTTGGCCATGAGATAAGCCGCAGCACGGCTCTCCGCGGAGATGCCGGTCCGGAACGCGGCGACGCGCTCGGGCGAGGCGACCTTGGGCTCCGCCGGAATCTCAGTCTTCGCCATCGGCCCCCCGCGAATATCTTGCAAGCTCCAGTGCACGGGCATAGACCTCGCGGCGCGGGCGTCCCGAGAGCGCGACGGCATGCGCGACGGCGTCCTTGACGCTGTGCGTGGCAAGCTGTTCGCGTAGTACACCATCGAGCGCATCCATTGTCAGCACCTCGGCGTCCGCGGCAGGCGGGCCGATCACCAGGACGAACTCTCCGCGCGTCTCGGGCGCGTCTGCCTGTCGCGCAAGCTCGGCGAGGGGCGCGTGCCTGACCTCCTCGTGCAACTTCGTCAGTTCGCGGCAGACCGCGGCATCTCGCTCACCCATGATCTCGGCGAGATCGGCTAAGCTGGCCTGCATCCGATTTCCCGACTCGAACATCACCAGCGTCGCATCGATGCGTGCGAGCTCGGTGAGGCGCGCGCGCCGGGCGGCGGATTTCGCCGGCAAGAAACCCTCGAAGAAGAAGCGGTCGGTCGGTAGCGCCGCCACCGACAGCGCGGCCAGCACCGAGGACGGGCCGGGCAGCGCGTACACCGCGTGTCCCGCCGCGCAGACCTCGCGCACCAGCTTGAAGCCGGGATCGGAGATCAATGGCGTGCCGGCATCGGAGACCAGCGCAATTGAGCCGCCCCGTCCCAGGGTCTCCAGGATCTTTGGCCGCGCGGCTTCCGCGTTGTGGTCGTGGTACGGCTTGAGCTGCGCCGCGATGGCGTAGCGCTCGATCAGGCGCCGCGTGATGCGGGTGTCTTCGCAGGCGATGACGTCGACGCCGGCAAGGGTCTGGAGCGCGCGCAGGGTGATGTCGCCGAGATTGCCGATCGGGGTTGCGACCAGATGGAGGCCCGGTGCCGCCTTCGGCGCTGCGAGTCGATGGGCATCGATGGAGAAACCGCGCGAGGCGGTGTCTTGGGCTTCAGGCGTATTTATCGGAGCCGGCTTTGCGCGCATAATGAAGTCAACTTAGGCACGATCCGCAGGGCTGGGAACCGGCTCGCCGAAAAAGATCGTGCCGAGGTAAGGGGCGAGGAACGGACGCGAATGTGATCGATCGGGATCACGCCGGGAGGGAGTGAGCGCCCTCGCGCCATATTCGCGACGGAAACGCCGCCTTGATGCTGAATGAGCGACGGCGAACAGCTGCCGAGACAGGAAGGCGGCCGCGTTAAGCGGCTATTATCCTTTTGTTTTGGTTAACTATTTGCCGACACTATGCCTGAATCCGCGGCCTGTGTCGTGGAAAGAATATCGTGACCGGCCGGTGACGGTGGGTTGGAAGAGAAGCTGCCATGATGGGCCCGCATTATCCAAAATCTCCCGTTTCGGGGTCCCGATTGTCGGGGGCGACCCGCCGGAGCGCGCTCGGCCTGTTGCTGGGAGCACCCCTACTGTCGGCCTGTGCCGGCGTGCAGCAGAGTCTCAGCCAATTCTCAAGCTCTGCGCCACCCCAGCCGGCAGGTCCCCCGCAGCAGGCGACGACCGCGGGCAGCGGCGGCGTGAAGGTCGCCTTGATCCTGCCGCTTTCGGCGGCCGGCAATGCCGGCCTTGCCGCGCAATCGATGCGCAACGCCGCCGAGATGGCGCTGGCAGAGTTCCAGAACCCGAACATCCAGCTCCTGATCAAGGACGACAATGGCAGTGCGCAGGGCGCGCAGGCCGGCGCGCAGCAGGCCGTCGACGAGGGCGCCGAGATCATTTTGGGGCCGCTGTTCGCGCAATCGGTGCCGGCCGTGGCGCAGGTCGCGCGCACGCGCGGCATATCCGTGATCGCCTTCTCGACCGATTCCAGCATCGCCGGTCGCGGCGTCTATCTGCTCAGCTTCCTGCCGGAGTCCGACGTCAATCGCATCGTCCAATATTCCGCCAGCATCGGAAAGCGCTCGCTCGCCGTGCTCGTGCCCGACAATGCCTATGGCAACGTGGTCGAGGCCGCGGTGAAGGCGGCGGTGCCGCGGCGTGGCGGGCGCATCGTCGCCTTCGAGAAATATGGCGCCGATCGCGCCACGCCGGCGCGCACCGTGGCACAGCAGCTCGGCAGTGCAGACGCGCTGTTCATTGCCGACGACGGCGATGCCGTTGTCTCAGTGGCGGATGCGATGACCGCGGCGGGCGCAAATTTGCGCAACATCCAGATGCTCGGCACCGGGCTGTGGGACAATCCGCGCGTCTATGCCAGCCCAAGCTTGCAAGGCGGCCTCTACGCCGCGCCGGATCCGGCCGGTTTCCGGGCCTTTTCCGGCCGCTATCGCACCAAATACGGCGCCGAGCCCGTACGGACCGCGACGCTCGCCTACGACGCGGTCGCCCTCGTCGCCGCGCTCGCGCGCACGCAAGGAACCACGCGCTTCTCGCCCGATGTGCTCACCAATCCTTCGGGCTTCGCCGGCGTTGACGGTCTGTTCCGCTTCCGCGCCGACGGCACGAATGAGCGTGGGCTCGCGGTGATGAAGGTGACGCAGGGTGGCGGCGTTGCAGTTGCGGGCTCGCCGAAGAGTTTTGGGGCGTGATGGTCACCTCGCCCGCAAATGGGCGAGGGAGCGCATCAATGACTTGGCTGAGACTTATGCCGCCAAATCCGCAACCACCGCATCCAGCACCGGAAAACCGCTGCTCGTCACGCGCAGCCGGCCCGTGGCATCGACCGTGATCGCGCCTTCCTCGCGCAGCAGTGCGATGCGGCGGGGGTCGAGCGGACGGCCGGAGAGGGCGGTGTAGCGTTCGGGGTCGATGCCTTCCGCGAGCCGCAATCCCATCAGCAAGAATTCGTCGGCGCGCTCGTCGCTGTTGAGCAGGTCGTCGGTGACGACGCCGTGGCCGGTGGTCTCGACCCGCATCAGCCAGGCCTCGGGACGTTTCTCGGTGGCGGTGGCGTGCCTCACGCCGTCGATGTCGAGGCGGCCGTGTGCGCCGGGACCGATGCCGGCATATTCCTCGCCGCGCCAATAGACCAGATTGTGCCGGCACTCGGCGCCGCGCCGTGCGTGATTGGAGATCTCGTAAGCCGGCAGGCCGAGCTTGTCGCAGGTCTCCTGCGTGACGTCGTAGAGCGCGCGCGCGACCGCTTCGTCCGGCGTCTTCAGCTTGCCGGCCTGGTGCAGGCCGAAGAACGGCGTGCCTTCCTCGATCGTTAGTTGATACAGCGACAGATGCTCGGCCGCCTCATTGATGGCGAGACGAAGCTCATCGGCCCACATCGCCGGCGTCTGGTCGGGGCGGGCATAGATCAGGTCGAACGAATAGCGGTCGAACGAGCGGCGCGCGATGGCGACCGCATCGAGCGCCTCGCGCGCGCTGTGCAGACGTCCCAGCGCCTTCAGCGAGGCATCGTCGAGCGCCTGCACGCCGAGCGAGGCGCGGTTGACGCCGGCACTGCGATAGCCGGCAAAGCGCGTGGCTTCGACGCTGGTCGGGTTCGCCTCCAGCGTCACTTCGACGTCCTTGGCGACGGTCCAGTGCCTGCCGATCGCATCGAGCACCGCGCCGACGGTTGCGGGCTGCATCAAGGATGGTGTGCCGCCACCGAGAAAGATCGAGGTGACTTCGCGGCCGGGTGCGCGCTCGGCCGTCGCAGCAATCTCCCGCGCGAAGGCGGACGCAAACCTGGCCTCATCGATTGCGGCGTGGCGGACATGGCTGTTGAAGTCGCAATAGGGGCACTTCGACAGGCAGAACGGCCAGTGCACATAGACGCCGAAGGCTTCGTTAGCGCGGCTCAAGGCAGATCTCCGCCAGTTTCACGAAGGCGCGGGCGCGGTGCGACAGGCCGAGGCCGAGCGGCGGCAGACCGTGCTTCTCGATGCTCTCCATCTCGCCGAAGGTGCGGCTGTGACCGTCGGGCAAGAACATCGGATCGTAGCCGAAGCCGGCATTGCCGCGCGGCGGCCAGACCAGCGTGCCGTCGACGCGCGCCTCGACCTCTTCGAGATGACCGTCGGGCCAGGCGACGCAGAGCGCGGACACGAAGTGCGCTTTTCGGCGGTCGGGCGTGGTGGCGCCGCGCTCCTGCAACAGGCGCTCGATTTGCGACATCGCCGCGTTGAAGTCCTTGGTCGGGCCGGCCCAGCGCGCGCTGTAGATCCCGGGCGCACCGTCGAGCGCGTCGACCACGATCCCGGAATCGTCGGCGAAGGCGGCAAGCTTGGTCGCCTGCGCCGCGGCGATCGCCTTGATCGCGGCGTTGCTGCGGAAATCGTTGCCGGTCTCGTCCGGTTCGGCGAGACCGAGCTCACCGGCCGACACCGCCTCGATGCCGTAAGGCGCCAAAAGCTCCCGCATCTCGGCCAGCTTGCCGGGATTATGGGTGGCGATGACGAGCTTTCCGGTGATTCGGCGGTGCATGGCCTATTGACTACGCGACAGCCAGTTTCTGCAAGTCCACGAGACGCGCAACGCCCTTGCGGGCCAGCGCCATCAGCGCCAGGAACTCGTCTTGCGTGAACGGTTCGCGTTCCGCGGTGCCCTGCACCTCAATGATGCGGCCGTCGCCGGTCATGACGAAATTGGCGTCGGTCTGGGCTTCCGAATCCTCGGCATAGTCGAGATCGAGCACCGGCGTGCCGTTGTAGATGCCGCAGGAGATCGCGGCGACGTTGTCGCGCATGACGTTGGCCCTGATCATGTTGCGCGCCTTCATCCAGTTGACGCAATCGGCGAGTGCGACCCAGGCGCCGGTGATCGAGGCCGTGCGCGTGCCGCCGTCGGCCTGTAGCACGTCGCAATCGACCGTGATCTGACGCTCACCGAGCGCTTCGAGATCGACGATGGTACGAAGCGAGCGGCCGATCAGGCGCTGGATCTCGACAGTGCGGCCGCTCTGCTTGCCCGCGGCGGCCTCGCGGCGGGTGCGTTCCGAGGTTGCGCGCGGCAGCATGCCGTATTCGGCGGTGACCCAGCCGCGGCCCTGGCCCTTCAGCCATGGCGGCAGGCGGTCTTCCAGCGTGGCGGTGACCAGCACATGGGTGTCGCCGAACTTCACCAGGCACGAGCCTTCCGCATATTTGACCACGCCGCGCTCCAGCGTCACGGGGCGCAATTCGTCGGGCGCACGGCGGCTTGGCCGCATGGGAAATCCTCCAAAACTCACGGGGAAGGGCTGTTCGCGGTGCTTGTAGGTGGGGTGAAGGTGGGCGGCAAGGTTTTTTCACCCCCGGATTTCGAGCTCGCAAACACCACGCTTGTCAGAAGCGCCCGGGATGGACAAATTATGAGCATCTGAGAGGAGTTACCGTCTGTGGCCCATCACGATCCGATCCATCTGATCGCGCCGCGCGCAGGCCTTGCCCAGCTCAACGAGCGTTCCCGCGACATCTTTCGTCAAATTGTCGAAAGCTATCTGACAACCGGCGAGCCCGTGGGCTCGCGCAATATCTCGCGTCTGATCGCGATGCCGCTGTCGCCGGCCTCGGTCCGCAATGTGATGGCCGATCTGGAACAGCTCGGCCTGATCTATGCGCCCCACACCTCCGCCGGCCGGCTGCCGACGGAACTCGGGCTGCGTTTCTTCGTCGATGCCCTGATGCAGGTCGGCGACCTCACCGAGGCCGAGCGGCAGTCGATCCAGAGCCAGCTTGCCACCGTCGGGCAGGCGCAATCGGTCGAGGCGGCGCTGGATCAGGCGTTGACGCGGCTGTCGGGTCTGACGCGGGCCGCTGCGGTGGTGTTGACGCCAAAATCCAATGCGCGGCTGAAGCACATCGAATTCGTCCGGCTGGAACCCGAGAAAGCGCTGGTCATCCTGGTCGGCGAGGACGGCCAGGTCGAAAACCGCGTGCTGACGCTGCCCCCCGGAGTTCCCTCGTCGGCGATCACCGAAGCCGGTAATTTCCTCAATGCGCGAATCCGCGGCCGGACCCTGGCCGAGGCACGGCTCGAACTCGAAACGGCGCTTGCAGAGGCCCGCGCCGAGCTCGATCAGCTCGCACAGAAGGTCATTTCCGCCGGGATCGCCAGCTGGTCCGGTGGCGAGAACGAGGACCGCCAGCTCATCGTTCGCGGCCACGCCAATCTGCTCGAGGATTTGCATGCGCTGGAGGATCTGGAACGGGTTCGCCTATTGTTCGACGATCTCGAGACCAAGCGCGGCGTGATCGACCTGCTCGGCCGGGCCGAGACTGCCGAGGGCGTGCGCATCTTCATCGGTAGCGAGAACAAGCTGTTTTCGCTGTCGGGGTCTTCCACCATCATCTCGCCCTATCGGGATGCCGGCGGCCACATCGTCGGCGTTTTGGGCGTGATCGGGCCGACGCGGCTGAATTATGCCCGTGTGATCCCGACCGTGGACTACGCCGCCCGCATCGTCAGCCGCCTCCTGGGGGGCTGACTGGGCGTTTGATCCGATCACGGGCGCTTGATTTTCGTAAGCTTAGGCACGATATCCGGGCCAACAATCCCTTGAAACAAGTTTGAGACCAGAGCCGATGACTGATCGAGACCGGCAACCCGACGACATGACCCCGCCGACCGGCGAGCCCGTGGTGTCAAAACCCTACATCATGCCCGACGATCCCGAGCCCGGCTCGGTCGAGACCTTGCAGAAGGAAGCCGCCGAGGCGCGCGACCGCATGCTGCGGACGCTGGCCGAGATGGAGAATTTGCGCAAGCGTACCACCAAGGAAGTCGCCGACGCCCGCCTCTATGGCATCACCGGCTTTGCCCGCGACGTGCTCGATATCGCAGACAACCTCCAGCGCGCGCTCGATGCCGTTCCGGCCGAGGCGCGTGCCACGGCCGATCCCGGCCTGATCTCGCTGATCGAGGGCGTCGAGCTCACCGAGCGCTCGCTGCTCAATGCGCTGGAAAAGCACGGCGTGAAGAAGCTCGACCCGCAGGGCCAGAAGTTCGACCCGAACTTTCATCAGGCGATGTTCGAGGTGCCCGACCCGTCGGTGCCGTCGGGCACCGTGGTGCAGATCATGCAGGCCGGCTACACCATCGGCGACCGCGTGCTGCGCCCGGCTTTGGTCGGTGTCGCCAAGGGCGGCGCGAAGGCCGCGCCCGCCGCCAACACCAACGAGGCCAGCGACGCGCCGAACTAGTCGACCCTCATGGTGAGGAGGCGCGTCAGCGCCGTCTCGAACCATGCAGGCCCGGCCTCTGGCAGCTCGGCCTTCATCCTTCGAGACGCGCGCGAAGTAGCGCTCCTCAGGCTAAGGGATTGGCGGTTGTTTCGCGTCTACGCGCTGACCGCGATGTCCGCAGACTGAATCCGCTTCACGCCGGCCTTGGCCATATCGGCCCAGGCTTTCGCGAGCGAGCCCTGCGTGTCGATGCCGCGGCAGGCATCCTCCACCACATAAACCTCGAAGCCCGCCTTGCGCGCGTCGAGCGCGGTCCAGGCGACGCAGAAATCCGTCGCCAATCCTGCGACGAAGACGCGCTTGATCTTGCGTCCCTTCAGGTAGCCGGCAAGTCCGGTCGAGGTCTTGCCGTCGGCTTCAAGGAAAGCCGAATAGCTGTCGACGTTCTTGTGAAAACCCTTGCGGATAATGAGCTCGGCGTGGGGGATCGCAAGGTCCTTCGACAGCGCCGCGCCGTCGGTGCCCTGCACGCAATGGTCGGGCCACAGCACCTGCTTGCCATAGGGAAGGTCGATGGTCTCGAACGGCTTCTTGCCGGCATGCACTGAGGCGAACGAGACGTGGCCCGGCGTATGCCAGTCCTGCGTCATCACCACGTTCGCAAACGCCTTTGAGATTTTGTTGATGACGGGCACCACCTGCTCGCCTTCGTTCACGGCGAGACTGCCGCCCGGCAGGAAGCAGTTCTGCACGTCGATCACGAGCAGCGCGCATGCATCGTCCGGCTTGATCGAGGCCGCCGCGAAGAGTGCGGTTGGCGCGAGCGTCGCCAGCGCCGTCGTCGTTCCAAGCGCGAGGATTTGTCGTCGATCCAGCATCGTTCGCCTCCCTCCGGGATGATACAATGGGAGCGAAGCCTAGTTCCGTTCGCATACGAACAGAAGCCCGAAAATGCAGCCGACTTTGATGCCTCGTTGGGCTATACGGCGCGCTCGACCCGCCTCTTCCGCAAGCAAGAAAGAGAGCGCATCTCGCTAGCCCTTCGGCTGAATTCCGTCGCGCACGGCGCGGAAGCGGGGGAAGGCCGCGGACCACTGGTCGCGCGGGGCGCTGGCGATGATGCGCAGCGAGGCGCCGCCGCCGCTGAAGCGAATCCACTGCACCACGGTCACCGGGGTCTTGTCCTTGCCGCTAACGCCGTCGATCCGGGTCTCGAAGCCTTGCTGGCCGCTGATGCGGATCGGCTCGGACATGGTGATCCGTGATTCGCGCACGCCGGGGATCTGGAGCGCCGCCTCCTGGGCGAAGCGGGCGCGGTCGTCGGCCTGCTGCGGAGTGGCGCCGATCAGGCCGAGGATCATGAACGGTTTCGACTCATAGCCGGCGCTCTCGTTGCCGTCGGCCAGGATGATGCTGCTGCCCGGTGCCAGCGTGCGGATGTCCTTGAAGTCGGCAAGATCGGTGATCTTGAACGGCATCAGCGCGATCTGCTCCTCGGCCGAGACCTGCTTGCGGGTGGTGGCGCTCGCAAACATCTGCCGCACCGCTTCATCCGTGTAGATCTTCGTCGCATTCTCCGGGATCTGCACCGCGACATAACCGGAGAAGCCGGCGCCCGGCACGATCATCGAATAGCGCTTCACCGGGCTATCGCCGGCCTTGCCGCTTTCGGTGGTGAAATAGGCCAGACCCGCGGGCGTCTCGATCTTGTCCTGCTTGACGCCGCCGGTGCCGGCCGGATTGGAATTGAAGGCGCTCACGACCTCGCCATAGGCCGCCGGCGGCAGTTCGGTGACCAGCACCTTGACGCTACCGTCCTTGCTCTCGAAGCCCGGAAAGGTTTTTGCGGTGCTGAGGCCAACCAGCGGCACCATGCCGAGGCGCAAGCCAGGCGGGAAGACCGCATCGGCCGCGAGGGTCGGCAGCGCCGAGGCTATGAGGAGGGCGAGCGCGGCGAGGGGGCGGATCAGCTTCATGGGGCACTCTGATTGGTTCACATTGAGGCCGTTCGATGGTCGGTCACCGGGCCGCTTTGTCGCGCGGAGCAGCTGTCGCGGCTGCCCGGCCGGTCCGCCTTTTACCGGGTTTGGGCTTGCGGTAACAGGGCGGGGACCGGCTGCGGTAGCAGGGGCTTGCTGAAGCCTGAACCTGTTAATAATTCCTGACCCGCAAGGGCGAGGAAGCCCGGACATCATCTTCCAAAACCCAATGTTTTCGCGGCAGAAACGTAGCTTCGGTCCTTGCGGGCCCCTCCCCCCCTCCTATATGAGCGTCAATCATCGCAATATCGCGGATGTTTGATCTTAGGGGGTTTCGGTTCGGGTGCCTTCTGGGCCCAGCCAGCCTGCCGCAAAAAGAAGGATATCAGGACCATGGGAAAGGTCATTGGGATCGACCTCGGCACCACGAATTCGTGCGTCGCCGTGATGGATGGCAAGAACGCCAAAGTCATCGAGAATTCCGAGGGCATGCGCACGACGCCTTCGATCGTCGCCGTCACGGACGACGGTGAGCGCCTCGTCGGCCAGCCGGCCAAGCGCCAGGCCGTCACCAATCCCGAGCGCACCTTCTTCGCAGTGAAGCGCCTCATCGGCCGCCGCTACGACGACCCGATGGTCGAGAAGGACAAGAAGCTCGTCCCGTACAAGATCGTGAAGGCTTCCAACGGCGATGCGTGGGTCGAGGCCGACGGCCAGACCTACTCGCCCTCGCAGGTCTCGGCGTTCATCTTGCAGAAGATGAAGGAGACCGCGGAGGCCCATCTCGGCCAGAAGGTCGATCAGGCCGTCATCACCGTTCCCGCCTACTTCAACGACGCCCAGCGCCAGGCGACCAAGGACGCCGGCAAGATCGCGGGCCTCGAAGTGCTTCGCATCATCAACGAGCCGACTGCGGCCGCGCTCGCCTATGGCCTCGACAAGACCAAGGCCGGCACGATCGCAGTGTACGATCTCGGCGGTGGCACGTTCGATATTTCGATCCTCGAGATCGGCGACGGCGTGTTCGAGGTGAAGTCGACCAACGGCGACACCTTCCTCGGCGGCGAAGATTTCGACATGCGCCTGGTCGGCTATCTCGCCGACGAATTCCAGAAGGAGCAGGGCATCAATCTGCGCAACGACAAGCTCGCGTTGCAGCGCCTGAAGGAAGCCGCTGAAAAGGCCAAGATCGAGCTGTCCTCGACGACGCAGACCGAAATCAACCTGCCGTTCATCACCGCGGACCAGACCGGCCCGAAGCATCTGACGATGAAGCTCACCCGCGCCAAGTTCGAGGCGCTGGTCGACGACCTCATCCAGAAGACCGTCGAGCCCTGCCGCAAGGCGCTGAAGGATGCCGGCGTCACTGCCGGTGAGATCGGCGAAGTGGTGCTGGTCGGCGGCATGTCGCGCATGCCGAAGGTCCAGGAAGTCGTGAAGCAGCTGTTCGGCAAGGAGCCGCACAAGGGCGTCAACCCGGACGAAGTCGTGGCCATCGGCGCCGCGATCCAGGCCGGCGTGCTCCAGGGCGACGTCAAGGACGTGCTGCTGCTCGACGTGACCCCGCTGTCGCTGGGCATCGAGACGCTGGGCGGCGTGTTCACCCGCATCATCGACCGCAACACCACGATCCCGACCAAGAAGAGCCAGGTGTTCTCGACCGCCGAGGACAACCAGAACGCGGTCACGATCCGCGTCTTCCAGGGCGAGCGTGAAATGGCGGCCGACAACAAGATGCTCGGTCAGTTCGACCTGATGGGCATTCCGCCGGCTCCGCGCGGCATGCCGCAGATCGAGGTGACGTTCGACATCGACGCCAACGGCATCGTCAACGTCTCGGCCAAGGACAAGGCCACCGGCAAGGAGCAGCAGATCCGCATCCAGGCCTCCGGCGGTCTGTCGGAAGCCGACATCGAGAAGATGGTCAAGGACGCCGAGGCCAATGCCGAGGCGGACAAGAAGCGCCGCGAGGCCGTGACCGCCAAGAACGATGCCGATGGCCTGGTGCATTCGACCGAGAAGGCGCTGGCTGAGCACGGTTCGAAGGTGGCCGAGAGCGAGCGCCGCGCCATCGAGGACGCCGTCAGCGACCTCAAGGAAGCGCTGAAGGGCGACGATGCCGAGGCGATCAAGGCCAAGACTCAAACGCTGGCGCAGGCTTCGATGAAGCTCGGCGAGGCCATGTACAAGCAGCAGGCCGAAGCCGACGCCAAGAAGGATGCGGCCAAGGACGACGTCGTCGATGCGGAATTCACCGAGGTCGACGACGACAAGAACAACAAGAAGTCCGCTTAAGCCCGAGAGGGTGACGATGCGGACGGCTTGGACCCCACACGCGCTACCGGCCTCCTCCCTCCCGGGGGAGGCCGCCGTGTCGGGACAGGGCGAGGCGCCCGTTACGATCAATCAATTCCCGACCGTTATGCTGAACGCAGGCACGCTGCCCCCTGCCGCGAGGCGGAAGGCTGCCTATATCGTCGCGTGGCGACGTTGTCTTGCTCCGACTTGAAATCGCGATTGGATAGACCGAGTCCCACATGTCCACGTCCACCAAGCGCTGCTACTACGAAACGCTCGAAGTCGATCGCAATGCCGACGATTCGGTGCTGAAGTCGTCGTTCCGCAAGCTGGCGATGAAATTCCATCCCGACCGCAATCCGGGGGATCAGACCAGCGAAGTCAAGTTCAAGGAAATCAACGAGGCCTACGAGGTCCTGAAAGACAAGGACAAGCGCGCCGCCTATGACCGTTACGGCCATGCCGCTTTCGAGCAGGGCGGCGGGGGCGCCGGCTTCGGTGCGGGCTTCGCCTCCTCTTTCTCCGACATTTTCGAAGATCTGTTCGGCATGGCCGGGCAGCGCGGCCGTGGCGGCCGCGAGCGCGGCGCCGACCTGCGCTACAACATGGAAATCACGCTCGAGGAAGCCTTTGGCGGCAAGACCGCGCAGATCGAGATTCCGGTCTCGGTCACCTGCGAGGCCTGCTCGGGCATCGGCGCCAAGGCAGGAACCAAGCCGAAGACCTGTTCGACCTGCGGCGGCGCCGGCCGCGTGCGGCAGTCGCAGGGCTTCTTCACGCTGGAGCGGACCTGTCCGGGCTGCCAGGGCCGCGGTCAGATGATCGAGGACGCCTGTCCGTCCTGCTCGGGCCAGGGCCGCGTCACCCGCGAGCGCATGCTGTCGGTCAACATCCCCCCGGGCGTCGAGGACGGCACCCGGATCAGGCTCGCTGGCGAAGGCGAGGCCGGAGTCCGAGGCGGTCCGCCCGGCGACCTCTATATTTTCCTGTCGCTCGCCCAGCACCAGTTCTTCCAGCGCGACGGCGCCGACCTGCATTGCCGTGTGCCGATCTCGATGGTGACGGCCGCCCTCGGCGGCGAGT
Source organism: Bradyrhizobium diazoefficiens (assembly GCF_016616425.1). Taxonomy (NCBI): domain Bacteria; kingdom Pseudomonadati; phylum Pseudomonadota; class Alphaproteobacteria; order Hyphomicrobiales; family Nitrobacteraceae; genus Bradyrhizobium; species Bradyrhizobium diazoefficiens. The sequence continues at coordinate 599,864 of NZ_CP067101.1, forward strand.
TCGAAGTGCCGACCATCGAGAAGGGCAAGGCCAAGGTGAAGGTGCCGGCCGGGACGCAGTCCAATCGCCGATTCCGCATTGCATCAAAAGGCATGCCGGTGCTGCGGTCGCGCCAGATGGGCGACATGTACGTTCAGGTCGTGGTCGAGACTCCGCAGAACCTCACCAAGAAGCAGCAGGAATTGCTGGCCGAGTTCGATAAGCTCTCCTCCGGCAACACCCAGCCGGAATCCGAAGGCTTCTTCGCCAAGGTCAAGGATTTCTTCGGTAATCGGGCGAATTGACTCGGCTTGACCGTACAGCCCTCGGCCTATACGTCTTTATGACCATTTTCTGACACGCGGTTCCGCGGTCCCGTCCGGTCCTGACATGCCATTGCCATCGTCCGCGCGCGCGTTGAAGAAGCCTCGTCTCGACGACGAGGTGCGCTTTCTCAGATCGTGGATCGAAAAGCCTCTGCACATGGGCGCGGTGATGCCATCGGGCAAGCTGCTGGCCCGGACCATGGCCCATTACGTCGATATCGATTCGGACGCGCCTGTGGTCGAGCTCGGACCCGGGACCGGCGCCATCACCTCCGCCCTGATCGAGCGCGGGGTCGACCAGAAGCGGCTCGTCCTCGTCGAATACAATCCCGGCTTCTGCGCACTGCTGCGCGATCGCTATCCGCAGGCCAGGGTGGTGCAGGGCGACGCCTATCGCCTGCGCGACACGCTCTGGAACGTCCTGAGCGCGCCGGCCTCCGCGGTCGTCTCCGGCCTGCCGCTCGTGACAAAACCGATGCTGACGCGGCTGCGGCTGGTCCGCGACGCCTTCACGGCTCTCGCGCCCGGTGCGCCCTTCGTCCAGTTCACCTATGCGGTGGTGCCGCCGATCCCGAAATCGCTGCCCGGCGTGTCCACAGAGGCTTCGGAACGGATCTGGATGAACCTTCCGCCGGCCCGCGTCTGGGTGTATCGCAAGGACTAATTCCGCCGGCTTGGCTCCTTGCGCGGCGGGCCGGTTTCGCCGAACGCATTGGATCGGATGTCCGCACCCAAAATCCTGATCATTCCCGGCTCGTTGCGCGCAGGTTCGCACAATGCGAAGCTGGCGGCGGTCGCCGCTTATGAATTCCTCCAGGCCGGAGTTGACGTCACCCTTATCTCGCTCGCCGATTTTCCGCTGCCGATCTATGACGGCGATCTTCAGGCCAAATCCGGCGTACCCAAGCACGCCCTCAATCTCAAGCGCATGATCGGGGCGCATCATGGCGTGCTGATCGTCTCGCCCGAATACAACGCCTCCGTGCCGCCCCTTCTGAAGAATGCGATCGACTGGGTCAGCCGCGTGCACGAGCTGCACGAGGCGCGTGGCGAGGTGTTCCGCAACCGCGTTTTCGCGCTCGCCGGCGCCTCGCAGAGCCGGTTAGGTGCGGCCCGCGCGCTGCAGGCGTTGCGGCTGATCCTGACCTCGTGCCACGCCAATGTGATTGCCAGCCAGCTCACGCTCGCCTTTGCCGACCAGGCCTATGACGATATGGACAGGCTGAAGAACGAGGGCGATATCGCCGCGATGAAGGAGCTGGTGCGGCAGTTGATCGACATTTCCCAACGCATGATGTGAGGTGACATGACGCCAGCCGAGATCGCCCCGAAGGACCGCCTGATTGTTCCGCTCGACTTGTCGAGCCCGGAGGCTGCGGAGACGATGATTGCAAGGCTCGGCGATAGCGTCACCTTCTACAAGATCGGCTATCAGCTCGCTTATGCCGGCGGCCTGCCGCTGATCGGCAAGCTTGCCGACAGGGGCAAGAAGGTCTTTGCCGATCTCAAGATGCACGACATCGGCAACACGGTTGCGCGGGGCGTAGAAAGCGTCGCCAAATTGGGCGCGACCTTTCTCACCGTGCACGCTTATCCGCAGACCATGAAGGCCGCGGTCGAAGGGCGCGGCGGATCGAGCTTGAAGATACTCGCGGTTACCGTGCTGACCTCGTACAATGACGACGATTTGCACGCGGCCGGATATCGGCTCGGCGTCTCCGAACTGGTCGAGGCGCGCGCGCGGCAGGCGCAGGTCCTCGGCGTCAATGGTCTCGTCTGCTCGCCGGAAGAGGTCGGTGCCTTGCGCAAGATCGTCGGCCATCAGATGAGCCTGGTCACACCAGGCATCCGTCCGGCGGGCGCACCCAGTGGCGACCAGAAGCGCATCATGACGCCGGGGCGTGCGATCGCCGCGGGTGCCGACTATCTCGTCGTCGGGCGGCCGATCCTCGAAGCCGCTGACCCCAAGGCCGCGGCCGACGCGATCCAGGCCGAGATCGCGCAAGCGCTATCCTAATCAACAACACAGGGAGAAGAACGATGGCAAAAGGCTACTGGATCGGGCGCGTCGACGTGAGCAACGACGAGGGCTACAAGCCCTATGCCGTCGCCAACGGCCCGATCTTCAGGAAATGGGGTGGCCGCTTCGTCGTCCGCGCCGGCAAGTTCACCACCGTCGAAGGCGCCAGCCGCACCCGCAACGTCGTGATCGAATTCCCGGACTACGAGGCCGCCATCGCCTGCTACAACTCGCCGGAATACCAGGCCAACATCAAGGTGCGCCAGCCGCACTCGATCGCCGACCTTATCATCATCGAGGGCTATGACGGCCCGCAGCCGTCGGACGGCTGAGGCGCGATCCTGTCTTACCCTCCAGGGGAGGGTGGGAGCATGCCGCGTGTTCGTGAGCCTCGGTTGCCGGAACTGCGTCCCCCCGCTAAAACGGCGGTGAAGAGGATCTCACCATGTCCGACATGCGCTTGATTGTTGCTGGGGCCGGCGGCCGGATGGGCCGCACGCTGGTGCGGGCGATTGCCGAGAGCAAAGGTGCGGTGCTGGCCGGCGCGCTCGAGGCTCCCAGTTCGGAGCTGCTCGGCAAGGATGCCGGCGTGCTCGCAGGACTGCCCGCTAACGGCATCAAGCTCTCCGCCGATCTCTGGGCGATGTCGAAGGATGCCGATGGCATCCTCGATTTCACCGTACCGGCCGCGACCATCGCCAATGTCGCGATCGCCGCCGAGCGGGGCATCGTCCATGTCGTCGGCACCACCGGGCTGTCGGGCTCCGACAATGCCGTGATCAAGAGCGTCACCAATCGCGCCGTCGTGGTGCAATCGGGCAATATGAGCCTGGGCGTCAATCTGCTCGCGGCGGTGGTCGAGCGCGTCGCCAAGGCGCTCGACGAGAGCTTCGATATCGAGATCGTCGAAACCCATCACCGCATGAAGGTCGACGCACCGTCCGGTACCGCGCTGATGCTGGGCCAGGCCGCCGCCTCCGGCCGCGGCGTCGCTCTCGATGAACATTCCGAGCGCGGTCGTGACGGCATCACCGGCGCGCGCAGGCCGGGCAATATCGGTTTCGCGTCCTTGCGCGGCGGCACGGTCGCCGGCGATCACAGCGTCAGCTTCCTCGGGCCATTCGAGCGTCTGACACTGACCCATCAGGCCGAGGACCGCATGCTGTTCGCGCATGGAGCGTTGAAGGCGGCGCTGTGGGCACATGGCAAGAAGCCGGGGCACTACTCCATGGCCGATGTGCTCGGCCTTGCCGACATCTGATGATCGCTCTCTGTAACCGCAAGCTCCCTTCACCTCTCCCCAACGGGGAGAGGTCGATTTGCGCAGCAAATCGGGTGAGGGGGCCCAGGTCCCCCGAGGGACCGCTCCCCTCACCGGCGCTACGCGCCGACCTCTCCCTATGGGAGAGGTTTGGCGTCGCCGATGCCGCAACTCAGTTCAACATGGAAAGGTAAAATGAGCGAACGTCTTCTCGTGCTCGTGCGCCACGGCCAGAGCGAATGGAATCTGAAGAACCTGTTCACGGGGTGGAAGGATCCCGATCTCACCGAACAGGGCGTCGCGGAGGCCAGGGAAGCCGGCCGCAAGCTGAAGGCGCAGGGGCTCGTGTTCGACGTTGCCTACACGTCGGTGCTGACGCGCGCGCAGCACACGCTCGATCTCATTCTCGGTGAGCTCGGCCAGGAGGGCCTGCCGACTTCCAAGAACCTCGCGCTGAACGAACGCGACTACGGCGATCTCTCCGGCCTCAACAAGGATGACGCCCGCAAGAAATGGGGCGAGGACCAGGTGCTGATCTGGCGCCGCTCCTACGACGTGCCGCCGCCCGGCGGCGAAAGCCTGAAGGACACCCTCGCGCGGGCGCTGCCATACTATGTCCAGGAAATCCTGCCCGGCGTGCTCAACGGCAAGCGCACGCTCGTCGCCGCCCATGGCAACTCGCTGCGCGCGCTGATCATGGTGCTGGAGAAGCTCTCGCCCGAAGGCATTTTGAAGCGCGAGCTCGCCACCGGCGTGCCGATCATCTACCGGCTGAACGCAGATTCGACCGTGGCGTCGAAACTGGATCTGGCGGGCTGATCTCTTCGCCTCCCCCGCAAGCGGGGCGAGGGAGGGGACCTACTGCATCCCCAGCTGCCCGGCTTCCCAGCCCAGCATCGCCTGCTTGCGGGTGATGCCCCAGTGATAGCCGGTGAGCGTGCCGCTCTTGCCGAGCGCGCGATGGCAGGGCACGACGAACGAGACCGGATTCTTGCCGACCGCGGCGCCGACGGCGCGTGAGGCCTTCGGGTTGTTGATGTTGCAGGCGATGTCGGAATAGGACACCGCGCGCCCCATCGGGATCTTCAAGAGCGTCTCCCACACCCGCACCTCGAAATCGGTGCCGATCATCACCACGCGCAGCGGCTGATCCGGTCGCCACAATTTGGTGTCGAAGATGCGTGCAGCCAGCGGCGCAGTGCCTTCGTGATCTTCGACATAGGTCGCATTCGGCCAGCGCCGCATCATGTCGGCCAGTGCGACCTTTTCCTCGCCGTGATCGGCGAAGGCGAGGCCCGACAGGCCGCGGTCGGTCGCGATCACGATCGCGGTGCCGAACGGCGAGGGATGGAAGCCATAGCGCAGGGTGAGGCCGGCGCCGCCATTCTTCCATTCGCCCGGCGACATTGCTTCGTGAGTGACGAAGAGATCGTGCAGCCGGCCCGGGCCCGACAGGCCCGAGTCGAGCGCGGCATCGAGAATGCTCGCGGAGTCCCGCAGCAGGCCCTTGGCGTGATCGAGCGTCAGCGCCTGCATGAAGGCCTTCGGCGTGATCGAGGCCCAGCGGCGGAACAGATGGTGCAGCTCATCCGGCGTGACGCCGGCCGCATCCGCCATCGCTTCGATGGCCGGCTGCGCGCGCCAGTTCTCCGAGATGAAGGCGATCGCACGGCGCACCGAATCATAGTCCCGCAACGCGGCGTTCTGGGGGCCCGGCTTGGTCAGGCGCTGGTCATGTATGGCGAGTGTCATCATGACCGGAAATGTAGGGGAGGGACGGGTGGGAAACCACCCGATTCCTGACGTGAAATCAACTGATCGGGTTGTAGATCGGGCCGCGCTTGGCGGCATTCAGCGCCTCGATCAAGCCTTTGTAAAAACTCGCCTTTTCATCAGGCCCCAGGAAGCGGGCAATCTGGATCTGGTGCCCACGCGAGATCAGATAGAGATGCTCGATGCCAAAGTCCTCGTCGACCTCCATGTCGAGGCGGACCCAGAGCGGATTGAATGTCCATTCGGCGACCTGGCCGCGATGGCTCACCCGCCGCACGCGCAATTCGGAGATCGTGACCGTAATCTCCTCGCGTGCCCGCGCGGTGCGGAAATTGACCCGGAAGGCCCACCAGATCACGAGCACGTCGAGGCCGAAGAAGCCAAGCACCGGCCATGCGCCCTGCAACAGGAAGGCGAGACCAGTGGCAAAGCTCACGACGCTCAGGAACAGCATCACGGCGAGGAAGCCGGTGCGGTTCAGCGAGCGGTGTGGCGTCAGCAGCGCGGAGAAGATCTGGGGCTCCTTCTCGCCTTCAGACCGCTCGCGCTCAATTTCGTTGCCTGTGCTCATCGTCCCTCAGTATACCCCGTTGATGGCGAAAATCACCCGCAAGCCGGCTCGGCGCAAAGCGCCCTTACCGAAGAAAAAGGCAAAGGCCGCCGTTGCGAAGCCCAAGCCCGCCAGGACATCGGCTCCGGCAAAAAAATCGCTCAAAGCTATCAAACCCTGGACGCCCGCCGAGGTCCACGAAGCCTTCAGCCGTTTCCGCAAGGCCAATCCGGAACCGAAAGGGGAGCTCGAGCACGTCAATCCGTTCACGCTGCTGGTGGCCGTGGTGCTGTCGGCGCAGGCAACCGATGCCGGGGTCAACAAGGCGACGCGCGCATTGTTCGAAGTCGCAGACACCCCGCAGAAGATGCTCGATCTCGGCGAGGAGCGCCTGCGCGACTACATCAAGACGATCGGTCTCTACCGGACCAAGGCGAGGAACGTGATCGCACTGTCGGCAAAGTTGCTCAATGAATTCGGCGGCGAGGTGCCGCGCACGCGCGCCGAGATCGAGTCATTGCCCGGCGCCGGCCGCAAGACCGCCAACGTCGTGCTCAACATGGCTTTTGGCGAGCAGACCATGGCGGTCGACACGCATGTCTTCCGCGTCGGCAACCGCACGGGGCTGGCACCCGGCAAGACGCCGCTGGAGGTCGAGCTTGGTCTTGAAATGGTGATCCCGGCCGAGTTCATGCGGCATGCCCATCATTGGCTGATCCTGCACGGCCGTTATACGTGCCTCGCCCGCACGCCGCGCTGCGAGGTCTGCCTGATCAACGATCTCTGCCGGTGGCCGGAGAAGACGGTCTGACGTCATCACCGCATCTGGCGCGCCGGCTCGATCAGCTCCGGCCGCGGGCCCGATAGCCGCTTGTGCATGTGGACCATGAAGGCCATGCCGAAGATCGGCGTCGCCAGATTGACGATCGGGATCGAGACGAAGGCGGCGATGAACAGGCCGGCGGTGAAGATGGTGGCGGCGTTGTCTCGCCGCATCGCCTTGGCTTCCTCCGGCGGGCGGAAGCGCATCGCGGCGAGCTCGAAATATTCGCGGCCCAGAAGCCAGGCGGCGGCGAGGAAGAAGACCAGGAAGCCGGCGCCGGCGAACAACACCAGCGGCAGCGCGATCAGATAGACCCCGATCGTCAGGAGTGCGGTCTTGATGCCCTCGAAGATCGCCTGGTTGAACGGCAGCGCGATGCCGGGCCGTTCGGCAGGGTAATGCTCACGCTCGACGATGTCGGCGACGTCGTCGACGAACAGGCTCGCCACCAGCGAGGTGATCGCAGGCATCAGGAAGACGCCGCCGAACACGACGCCGAGGCCCGCCGCGATCGAAACGATCCAGGACAAAACCTCGAGCGAAGAGTGCCAGCCAGGCCCGAGCAGACCTTCCAGCCAGACTTCTCCATAGGTCGCAAACCAGCTCAGGAGCCGCTGCAAGCCGATCGCCAGTACGGCTATCAGCACGAGCGCAAGCCCGATCGATCGCCACAGGATCGAGCGCATCGGCGGCGAGATCATTTGCGATAGCGCCTTTACGGCGGCATCAAGCATGGGGCACCCTTTCACGAAACGACCCGCGAGAGGTAGACATGCAGGGCCGGTTCGGCAAGGGAGAGAAGAAATGCCGTGCGGCTAGTCTGAGCTACCCATGTCGGTGCACATGCTCATCACGCCACTCGATGCCGTTCTACACCGGTTTTTTACGACGCTCACAGCCGCGTCGCACGCAGGCGCAGCGCATTCCCGACCACGCTCACCGAGGATAGCGCCATCGCCGCTGCGGCGATGATCGGCGACAGCAGCACGCCGAATGTGGGATAGAGGATGCCCGCCGCGATCGGAATGCCGGCGGCGTTGTAGATGAAGGCGAAGAACAGGTTCTGGCGGATGTTGCTCATGGTCGCCTGCGACAGCTTTCGCGCGCGGACGATGCCAGTGAGGTCGCCCTTGAGCAGGGTCACGCCCGCGCTCTCCATTGCCACATCCGTGCCCGTGCCCATGGCGATGCCGACTTCGGCGGCGGCCAGCGCCGGCGCGTCGTTGACGCCGTCGCCGGCCATCGCGACGATGCCGCCGGCCTTTTGCAGCTTCATGACCACTGCGCTCTTCTGGTCCGGCAGCACCTCGGCTTCCACGTCGGCGATAGCGAGCCGACGCGCGACCGCCTCCGCCGTGGTGCGATTGTCACCGGTCAGCATGATCACCTTGATGCCCTCGGCCGCGAGCGCCTTCAGCGCCTCCGGAGTCGAGGCCTTGACCGGATCGGCGATCGCGAACAGACCGGCGAGCCCGCCATCGACGGCCATGTTGATCACCGTGGCCCCGTCCTGGCGCAGCCGTTCGGCCTCGGCGTCGAGTGCCTGAGTGGCGATGCCGATCGATGCCAGATATCTTGCATTGCCGAGTGCGATGGTCTTGCCGTCGACCTTGCCGGTGGCGCCCTTGCCGGTCGGCGAGTCGAATTGCTCGACCTGACTGAGGGCAAGCTGCTTCTCCTTGGCTGCGCGCACGATCGCGTCAGCCAAGGGATGCTCGCTGGCGCGCTCGACGCTGGCCGCAAGCCGGAGGACGTCATCTTCTGTAAAGCCGGCCGCCGGCACGATCGAAACCACCTTGGGCTTGCCCTCGGTCAGCGTGCCCGTTTTGTCGACCACGAGCGTGTCGATCTTCTCCATTCGCTCCAGCGCCTCGGCGTTCTTGATCAGCACACCTGCTTGCGCACCGCGTCCGACGCCAACCATGATCGACATCGGGGTCGCCAAGCCGAGCGCGCAAGGGCAGGCGATGATCAGCACGCTGACGGCGGCGACGAGACCGAAGCCGAGCCGCGGCTCCGGTCCGAACCAGGCCCAGGCGCCGAAGGCGGCGAGGGCGACGGCGATGACGGTCGGGACGAACCAGCCCGCGACCTGATCGGTCAGCCGCTGGATCGGCGCGCGCGATCGCTGTGCATCCGCGACCATCTGCACGATCTGTGACAGCAGCGTCTCGCGTCCGACCTTGTCGGCACGCATGATGAAGCTGCCCGACTGGTTCAACGTGCCGGAGATCACCTTGGTGCCGGGTTCCTTGGTGACCGGCATGGACTCGCCGGTGACCAGGGACTCGTCGAGCGAAGATCGACCTTCGAGAATGGTTCCGTCCACCGGCACCTTCTCGCCAGGGCGAACGCGCAAGCGATCGCCGGTATGAAGCGTGTCGATCTCGACCTCATGCTCGCCGCCATCGGCATCGATGCGGCGCGCGGTCTTCGGTGCAAGTTGGAGCAGCGCCTTGATCGCGCCCGAGGTCGCATCGCGGGCGCGCAGCTCCAGCACCTGACCGAGCAGCACAAGCACCGTGATAACCGCGGCCGCCTCGAAATAGACGGCAACCGCACCTTCATGACCGCGGAAATTGGCAGGAAAAATCTGCGGCGCGACAGTGCCGACGATGCTGTAGGTATAGGCGACGCCCGTGCCCATTGCGATCAGCGTGAACATGTTGAGGTTGCGCGTCAGCAGCGATTGCCAGCCGCGAACGAAGAACGGCCAGCCCGCCCACAGCACTACGGGTGTGGCGAACACGAGCTGGATCCAGTTCGAGAGCGTCTGATCGATCCAGTTGTGCGGGCCCGCGAGGTGGCCGCCCATCTCCAGCACCACGGCCGGCAGCGCCAGCGCTCCGCCGATCCAGAGCCGCCGCGCCATGTCGGCGAGTTCCGGATTGGGGCCGGTCTCCAGGCTCGCGACTTCCGGCTCGAGCGCCATGCCGCAGATCGGGCAGCTGCCGGGTCCGATCTGGCGGATCTCCGGATGCATCGGACAGGTGTAGATCGCCCCCGCCGGCATCTCCGGCGCGGGCGCCTTCTCCTTCGCAAGATATTTGGCGGGATCGGCGGCGAATTTGGTGCGGCAGCCGGCCGAGCAGAAATGCAAGGTCTCGCCGCGATGGGCGAAGCGATGCTTCGAGGTCGCGGGATCGACCGTCATGCCGCAGACAGGATCGAGAACTTTTGCCGCGGCGCTGTCGTGATCGTGCGTGCGATGATCGGCGTGATCGCCCTGCCCGCCGCAGCACGAAGACGTAGCCGATTTGGTCGCCGGCGGCGCTTTGTTGGAACAGCCGCACCCGGAATGTGTTTCGGCCTTGTGGTGGTGCTCGTGTTCGGCGTCGTTCATCGCGATGCTCCGGCCTTGCAATATATACCCTAGGGGGGTATATAGGCCGCATGCGCAAGGACATCAAGGCATCCGTCGGAAAGCGTCTCGGCCGGATCGAGGGTCAGGTTCGCGGCCTCTCGAAAATGGTAGAGGAGGACCGCTACTGCATCGACATCGTGACGCAGATCTCGGCCGTGCGTGCCGCACTGCGCCGGGTCGAGGAGGAGGTTCTCAAGGATCATGTCGCCCATTGCGTCGAACACGCGATCGCGAGCGGCGACAAAGCCGACCAACGCGAGAAGATCGCGGAACTGATGGCGGTGATCGGACGAGCGGAGCGGTAATTGGGTATTCTATCGTCATTGCGAGAACCTCTCGCGATGAAGCAAATCCGGACTCTTCCCGCGTAAAGATTTCTGGATGGCTTTCCGCCTTCGCCCAAAAGGCCTCGGCGGACAAGTCGCTGCGCTCGCATGACGGGAGCTACGCCGCCCTCTCGCGCGCCCGGCCACGCCGCCTCGGGCGGTACATCGCCAGCTTCTTCAGCAGCGGGGACGCCTTCGGCAATCTCCGCAGGCTGCGCGCTCACTTGCCCAGCCGGAATCTCATCCGGCGCCTCTTGGTCAATCGCCTCAGGAACGAGCGGCGGCGCACTGATCGCTTCTGGAAACACACTGAATGTGCCCGCTACCTCCTCGAGCGGCTTCTGCTTGTCGGCCCAGTGCAGCGCGGTGTAGTCGAACCCGTGCACGATGGTGGGTTTGACGACTTCGAAATAGGGCGAGATGTCGAAGTCGCGGGGCATGTAGAGCGACGAATCGCGAATGTGCAGGATTTCGCGGCGGGCGGCGCGGCTGCCGGCCTTGGTGATCTTCGGCAGGATCGGGTAACGCACGGCGTCGAACGCCTGCGCGATCAGCGCCGAGCAGATGATCTTGGTCGGATCGCCCGAGCCAATCGCGATCATGCGCCGCCGCCAGCGTTGCGGCACCGGCAACGGGAACAGAAAGCGCATGAGGTCGATGATGTTCTTGGTGTCGTAGCCGAAGCCGATGCGGTTGATCGCATAGCGGCAGACCGTGGTGCGGTCCTCATAGGACAGCCCGACCGGGCGGCAGACGCGCGTGTGATACGGAAAATATTTCGACAACGGTGCAGAGGTGACGCCTTCGCCAATATTGGCCTCGATCAGGACATGCGGCTCGCCGTCGGGCTCCTCGGCGCCTTCGACCGGGCCGACATACAGCGCGGCATGCGACCAGGTCGACTGCGTCAGATATTTGATGATGCCGGAGATGCGGTTGTTGCCCTCGACCAGCAGCACGTCGCCGGGCTCGATGACGCCGCGCAGGTGTTCCGGGTCGCTTGGCGTGAACGGCTCGTAGCCCGGCACCTCTTTGGAGAGGTACGCGGCAATCAGCTTGCCGACTGAATCTAGGACCGTCCCCATTTCAAACTCCCCCCACGGCCTTTTCCGGCCGTCTTTTTCCCTTCTCTATCATGGTCGAAACGTGTTGCAATCCGGTTCATCGCTCCGTGACGTCAAGCACGATTGATTCACCACGGCGGTTGCCGTGCAACATCAGATGCGGCAAGGTTCGCTAACTGTTCCCGTTCGCCGCAAGCCCTCGGAAACCATGACATGACAATCACGCGCCGCGGTTTCCTTGTCGCGTCGGCGGCTCTTGCCGCGATTCCGGTCCTGCGCGCAACCGCAGCCAACCTGCCGCGCGAGGCCGACATTGTCGTGATCGGTGCGGGGGCCGCGGGAATTGCCGCAGCGCGGCGCATCATGGCGACGGGCCGCAAGGTCATCGTGGTGGAGGCAGCGTCCCGGATCGGTGGCCGCTGTATCACTGACAGCACGACCTTTGACACGCCGTTCGACCGCGGCGCGCGCTGGATGCACAATCCCGACACCAATCCGATGATCCGGCTGGCGCGCAGCGCGGGGCTCGACGTGCTTCCGGCGCCGTTGGGCCAGAAGATGCGCATCGGCCGCCGCAACGCGCGCCCGGGCGAGACCGAGCAGTTCCTGGCGGCGCTGGTGCGCGCCAACCGTGCCATCGACGAGGCCGCGCGCGGCAAGCTTGATACCTCTTGCGCGTCCGTGCTGCCGAGGGATCTCGGCGACTGGGCGGGCGCGGTCGAGTTCGTGCTTGGCGCGAGTTTTGCCGGCAAGGACCTGAAGGAGCTGTCTGCAATCGACAAGGGACGCGCGCAGGACCGCAACGTTGCGATCGCCTGCCGCCAAGGTCTGGGCACGCTGGTCGCCAAGCTGGGCGAGCAGGCGCCGATGGCGCTGTCGATGCCGGCGAGCCGCATCGTCTGGAGCAACCGCGACGTCAAGGTGGAGACGCAGGCCGGCCAGATCGCCGCGCGCGCGGTCATCGTTACGGTCTCGACCAACGTGCTGACGTCAGGTGCGATCAAGTTCACGCCCGACATTCCCAAACGCACGTCAGACGCGGCGTCAAAACTCGGCCTCGGCAGCTACGATCGCATCATGCTGCAATTGCCCGGCAATCCGCTCGGCCTGTCGCACGACGATATCCTCATCGAGCAGAGCAATTCGACGCGCACGGCGCTCATGTTCGCCAATATTGGCGGTTCCTCGCTCTGCTCCATCGACGTCGGTGGCGCGTTCGGCCGCGACCTTTCCGGGCAGGGCGACAAGGCGATGGCCGCCTTCGCCAGGGAATGGATCACAAAACTGTTCGGCAGCGAGGCCGCTGCCGCCGTGCGGAAGACCAGCACGACGCGCTGGAATGCATCGCCCTTCGTGATGGGCGCAATGTCAGCGGCCTCTCCCGGCGGCCAGCTCTCGCGAAAAATTCTGAGCGAGCCGATCGGCAACGTATTCCTTGCCGGCGAAGCCACCCACGAGACGCTGTGGGGCACCGTCGACGGCGCCTGGGAAAGCGGCGAGCGCGCCGCGGACGCGGCCTTGCGCAAGATCGGCGCGCTCAAGGACGAGTCCGCTGACCTGCCGACGCAGTCGACGAAAAAGCGCCGCGTGCCGCGACGGCGGCGGAACTAAAGCGCGATGCGATCAGGATGAATCGTCATCGCGCTTTAGGTTGTTGTTTGAGCGTGATCTCCGCGCAAACGGGTTCCGTTAGCGCAAGATCCCGTCCAGCACCGGCATCCCGGCGATCACCGCCATCGCGATCAGCACGTAGCAGATGCCGCGAAACACTCTCTCGCTGGCACGTCCGAACAGCGACGCCCCGAACGCGACGCCGATCGCATAGACCGGGCCGACGATGAGCGAAAGCGCGAGCGATTCGCGCGAGATCAGGCCCGTGGTCGCGTAACTGATCATCGAGAAGAACGCAGACGCGCCGAAGAACAGCACGACATTGGCGCGAGCGACGATCGGCGCGATCGGGCGACCGAGCCAGTAACCGACGATCGGCGGTCCGCCGGTCTGCGCGAGGCCGCTGCAGAAGCCGGAGAGGCCGCCGATGCCGATCGAGAGCCAGGCATGGTCCTTGCCGCGATAGCGCCAGCCCGACAGCAGCAGGAGCAACAGCGCGGCGACGAAGCAGGAGATGATCCAGCGCGTGGTGACGGGTTCGAGCACGCTGAGGAAATAGGTGCCGAGGGGTACGCCGACCAGCGCGCCCAGCACGATCACGGCGGTGGCCTTGCGGTCGGCCTTGCGCCAGGCGGCGGGGAGCAGCGGCGCGGCCGCGACGAAATCGATCACGAGTAACAGTGCCGCAACCAGACGCGGCGCGGCGACGCTGCTCGCCAGCGGCATGAAGATCAGCGCTGCGCCGAAGCCGGAGAAGCCGCGCGCGGTGCCGGAAACGAATGCGACGGCGCAGAGCGCCATCGTGACGGTGAGGCTGACGTCCTTCGGGAGAAAGTCCGTAAGACTCATCCCCGCAACGTGCCGCCGGTCTTCTTCGTGACCTCGGCCACGACCTTCGCGGCCACGGCTTCGATCTCCTGGTCGGTCAGCGTCTTCTCGCGCGGCTGGATCGTCACCGCGATCGCGATCGACTTCTTGCCGTCGTCGATGCCCTTGCCCTCGTAGACGTCGAAGACGTTTACGCCGGTGATCAGCTTCTTGTCGACGCCCTGCGCGGCACGCACGATGTCGCCGGCCTTCACGGCGCGATCGACGATGAAGGCGAAGTCGCGCGACACAGGCTGGAACGCCGACAGCTCGATCACGGGCTTGGCGCGGGTCGGCTTCTTCTTTGCCTCGGGGATGCGGTCGAGGATCACCTCGAACACCAGCAGCGGACCGTCGGCGCCGAGCGCCTCGAGCGCGCGGGGATGCACCTCGCCGAAATGGCCGAGCACGTTCTGCGCGCCGATCTGGATCGTGCCGGAGCGACCCGGATGCAGCCAGGACGGTCCACCGGCGACGATCTGCAGCGCCTGCATCGGCGCGCCGGCAGCGGCCAGCACGGCGAGCGCATCGGCCTTCGCATCGAACACATCGGCCGGCGCCGAGCCCGACCAGTGCCGTCCCAGACCTTGCGACGAGGCAAAGCCGCGGCGTACGCCGCTCGCTGCCATGAACTGATCCTGCGGGCGGTCGCCCCTGAAGACCTGGCCGACCTCGAACAGCGCGACATCGCCAAAGCCGCGATCGGCGTTGGCCTGCGCGGCCGCGATCAGGCCCGCCAGCAGGGTCGGGCGCATGTCGGAGAGATCCGACGCGATCGGGTTGGCGACTTCGAGCTCGCGCTGCCCGCCACCGAACAATTTCGCCGCGGACTTCGTGATGAAGGACCAGGTCACCGCTTCGATGACGCCGCGGCTTGCGAGCGCGCGCCTGGCGCGGCGGGTGCGCAGCTGAAGCGGCGTCAGCACCGATTTGCGGGCATCTTCGCCGCGTTCGAACGGCGTCATCGGTACCTTGTCGACGCCGAAGATGCGCACGATCTCCTCGACAATGTCGGCCTTGCCGTGCACGTCCGAGCGCCACGAGGGCACCGCGACCTTCACGACCGGGCCCGGTCCCGCCATCATGAAGCCGAGATGGGTCAGGATGCGCTTCATCTCTGGCTGCGGCACCTCGATGCCGGAGAGACGCTTGACCTCGGTGAGCGGGAAATCGATCACGCGGTCGTCGCCGAACGATTTGCCGACCACGACGGTCTCGGACGGCGCGCCGCCGCACATCTCCATCACCAGCTTGGTTGCAAGCTCCAGCCCCGGCACCATGAAGGCCGGATCGACGCCACGCTCGAAGCGGTAGCGCGCGTCCGAATTGATGCCGAGCTTGCGGCCGGTCTGCGCGATGTTGATCTCGTTCCACAGCGCCGATTCGATCAACACGTCGACGGTATTCTCATCGCAACCCGAGGCTTCGCCGCCCATGATGCCGGCCAGCGATTCGACGCCGTGCTCGTCCGCGATCACGCAAACGGCGGGATCGAGATCGTAGGTGCGGCCGTCGAGCGCCAGCAGCGTCTCGCCCTCGCGGGCGTGGCGCACGACGAGATTGCCCTTCACCTTCTTGGCGTCGAACACGTGCAGCGGACGCGCGCGGTCGTAGGTCATGAAGTTGGTGATGTCGACCAGCGCGTTGATCGGACGCAGCCCGATCGCGGTCAGCCGCTTCTGCAGCCATTCCGGCGACGGACCGTTCTTCACGCCGCGCACGAGGCGGAGCGCGAAGCCCGGGCAGAGCGTGGCATCCTCGACGGTGACCTTCACGGGACAAGGGAATTCGCCCTTGATCGGCTTGATGCCGGGATCCTTGAACCTGCCCATGTCGGCGGCGGCGAGATCGCGCGCGATGCCGTGCACACCGGTGCAGTCCTGCCGGTTCGGCGTCAGGTTGATCTCGACCACGGGATCGCCGAGCGCGGCCCATTCGGCATAGCCTGCACCGATCGGCGCATCCGCCGGCAATTCCATGATGCCGTCATGGTCATTGGAGATCTGCAATTCAGCCGCCGAGCACAGCATGCCGCGGCTCTCGACGCCGCGGATGGTGCCGACACCCAACGTGATGTCCTTGCCGGGAATGTAGGTGCCGGGGGCTGAGAACACGCTGACGAGACCCGCACGCGCATTCGGCGCACCGCACACGACCTGAACCGGCGCGCCACCGTCGCCGGTGTCGACCATACAGACGCGCAGGCGATCCGCATTCGGATGCTGCTCGGCCGAGATCACTTTCGCAATGGTGAAGGGCGCGAGCGCCTTCGCCTTGTCCTCGATGTTCTCGACCTCGAGCCCGATCATGGTGAGCTTGTCGGCGAGCTTGTCCAGCGGCTCGTCGGTCTCGAGATGATCCTTCAGCCAGGAGAGGGTGAATTTCATGGCTGTGTGCCTCGGCTCTTATCGGTTGAACTGCTTTGGTCGGTGTCAGTGTTCCCTCCCCCCTTGTGGGGGAGGGTCAGGGAGGGGGGTGAGCCGCGGGCTCCGGCTGAAGCTGCCTGGCGAATTGCCTCAACAACTCCCTCAACATTCGTCATCACCTGATCGTTGGTGAAGCGCAGAACCTGAAAGCCCTCGGCTGCGAAGAAAGCGTCGCGACGCTCATCCTTCTTCTGACGCTCCTCGAAATCGTGGGATTCTCCATCGAGCTCGATGATGAGTTTCGAGGAGAAGCACACGAAGTCGGCGATATAGTTTCCGATTGGCGTTTGGCGACGAATACCAACACCATCCATTCGATTAGCCTTTAGGTATCGCCACAGGAGCGTTTCGGCGCGCGTCATCGCTCGGTGAAGCTGTTTCGCCCGGCTGCGCTGACGCTCGCTCACAACTGCGTGCGGCATCCGCGGCTACCCCCCTCCCTGCCCCTCCCCCACAAGGGGGGAGGGAACAGAGAGAGTGGAATTACTTCCGACACTGACCATCACGAGCTCAGCCCTCCGGCAAGCGTTGGCACTTCGAGTGGCTTGAAGCCGTAATGGGACAGCCAGCGCACGTCGCTGTCGAACAGCTGGCGAAGATCGGCGATGCCGTATTTCAGCATGGCGATGCGATCGATCCCCATGCCCCAGGCAAAGCCCTGGTACTCGTCGGGATCGATGCCGCAGGCGCGCAGCACGTTCGGATGCACCATGCCGCAGCCGAGAATCTCCAGCCAGTCCTCACCTTCGCCGAAGCGGATCTCGCCCTTGTCGCGGCGGCACTGGATGTCGACTTCCAGCGACGGCTCGGTGAACGGGAAGAACGAGGGCCGGAAGCGCATGTTGATGTGGTCGACCTCGAAGAACGCCTTGCAGAACTCGTGCAGGATCCATTTGAGGTGGCCGAGATGCGAGCTCTTGTCGATGACGAGGCCTTCGACCTGGTGGAATTGCGGCGTGTGGGTCGCGTCCGAATCGATGCGGTAGGTGCGGCCCGGGCAGATCACGCGGATCGGCGGCTTCTGGCTCAGCATGGTGCGCACCTGCACCGGCGAGGTGTGGGTCCGCAGCAGCATGCGCGAGCCGTCCTCCTTCGGATGGAAGAAGAAGGTGTCGTGCATCTCGCGCGCGGGATGGCCTTCCGGGAAGTTCAGCTTGGTGAAATTGTAGTCGTCGGTCTCGATGTCGGGGCCTTCGGCGACCGAGAATCCCATGTCGGCGAAGATCGTGGTCAGCTCGTCCCAGACCTGGCTCAGCGGATGGATGCGGCCCGCTTCAGTCGGCGCGTCGCGCAGCGGCAGGGTGACGTCGATGGTCTCGGACGCCAGCCGCGCATCGAGCGCCGCCGATTTCAGGACGTCGCGTCGCGCGCTGAGCGCTGCGGTGACTTGGTCCTTGGCCTGGTTGATCGCGGCGCCTTGCGTCTTGCGCTCGTCCGGCGACATCTTGCCGAGCGTTGCGAGCAAGGCCGAGATCGAGCCCTTCTTGCCGAGGGCTGCGACGCGCACGGTTTCGAGCGCCGCCTCATCTGCGGCCGCGGCGATATCGGCGATGATCTGGGCTTGGAGCTGGGCAAGATCGGTCATGGCAATCCCTTTTGGCCAGGATGCTGAGCCGATGATCCTAGCCCGTCACACCCGGCATCGCGCCGGGCTTCCACGTCGGAGAGATGTGTTTTCGCGAGAGATGACGGCCGGAGCAGTCAAAGCGCCAAGACGCGCCTCTGCCCGGCCATCACAAGCTGAAAGCTGTGCAGGAGCACAGTCGAGGACGGCTTACGCCGCCAGCGCAGCCTTGGCCTTCTCGGCGATCGCCTGGAACGACGCGGGCTCGTTGATCGCGAGATCGGACAGCACCTTGCGGTCCACGGTGATGCCCGACTTGGCGAGACCGTCGATAAATCGGCTGTAGGTCAGCCCGAACGGACGGACCGCGGCGTTAAGGCGCTGGATCCAGAGCGCGCGGAACGTCCGCTTCTTGCGCTTGCGATCACGGAAGGCGTACTGCTGGGCCTTCTCGACGGCCGGCTTGGCGGCGCGGATGGTGTTCTTGCGGCGGCCGTAGAAACCCTTGGCGGCCTTGTAGACTTTCTTGTGCTTGGCGTGGGCGGTCACACCGCGTTTGACGCGAGACATGACAAAATCCTTCAGAGATGACTTCGGTTTCGGATCGCCGCGCGAATGCGGCGCGAGATGGCAGTGATCGTGGACGCGATCAGGCGTTCGGCAAGAAGTACTTCTTGACGTTGTCGCCGTCGGTCTTGAACAGCACGCGGGTGCCGCGGAGCTGACGGATCTGCTTCTTCGTCCGCTTGATCATGCCGTGACGCTTGCCGCGCTGGGCGTGCATCACTTTGCCGGTGGCAGTCACCTTGAAGCGCTTTTTGGCGCCCGATTTGGTCTTCAGCTTGGGCATTTGGCTCTCCTAATGGCCACAGAAATCCGCCCGCGAAGGCGGCTGGCCGTCAAAATGCTCGTTAGAGCGTTGATTGTGCTCAGGTTTTTGCGAACACGCGCGAAACCCGCACGAACACCGCCACGGCAGCCCTTAATCAGCCGGGCGATGAAGGCTGGGCTTATGGCAGAGGACGGGCCAATTGGCAACGATGAACCGATGGAACTTGGTGAACGACTGTCGGGTGTTGCCACCCCCATGTCCAAGCCGTGTCGCCCGGAGCAGGACCCCGCAGGCGGGAGAGATTGCAGCGGAGTTGGCGGGCGATACCTTCGACAACAAAACGGCCCGCCGGAGATCCGGACGGGCCGTTGGATTCCCAGTCCTAACAAGCCGGCGTCAGCGCGGCGCCAGCACCATGACGACCTGACGGCCCTCGAAGCGCGCGTCCTGCTCGACCTTGGCGAGCTCGGCGACATCGGTCTTGATCTTGTCCAGCAGCTTGGTGCCGATCTCCTGGTGCGCCATTTCGCGGCCGCGATAGCGGAGCGTGATCTTGACCTTGTCGCCCTCCTCGAAGAACCGCTGCATTGCGCGCATCTTCACGTCGTAATCGTGATCGTCGATCATCGGGCGGAGCTTGATCTCCTTGATCTCGACGGTCTTTTGCCGCTTGCGGGCTTCCGCGGCTTTCTTCTGAGCCGAATACTTATACTTCCCGTAGTCCATGATCTTGCAGACGGGAGGGCTGACATTCGGCGAAATCTCGACCAGATCCATGCCGGCTTCCTGAGCCATCTTGATGGCCAGAACCGTCTCGACCGTGCCTTTATTGTCACCGGTCTGATCGATCAGCTGGATCTGCGCATTGCGGATATCATCATTGATGCGCGGCCCGTCTTTGCTGGCAGCGGGCGGAGCTTTATTAGGACGGCGAATGGGTGGTTCTCCAAAGTTGTGAAGGAAGCGGCTATCTTGAAGGAAGATGCGTTTGCCGGCAAGCAAGTCGCTCGTGCGAGGAGCGAAAAACCCTCAAATGCGAGGCATTTTAGTCACGCCCATCGGCTCGCTGATCGACATAGACACCTTGACCCTGTTCCGCAAGCGTTCCAAAGCGCCAACGTCAATATAGGGTTGCATCGCGGCCCGGCCCACACATCCCGAACCACTCAGCCAGAGTAAACGTTCCATGACCGATGCGATTCCCGACGCCGTGCTCGACTTCATCGCTGTGGGCGAGGGTCCGTCCGCACGCAAGATCGCGGTGCGCAGCCGGCGCGGGCAAGGGCCCGGACTGGTCTGGCTGGGCGGATTCAAGTCGGACATGCAGGGCAGCAAGGCCGTGGCGCTGGACGCCTGGGCCCGGGACCACGGCCGCGCAATGGTCCGGTTCGACTATTCCGGTCACGGCGAATCCGGCGGCGACTTCGCCGACGGAACCATCGGGCGCTGGCTGGAGGAGAGCGTGGCGGTGTTCGAACGGTTCTGCGACGGCCCGCAAGTTCTGATCGGCTCCTCGATGGGCGGCTGGATGGCGTTGCTGCTCGCGCGCGAGATCAAGAAGCGGCAAGAGAAACAACAAGCCAAGGGCTCGCTCGCCGGGCTCGTGCTGATCGCGCCGGCACCCGATTTTACCGAGGAGCTGATGTGGAAGAATTTCTCGCCCGCGGTGAAGCAGGAGATCGAGACCAAGGGTGTCTGGATGAGACCGTCGGACTATGGCGACGGCTCGCCCTATCCGATCACGCGGAGCCTGATCGAGGAGGGCCGCAACCACCTCGTGCTTGGCAGCGCCATCGATCTTGGCTGCCCCGTCCGCATCCTGCAAGGCGCGCAGGACCCCGACGTGCCCTGGCAGCACGCCTTTGCGCTGACGCACCGCCTGCCGGCCGACGATGTCGTGCTGACCATGATCCAGGACGGCGATCACCGTCTCTCCCGCCCGCAGGACATCGCGCGCATTCTTGCCGCGGTGGCCGAGGTCGGGTGAAACTGCCGCCAGAAATTCGGTGTCATCGTCCGCGAAGGCGGACGATCCAGTATTCTACCGGCGTTCGTTGTTGAGCCGAGAGGCTGCGGCGTACTGGATGCCCCGCCTTCGCGGGGCATGACAGAAACGGGAAGGGAGAAACACCAATGACCGCCACCGCCATGCTGCGTGCCTTCTGCGACGCGGTCGAGCAGCGCAACGGCCGTGCGTTTGCCGAGCTGTTTACCGAGGACGGCGTCTATCACGACGTCTTCTACGGCGCCTTCGAAGGCCGTGCCAAAATCGCTGCGATGATCGACGACTGGTTCTATCGCACGGCGACCGATTTCCGCTGGGACATGCATGCCCCCGTGTCGGATGGCACCACGCTCTATGCGCGCTACACCTTCAGCTATCGTTCGACCCTGCCGGACGCGAACGGCGCGCGGGCGATGTTCGAGGGTGTCGCGATCATGACGCTGAAGGGCGGCAGAATCGCCAGCTATCACGAGGTCGCCAACACCGCGCCGGCCTTTGTCGACCTGAAGTTTGCACCGGAACGGATTGCGAAGATCGTCGCCAGGCAGGGCGCGGAGCTGAAGGCGCGGCCGGAGATGCGGCGGCATTTGACCTGACAGTCATTCCGGGGCGCGCGCTCTCCACATCGTCATTCCGGGATGCGCCGCAAGGCGCAGGCCCCGGAATCCATCGGGCAGCAAATATGGTGGAGGAATGGAGTCCGGGTTCGCGCCAAGTGGCGCGCCCCGGAATGGCGGAGGAGGGAGGGGCGGGTGCGCGTCTCTACCGCTTCGACGGATTCGCCATCGGCTTGCGCTGCGCCAGCGCTGCGACGGTTGCGGTGCCGATCGGGCCCGCCTCGTCATAGAGCCAGCATTCGCCGATCGCGACGCCATCGGTGGCGTGATGGTTCACCACCTCGAAGCCGATCCAGTTCGTCACCGGCAAGCGATGCAGATAGATCGTGACGTCGCTGTTGATGTAGCCGAGCCCCTTGTCGCCGGCATTCGCAAACGGGCTGGCGAAATCGGCCCCGACAGCGACATGGACAAAAGGCGTCATCGGCACGCCGGCAACGAGCTCGCGCACCTCGCTCATCCACAGCCGGCGCGGACCGAGCGAGCCCATGTGGCCGACAATCGGGCGCGTCGTCCATTTGCCGTTCATGCCGAGCCTGGGATCGGCCGGCTTGGGAATGTTGGCCGGCTTCGGCACGTCCCAGTTTGGTGGCGACCAGACGTTGCCGTCAGGATTCTGCGTTTTGCGCAGTAGCTGACACGAGGCGCGCGCCATGCTGATTCCGCCGGAAACGAATTCCGCCTCGACCACGCGGATGCGCATTCCGTCGCGCACGAGGCGCGTCGTCACTTCGATCGGCTTGTCGATAGTCGGCAGTCGAAACATGTCGACGGTGAGCCGCGCCGGTACGAAGTCGGGACCCGAATGGCGCTCCTCGATGGCAAAGCCGAGCAGGCCGACGATGACGCGTCCGTGCAGCGACTTTGGATCCCATGGACCGTTGGCCACTTCCGTCGGATGGAATGTCTCGCCGTCGCGGGTGAAGAAAGGCATGTTTGTCATGACGCGCGAGATTGCGGGAATGCGCGGGGAAATCAAGGGCGGGCGTATCGCCCCAAGACTGAGAAGCGCGAACCTCTCGCCATAACAACAGGTGTCATCGCCCGGCTTACAAGCGCACGCGGCCGGCGAGGCTTCAGCGAAGACGGCAAGCCGGGGCATGACAGCGGTGGATTAGGAAGCAGCTTGCCACTCCTGACGAACGCTTTCATCGCACTCGTTGCCGATCCCAGCGCTCTTCATCGCCGCAAACTCCTCCCGCGGCAGCAACTGCTCCAGCGCCCACACCGCAGCTCCGCGCACCAGCGGATTCGCATCCTGCAGCAATTGCCGCGCCTCCTCAGCCAGCGTTTCATCGCCGGAGTTGCCGATCGCGATCAGCACGTTGCGCATAAACCGGTCGCGGCCGATGCGCTTGACCGGGGACTTCGTGAACAGCGCACGGAACGCGGCGTCGTCCAGGCATGCGAGCTCCGCCAGACCGGGCGCGCGCAATTCGTCGCGCGCGGCGAGCTTGGCCTCGCGTCCTTCCCGCGCGAACTTGTTCCAGGGGCAGGCAGCGAGGCAGTCGTCGCAGCCATAGATGCGATTGCCGATGGCCTTGCGAAATTCGCGCGGGATCGGCCCCTTGTTCTCGATCGTCAGATACGAGATGCAGCGCCGCGCATCGAGCTTGTAGGGTGCGGGGAAAGCCGCGGTCGGGCAGATGTCGAGACAGGCCCGGCACGAGCCGCAATGATCGATCTCGGATTCGTCGCGCGGCAGCTCCAGCGTGGTGTAGATCGCGCCGAGAAACAGCCATGAGCCGAATTCGCGCGAGACGAGGTTGGTGTGCTTGCCCTGCCAGCCGAGGCCTGCGGTCTGCGCCAGCGGCTTTTCCATCACCGCCGCGGTGTCGACGAACACTTTCGCGTCCGACGGCGCGGTTGCGACCAGCCAGCGCGCCAGCGCCTTCAGCCGCTTCTTGATGAGGTCGTGATAGTCGTCGCCCTGTGCATAGACCGAGATCGCCGCGCGCGTGCGCTCCTTGAGGATTGCGAGCGGATCCTGGTCGGGGCCGTAATTGACGCCGAGCATGATCACGCTGCGCGCGTCGGCCCACAGCCTGCGCGGATCGACGCGACGCTCCGGCTGGTTCGCGAGCCAATCCATGTCGCCATGGCCGCCGGAAGCGATGAATTCGAGGAAGTATCTTCCGGCGCTCTCGATCGTGCCCGGTGCGGTGATGCCGATGCAGTCGAAGCCGAGCGCACGCGCTTCGCGCGCAAGCGCCGTCTTCAGCTCGGTCGGATCGGAGCTCAGAAATCTAGGTCCACGTAGGTCCGCGACGCCGGCACGCCGGCCAGCCATTCGCTCAGCAGCGGACGGAACGACGGGCGGGATTTTACCCGCGCGTACCACGCCTTTGCTGCGTCGTCCTCGCTCCATGGCACGTCGCCCAGATAATCGATCGCCGAAAGATGCGCCGCGGCGGCGAGGTCCGCGTAAGTGAGACGGTCGCCGGCGAGGAAGTTACGCGTCTGCGCCAGCCAGCCGATATAGGCCAGATGATAGCGCACATTGGCCTTGGCGGCGCGCATCACGTCGGCCGAAGGCGGCCCGCCGCCGTTCTCCTCGCTCATGAAGCGCTTGTAGATGCGCTCGGTCACGAGAGGATGGGAGACTTCCTCGAAGAACTTTTCGTTGAACCAGGCCATCAGCCGGCGTACCTCGATGCGCGCGGAGATGGTCTCCGGCATCAGGCGCTTGGGTCCCATCTCGGCGCCATAGGTCTCGTCGACATATTCGGCGATGATCGCCGCGCCCGGGATCGGTGGCTGCTCGTCGTCCACCACAACAGGCGTCGTGCCTGCCGCATTGAGCAACAGAAACGCCTCGCGCCGCTCCCAGCTGCGCTCTTCGACCAGCTTCAGGTCGAGCCCGTATTCGCCCGCGATCAGGCGGATGAAGCGCGAATGCGGACAGAACGGATGATGAAACAGCGTAAACATGAAGCCTTTGACTATTTGATGGTGCTTAAGAATCCATCAATGTTTGTGCGGCGCCACACTAGTCCTTCAAAACCGCGAAGCAAGGGCGTGATTTCGCATTTTACGATTGCGGCATGAGAACGAATAGGCGAGAAGAGCCCCCGCTTTTCCAGCCGAAATGGACCGTAAATATGTCAGACACGATACGGGCAGTAATCCTCGGCATCATCGAGGGTGTGACCGAGTTCCTTCCCGTATCCTCGACTGGCCACCTGCTGCTGGCGGAGCGCTTCTTCCATCTCGGTGAAGGCGCCTTCTGGGATTCGTTCACGGTTCTGATCCAGCTCGGTGCGATCCTCGCGATCGTCGGGCTTTACTTCAAGAAGCTCTGGGACGTCGTGATCGGCTTCTTCACCGGCGACACCTATTCGCGCCGCTTCGTAATCGGCGTGCTGGTGGCGTTCCTGCCGGCCGTCGTCGTCGGCCTCGTCGCCGGCAAATACATCAAGAGCGTGCTGTTCAATCCCTGGGTCGTGTGCTTCACGCTGATCGTCGGCGGCGCGATCCTGCTCTGGGTCGACAAGCTCGACCTCAAGCCGCGCGAGCACGACGCCACCCGATTTCCGCTGCTGATGTATCTCTATATCGGCATCGCGCAGTGCGTGGCGATGATCCCGGGCGTGTCGCGTTCCGGCGCCAGCATCGTCGCCGCGATGTTCTTGGGCGCCGACAAGCGCGCGGCGGCGGAGTTCTCGTTCTTCCTCGCCATTCCCACCATGATCGGTGCGTTCGCCTACGACTTCTACAAGAACCGCTCCGAGATGACGACGGACCATATGGGCATCGTCGCGATCGGCTTCATGGTGTCGTTCATCACCGCGATCGTCGTGGTCAAGACGTTCCTGGAATACGTCACGCGGCACGGCTTCGTGGTGTTCGCCTGGTGGCGGGTCATCGTCGGCACGCTCGGCCTGATCGCGCTGGCGCTCGGGCGGTAAGCATCTCTGATCGGGCAGTGCCGGCCGAAGCGCTTGGTTCACCTCTCCCGCAAGCGGGCAGAGGTGAAGACGATCCTCACGCGCTCTTGCGCTGGAACTGCCCGGCGGCGCGGAAACGCCAGAGATATTGCGGGGCGATCGCCTCCAGCGAATCGGCGGTGATGCCGAGCCCTTCCAGCGTCAGGCCGGCCGTCTTGGCCGCATCCGACACCACATTGTCGCGCTCGAGCAGCGTGACCTGGTCCGGCGTCAGCTTGAACGCGCCCGGCGCGAATTGCAGGAAATTCGCATTGAAGCGGGCGAGCCCGAAGGGCAGCGGGATCAGCATCCGCTGGCGGTCGGTGATGTCGAGGATGGCCTTGATGATCTCGCGCATGGTCAGCACTTCCGGCCCGCCAAGCTCGTAGGTTGCGCCCGCTTTGGCCTTGCCGTCGACGGCGTCAGCGATCGCGGTGGCGACGTCGCCGACATAGACCGGTTGCATCTTCGTCTCGCCGCCGATCAGCGGCAGCACCGGCGACATCCGCGCCAGCGCGGCAAAACGGTTGGTGAACTGGTCCTCGGGGCCGAACATCACGGAGGGGCGGAAGATCGTGGCTGAGGGCACCGCGGCCAAGACCGCCGCCTCGCCGGCCGCCTTGGCCCTGGCATAGCGCGAGGGCGATTCCGCGTCGGCCCCGATCGCCGAGACATGCACCATCCCGGCACCCGCCGCAGCTGCCGCCTTGGCGAGCGTTTCGGCGCCCCTGGCCTGGACCGCATCGAACGTTTGCGCGCCGCTCTCGGCGAGGATGCCGGCCAGGTTGATCACGACCTGCGAATCGCGCAGTGCCGCCTCGACCGAAGCCGGATAGCGCAGGTTCGCCTGTACGGCATGGACCTGCCCGACCTTGCCGGAGGGCTGGAGGAATCCGGCCAGTTCCGGCCGCCGGACCGCGACCCGGATCCGGTAATCGCGCTTGCACAGGGCGCGGACCACGCTGCGGCCCAAAAACCCCGATCCGCCGAAAACCGTGACGAGCGTGTCCAGATTCGATGCCGTGGGAGCCATTCCTGGGGTCCATTCCTGCGGGAAAGAGTGCGTCTTGTCAGGCTTGTATCGGGCCGGTTTGCGATGCGCAATCGGCATCCCCAAACCTCGGTCACGCATGAATTGACAATGGCGTCACCGAACCGTAGTAACCGCCTCCGTGCCCCAAACGGCATGCCCAGGTGGTGGAATTGGTAGACGCGCTGGCTTCAGGTGCCAGTGGCTTAACGGCCGTGAAGGTTCGAGTCCTTTCCTGGGCACCATCGACTTCTTGATGTGAAGCAATTCCAAGAAGTTAAGCCCTTTCAGAGTGTTGCGCTGGCCCCGACTGTGTAACAATGGGGTGTAACATTGCTGTTCAGGGTGGTTCGGCCGATGCGCCGTGATGGGTCTCGCATTCCTTCATTCGTGCAGCGCATCCCAGCGGACGTTCGCGCCAAAGCAGCGGGCATCGAGCTGGCTATTCCGCTCGGTGACGGCTTCGTCTTTGTGACGCCAAGCGAGAGCGCTCAGGCCATTCGGTTCTCGCTTCGTACCGCAGAGCCCAGCGAAGCAAAGGCGCGCCACGGAGTCGCCGCAGCTCATCTGGCCAGTGTCTGGCAGGCCCTCCGCAACGACGTCCCCGTGCACCTGACCCACCGGCAGGCGACAGCTTTGGCGGGCAAACTCTATCGCGTGTGGGCGGACAGCGAGAGCCGCGCCCGGAGTGTCGCCATGGTTCACACGCCCGGTGTCGGTTGGGCGCCGGACTCCGAGAACCACGAGGAGCAGGAAGCTCACTGGGCGGCCGTAACGGAGATGTGGGAGAGGGTCGGCGGCGACGGTGAGGCTAAGAAATTAGAGAAGACACTCGGGCCCATCGTGGACCGCCTCTTGCTGACCAATGGCATCCACCGAGTGGACGGCGAATCGTGCTCCCTCTTGCTCACTGCCTTTTGGATGGCGCTGAGGGACGCCTTCGCAAGCCGCCACCGCAATGCAGGCGGAGACTATTCCCCCGACCCCAGGGCCGATCGCTTCCCGGAGTGGCAGGCCCCCGAAGGTGCACAGAAGGCAACGCCAAAGCGGGCCGCCTCCAAGAACTCCCTCACCGGGCTAGTTGAGGATTGGTGGAAGGAAGCCAAGCGGGCCGGTCGCAAGCAGAGCACCTATGAGAGCTATCGCAACTCAATGGCCCGCCTCGTGACGTTCCTAAAACATGACACCGCGAGCCGGGTGACGCCCGAGGACATCGTTCGCTTCAAGGACTATCGCGTGCAGAGCGGCGTAAGCCCGAAGACCGTGAAGGATAGCGATCTCGCGGGAATGAAGACGGTGTTCGGTTGGGCGGTGGTCAATCGTCGCCTGCCGAGCAATCCGGCCGAAGGGATCACTATCAAGGTCGGCAAGTCGCGCAAGCTCCGGTCCAAGGGGTTCTATGACTCGGAGGCGATCGCCATCCTGAAGCACGCCCGCGAGTTCATGCCCGGCCGGGAAGCCCCGAAGCTCGCGGCGGCCAAGCGGTGGGTGCCGTGGTTGTGCGCTTTCACGGGCGGCCGCGTGGGCGAGATGATCCAGATTCGCAAGGAGGACCTCCGGCGCGAAGGCGAGCTCTGGGTGCTGCATGTCACGCCCGAAGCCGGGCCGGTGAAGACGGATGAAGCCCGTGATGTCGTGCTACATCGGCAGATCATCGACGAAGGCTTCTTAGCTTTCTTCGAGGAGTCGAGGGGCGGCTATCTGTTCATAGCGCCGAAGGCCGGCGAGCTAGGGGTGCGCAACGCGGTGAAGACGGCGCGAAACAAGGTCAATGAGTTTGTGCGCGACGTGGTGAAGGATAAGAACGTTGATCCAAGCCACGGCTGGCGCCATCGCTTCAAGACTGTCGGTATTGATCAGGGCGTTGAGATGCGCGTGCTGGACGCCATTCAGGGACATGCACCGCGCAATGTCTCGGAAGGCTACGGGGACGTGACAATCAAGGCGAAGGCCAACGCCATCGCCCTGTTTCCGACTATCGAGGTCGCATAAGTTTCCGCTGGCCGACAAGATTCTTAGCGCCTGCAAGATCCGGTATGGGGCCATTAGCGGAATTGCATCAGTGAATGAAAGAGGCCGCCAACTGAGACGGCCTTTACTTGCTAGTGCGAGGACACGAGCGCGGCAACGCTGAACGCCAGTCGAGCAGGTGGACCGGCTGTCGCGCCTCACGGATTGGGAAAAACTCAAGGCTGAACTCGCCGCTCGCAAGGTGCGGGTCGTTGACTTGGACTTGCCAACCTCTTGGATGATGACCACCGGCAACGGTGACGAGTTCACCGGGCGACTATTCGATGCGATCAACAACATGCTGCTGGACATGCTGGCCGCTGTTGCTCGCAAGGACTATGAGGACCGCCGCCGCCGACAGGCTCAAGGACAGGCAAAGGCCAAGGCCAAGGCCGAAGGCAAGTATAAGGGACGACCGGAGGATACGGAGCGCAATGCCCGTATCGCTCGCCTGCTGGCTGCTGGACACTCATGGAGGGAAGTACATGGAGTGAAGTAATGGAGTTGGTTGGGTGCAGCCGCACCAGCATAGCGAGGGCAGCCAAGAGGCTGGCAGAGGCTAAGGCAGAAGCCGGCCAACGCTGAAGCTTGCGGTGTGGGGACTGTGATCAGAGGAGGCGCTTTGGGACAGCAAAAGGCCCATCCGGCCAGCGATGTCCGATGAACCAAATGCAGCGGGTGACGTTCACGGTACATGGATGATCGCCACACAGAGAATCACCGCATAGAGAAAAGGATGGAACAAGCCCTTGTGACCGTCACGTTGAGCATGGCGACACTCGTTACGTGCGTCGGTCTTCTGGTGCTGCGGTAAGCCGCCGCTCACCGTCGAGGGCGACCACTGACAACCTTTGCACCCACCAGCGCACTTGCACAGCGCGATCTTCATTGCGGGCAGAGTGATTTTCCAACGCCCCAGCGATTCTTCTCCAACAGCAGCAACGTTCCATGCTACCATGTGGAACTTTGGCTCTTGCTGGGGGCAAAACCATGCCAATCGACCGTTTGCTTCAATCTGCAAATGCGGAGAAGATCAAACTTCTGAACAGGTCGTTCGACTTCACCTTGCGCTCACTCGGCGTTGCGGACCGCAACGACCCGCTATGCGAGATGGTGGCCCGCAAGGTCATCGAGATTGAGCTGTCCGGCATTGGTGATCCGAAAGAATCCGCGAAATCAGTAGTACACCGGATTGGCTTGCGGTGAGACCCGCCCCATCGTTGCTGCTCGATGCGTTTGGCAAAGCGAAGCGGCTCCAGCTTGGGGGATGGTGGGCTGGAGCCGCCATTTCCACACCGGACGTAGTCGGCAGCAAAACGTCCGATGGACCAAACCAATGCTTTCGGGAACTTGCGGTTCCTCACGATTTCGGAACTCAGTCGCCTGATCCGCAGCGACAAGAATAGGACGCAAGTTTTATCCATGAAGGACATGGAAGCTCACTTGGACAAGCTCGCGGGCCTTGCCCTGGAATGCGCTGAACACGCGAACCAAGCGACTGAAAAGGAGAAGCAAGACCTGTTTGCAAGGCTTGCGAAGCACTACAGCACGCTGGCTGGTCAGGTCGAGGCGGCGATCAAGGCGGCAAACGAAGAACAAGTCCGGCACCGTGATCCGCCCTCCATAGCGATGAACACCAGCCAGATTGCCAATGCTGTGGGGTTGCAGAGTGGCGAGGATCAGGCAGAACCCGGCTGAGGCTGAGCGACAGTTTGCCACTTGGCAACTGTGATCTTGTGTTGATGGGCAAGCGCCACGATACGTGAACGTTGCAAGCCTATCTCGGACATCGCAACATCCAGCATACGGTCAGGTACACCGAGTTATCACCGACCCGGTTCAAGGACTATTGCCGAAGCTGATGAAGCGCAAGGGTCGGTAATTGATACCGGTGCAGGGGTCCGCTTCACGGTCAAGTGTCGACGCTGATTGAGTGCGAGAGGGCGGGCAAAGGCTAAATGCCTATCAGTTCTTGTAGCATTCCAGTGAGCGCTGACACCGCATAAGGTTTGGACAAATGCCGCCCACCCTCTGGAAGGTCGTCATCCCGTAGTCTGAACCTGCCGGACGTCGCGATAATCCTGATGGGCGGCCAGCGGGTGCTGATCAGATGGGCAAGTCGGAGGCCATCCATTGAACCCGGCATTTGAACGTCGGTGAAAACGACCTGTACGTCGAAACGCCGTTCGAGGATCGCAATCGCTTCGTTCGCATCGGCCGCTTCGACGACATCGAACCCGGCCTCCTCGATCGCCGCGACAGCATTCCATCGCAACAAGGGCTCGTCCTCGACGACAAGCACGACGGGTCGGCTGCATGCCTTGGGCTGCATTGGGGTGACCCTTTACTGGTGCATGCTGGTTGGCGCTTTGAGACCCACCTGTTCGGTGGGTGCGCTACACCCGATTCCTACGTCGGATACCGGACAGAGGCGGTGCAGCGGAGGAAACGGTTGGGCCGGATCGTTCGTTCCCTACACTTGTGCAGAAATCGTAGAGATTTTGTGGGCCCGCGGATGCAGCATTCTCGCGTTCAGTCTGTGTTGCAGACGGTTGTGATCGAACAGTGCAGGGCTGCTGTTGATGACAGTGATCCCGGTTCGGCGAGACATCCTGAGCCAGTGGCGTGGGCGATGTGGCCCCATCCGATGGTGAG
The DNA here is from genome assembly GCF_016616425.1 of Bradyrhizobium diazoefficiens. Classification (NCBI taxonomy): domain Bacteria; kingdom Pseudomonadati; phylum Pseudomonadota; class Alphaproteobacteria; order Hyphomicrobiales; family Nitrobacteraceae; genus Bradyrhizobium; species Bradyrhizobium diazoefficiens. The sequence goes on from NZ_CP067101.1 coordinate 630,893, forward strand.
GATCGTTACGTTTCCGCGACCCTTCCACTGATGCAATCCTTCCATAAGGCCACCCGCTGGTCGAACCTTTGCGGCCTATGCGAACGGCAGTTCCTTGAGGACATGAAGCCTGTGTTCGGCAAGCCGCGCAAGGAACAGCTTGCCGCTGCGGAGGCCGTGGTCAGTGATCATTTCGCAGACAAGATCGCCGGTGGCGTCTTTGATGATTGGGCCTCGCAGATTGGCAGGACGTTCTCGCGGCCGCTGGCGATGCTGCCTGCCCCGCTGGCTTTGAAGCGCCGGAGATACCCACAGCAGCGCTATGACGTTCTGCTGGCATTGCGGACACGGGATAGGGGAGGAGTAGTCAACCTACTCGCCTTCGCCTTGGCAATCGATGCCTTGATCACCCCGACGATCCCACAACCCGTCCGCAACGACTACATGATTGCGCTGCTGGGTCAGTGGTTCATGCGGAGAGAAGTTATAGCCGCACGTTCAATCGCTACCGCAGCCGCCGCGAGAAGCCCGGCGTCATCCGCTGCGCCCGAACGGGCCAGAGGAGTTGACGCGGATCGTGGAGGAGGAGGTGCCAACCACTATGCAGGCGGCGGCTAGGGACCAGAGCGCTATGGCGATCTCTCTAGGCATGGTGTCCAACATCACGCGCCGTCACCACAGTTCCGAGCGTGTTATCTTATGAAGTAGATGCTCGTAGCCGCGACGGCGATCAGTAGTGCGCCACCCACCATAGCGATGGCAAAACAGACCCGCGCCGGGATCGAATATATATCGAAATGGGGTTCTCTGACGATCACGCGACGGCTCCTCCCATATTGGAGTTGGAGTGCAACCGACTGTCTTCATGATGGAACCAGTGAATTCCCTTTGTGGGACGGCGTCGAGTCAATTCTTTTCCGCAGTGAACCAGGGCCACAAGCGAGAACTACTGGGGGCCGCCAAGGAAGGCGGGCTTTCTGACATCTCTCGTGATTGAACCTATTAAATTTCTTTTAATTTATTTAATTCGTGGTGATTTAATATCTGGTGCCTCAACAATGACGGGATGGACGCTATGCCCTCGGAAGAAGAAGACCGGCGTGAGTTTCTCAAGACTTGCGGAAAATTCGCGGCCGTCACGCCGCCAGCCATGACTATGCTGCTTTCCACCTCCCTCACCTCAAACGCTATTGCGCAGTCCGGAGGTGGAGGCGTCCGTGGTCACGAACACCACGAGCATCATCACCATCACGACCGCGACTAGGCGCCGGGATTTCATAGAACCGGGATTTCATAGAAAGTGAGGCCGCCTGCAGGGCGGCCTTAGTTCTTTGTCAGAGGCTTTCCTGGTTCTTCTGCCATTGCCTCAACATCAACGGGGGGCAGCTCGCCCGTGCGGTCCTTCAGGTCGGCCGCTCGCTGGATCAATCCCGACGCGACCTGCGGGTCCTTTGTTGTTTTTGCCATTCGCAGCAACGTTGCTGCCGCCTCTCGGGCGAAGGAGGTGTAACGCGGCACGTCTTTTTATCCCATCGAAGGCCCCGTGGGATGAGTCGGTAACCCGGACTGCGTTCCGGTGGTTCGTACAAAAATGTACAGAGGGGACACAAAGGCCTCAGCTCCGGGGCTGGCGTTGAGCTGAGGCCTTGTGTCGGCATCGCGTTGTCGAGGCGCGATCCGGGAGGCAACTTAGCTTCGCCGATTTGGTTCCCGGGGCCAGACATTCTGCATCGAGGTTCCAAGCGGCCTCGTCACATTGGGCAGAGAATGTCCATATCCCCGCAAGCTGGGATTCTCCTAGCGCGTGTTGGCGTATTCGGTTGCTGCCGCTTTGCAGTCCGCCATCTTTGAGCAGGCCAGCACGGCGCCATCGCGCAGGGCGTTCTCGTAAGAATCGTCTTTGTGGTTCGCGTGAAGATAGGCGCCCAGTAGGGCCGCGCCGACCAAGATCACGATGTAACGCACCCGCTCCAAAATCAGCCGCGCCTTCGGGTTCTTCTCAATGCGGGTGACCGTCAGCAAGAAGATGGCCGGTATGCTCACGAGAAGGATGGCAACTCGGATGCCCGACCCGATGTCCAGCCACTTAAGAACTTGATCTTCGAGCCAGAGGCAAAGCGCGATGAATCCCCAGATAGTGGCCCAATAGCTAGCTAAGTCGAAAATAACCTTAATGGGGTCGTCGTCGTGCGACTTCGCGGCGGTGCTCTCACTGCTGGCCATTGGTCCGTTCCTCACTTGGTGGCCGGCATAATGTAGACGATAGTCATCATGGCTCAACGAAAAAATGGGACTCCTAGTCCGTAGACCGAAAGTCACCACGACGGCCTGCTGCCGTGGATGGATGATGAGACGGGCATCATTAACGTGTTGGCGGCGGCTGTGCGGAGGACCCGCAAGGGTCTCGGGCTGTCCCAGGAGGATTTGGCATTAGAGGCGGGGCTAGATCGGACCTACGTCAGCCAAGTCGAGAGGGGCACCCGCAACTGCACCATCATCGTGCTGGCCCGCTTGGCGAAGGCCCTCAAGACGACCCCCGATAGGTTGCTTGTCCCCCAGCGGAAGGGGCAGCCTTAGTCGCTATCCTGTCCGGTATCAACGTGGGTGGTCACTTTCAGCACCTCACCCCTTCTCGCGCGGCAGCGCGGGAGCTTGATCAATTCGGCTCCGCTTGAACAGGCATTCGACGGGCGAAGGCATACCGCTCCTCTTGCTGCCTTACCGCTTCGCACTGAGCGTCATGCAACGAACACAACATAGAGGAACAGGACATCAAGGAGCGCCCAAAGGTCCCACGCTAACAGAAGCCAACCCTGCTTGCTCATGGCCCATCAGAGGCGGAGCGGCGATTGGGCTTATGATGTAGGTCAAAAGACGGGTGCCAAGTGTTGTGACCTCAGGGCAGTGGGTGGTGGCCACTCACCCAAGCTTGGAGGTGACCCTTCGGGGTTGGTGAAGAGTGAGCCCTAGAGGCCGCACTTAGGAGTGAGAATGGAGGAGGGGTGGTGTCACCCTCCCAACTTGAAGGCACCCCTTAGAGGACTCCATGGGAATAGACCTCTAAGTTCGGACCCCCCTCCCCCTCTAGCTTCCTCCTCCATTAGCGGAGGCGTAAGGCGGATTTCCGATCTAAGCGGCTGTTATCGTGGGAAAAATTCTATCGAGACAATCGCGCAGGAAGATCCCGTCGCCATGCTGAAAGCAGCCTGCATTGCGTCCGCCGCAACGTGCGCCTTCGATTCCGCGACCAGCACCGCGTCATGGAGCGGCAGGGCAGTGACCCCTATGCTCGCAAGATGCCTGATGATCCCGATCAGCAAGTCGCTCTCGATGCGCATCAATTGAAAGCCGAGCCCAGCACCGAACAAATCAGCGATGGGTGCATGGCGCGCGACTAGCATCTTGATCGCGTCCCGGAGCTTCGTGCCCGAGGGGAAGTGCTGAAGCGTGTCCTCCGGCCAATTCCGCAAAGGACCGTCCGAGAACAACATCGCGTTCATCAGCGTCTTCCAGCCATCTCGCCCGGAGCGATCTCCCGCCACGTCATAGATGTCATCTTCCGGCTGCGCCTTGCCCGCCCTGACGTATGCGAGGCGCGGGAAGAGCTGCCTGTAATCGACATCAGCAATTCGCTCGCCATCAATCCGGATGCGCTCAAACCGCTCGGCCCGCTCCATGCCCATCCAGAAGGCGCCAGCGAGGCGGCCTCCGTGCTGCCAGTTCGCATTGTTGAAGATGCGACGAAGAGAGCGGCGATAGGGTGCGATGACCTGGCCGTCCTTCCCTAACGAGAGGCCGGTGTCTTGACCGCTCACCTCGATATCAGCGTTACGTAGAAACTCATTGATGCGCCGCATCTGTGCCGCAAGCTGGCGGGTCTTGGCTGTCTCCGGGAAGGCAATCGTGGCCGCACGCCCGTCATCATCCTTGCCTTCCTTCAAGATGATTAGAGCGCGGTCGTCGATTTGCTTAACGCTTCGCCAATCCGGTGGTGCCAACGGCAGATGCTGAGCGAGCGCGGTGCTTGGTCGAATGAGCGACGGCACCCGCATTCTAGCTGATAGCCTATATCCCCTTCGCTCCTCTTCGATCAGGCCAAGTGATGCAAGCCTGTCTATGACGGATAGGAAGTGCTGGCCATAAACCGGGTTGGCGCCGCCATCGCCTCGCCAAAGAAAGCCATGCGACCGGGGCACCGCGAGCTTGGGGCTGGACTCGATTGCGCTGAGCAGGATCAAGTTGCAGGCCAGCGCTTCAACGGCGAGGCCGAACTTCTCCTTATCCGTTTCCTTCCGCGCTCGCTTCCTCGCGCCGCTATTGGTCTCATCGAGCAGCAGCGCATCGCGCAAACATTGGACCGCATGGACAAGCTCGGTCGTCTTGGCCCGGAGCAGTGGATCGAACCACATTATGCTGGGTAATTGCGTCATACGGATTTGGAGTGCGTGTTGAAAATGGCCTCCCCGAACCTTCGATATGCACGCACTGCTTCACTCTGACCAGATAGCTCGCGCGAATGCTGCGGCTCGCGATTTCTTCCGAGCATGGGTCAGCTCGCCGTGCGGGGACGCCCATAGCGCTGCCGATGGGCCAGGACGCCGGCGACATGCTTCTCGATGACCCACTCGCAGGGTTGCTCCAGCATCCGCCCCATCTCCCGTAGAACCCGCCCGGTGGACTTGGGGAAAGCGTGCATTTCGGTCCGCCGCTTCCGGCCTAGATGGTCCTCCACGACCCACACTCGATGCGTGCCCGAGGCCAGCCGGTGAACCGCCTTGCAAATCTGGACCGTCCGGAACTCCTTTGCGCGGGGCGCCGTGGCGTCGGCCTTGATCAGCGCGGAGACAGCGAGGACGATCGAGACGATGCGCTGCGGGGGCACGCCTTCAACGCGGAGCCGCGCCAGTCCGATCTTGGCTCGCTTCGTGGCGGACATCCCTTTGAGGCGCGTCGCAATCTCCACCGGGCCAGAGTCCTGTAGGGACCGTTCCATGTCCGCAATCGCGGCGGCGATAAACTTATCGTTAGCGGCCCGAAGGCCGACATATGCGGTCGCAGCCGTGATGAATGGCCGCAACTCGGAAGCCTTGAAGCTCGTCCGCCATAGTGACCCATGTCGTTGCCGATGCTCAACGTGGCGCTTACAGTGGAAAGGGGCGAGGCCTTCGCCGGCCGCTTTCATGCTCTGGCGCCCACAGCCCGGAATAGCGCAAGTGGCTGCTGCTGCGAGCGGCCCCAATCGGATGCTCTCCTTCAGGGCAGCTCGACGCTTCGCCCGCCTGACGTTAAGTTGCAGCACCCGACTGGCTCCGAGCTTGCAGCCGATACTTCTCGTGCACCGAGTCGGCCAGATGCAGCGCGACGCGCAACAGCATCTCGTAATCAACCAACGTTAGGTCCGTCGATGCCAGGGTGGAATTGTCTTTGAGTTGAGCGCCATATTGCCGCACCAACTCTCGCTCAAAGATGTCCAACGCCTTCCGGATGACGTC